>DLRW01000020.1 GCA_002501205.1 Flavobacteriales bacterium UBA7878
GCCATTTACTTAGTTTTTGATTCAAATCAAGCTCAATTCCACTGTTAAAAGCAGCACCGGTATTTTGGGAGATATTGTAAATCAAATTTGAGGTATCAGATTGAATCGCTATTCGACTTATCTGAGCCTTAGACATTCGATGGTAGGCTGCACCATAGATGGATCCTTTTTCCCAGGCATGTTTATAGCCGAGTTCCAAGCTATTGGTGAATTGAGGTTTCAGCGCGGGATTTCCCACCTTAATGATCTCTGCATCATCGTATTTAGGAAAAATGCGAATGTCAACTTCATCCGGGCGATCCACTCGGCGATTGAAGAATAAACTCAATTTATCCCCATCCGAAATTTTATAGGCGATGCGCGCATTAGGGAAAGGTTGTAGATATTGATAGCCATCACTTTTATAGGTATTATGTCCCGGGCTCACTTCATAGTATAGATCCACATATTCCAAGCGTAATCCAAGTTCTGCCTCCCAATCTTGAATTTCATAATTCAGGTTTCCATAGATAGCAGGAATAGTCTCACGGTAAGTAGCAATGCCATCTGCACCTACATCCAAAACAGAATGTTGAACAGAAGGATTAAACTGCATAATGGTAGGGATAATTCTCTGTCTGAATTTTAGTCCCGTTTCTAAAAGGCCATGTTTTAGAGGCCTTTGATAGTCTAAATTGAAATCGGATACTTTTTGATCTGCAATCAGATGGAATGATTCCTTGCTTTGATAGCTCGGCAGTTTATTGTCGAAGAAATAGCTTTCATCTTCTCGGTCGAAACTATAGCGATAACCAAGTTTAAGAAGATGCCCGGGTTCCGGAAATTTATGCTCGTAATCTAAGGAACCCATATAAGCTGTCAGGACTTCATCTTCCAGGAATTGCCATAAGCGTAAACTCTCACCAGTTCTGCCATTAAAGAAGGGCTGATCCCCATAATCCTTAACGCTTTCTCTACTGAAATAGGTGGCCAGGCTGATGCTATTATTGGCATCTAGTTGATAATCCAATCCCGCCTTTGAGGTGAAGAAATGGGTATTTCGATTTCGTTTTAATTGCTGATCGATCTGAGTGCCGTCAGCATAGCTTCGGCTTACGAATTCGTTTCGGTTTAAACTTTCGATATAGAGATGATCTGCCTGAAGGAAAAGATTCATCTTGTTTTTACGATAGTTCAGCGCTATGCTAGGGTTAATTTTAGGGGTAGCTTGATATTGGGGCCTAATACCAGGAAGGTTATCCTTGCGTACCCATAATGCACCCAATCCGGTACTCAGGCCTGCTTGGCCATTTAAACCGCTGGCATCTTGTTTCTTGAGAATAATGTTAATGATACCGGCATTTCCATTGGCATCATATTGAGCGGAAGGATTATTAATGATTTCAATCTTTTCAATGGCGGAAGCCGGAATATTATCCAGGCCATTCTGCTTACCAAAGCCAGTAATAGCCGTCTGTTTGCCATCGATAAGGATCATCACTTGATTACTGCCTCGCAATTGAATTTCACCTTCTTGGGTGCTAATCCCTGGCAATTGACTGAGGGTTTGCAAAACACTGCCTCCGCTCTGACTCAGATTATCTTCGGGGAGGTAGGTTTTCTTATCCATTTTAGCGCTGAGTGCTTCTTTGCGCGCTGAAACCACCACTTCCTCTAATTGCTCATTATCCTCTTTTAGATATAGGACCCCCAAATCCAAATAGGCCGAATTGGAACCAATGTAAAGGTCCTTATACAGACCCTTAAAGCCAATAAAGGAAAGTGAGAGTAGGTATTTTCCTGGAGCAATGTCGCTTAAATTGAAAAGGCCTTGCTCATCTGTAATGGTGCCACTCAGGAAGCTCGAATCAGCAGGACTAAGCAATTGAATATTTACGAAGGGGAGGAGTTCTTGATTTTTTTCGGATTTCACGGTCCCGGATAGATTCACCAAGCTTACCTGGGCCCGAAGGCCCAGGGGTACTAAGAGCAGTATGAGACTAAAAGTTCTTAGAGTTCTAATCATCATCTTCTTCGCTTTCTTGACTTTGTTTAATGATCCCTTTTTCATTTACGAGAACTTCCCACTCTTCATCATTCACTTCAATTTCAAGCTCATAAGCGGAGCCATCGGGCTTTTCTACTCTTTCCACTTCTTCCAAATCGTAGTCGGAATAGGCGGCATCCAAATGTGCTAATATGGATTTGGGGACTTCACTTTTCTTTATTTCATATTCGGTCTCCAACCATTGTCCGGCGGAATTGAAATTAGCGGAGTACTCATTGCCATTCCATTTGAATTCAGCTTCCCATTCATTCGTAGATTCTTTTTCCCATTCCACTTTAGTGGCTTCCGGGAATTTAGTTTTAAAAGCGCTTTGCACTGCATCCGGTACTTTCATTGAATTCGATTTCTGGCCATAGCTCAGGACTAGCGTTCCCAATAGGAAGGCTGTACTTAAAATTACTTTCTTCATAATTGCATGGATTTAAATTACAATCCAAACTTCAGGATGGATTTAGAAGAAAATTGGAATTTTAAGAAAAGTCCAGGCGGAAGATATGCCTGGAGGATTCAAAACTATAGCTCACTTGCCAATGGTATTTGTGGGCAATCTCTTTAACAATCGCCAGGCCTAAGCCACTGCTCACTTTATCGGAAGAATTGTTGCGTGAGAAACGTTGAAAGAGTTTATCTGTTTCCAGGCTTTCCTGGCCTTCATTGGCGATTTCCAACAGAGACCCATTCAGTTTAATCCATATACCGGAACCATTTTTACTGTGTCGAATGGCATTGGAAAGTAGGTTTTGTATCAGGGTTTCTACTAAGAATGGATCGCAATAGAGCAGGGTGGATTGGGATCCATCAAAATGACATTGAAGCTCTTTATCATCCATATAATCCTCAAAAAGTAAAAGGGCATTATCAATGACCTGCTTTAAGTTGAGATTTTGATCGGATTGAAACTGCTCACTTTCCACCTTGGCCAAAACCAGAAGGTTTTTATTAATACGACTAAGTCTGGCTAGGGGGGCATTAATGGCAGATATTAAGTCCCTGACCTCATGATTCACTTCGGTTTTTTGGCTTAATAGGTCAATTTTGGATTTAAGCAGTGCCAAGGGAGTTTGCAGCTCATGAGAGGCATTTTCAATAAAGGATTTTTGCTGTTGGTAGCTAGCCAATGCCTTTGCTGCCATTTCCTCAATGGAATGATGAAGTTCCTGAAACTCCAAAATATCGGTTTCGGGAAGCTCTATTTTTTGGCCCTTACTGAGCTCAAAGCTTTTTAATGCTTGCAGACTTTGGTAAAATGGCCGCCAGCTTTGTTTGGTGATTTTACGATTAAGCAATACAAAACCTATCACCATAATCACCAGAAAGCTAAGGGTGATAAGGCTAATCACCGCAAAGGTTTCATCCAGTTCCTCAATATTGGTTTCAATACGAATTCGGTAGGCTCGATTCTCTAGTTCGAAATAGGATTCCAATCCGCGAAAGCGTTCCAGATCTTCTTCTTCCGGCTCTAAAATGCTGGGCCTTTCAATGCTGTAGTAGCGATCCGCAAAAGGTTGAGGTTTTTCCAGCTTTTCAATACGAATATCGGGCTGAAGGATGGACCAATTTTCAATGACCTTATTGAGCTCAGTTTCATTAAAATGACCTTTATCTAATTGGGATTTAATAAATTCCAGTCGAAGCTTATTGTTTTCGTCCAGCTCATTATTCCAGATATGGTCCATTACCAAAACATAAACCGGAATACTGCCAAGGAGGAGAATTAGGGCATAGAGAGCAAAGGCTTTAAGCGGTTTATGTAGTAATCTGTTCATAGTTCCCATTTATAGCCGGTTCCATAGATGGTTTGGATATAATTGCCGTAGCCCGCCTCTTTTAATTTGCGCTTCAAGTTTTTTACATGGGCATATACAAAATCATGACTATCGAACATATCGGCAAAATCGCCGGACAGGTGCTCGGCCAATGCCGGCTTAGAAAGTACCCGACCTTTATTTCCCAAGAAGAACAGAAGTAGGTTGTATTCTTTTCGAGTAAGAACCACTTCAGTTTCGTGTACCCATACACTTTTAGCGTTGAGGTCTATGGATAGCTCTTGATATTGAATTTTATTTTGACTGTCAAATTGTTTGCGGCGTATAATCGACTCTACCCGGGCTGCTAATTCGGCTTGATGAAAGGGTTTGGCGAGGTAATCGTCAGCGCCAAGCTTTAGGCCTTTAATTTTATCATCCAGGGCATTTTTAGCAGATATGATAATCACTCCTACACTGCGATTAAGTGCCTTTAATTCCTCCAGGATTTTTAAGCCCTCTCCGCCCGGTAGCATTAAGTCGAGGAGAATGCAATCGTATTCATAGTCATGTACCTTGTCCCAGGCACTTGGATAATCCGAAGCAATTTCGCAGCGATAATCTTCATTAGTGAGGAAGGTGCTCATATCCTGAGCTAATTCACTTTCGTCTTCAATGATTAAGATTTTCATGCTGCAATAGAATAAATCAAATTGGAAGGAATTTAGAATTTGCTCCTTTCCTTTATGACCATTCAAAGGTAATTTTAAAATGGGCCAGCGCTATAAATCAAAAATCCCGATCCAAGCTTTCGCCTGAATCGGGATTCTAAAATTGTTGTTCGGTCGACTAAAAAGCCTTATTTCTTTAAAATCTGAAGTTTTCCTTGAGCAGATACCAATTGGTAGATTCCACTAGGCAAAGCGCTTAAGTCGGCTTTGTTTCCTTCGATGTTCATCACCATTTGACCATTCAGGTTGTAAAGTTTACCACCTTCGATCACCTGGCTAAATTGTACCAAGCCATTGCTTGGGTTAGGATAAGCTTGTAAGCTTAAAGCACGCTCTTCTTCATTTAATCCGATGGTACCACCAATGCTGTACAAAGAAAGGGTTCCGGATACTTCGTTGGCAATGGCTAATAAGTTTTCACCGTTTGGACTTTGAGCGGCGGGGATAAACTTGATGTCTTCTGGACCTAAATCACCGGCATTGATATCATCTGCAGAAACGCTAAAGTCACGGTGTAGGAAGTAGCTAATGAAGCTTGGGTTGCTAGGGTCAGTGATATCATAAACCATGATTCCCCCCATACGCTCTAAACCTACAAAGGCAATGGTAAATCCGTTGATTACCGCAATTTCGATTGCTTCTGGCTCGGAAGCCTTATCATCAGAACGAGATTTTAAGGAGCTGTTATCATCATTATTAGAGTTGAACTCATTAGGGTAGAGGCTGAATAAAGTCTGAGCGAATTGATCCTCACTATCCCAGATCAGGTTCATGTTCTCATCCCAGATGGAAAAACCACGACCTCCGTAAGAGTACAATTCGTCAAAATCTCCATCACCATCCGTATCACCCAAAGTAGTGGTAATGTTTAAGCGACCTAAGCTGTCTTCCATTTGCAAGTTAGCTGCATTTGGGAAGGCTGTTGCATCTAAAGTAAGGTCTTTAACACGCTCTTCTTCGCTATAGAAATCATAGTCGCGAGAGTCGCCTTCGTTGGCGGTAGCGATGTAGGTAGTACCATTCACCTCAAAGGCTTTGATGGCATCTGGCTGGTACATACCGAATACTGGCCAGTTGCGAATGTCGATGCTGCTGGCACGGTTCGAAGCATCCATTTTATTGTTACCGGTAGAGTAATCTTTAAAACCAAGCGGCTTTAAGGAAGTGATGCTTTTGCTGGCTAAGTCGATAATCGCCATCGCATTGTTTTCTTGACAAACTACAAAAGCCTTGCTGTTATCCGGAGCTAAGGCGATGTATTCGGGCTCCAGGTTTTGAGATAAACGAGGCATGGTACCTTCGATCATCAAATCGTCAATTTGCCATACCGAAGAGTTTCCAGCACCTGGGGCACCTTCGTATACGAAAGCGATGCTCACATTAGGCGTCAAGTAATTTTCTAAACTGAAACGACCTGAATTGGTGTCTGCATATCCACCAGAAGAGAAGGCGAAATTTCCGGTAATGGTATCCCAATTGGCATTAGCAGGATCGGTATGAGTTAAAGGATCAAAATCAGTAGAAATTAAAACTTCCAAAGAACCACCACTGAAGTTACGGGTGTTCTCGAAGCTGAAGTAAACTGAATCCTGACCGGTGAAATTCATAGCAGGGGTAATCATCCAGGTAGTAGTAGGGCCACTGGCAGAGAATGCATTCATTTCAGCGTAGTGATCACCACTGTAATCATCATAGTACCAACCGATATTTCCAGCCGTGGTAACGATGATCAGGTTATCTAAAGAGTCAGCAGTGTTTTCAAGATCTTCCATATAATCCGCTACCGGACCGAAGTTGCGAATAGCAGGATCATAATTGGCATCGAATTGAGTGAAATCAAGGGTAGTAACATTGCCCTGACTTACATTCTGCACGCCACCAGAAATATCAATGATGGAAACACTACCCATAGGATCAGCGGTATAATCATCATCAGGCTCACCTTCATTAGCACTTAGCACGTACATGCCATCAGCACTAAAAGTTACCATATCCGGTAAAACACCTACTTCCAAGCTTGCGATGAAAGTTAGGGTAGAGTCGAAGAATACAATGTGACCATTTTGATCAAAATCATTGGCTTCTACAGCGATAGCCAGGTAACCTGATTTGTAAGCAACAGAATTAGCGCCATCTCCGTAAACGGTAATGTCGATAGAATCGGTTTTGGTGATGTTGCTTGGATTGGAGATGTCAAATACATCAACATGATCAGTGTAGCCATTTACTGCGTATAAAACCTGGGCAGTTGGGTTATAAGCTACAATCTCCATGGCACCCTCATCAAATGCACCGCTTTTATAACTGGCTAAATGAGAAAGGTCGATCAGGTTTTGAGCCTGAATCATAAGACTGCTTAATAAGCAAAGTGTAATAGTAATGGTTCGTTTCATAGATCTATTGTTTAGGAAAGCACAAAAGTCCTATGGCAATGCACCCTTAGTGTTCGATTAAGGTTAAGGCTGCTTGAAGTATAGATTAGAAATCTTAAACCAAGGTTAAGAGGAAGGGGCTGGATTTAATTAAATACCTGGCTTTTAAGAAAGGAGAGAATTAACCGGCTTATTAGACGTGTAAATTAAAATGAAAACGAGCGGCATTTTCTTCTACCGACTCTTCAATTTGCTCAATGATTTCCGGGGCTAGTTCTTCTTTCCATTTACCCACTGAACTGGCATCTACAGCCTTGTAAAGCTTTTGATGATGGGCATGAGTTCCGGCACCCAGGGGATCTTCTTCGGGATTTACAGGAATGGCATTAATCACATCCTGAGGATCAATGTCCAGAAAATCTTGAATTTTCTCGGTTACTTCTTCAGGCTTAGAAACTAAATCGCGGTACTTCACTAATAGTACATCGCAATTTTTCTTCTTCAGATAGTCGTAAGCCTTGATGCTATTATTCCATTTCCAAGCCGCGTATTCAGGATCGCTGGCTTTGTGCTCCTTCATTTTGGAATAAGAAAGTACTACATCATAAGGATGACGAAGTAAGAAAATATACTTCCCGTCTGGAAACTCATGATAGACGTATTTGTAGTACTCCGTGCTTAAGGGAGAGTGATCGCCATAGAGCTTGGCCGGACCACCGAATTTTTTAGCATAGCGTTCAAATACTTGTTTGAATATGGTTCCCGGACCGCGTTCTTCTTTATCGAGGGCTCTTAGTTCGGATTCAATTTTCTTAAAATCCTTTTCCTCCAGTTTCCAACTCTGGTTGTTTTTCAGATAACGTTTGAGTTGTTTTTGGTAGAAGGAGGTCCAGGATTTAAATCTGGAAAACTGCCAATCAGCAATGGTAAAAGGGAGGGCAAACTGTTCAGGAGGTAGGAAAATATCACTGTGATTATTGAGCAGTCGCGCTAAAAGGGTACTTCCATTGCGACCAGAACCCATGATAAAGAACACCGGCTCTTCCTCCTCAGGTTTCTGAGAATTCTTGCCGAGGCTTTTTACTTTCAACAATATTTCAACATACTTGAATCTTAATTGCTTCAAGAATCGCATTGGAGGCTGGCCTATTAAATAGGGCGCAAATTTACATTGGTTTTTAAGAAGTTCCTAGCGGCACGTAATAGGCTCGAATCTATGGACTATTTCTTCTATTACTAAGCTAAGTTTAGGTCATTATGTTTGTTCAGATGAAGCGTTAAATGTGACTGAAGATTCTTCTTACGAAGGAAGGCGACGAAGAATATCTAGATCACTGGGCTTTAGGCCATATTTGAGTAGTGCTTTACGCTGAAAGGGCAGCATGTCATATTCTTCCTTAAAAACAATGTTCAACAAATACTCTGGAATAGTCATTTCATAAGCTAAACAACCTGCTTGATAATCTACCTGGTAAATAGTGTCTTTTGCAGCTTCTTCAAGAAACTTCTTCTTTAGGGGATATTCTGAACTAAGGATTAGGCCATGGTAGGCAAGGCTTCTAATAGAACCATTGGGATAGTCTTTTAGGAACATCAATTCGGGAGCTGTGCTAAGTTGAACCAATTGTTTTTGTTCCTTCAATTCCCATTCGGTAGATATGCCTTCAGCTCCTATTCCAGAACTCAGACCTCTTTTTTCTATTGCGAGAACTATTTCTTTTAGATCTGGATTGAAATTTTCCCAATTAACCCATCGGTATTCTTCGAAGCTTAATTGATATAGAAGGAAGAAAGATAACAAAAGTAGGGAACCAAAGGAATAGACCCACCTGTTAGATGGCATGGATATGCGCTTTGGCTCGTAGGGCATTTTAATCTTGTTTGGTATTAATCAGCCATCATTCTCAGAAATTCAATTTTTTCTTTACTTACTTCAAGTTTAAGTTCCTTTCGCAAATCGTCTCTTAGTGAAAGTAGAAGAGGTTCCAAATCAGCATTGTAAGATTTAGCAATGTCCTTAGCGATTTTTTTAACCAATTTGACTTGTGAAATATTTCCCATCAATTGAATTTCTGCCATAATATCTTCCAGGTCATCTCCAACCTTTACAGGACTTCTTTGAATACAATTTTCTAATTTCAAATAAGTATCTACTAAAAAATCTATTCGTTTATTTCGTTTAGTATTAGCAATATCATTTTTCTGTTTTAATAAATATCCTACGATCCAACCGACAGTGGGAATTGTTACAGCAATGATTAATTTCCAAAATTCAATGTCCATCATATTTTTATATTAGGTATAACTGTTTCTTCACCAGAATCTCATTTTTGAAATTTAGATATATTTCATAAACTGCTAAAATTATAGTAGTTATCCCGCTGTTTTTCATCGTCCTATAGAATATGGTCTAAGTTTCGAAATCCAATGCAATAGCCACAAAAAAAATCCCGACCTCCTTGCGGAGACCGGGATGGATTTTTTTAAGAGAGTTTAGAATGTAGAATCTAGAGTTTAGATCTAAAATCTAAGGTCTAACATCTATCGTCTAAAGTCTATCCTAATAATATCTTTTACGACGCACCTGAGCAATATACTTGCTCAAACGAATAACCTGACGGCTATAACCGTACTCATTATCGTACCATACGTACAATACCATGTTTTTGCCATTGGCATCTACAATGGTTGCAGGGCTATCGAAAATAGAAGGGCAAGACTCACCAACAATGTCACTGGATACCAGTTCGTTGCTCATAGAGTACTTAATCTGCTCAACCAAATCACCTTTAAGGGCAGCACTGCGCATGGCATTGTTTACACCGTCCAAATCGGTAGCGTTTTTAACCTCCAAATTCAAGATGGCCAAAGAACCATTAGGAACAGGAACACGAATGGCGTTAGAAGTTAATTTACCCGCCATTACCGGAAGGGCTTTAGCTACAGCAGCACCAGCACCAGTTTCAGTAATAACCATGTTTAAGGCAGCAGCACGACCACGACGGTATTTCTTGTGCATATTGTCTACCAGGTTCTGGTCATTGGTATAAGCGTGTACGGTTTCAATATGACCGCGCTCTACACCAAAGGCATCTTCGATAACTTTCAATACCGGAGTAATGGCATTGGTAGTACAGCTAGCGGCAGAGAAGATGTTCACCTCACTAGGATCGAAATCCATTTGGTTAACACCGTGCACAATATTAGGAACTCCTTTACCAGGAGCGGTTAATAATACTTTCGCAGCACCTTTAGCTTGCAAGTGACGGCTCAAAGCTGCCTCATCGCGGAAAGCACCGGTATTGTCGATAATCAAGGCATCATTAATACCATAAGCGGTATAATCGATATCCTCTGGTTTGGCAGCATTGATGAATTTGATCTGACGACCGTTAATGATCAAAGCCATGTTCTCAACGTCCGCTTCTACAGTGCCAGGGAAGTTTCCATGCACTGAGTCAACACGTAAAAGAGAAGCACGTTTTTCTAAGCTTTCAGGAGTTTCTCCACGGCTAACTACGGCACGCAAACGCAATTGCTCGCCCATTCCTTCTTGAGCCATTAATTCACGGGCAACTAAACGCCCAATACGCCCAAAACCATAAAGAACCACGTCTTTAGGAGTTGTACGCTCCATATTGTCCGGACCAATAAAGTCGGCCAATTTGCTGTTCAGGAATTCTGAAACACTGGCAAAATTGCTTCCTTCATTCAGCCACTCACTAGCCAAACGGCCAATGTCCATACGGGCGGGAGCTAAATCCATTTGCACCAATTCGTCCAAAAGGGCTACGGTGTCGGTAATGGTAATGTTTTGTCCTACAATGTTGCGAGCATAAGAATGCAGGTTCAGCACTTCGCTGGGACGTTGATCCACCAATTGGTTGCGGAACAACACGGTTTCAATGCCTTTATCTAAGTAAAGATCATTGATGTTTTTGATAAATTGAACCGCCAGTTTCTCTTGCTGAATTCTCTGAGCAACAGATTCTTGATAATTGTTTGTCTGCGCCATTTTAGCGTGATTTGAGAGGGTTTAAAAAAACGCTGCAAATGTAGACTATTTACAAATTATCAAGGGTTAAATCAGGCCTTTTTGCCTTTCGGCGGATGGGATTTTACTGATAGTCAATTATCGAATTCCATTGCGGTTGGCCCAACGATGGTATTTCGCCTTATTGATATTATGCTGCCGCAGGCTCTGCGCAAAGGAATGGTAACCTGGTCGGTCGGGATCTGCGCACATAAAGATATACGAATGATCCTGAGCTTTTAAAACGGCATCGATACTGCGCGGATCGGGAATACGAATCGGCCCTGGAGGTAAGCCGGTATGCAAATAGGTATTATAAGGAGAGTCGATATCCAGGTTTTTGGTATACACTCTTTGCACGATTAAATTGGGGTTTTCCAATTTCATGGCATATATCACGGTTGGATCCGATTGTAATTTAATGCCTTTCTCCAATCGGTTGAGGTATAAGCCGGCCACCTTGGGCATTTCATCCGGTCGGGCAGTTTCGCTTTCCACAATACTGGCCAGGGTAATTACTTCATGTCGACTTAAGCCACTTTTTTCGAGCAAAGCAGTGCGACTTTGCCAAAAGCGCTCCGATTCGCGTAGCATTCTTTGAACAAAATCATGAGGACTGGTAATCCAGTAAAACTCATAGGTATTCGACAAGAAGAAGCCTGGCAGTTCCTTGCGGTTGATTTTAAAATCTTCTAAAACCTGATCGCTCTTCAAATATTTGAGGAAATCCAGCGAATCCGGTTCTAAGGCTTCACCTGCCTGGCCCGCTAAATCTTCCAGGGTATAAGCCATGTTTAAGGTAAGGCGTACCGGCTCTTGAATTCCGGCACGAAGACGATTCACCAAACTATTATTGCTCATGCCACTGCTAATGGCATATTTACCTGGCTTGATGTTTTGAGGCAACTTCTTCCATTCGGCCAGCAGTTCAAAGTATTCCCGATGAATGAGAAGAGTGTCCAGCTGAAGTAAAAGCTCTTCATAGCTGGTGCCGGGTTCAATATAAAGATGATGACTTTGCTCTAAGCTCACCACATTAGGAGCCCAAATAATGCGATGGGCTCGATAGCCCAGATAGCCTCCAACCGATAAAATAATGCCAAGAAGAATAAGTAGTCTTCGTTTCATGAAAAGAATTTCCGGTAGTGTTCCTTAGCCTGAACATTCTGCGGGTCCAAGCGAATTATAGCTTCCAAAGCGCGCTTCAAAGCTAGGGCATCTTCGCTTTGCATGGCACGCCGAGCTTCATTTTGCCAGGCTAAAAGATAGTCAGGATAGCGCTCTAAACAAAGCTTTAAGTATTGTGCAGCCTCGGCATTGCGCCTTTGCTCCAGCATTAAAAAAGCAATATTATTTAAGGATTCCCGATGGTAAGGTTCCTCTTGCAAGACTTCCTTCCATAAGCTTTCGGCCCTGGCTATTTGTCCTTCAGCATTTAATAAAGCCGCCCATTTATTTTTGAAGTCACCAATAAAGGGAGCCAGATCTACCGAGCGTTCAAAGAGTTTTAAAGCTGATTCTGTATCACCTTTAAACTGATAAGCTTCCGCTAAACGGTAGGCTGTCCAGGCATCTTTATTTTCATAATCAAGCTCGGTAAGTTCCCGCAATAGATGGTTGAGTCCATATTGCGCACCGAAGTGATACAAGCTTTCGCGATCTCCACTTAAAAAGAAATAATAGGTCCAGAGGTACAAATGCTCTGATGCTGTTTTGGGCACCTCATTTAAGAAGCGGGCCGCACTATCCAAATAAAGAGGCTTGGCGCCGAAGCGTTCAAATTGCTGCAAATAAGCCAGGGCTTTATCGCGAGCGGAGGGTTTAGAATCGTTGATGGAAAGCAGAGCTAAAAAGCGACTGGCTTCGGGCGAAACGGGAGCTCGATTATCCTGAGGCTTTCGGATAAAATGATCATGCACCGTAACATGGGGGATGTCGGTGGCCTGAGAGGGTGGCATGTGGCATTGCACACAATTATTGTGTTTCACCTCTCTTTCATGCATGGGTGCGGAACACATTATTTGGGCCTTATTGGCGGAGTGACATTGAATGCAAGTCTGATTAAAATTGGAAACTACCGTACTCATTACTGAGATATGTGGATTATGACAGGAAGTACAGGTGAAGGTCTCCGGATGGGCCTGATAGCAAGCGCTAAGCTTAAAACGATCAGCATGGGAGGCCATAATAAAGCGATTGTCGGAATCCTCATAGCGCGGTAAAAAAACCTGCATTACCTCTTTGAGCTCCATACCTGGTTTAAAGTCGAAAAAGCTTTTGCCTTCCTTTAATACTGCATTTCCTTGCAGGTGACAGCGCTGGCAAATTTCAAATTGCATTTGGGCGCTTAGGCGCTTGGGATTCACAATACTGCGATCTGCTTCTTTGGCGGTGTCGGTAATTTCACCCCGCATAATTTTCGCCACATGCGCGCCTCCCGGACCATGGCAGCGTTCGCAGTTAATTCCTTCCGGGATACGTCTAAATTTTTGAGTGCTACCCTTTACAAATTCGGTGGGCATGGCATTGTGGCAAGCCATGCATTCGAGGCCAATTTGCCGATTGAAGCGGCTGTTTTTACCCTCCTCAAAACCAGGAGGGAAGTCTAGCTTTTGTTCTTGAGCATACCAGGTAAAAGGCGCTTGAAAATAATAGCCATTCTCTTGCCAGAGATGTGAATTGGTATGCTGTCCACTGCCAATAACATAATCAATGGGTTGTACTAAATTATGGAGCGTATCACCATCAGCGCCAAGCCTAAACTCGCGTAAGACTAAGGTGTTATCTCGCCAAAAGGGTTGATAGTATAAATCTTGATAGGAATCGTAGAGCTTCTGATGTCCATCAATTTTGGCAATGCTTTTTAGAGTGTCGGCCTTGCCTATGGACTGCCCCATTCCGGTTTGGATAAAGGTCTGATGTATCCCACTATGACACTGCATACAGGTTTCGATGCCTACATAAGAAACCGTATCATGGTGATTGAGCCATTGCAGTGATTCTTCTTTTTCGGCGCTTAGTTTTTTGGCTTTGGGATGATCACATTGATAAGCCAAAAGCATCACCAAGGCTATAATTCCACTTAAGCTTAAAAACTTCTTCATCGAGATCCTTTCAATAATTGCAGCAAATGCTCGTCAATAAAAGAATCGCCTTGGCGGTACCATTGTTTACGAAAGCCACATTTTTCAAAGCCGCATTTTTCGAAGAGTCGCAAGCTGGCCACATTTCCATCGGCAATACTTACATGCAATTGCTGCAGATCAAAGGCGGTAAAGAGATAGTCAATAAAAAGATTCAGAGCCGATTCTGCCAAGCCTTTACCTCGATTGGTCTCAGCGCCGATGAGAATACCCAAAGCCCCGCGGCGATGGTCTACATCAAAATCAAAGAAATCTGCCAGTCCAATGCTTTGGCCTTTAAAGCAAATCATCATTCGCAATTGCCCCACTTCATAGGGACTTTTCCCTACTTCTAGCAAGTATTGCTTCATGAGGTACTCGCTGTAAGGAGCTCTTTGCTGGGAGCTGGTCCAAAACTCAGGATTGTTCTCCCAGGCCAATAGTAGGCTTAGATCCTCGGGCTCCAAAGCCCTTAAGCTGATATCTTCCTTTTGCAGTTTTATCATTTAGCAAAGCCCTCAAATACTTTCTCTGCCGGTCCTTCCAACCAGATATTGAAATAGCCCTTTTCGGGACTGTGCTCAAAGGAAAGACTAAGCTTGCCTCCTTTGGTGCGCATGTGAATAGGAGAGAGAGGCGCCTTGCCACTGTAATGGGCTACCAGAGCCGCTGCGGTAACTCCAGTGCCACAGCTATAAGTTTCATCTTCTACCCCGCGTTCATAAGTACGCATTTCCCAGTTTTGACCTTCGCCAGTCATGAAGTTTACATTTACCCCGGCTTTTTTATAAGGTTCCGAATTACGAATGGTGCGTGCGGCAGTCACAATGTTCAATTCGTCCGGATTGGGATGCAAAACCACATGATGAGGAGAGCCGGTATCGGTAAACCAGTCAGTGCCGCGCGCTTCAATAGTGGGCACATCGATCATTTGCAGGCGTACGCGTTTTGCTTCTACTTCTGCCAGGTGGGGACCATCAATCGCAATGAAGCGAAAGGAGTTTCCCATCCCTAAATCGTGCGCAAATTGTGCAATGCAGCGGCCGCCATTGCCGCACATCGTACTTTCGCGACCGTCGCTATTGTAATAGATCATGCGGAAGTCAAAACCTTCGGCGGGGGCTAATATGATAAGGCCATCGGCACCTATGCCAAATCGGCGATGACAAAATTGCTCGATGTCAGTTTGAGACCATGACGGAATTTCCTGACGACCATCGATCATAATAAAGTCATTTCCGGTACCTTGGTATTTGTGAAAAGTTATCGGACTCACGTCTAAGTTAAAATGTCGTTAAAGGCTGTGTTTCAAGGATACTAGGCCTTGACTTGGAACAGTTATTGGAAAAAATTTGTTGCAAAGTAAAAAGATAGGATAACATGAAGAATATTGCAAAGCTCATTTTGATTTCAGCCTTTGGGGGAATGATCAGTTTGGGACTCTATAAAGCCTTCTTTGAGAAGGAGAACACTCGAACTTTTATTGAGAGCCCCGCTCAAGTGCAACCTAGTTCGGTAAGCTATGCCGTGCCGGGAACCGCACCCGAAGATTTTGTGGAGGCGGCCGAGAAGAGTGTTCATAGCGTAGTACACGTAAAAACAGCCGTGCGTGCTCGCGTGCCGGTAGCACAATCACCATTAGACTTTTTCTTTGGCGTACCTCAAGGTCAGGGCCAGGGTCAATTGCAATTAGGTACCGGCTCCGGGGTAATCATTAGTGAGGATGGTTATATCGTAACCAATAACCACGTAATTGAAGGCGCGGAAGAAATTTTGGTGAGCCTCAATAGTGGAGAAGAGTATCCTGCCAAAGTAATTGGCGCCGACCCCACCACTGATATTGCCTTAATTAAGGTAGAAGATGAGGTGAGTGGATTGCCTTATCTCAACTTTAGTAATAGTGACAATCTGCGCGTTGGGGAATGGGTATTAGCAGTGGGAAACCCTTTCAATCTAACTTCTACTGTAACCGCTGGTATTGTTTCGGCCAAAGCACGTAGCATTGGTATTATCGCCGAGCAAGCAGCCATTGAGTCTTTTATTCAAACTGATGCGGCGGTAAATCCCGGTAATAGCGGTGGAGCCCTGGTGAATACCCGCGGAGAATTAGTAGGAATCAACTCTGCCATTAGTACTCGCACCGGAAGTTTTGAAGGATACTCCTTTGCGGTGCCCAGTAATTTGGCAGAGAAGGTAGTAGCTGATTTGAAGGAATTCGGTACTGTGCAACGTGCTTATTTGGGGGTTAAAATATCGGATGTGACCCCAAGGCTGGCAACCGATTTAAAGCTTGAAGTGAATTCCGGGGTTTATATTGGTGGCTTAAGTGAAAATGGTGCCGCCGCAGAAGCCGGCATGGCAGAAGGAGATATCATCGTGGCCGTTGATGATCGCAAGGTGAACAAAGGAGCCGAATTGCAAGAGATTATTGGTAGCAAGCGTCCTGGAGAAGCGGTGAAAGTTTCCGTTTTAAGGGATGATGTTTTAATAGACTATCAAGTAACTCTTCGCAATGTAAATGGCACCACTCAACGTTTTAAGAAGGAAGACCTTCAGTTCTTGACCTTATTAGGTGGAAGCTTCCGCGAGGTGAATGAAGATGAGCGACGTGCTTATCGCATTCCCTATGGTGTTAAGATTTTGGATGTGAAGAGCGGCATCTTAGCCGAGCAAGATATTCCTCGCGGCTTTATCATTACCCAAATCAATCAGAAAGCCATTAAGAAGGTGGAAGATATTAATGTGGTAGGAAAAGAACTTCCACGGGATAAACCAGTAATCATCTTTGGCGTGCTTCCAAATGGACGCGAAAAATATTATGCCTTTGGTTTTTAGTAATTGTGATGAAAGCAAATGAAAAGCGGCCCTGGATGGGGCCGCTTTTTTTATGATGTAGAATTGATGTTCTTACAATCTTGCCAAGCTTTCTTCCAAAGCTTTGATTTTGCTTAGAGCATCTTCCTGCTTGGCTTTCTCATTGGCCACCACTGCTTCTGGGGCATTGTTTACGAAACGCTCGTTCGAAAGCTTTTTCTCTACGGATTTCAAAAAGCCTTTGAGGTAATCCAGCTCCTTCTCAATACGCTCCTTCTCAGCACCTAAATCGGCTTGTTCACCTGCGGGTACAAAGAATTCGTATTTACCCGCGAGGAAGCTAAAACCGGGACCCGCTTCTTCCGCCTTCATTTCAATTTTTGAAAGATTGGCCAGCTTAGAAGCGAGCTCACGTAATTCGCTAGAAAGGGCTTCTTCTGCCGGAAGGAAAATTTCTAGACTTTCCTTAGGTGACATACTCTTAGAGGCACGCAAGTTCCGAACGCCATTTACTACGGCCAGCATTTGATCGAAATCGGCTAAATAGGCGCTATCCACCTTTTGCATTTTAGGCCATTCGCCTAAGCTTACGGATTCACCTTCTTTACGCGGACGAAGGTTCTGCCATATCTCTTCAGTAATGAAAGGCATAAATGGATGCAGAACGGTAGTAACCTCTTCAAAGAATTTAATCGTTTGATCGTATACCGCCTTGGAAATAGCTTCGCCGTAAGCGGGTTTGATGGACTCTAAATACCAATTACAGAAATCATCCCATACCCACTTGTAGGTTGTCATGAGTGCCTCTGAAATTCGATACGAATTAAAGCTGGCTTCGAGTTTTTCCAAGGTATCCAGTTTCTTCTCTGCAAACCAACGCATAGCGGCAATATCCGAAGCGGAGGGTGCTTTATCAGCTACTTCCCAATTGAGTACCAAGCGCTGGGCATTCCAAATTTTATTGGAGAAATTACGCCCTTGCTCACAAAGCTCCTCATCAAAAGGTAAATCGTTACCGGCGGGTGAGGTGAGCAACATTCCCACGCGCACACCATCGGTGCTGTACTTTTCCATCAAGCCAATAGGGTCGGGAGAGTTGCCTAGGGATTTAGACATCTTACGCCCTTGCTTATCGCGCACGATACCGGTGAGGTATACATTGCTAAAAGGCTTGGTGTCTCGCAATTCATAGCCGATGATTATCATACGTGCAACCCAGAAAAAGAGAATTTCGGGAGCGGTAATTAAATCGCGGGTAGGATAGTAGTACTTAATTTCTTCGTTTTCCGGATCAAGCACACCATTAAACACCGAAAGCGGCCATAACCAAGAAGAGAACCAGGTATCCAATACATCGGGTTCCTGCTGTAGGTCCTCCATGCTGATCGTAGTATCTCCAAACTGTTGACGCGCTTTTTCCAGAGCTTCGGTTTCATTTAAGGCCACCACAATTTGCTGGCGGTCACCTTTATAATACCAAACCGGAATTTGATGTCCCCACCATAATTGACGAGAAATGTTCCAATCGATCACATTCTCCATCCAATGGCGGTAGGTATTCTTGAACTTTTCAGGAATTAACTGAATTTCAGCGTCCTCATCCATTACTGCTTTAATGGCGGGCTGGGCTAATTCCTTCATTTTTAGGAACCATTGGTCTGATAATCGAGGCTCAATTACCGCCCCGGTTCTTTCGCTGGTTCCTACTTTGTTTTTATAATCTTCGGCTTTTACTAAATAGCCTTTTTCTTCTAATTCTTTGGCGATGGCCTTACGCACCACAAAGCGATCCTGACCTTCATAATGTAAGCCATGGGCATTAAGCTTGCCTTCTTCATCCAATACATCGATGATTTCGAGGTCATGCTTTTTACCAATAGTATAGTCATTAATGTCGTGGGCCGGAGTTATCTTTAAGCAACCGGTACCAAATTCCATATCCACATAATCATCAGCGATAATGGGGATTTCGCGATTGGCGATGGGTACTAATACCTTTTTGCCAATCAAATTTTGATAGCGCTCATCATTAGGGTTCACGCAAATGGCTACGTCCCCTAAAATGGTTTCAGGGCGAGTAGTGGCAACTTGAATACTGCCTTCTCCTTCTACCATAGGGTAGGAGAGGTGGTAGAGCTTACCATTCAATTCCTTGTAAATTACCTCCTCGTCCGATAAGGTAGTTTTGGCTTGTGGATCCCAGTTTACCATGCGGTAACCACGGTAAATCAAGCCCTTTTCATAAAGATGAATGAATACCTTAAGTACCGACTCCGAACGAATTTCGTCCATGGTAAAGGCCTCACGATCCCAATCGAAGGAACAACCTAATTTTTTAAGCTGCTGCTGGATAATGCCCCCGTGTTTATGGGTCCATTCCCAGGCATGTTTTAAAAACTCCTCGCGACCAATCTCAAATTTGTCGATGCCATCATCTTTCAGCTTTTGCACCACTTTGGCTTCGGTGGCGATAGAAGCATGGTCGGTACCGGGAACCCAGCAGGCATTATAGCCTAACATCCGAGCGCGGCGGATTAAAACATCTTGAAGGGTATTATTTAACATGTGCCCCATGTGCAAGACGCCAGTTACATTAGGTGGCGGGATGACGATGGTATAGGATTCTCTTTGGTCCGGAACGGATTTGAAAAATTTGTGATCCATCCAGTAAGCATACCACTTGTCCTCAGCGGTAAGGTGCTCAAACTTGGGAGAAATGCTCATGAAGCTGTGTTTTGAAAGCAATTATGATAAGCTGGCAAAGGTAATATTTCACTCAGAGGAGAGAGCTTTGACTTTGGTATAATTTTCGCTTACTAATTGGCTTTGAGTATAGCTGAAATATTCTCTAAATTTGAAGGTCTAATTAAAGAACGTACAATGAGACAACTAATCACTACCCTAGCTGTAGCATTCTTTGGATTCACGGCCATGGCCCAAGAACAGCCAGAGAATCCTAACGCTGCAACCATCGATTTCGAAACCGAGGTTGTAGACTATGGAACCGTTGAAAAAGGTGCTAATGGCGAGCGTGAGTTTAAGTTTACCAACAATGGTAAAGAACCCTTAATCATTACAAGTGCTCGTGGATCCTGCGGATGTACCGTACCAAGCTGGCCAAAAGAGCCTATCGCTCCAGGTGAGTCTGCGGTAATCAAAGTAAAGTACGACACTCAGCGTGTAGGTCCTATCAACAAATCAGTAACCGTTAATTCCAATGCTAAAACTCCGGTTAAGGTATTGCGTATTAAAGGTAAAGTAGTGAAGCCCGAACAGGTGAAAACTACCCCTGAAAAGGAAAAAAGCTCTATGATGGCTAAATAGGCCAAAGCTGCTACACGAAAAATCCCGAGTCAGAATTTAGCGTTCTGATTCGGGATTTTTTTTGATCTAAGGTTTTGAAAAATTTATGTTTTATTTAAAATTTTTATAGTTTTGGGTAAAACATTTAACATGAAAAGAAAAGATTATTTACGATTAAGCGGCTGGGTCCTCCAGTTCATGCGCGGTCTCTGTGTTATTGCTTTAGCTTTTATGCTTTATGATGGTATTCGCCACAGCATTGATCCTGAATACTATTTTGTGCGATGGGAATGGTATGGCTTAAGTGGGGATATGGATTTTGTGGAAGAGGGGGAGTATCCGCCCCAAACAGCGGCTTCTTACTATTTCAACTGGATTCAAATCTCCATTCAATTAGTATTGATGTTTTTAGTTTGGACCCAATTAATCAAAGTGCTGAATTCAGTGGTAAGCTTTGAGACCTTTATTAGCGATAATCCTATTCGCTTTCGAAAGATCGGCTCCCTAATTTTGGGAATCTTTTTTATGGATCTGTTTCATTTCTTTGATGGCATGGCTTCGGCAGATACAGAAATACAAGTTGGAGCCAATTTCTCGATTCTCTTTTTTGCCTTAGGCGCTTATGTTTTAGCCATTGTTTTTGAAGAAGGGAAGCGCCTAGCGGAAGAACAAAAATTGATTGTATGATTCGGGTGGAATTAGATGTAATGCTGGCGCGCCGAAAAATGAAGTTGAAGGACCTCGCAGCTGAGGTTGGAATTTCCGTGACCAATTTATCACTCTTAAAGACAGGCAAAGCCAAAGGGGTGCGCTTTGAAACCTTAGCCGCGATTTGCGCTAGCTTAGACTGCCAGCCCGGAGATTTATTGATTTTTGAAAAGGAGGAAGATTAGGCTTTTTCGCCTCTAACTTTTGCTTCGAATTCGGAACGTGAGCCCTTGCCAAACATCCATAGGCCGCTGCGCATAAATACGGCTTTGGCTTCTTCTTCATGCAAACCACCGTGTACTTCGGGCACTTCGCTAAAGAAGGGTGGGAAATGATGGAGCTCAGTATCCTCCATAATATTCCATTTGCTATGACCGCCCATAAATGGAGAGGTGAGAGAATAAACTACTCGGCTCACTTTATATTCACGGGCCATAAAGGCACACATAGGGCAGGGTTCGCAATTAGAGTAAAGGGTGGCCCCTTTTAAGTTGGAATGCCCCACTTTTTCGTGCGCCAAATGTAAGGCAATTACTTCGGCGTGATCGGATACCCTACGGGCGGCAAAATTGGAAGATTCAGCAATAATCTCATCGTCCATCACTACCAGGGAACCAAAAGGAGCATCGCCTTTATCCAAGCTTTGAGACGATAATTCTATACAACGTTTAATGTATCGGCTATCGGAATCTGTCATGGGGGCGAAGATACAGTATTGAAATCGCATCCGGCGAAAGCCGAAAAAAAGCAAAAGCCTAAATTGGCTAAATTCACAGCAAAGAAACACCCATATGCGATATTCGTCTGAAATAACAATTGATTTGCCTCGAGAAACGGTGGTAGCCCTTTTTGATAAGCCCGAGAATTATTCCAAATGGATGAAGGGCTTGCTAAGTATGGAAAATTTAGAAGGTGAAGCCGGTCAGGAAAGATCGCGCAGACGCCTGAAATTTGAAATGGGCAAGCGTAAAATGGAAATGGTAGAAACCGTTACCGAGCGCCATTTACCGGATCGCTATGCCACAACTTATGAGACCTCGGGAGTATATAATGAGGTGCTCAATGTTTTTATAGAACAAGGATCTAAAAAGACACTCTATCGCACCGAGCACTATTTCCGTTTTGATAGCTGGGGCATGAAGGTGATGGCCTTTTTAATGCCGGGCGCCTTTAAAAAGCAAAGTATGCAGTATTTAAAGGACTTTAAGGCTTATGCCGAATTAGAGCAAAAGTTGAGGGAAGGCGAAAAGGCAGAAATCGATAACGACGAATGATAAAGAGTGAACGTTGCCAGTTTCGTTTGCTTTCCACCACTGACTTCCCCGCAGTTTTAGCGATGTACGCGGAACTCGATTCTAATAAGTACATCCGTCCCCTAAGGGAAAAAACCACCGAGGAATATCAAATTTTTCTGGAAGGAAAGGTGAAGAACAATCAAAGGGAGCAGGGCTACTTTTTTTCGGTTTTTGCAGAAGAGGTCTTTATTGGCACCGCTAATTTTAATTATTTCGAAGCGCTGAAACTGGAACATGTTGGGGTGCATCTGGCTCGCTCTGCCTGGGGCAAAGGCTATGGGACTGAAATTTTGACGAGGTTGAAATCATTAGCGCAGGAGCAAGGACGAAGGGAAATCCATGCCTTGGTGGAAGAAGGAAATAAAGCTTCTATTCGCATGTTGGAGAAAAGCGGTTTCGACTTAAAAGACCGCTTGTATTTAAAGGGTGATCAATTACGAATTTATAAGGCCATATTAAATGAAGAAACTATTTAGCGGACTGGGAAGAAAGATTATTTATCTGCTAATTATCGGGGCTTTTCTGGGAGTCCTTAATTATACTTTGATTTCCTGGTTGACCAGCAAGGAAAATAGCTTTGACATTGATGAAGTGCCCAGCAAAAAGGTGGCTCTGATTTTAGGAACCTCAGAATTTTTGAAGAACGGCTCCACCAATTTGTACTTTAAGTTTAGAGTAGAGGCGGTGGCCCGACTGTGGAGGGCGGGGAAAATCAAATATGTATTGGTAAGTGGTGATAACAGTAAAAAGGATTACGACGAGCCCAGCGCCATGAAGGAAGCCCTAATTGAAAGAGGCGTACCGGCCAGTCGCATTGTATTGGATTATGCCGGTTTCCGTACCCTCGATTCGGTAGTACGGGCAAAAGAGGTTTTTGGTCAGGATGATATTATTATTGTGAGTCAGCAATTCCATGTAGAAAGAGCATTAATACTAGCCGACTTTAAAGGCATTGAAGCCTATGGTTATAATGCGGTAGATGTGGAAGTGTATAGTGGCTTTAGGACTAAGGTGCGGGAGTACTTTGCACGTATAAAGCTGTGGCTGGACTTAGTTATTGGGGTGGATCCCAAGTTTCTAGGTGAGCCCATATCCATTCCTTAATAAGTGGCTATGAAATTTAAATTTATTCTCTTCTTCATCCTTGTTCAAGTTATGGGCTTACAGGCGCAAAACAAGCCTTGTGCTTGCTGTAAACCTGCTTTTCGTCAATTCGATTTTTGGATAGGAGAATGGGAAGTAAAGGATACCAGCGGTCAGCTTTTAGGGACTAGCTCAATTGTTTTAGCAAAGGGAGACTGCCTTATTCAGGAACACTGGCAAGGACAAAGTGGTGTTAGCGGTCATAGCATGAATTACTATTCCAGCGCCGATTCAAATTGGCATCAGCTCTGGGTAGGAGGTGATGGTACTATCCTCGACCTTAGCGGTGGTTTGGAAAAGGGAGCGATGGTTTTACGATCTTCAGCATTTAAGGCTAAGAGGGGCAAAATGCTTCGCCATCAGATTCAATGGATACCCCAGTCGGATGGCACCATACTACAGCATTGGCAATTAATAGATGTACAAGGGCAGGCCCTCCAAACCCTTTTTTACGGAGTTTATCATCCAAAATATTAGAAACAGGACATGTATGTAAAAAGGCATTATGGCTTTTGGATCACCTTGGGTTGGTCGAAAATGCCCTTTATTCTAGGTGCAATTTATTCTTTGGTTATTCTGGGAATAGCGGAGTTTTTTGAAATCAATATGGCCTTTCCCTGGCAACCAGTCTCGGTTATTGGTATTGCGGTAGCTTTTTATCTGGGCTTTAAAAACAACAGCTCTTACGACCGCACCTGGGAGGCCCGGAAAATATGGGGTAGCATCGTTAATAACAGTCGTAGTTTTGCCGCCGCTATTGTCGCTTTTGTACAAGGTGATAATGCAAAGGAGCTAAAAAGCGAAATGATCTTTCGCCATTTAGCCTGGCTTACGGCTCTCCGTCATCAATTGCGCTTAAGTCGCGAATGGGAGCATACCGATGAGCGCTTGAATAATCGCTTTAGCCCCACCATTTGTGAGGACTATAATGCCAAGCTTTTCTCGGAGCTTTCAGAATTTTTAAGTGGGGATGAATTGGCCTACTTGCAAACTAAGTCCAATGTGGCTACTCAGGTAATGCGCTTGCAGGCAGAGCGACTGCAGGATTTAAAAGATCAAGACTATATTGAGGATTTTCGGCATATGGAGCTCCATCAATTAATGGTTTCCTTTTATGAGGATCAGGGGAAATCAGAACGAATTAAGAACTTCCCATTTCCGCGTCAATATGCTTCTACGGCGCTTTGGCTCACCATGGTTTTTGCGGTTTTTGTCCCTTTCGGGATGATGGATGTATTCCGGGCTCATGATGCCTGGCTCCATTATTTAAGCCCCTTGATTTCAGGCTTGGTGATCTGGATTTTCTTCCTGATGGAAAAGATTGGTGATTATTCCGAAAACCCCTTTGAAGGAACCTATAATGATGTGCCCATCACTTCCATTGCAAGGGGAATTGAAATCGATCTTAAGGAAATGCTGGATTTGGAAAGCATTCCCAAGCCTATTCCCTCGGAGAAAGGTTTCTTGATGTAATTAATCGTGATGATAAGGTTCGCCCTTTAATATCGTAGCAGCTCGGTACAATTGCTCGGCAAAGAGGGCACGCACAATCTGATGGGAGAAGGTCATGGCAGAGAGGCTGAGTTTATAGTTTGCACGCGCATAAACTTCTGGTGAAAAGCCATAAGGACCACCAATTACGAAGATTAGGCGGCGTGGACTTTGATTAAACCACTGCTGCATTTGATTGGCAAATTTTCGGGAGCTGAGTGATTTCCCTTTTTCATCTAATAATACCAGCCAATCACCAGCTTGCAATTCGGCCAATAGTTTTTGACCTTCTTGCTGCGATACTTCTTGCGTGCTTAGCTTATTGCTATTGCGTAAATCTGGCAGTGCTTTAACTTCAAAGGGCCAATAGCGTTGCAGCCTTTGATAATATTCTTGTTCCAATTCGGCGGTAGCCGATTGGGTGGTTTTACCGTGCAGGAGGAGCAGTACTTTCATAATTGGGCCTGCAAATTAGGAAATGTCACTGATCGAAAGGCTTTGAAGCCCTGGAAGCAAAATCTGACTATTGTTTAAAAAGCTGCTCAAATCTTCATTTAGAGAAAATGCCTTATTCCTGAATATTGATTTATTTAGTGCTGACTAGAAAAAAGCATGAATTCCAGCCAACGAAATGTATTGCTTATCGCTAATGATGAGCATTTAGTCCTGAGTTTCCTCTATTGCCTGCGCAAGGAACCAGGTTACCGTTATTATCTTTTAACGCATAAAGCCAAGAGTTCAGCGGGTTGGTCTCGCTACTTAAAGGATGTGCATTTCTATAAGGAGTATTCCGAATTAGAAAGCGTGATCCCGGAATGCTTGCGTAAATGGGATATTGATGTTCTCATGCCCATAGGCGAAAAAGAATCGCTGGAGGTGAGTCGCAATCGCGAAACCTTGGAGAAGCTTTGCAAGGTGATGCCTCTTACCGACCCTGCGCATTTTGAGATAGCTACCAATAAGAAAGCCCTCAATCAGTTTTTACTGAAACAAGAGCTTCCCTTGATGTCGGCTACCTTGGATTTGGATGCACCTAATTTTGAAAGTCGATTGGAGGCTTTCCCTTTTCCAGCCTTATTGAAACCCGCTCAAGGTGCCTTCGGGAGTGGTATTGTTACCATACATACCAAAGCAGATTTAGAAAGTTACCTGCTTAAAAATGAAGTAGACAAGCAAGGTTTCTACCTGCAAGAATATGTAGAGGGAAGTGATATCAATTTCAATGTGATTTGCAAGGACGGCGATATTCTGCATTATTCCTATCAAGAATCACCTCCCAAGCAATTAGGCAATTACAATAAGAATGATGATTTAATCTTTAAGGATGATCCGGAGGTAGTGGCTATTATGAAGCCCATGTTGAAGGCTCTGAATTACCAAGGAGTGGCCTGCATTGATT
The DNA here is from genome assembly GCA_002501205.1 of Flavobacteriales bacterium UBA7878. Classification (GTDB taxonomy): domain Bacteria; phylum Bacteroidota; class Bacteroidia; order Flavobacteriales; family Schleiferiaceae; genus Croceimicrobium. The sequence continues at coordinate 26,204 of DLRW01000020.1, forward strand.
TACGCAGAAGCACCACTGGAAAGGTCTATTTATTAGAGATCAATGCCCGATACTGGGGTTCGATGATGGCCTCATTAACCAAGGCGGGAGTGAACTTCCCTTTGTTGATGCTCAAATTAACAGTAGATGAAATTGCACCTTCCTATCAAAGAAAGGAGGGGAGTCAACTATCCTTACAAAGCTTTGTGAAGCAATTCCTTCGCTTCAAATGGCCAGAGCTTAAGCAGTTAAAATATTGGCCTTACCTCAATGATCCCATGGCCAGGATTATGGTGTACTGGTATCAGAAATTTAAATAGGGCATTTGTCGTATTGACTTCTGCGGCTTAGCTGGGCATATTTGGGCAAAATCCAAATCATGCGATACTTTAAGTACTTTTTATTCTCATTCGGCTTGCTGGCTATGACGGCATGCTCGGATGATTCCGACGATAACAATCAGGAGCCTGGTACCACATTGCCGGGACCCATTAGCGGCACTTCCGTGAATTTGCAATGTTCATTTGCGAGCAATGGCGCCCCCCATCAAGAAGGGGAAGAAGCCCTGTTTAGCTTTGGTTCTACTGGTAGTCTGGCCATCGACTTTAACCCTGCCGCCAATGATGGCAATGAGGTTTCCGTTTCTAGCTCCACTTTGGTGGGCAATGAATACATCTGGGAAGATGCCAGTGGCGGCTATAAATATGCACTTTCGCTTAGCACGGATGACAGCCTCAATGAAGTGAATGTCTTCGATTTGCAAGACAATTTCTTAAATCAATGGACTCCTATCCCCGATGGACCCGCCAATTTAAATTTGATTAAGGCCTTAGCCGGTACCTATACTGTGAGCAGTGTTAATGGAGGAACGCATACTAGAGGTACCTTTAGTATTAGTGCAGATGGCAGCATTGACTTTGATGATGGAATTGCTTTTAGTCCTTCAGATTATGCCTTGGTTACGGATCGACTGTCGGTTTTAGATGCCATTTTCGTGGATATGCAGCCTTGGCCGGATGAGCCTTATCCGCGAATCAAACTCTTTGTAGATCCCAATGATCAAAGTCAATTAGTACAGGTTGTTTACCGCGCTAATTATCCCAATACAGGTTCTATAGAAATCAATTTCTAGAAAATCAAAATCCCGATTCGTCGGGATTTTTTTTGGCTTCAAGCTTCTTTGTGCCTTACCATTTGGGAGTCATTTGAATCCCCCTTTATGTTGAAGCTCTCCTACGGCAAATGAAAAGGATAGATTAGCCTGGAATCCAGAGTAGGAGAGGGATCGGCCTTTGTGGTTCGGATTCCAATCGTCTAGTTTTAAATCCGCATTTAAGCCTTAAAAAGGCATCAAAAACCATTCATCGCACATTTTGGTTCGTTGATCGATTTTTTAGCATCACATCATTAGACTGTTTCATTTTTGCAGTGTACTAAGTGATTGACGACAATGAAACAAAAAATCTTTTCCCTCGGTCTTGTAGCCTTAGCGCTTGCATCTTGTTCCAAAGAGGACTCTCAGCAAGCTGTGCTCAACCCTTCAGTTGAAACCAATTTGAAGGAAGTAAAATTCCCATCTGACTTTAATTTCAGCACTGCGCATGAGGTTGAGGCTCAGGTAATGGTTTTAGGATTAAATGATCAGCCTTTAGGCGGAACCCGCGTAAGCTTTTACAAAGGAAACCCTGAGCAAGGCGGAAAACTAATTGGTGTAGGTGTTACCAATCCCGCTGGGATGTTGGAAATGCCTTTAAGCGTTCCTGCTTATACCAAAGATATTTATGTAGTTAGTCATACTACCGGTTTTGCTAATCAGCAAGTGGTAGCAGCGGGTGATTTCAATATCACCTTTGGCGGTAAGCCCCAGGCGCGTAATTTCGGTTTCGGAAAAACCAACGGGGTACAAGCCGTTACCCCAATTTCTGGAAACTATTATTATATGGGTGGCTTCACCACGGGTTCAGAAGCTGGATTCCCTTCTTACTTAGAAAACCCTGGTGATATAATTACTCAGGATTTCTTGGATGATGTGAATGCTTCTTTACCTGAAAGCTCTCCAGTACCGGTTTACAATCCTTCTTACTTAACCGTAGGAAATGAATTAGACGTGGTAATCGACGATCGCAGTGATGTATGGGTAACCTTTATTTCGGAAGGTGCCGGATACCGCAATGCTTTGGGTTACTATGTATTCGATTCTTCAAATCCTCCTGCCACTCCTGGCGATATCGATTCTATTTTCGTGGTATTACCTAATGCTTCCTTAGATGGATCAGGTGGTAAATTAAATGCCGGTGATAAAGTGAAATTAGGCACCTTCGATGGTGGTAAAACCATTAGTTGGGTACTTTTCCAGAATGCCTGGACGGGTTCCGGTGTGAATGTAAATGCACCTAAGTATTATTCTCGTATCGACTTCAATACCAATGAAAGCGACCCAAGCAAGCGTCAGCACACAGTACAATTAGCCGATATCGGCCGTCAGCTTTTATTAAATGGTTTCGAAGATCAAACCCGTAGTAATAACGGTTCTGATAATGACTTTAACGACTTAGTATTCTACGTAACTGCTAACCCTTGGGAAAATGTAAACATCGGTGGTATTCCCCCGGTTACTCCAGAAAACGACTGTGATAATGATGGTGTTTCTGACGAAAGTGATGACTTCCCCTGTGATGCTAGCCGCGCGGTGCGCAATACCTACACTGGTACCTTAGCTTACGAAGACTTATGGCCTTCTCAAGGTGACTACGACTTCAATGATATGGTGGTAGATTACGAAGTTGATCACATCTTAAACGGAGCCAACAAATTGGTGGAAATTGAAGCCGATTGGACTGTACGCGCCATTGGTGCCGGATACGAAAACGGATTTGGTTACAGCTTCGATGGCTTGAGCCCTTCAGTTATCACTAGTGTAAACGGACATAACTTTAGCAAGAACATTATCACCAATGCTTCCAATGGAGTAGAGGCGGGTCAGAGCGATGCTACCATTATCGCCTTCGACAATGTGTTCGATGTAATGCCTAATCCTGGCACTAAATTCATCAACACTGTACCTGGCGAAGCTTCTGTAAACCCGGTTACTGTGAGCCAGAAAATTACTTTCAGCAGCCCACAAATTCAGTCACAAGTTGGTTTACCTCCTTACAATGCCTTCATCTTCGTAAATGGAGATCGTGGTCGCGAGGTGCACTTAGCCGACAAGATGCCTACCGATTTAGCCGATGCCAATTACTTTGGCCAGGAAGGTGATGCTACCGACTTAAACAGCGAATACACTTATAAAACTGCCAACGGATTACCCTGGGCGATCAATATCAGCGAAAGCTTTGATTACCCGGTAGAGTATACTCCGATTAACCAAGCCTACCTCAATTTTACCAGCTGGGCGATCAGCGGAGGTAGCAGCTATGCCGATTGGTTTACCGACGGTATTGGCAACCGAGATCTTGCGAAGATCTATTAAAACGTCCCTATCTATACCCCTCTATACAGAGAAACAGTCCGGCCCTGGAGCAATCCTTGGTCGGGCTTTTTTTTGGTGCCTTAAGGTGGAAAGGACTTTTCTTGGTATTTAGTATGTGATTAAAGTGTTGTTAATCAGTGTGTAGACTGATAATCGATTGAAAAAAGCATTTCGTCTATTCGTCGTGATTTCTCGGATGCTCGTCGATTTTTAAGGGCCTTCAATGGGCTTTCTCAGCACATTTGCTGTGTAAATAAGAACAAAGCCCTTATGAAAACCAAAGTTCTATCTCTAGCCCTAATCGCTGCCTTTGCAGTGGCCTGTCAAAAGGATAAAGAAGTACAGGATATTGCTTCTCCACAGGTGATTTCAGATATCAAGGATTTAAAGATTCCTTCCAATTTTGATTTTTCTACCGCTCGCGAAGTTCAAGCTTCGATCACAGTAAAGGGATCTAAGGATCAGCCTTTAGGTGGTAAGCGTGTAAGTTTTTATAAGGGTGATCCTGATCAAGGAGCGGCTCTTTTAGGCGTTGGGGTAACCAACCCTGCTGGTATGTTGGATATGCCTTTACAAGTACCTGCATATACTGAAGAAGTAACCGTTTTGGTACATGCCAATGGATTTGCCAATAAGCAAGTGGTTTCTTCTTTAAGCGACATTAAGATCGACTTCGGCGGCAAGCCAGCGGAAAGAAATTTTGGAACCGGTAAAATGGCGGGTGTACAAAGCTTAAGTCCTGCCGGAGCCAATTATTATTATATGGGTGGTTTTTATACCGGTAAATACGGTGGTTTCCCATTTTATTTGGAAAACCCTGGCGATAATATCAGTCAGCAGTTCTTAGACGATGTAAATGCATCCTTACCTGAGAATATGCCTGTGCCTACTAACAATCCTGAGTATTTAACTGTAGGTAATGAGTTAGATGTAATTGTTGAAGACCGTAGCGATGTTTGGGTAACCTTCGTAAGTGAAGGAGCTGCCTATCGTAATAGCTTGGCTTATTATGTTTTTGATACGGATAATCCTCCTGCAACACCTGCTGATATTGATTCTATTTACATTGTATTCCCGAATGCCTCATTCTTAAACGGCGGTGGTCAATTGCTTGCGGGCGATAAAGTAAAATTAGGCACCTTCGATGGTGGTAAAACCATTAGCTGGGTATTAATCCAGGAAGGTTGGAATGGCTATGGTGTAAACATCAACAAGACCAAGTACTATTCTAATATCGACTTCAATACCAATGAGCCTCAGAGCAGCAAGCGTCAGCATACGGTTCAGTTATTAGACATTGGTCGTCAGCTTTTATTAAATGCCTTCGAAGATCAAACCCGTAGCTATAATGGTTCGGATGATGATTTTAACGACCTGGTATTCTATGTAACGGCCAATCCTTGGGAGAACGTAAACACCGGTGGTATTCCTCCTGTGACTCCAGAAGATGACTGTGATAACGATGGTGTTTCGGATGAAAGCGATGATTTCCCATGTGATGCCAGTCGCGCCGTACGCAGCACCTTTACCGGAACTTTGGCTTACGAAGACTTATGGCCATCACAAGGTGACTACGACTTTAACGATTTGGTGGTGGATTACGAGATTGATCACATCTTAAACGGATCTAACTTATTAGTGGAAGTAGAAGCCGACTGGACCATTCGCGCTGTAGGAGCTGGTTTCGACAATGGCTTTGGCTGGAGCTTCGATGGCTTGAATCCTAATGTGGTGAGCAGTGTAAACGGTCAGAATTTGAATGAAGGATTGATTTCCAATTCGGCCAATGGCACGGAGGGCGGACAAAGCTCAGCTACCATCATTGCCTTCGATAATGTATTTAATGTAATGCCTAATCAGGGTACGCAGTTTATCAATACCCTTCCGGGTGAAGCGACTCAAAGTCCGGTTACAGTTAGCAATAAAGTGGTGTTTACTAGTCCACAGCAACAGGCTACCGTAGGCTTACCTCCTTACAATCCTTTCATCTTCGTAAATGGCGATCGTACTAAGGAAGTGCATTTGGCCGACAAGATGCCAACCGATCTGGCCAATGTGTCGGACTTCGGAACCGGATCGGACGCGACGGATGTAAATGGAAACTACACCTATAAAACCGCAAATGGATTGCCTTGGGCTATTCATATCAGCGAAAGCTTTGATTATCCAGCCGAATTCCAGCCGATTAATGAGGCCTATTTAAACTTCGCAATCTGGGCTACCAGCGGCGGGGCCAGCAATACCGATTGGTTTACCGATGCTATTGGCAACCGCGAGGTGACTAAGATATTCCAATAAGTACCTATCTATACCCCTCTATACGAGAGCTAACCCGACTGCTGATTTTATTGGTAGTCGGGTTTAGTTCATTTTAGGCGCCTGACAATTCGGCCGATTTAGCAAGAGGGCAGGGCCTTTGCGGCCTGAAGGGAAAATATTTCAAATATGTCAAAAGTACAAGCGAACGACACTGTAGTAGTGCATTACCAAGGCCGTCTGGAAAGTGGCGAAGTATTCGATGATTCTAATGGTCGCGATCCACTGGAGATTAGCCTGGGCCAAGGAATGGTAATTCCTGGTTTCGAGAATGCCCTTATCGACATGGCAGTTAGCGAGAAGAAAACCGTGAACATTCCTGCCGCTGAGGCCTATGGTGAGCATCGTGCGGAATTGGTACAGGAAGTTCCTAAGAACCAATTACCGGAAGAAATTAAGCCTGAGGTAGGTATGCAATTGGTATCTCAAACCCCTGATGGGCAGCAGATCCCACTGATTGTGACTGAAGTAGGCGAAGAAGCAATTACCGTAGATGCCAATCCTCCTTTAGCGGGAAAAGATCTGATTTTCGATCTGGAATTGGTAGCGATCAAATAAGCCAGAGGAGACGGGGATTTCGGGCCTAAAAAAGGCTTTGCAATTCCATTTCCTTAATTATATTTGCAGCCCGCAAAAACGCGGGCATCGGGATGTAGCTCAGTTGGTAGAGTACGCGTCTGGGGGACGTGTGGTCGCTGGTTCAAGTCCAGTCATCCCGACGAAAAAAGAAAAGGCAGCTTAGGCTGCCTTTTCTTTTATAATCACTTCTGGAATCGATTAATCTTTATCAAAACATGGTGGTATTCATGGTTACCATTGGCAAATACATACCAATGAGGATTAATCCTACAATGGCTCCAAGGAACAATATTAAAACCGGTTCGATTAATGAGCCCATTTGTTTTGACTTCGCTGCTTGGTCTTTCTGTAATTCTTCTGAAATGGTATGAAAGATGTTTGAAAGTTGATTCGTTTGTTCTCCGATATTAATTAAACTTAAAAATTTAGGGTTAATTAGGCTTGAATTTTTTAATTCAGAGTAGAATGTAGATCCCGACTTGATTTTTCGATTTGTTTTGAGAAGTAATTCTTGCAGTGCGGGGTGTTGACATGAAGTTGAAATTGACTCCAGAGCTTCTGATAAGGTATTACCAGAGCTAAGAAGAAGTTTAAAACTCGTAGCGACAGACAGCAGGTGGTTTTGTAATACAAAGTTGCCAATTATTGGGGTTTTAATGAATACCCAAGAAAACCTTAGTTTATAGGCCTCGTTATTTTTCGAAAGAAACCAATGCAATCCAATCAGGCTTAGGGTAATTGTGAGAAAGCCTGCAGCTAAAAAGGTGAAATTGTCGGATAGTTGAATAATTAGTTCTGTAATTCGAGGTAAACTTCCTCCACTTCTTTTAAACGTGTCCTTAAAAAGCGGAACCAAGAACTGTAACATGAAGGTTACTGCCGCAATAGATGTAAATAGTACGACGGTAGGATAGGTTAAGGTTGTAATTAAAGTTTTCCGTTGATCTATTTTAAGTTGATAGTAACTGTTTAATTCGTTAAAGACAGATTTTAAATTTCCAGCACTTTCCCCAACTTTTACAGTTGCGATATCCTGTCCGTTAAAGAGTTGAATTGGTTCCAAGGCTACGCTTAGTGGAAGGCCATCATATACTTTTTGCTCTATACTAGCAATTATTGATTTTTGATTTTTGTTTTGTAATTGTTCTTGAATAAGTGGAAGGGCATCAGAAATGGTGATTCCGGCATTACTAAACAATGCTAATTCCTTGAAAAATCGTGACTTGAATTTATTTTGCCCAAAGTAATCAAGACTAGAAAATGTAAAACTGGAAGTACTCCTTCCCGATTGTTTAGGGTTACTTTTTTTTTGTTTCGGGATCTTAATTTCCATTTTCCTCAGTAGTTTTCAAGGGCAAAAAGTATCGGATTAACTCTTCTTCCAACATTGCAGAATCTAGTATACTATCACCTTTATAAAGAAGTATTGATGCTGTATTTAGGCTTATACCATTTTCAGTTAAGTGTCCAATGTTTTCAGTTTTTGGAATGTTAATATCCAATAAAATGGAGTCGTTGAAATTCTTTTCAAGGTAATAATGATGGTAAATAGCCTTTACCTCAGAATAATTCCTTTGAGTCGTGACGAAACCATGGTAATAGCGACTACCGATTTCAGATAATTTAACTAGAACTATTACTAAAATCATGGCAATAGTGGTTGATATCAAAAGCTCATATAAAGTATAAGCAGCAATCTTTTTCATAACTGCGTCTTTATCCTTGATCTACAGAAGGTGGTGTCTCCATTGGCATTCAGTATGCAAACCGTTATTATGTTAGACTTTTCATTGTAGGCTGATGTTTTAATGGACATGTCATAGGAGTCTTTAGCAATAATTTGAGTCTTTGGATTTATGCTACAAGAGTCTAAGAAATTATTCGTATCAATATGTGCTTGAAACCTGATACGCTCTCTTTGTGCGCCAGTATTCACATTTTTTAAGATTAAAAAGGTCAAGGATATCAAAATGGATAAAAGAACTCCAGATATAATCACTTCATGCAGGCTATAGGATCGAATTTTAGTGCTCACGTAATTGTGTATATCGGGTTAAGCTACTTCCGTCCCAAAACGGTTCAATAGATAAATTACGCAGACTATTTCCCATGATCTTTTGACTATTGAAGGTTAAAGTGCTTGTTGCTATTACGCTAGCTGAAAAGTGCCCCATTAAATTAATCGCTCCTTCTACGTACATCTGACCTGTAAATGTGGTTAATCGATCTGATATAACTAATGGGTTCAAATTCTCAGTGTTTTGAAAAACAATGACATTTCCAGAAATTTCAGAGTGATCCTTAAAGTGAATCCCTTTTTTTTGAGGGTTTGAAATAACTATAGAACTGTTGGATAGCTTCAAGTTTTTTCCGAATCGTATTGAATCTTGAACAATGAAGTGTGCCTGACCTTTGAAATTGTCCAGGACTTCGATTGTTGGAGCATGAACAATAATATTATCCAATTGGCAACTTTTATCTATTACAATGTGCCTTTCTGAGATTAGAATAATATTATTGCTTAAGTCCATATTCTTTAGGGTATCCATACCATTACAGTAAAGAATAAGCGTTGCTTCTCGAAATGAGTTCTTAACTCTTTGTTCTGATGTATTTAATAATTTGACTCGATTATCCTTTGGTATAGGGGTGTATTCCTTTAATATTTCTAGTTCTGGTCGAAGTAATGGAAGTGTAGGAGTACTTTGATGTAGATTGACTTTAGAATTAAGATCGTCCGTAATGTTATTCATTTTAGCATCTGGGACAAAAATGGAGCCACTCAGTTGTACATCTTCCAGCACATTAATTGAGATTTGATTATCTGCCAGATATAAAGTGGGGCTGGCCGATCCTGATAATAGCTGAGGGTTTATTAGGAAACTCCTATTGAATTTCACCAATGAGGAGTCTGGGAAATTGAGATTTAACACATAATAACTAGCCCATGGGATAATGGAGACCTCAACAAGTTCATTTGAAATTTGTAAATCCTGGAATATGAAGTTAGTGTCTATCGATGCATTTAGGCTTAAAGCATAATTGAATGCTGATTGATAAAGGTCGATCGCCCTAAAACTTCTATAATACCGATTGTCAACAGCGATTTCATTCTTTAGTAAAAGAAATAATAGACTTAAGATTCCGGATATGATGAGGAGGGAACTAAGAAAAAAATTGAATGAATATGCTTTAGTCTTGAAATTCAAGTATTTGACTTTCTTTCCCATTTTTTAACCTTACGGATGAATTTAAGATCTGGCTAATTTTATAATGAGCAATACTATCCCCAACTGATCGTGTATATAGCTGTCCTTGGTATTTTAATATACAATTCACCTCTTTGTCATTCTTGATAATACCTAAAAGCTGAATGGGGTTTTTATTTATTATGGTATTAGGTTGATTGGAAATATATGCTCTGGATTGCCTTCCACTATTTCCATTTACTCTAGCTTGGCTTATGTTTTGAGGCGAGTTAATAGCTTTAGACCTCCCAAATGGACTTCGGTAATTCTGATCCATTAAGCCAGGAGTTCTGGAAAAAGTTTGATCAATGATTACTTTTCCCTTTAGCTGAGTAGTGTTATCACTGCTATGGGAAAATGATTTGTATACTCGCCATCCTATTAAGCCCCAGATAAATAGAAGAGCAGGAATTAGTACCCAATTTAGTTTATTTTTCATAGAAATAGTAATTGGGGAGACTCCAAGAACTACTATTACCTGCTTTGTCGGTAGATTTTATAGTGATTTTGATCTCACCTTCTTCTTTTAAACGGTATTGGATGGATTGCCGGTTTTGAACTACAATTGTGTCACTAATCATTGAGCTTAAATAATTAATAGCTATTGAGTCCGAAACGGTGCTAATTTCATTTTGATCTTTTACAATTTGAATATTGATTGTCTCGGTCAACAAGGTGTCATTAGAATTAGCAATGCTTAAACTGCTTGGAATTGGAGCACTGTTATCCAATACAAGTATTCTATTGCTGGGAAGACTGGTTAAATTATCTCTGTGGGCTGTTAATTCAACTAAAAAACTTCCTTCTGTAGGAAGTGTTAAACTATCAGAATTAATAGCAGTTACTAGGGTGTCAACACGAAGAATTGAACCAGAATTGTTTTCATAAGTTTTAAGCAGATAGTATTCACAGGATTGAACGGGATACCAATTAACAATTCGACTTGCATGCTTACTAGTGTCGTTGTTGTTTGGATATACAATGTAAGGTCTGATATTCTGCAGGCTTGTGGTAGTATTGACGCTAAAGGATTGAAAGCTATACTCAGATGAATTATTAATTTGATTCGCTCGAACCCGCATTGTATGTTCTCCTTCGGAGAGGAAATCAATAAATTGAGTTTTAGTTAACAAGGTATCTAAGATCATTATATGTGGGCCAATGAAATCCGGTTTGGCCACTTGCAAGTGATAATTAATAGCATCCTGAACCTCACTCCAATTAAATTGAACCTCAGAGTTGCTAATAATCTCGCCTTCACTGGGGGAGAAGATCAAAATCTTTTCCTCGCTTAGGTTGGGTTCAAAAACTTCGGAACATCCCATCAAGAAGCTTAGGCAAAGTATAAGAAGACCTATTTTATTAGTTGTCATGATTATTTGTTTCCACAATTATTTTTAAAAAAAGCTTGGAGCTATTGTCGTCTTGATATAAGTCCGTTGCTATTAATGATCCTTTGGGTAGGCTTTGTTCAAAGTGTAATAGATACTTAAGTAATTCAGTAAATTTTCCCTCAACTAAAATTTGAGCAATCGGATTCTTATTGAAAGGGTTTATGCTAGAATTTACTTTTTTGAGTTTAATGCTCTTAAGTTTTATTGAATCAGATAGTTGAAGGAGTAATTCCTTTAAAGATTCTTCAGAATAGGATGTTTGATTGCTTTGCCTTGGACTTAGGCTAGCTAATTGTTCAATGTGTTTTTTAGAGCTGTCAATGCTTTCAATCAGGCTTGACCTTTGTGAGATTAGATTAATAGTTAGGGGGATTTTCTGGAAAATCAAGAAACCTCCTAATACTGCAGTTGCCACAATAATTAATTTGTGGATGTAATCAAATTTATTCTTCATGACTTTAAAGAAGATTCGATTTTAAAAAACATCAAATCTGTTTTTTTAGGATTTGAATTGATGAATTTCAAGTTTGTTTCTGATAATCTGCTCATTTCATTTAAATTTAAAATGAGTCTCAAAATTTCATCCTGCTTTAAGCTACTGCCATATATAACAACCTTATTTGTGTCTCGGACTTCAAACTGATTTCGACGATCTTGCTTGCTAACAGGATTAATATAAATACCTGATAACTTCAAATTTCCAGGGACCAGGAATGAAATGGAGTCAACAAGATTTACAATTGGATACTGAGCAGTGTAAGCATTGCTATGAGGAGCTCGGTTTTTGGTTAATACTAATCGCTCTTGTTTTAAGAATTGGCTCTCAAGAAGTAACTCAGAGTTTTCTCTTTCAAGGAAATAATTGCCAACTCTGACTAAGCTGAAAAGCAGAAGCAATGGTAATGTGCCCCTTAAAAGCCATGATATCGCCTTTTGGTAATTATTGTGAGCCGTTTGATTTGCTTCAATAGTAGTAATTGGGACGCCCATTTGCCCAAGTAAATATGCTTTAAGAGGCAAATGATAAGGGTGATGGTCATCCTCGATTTTTTCCAAAGACCCCTCAGTTAAAACCTTCGTCGGCAGCTCTAGCTTTTCATTAATCAAAGCTTCAGCATGTCTCTGGCCAAAGTAGACAGCTAAAATTCGGTCCTTTAGTGGAAATGCTTCAATTAAGGCTAATAGGGATTTCTTGTTTTGAATTTGGTTTAAGAACTGTCCTTCTCGTGTGATGATATTTAAGTAAATGTCATTTATATCAATACCAGGAAGATAATTGTCAATGTTTTGTTCTTGTAAGGCTTCATTGGAATTAAGCTCCAATACGGACTCATTATATAAACTCAAAAGACAGACAGATCTAGATTTAGTGAATTGTAATTCACTAAATCTCCTTTCCGTTTTGCCAATGTATTCATAGGAGCCCTTTTTCTTTTGATACTCGAGTATCAAGCATTTCGGGTCATCATTGTTTTCAAGAATCAGTACCGAGTAAATCATAGGAATTTAATAGAGATTTACTGAATGATTACAGGTTTAATAAAGATATTGAGCTTGGATTTATTGTCAGTTCTGTTTCTACTACTAAACAACCATTTAAGGCCCCAAATTCTGGACAACCAAGGGATGCCTGAACCTGTACTATTAAACCCTTTTTCTTCAAGCCCTCCTAATAGTATCATATCTTCATTATCTGCTCTAATGTAGGAGTTGAAGGTACGACTCACATTTCCGGGAGGAGCTTCTGGCGCAATTCTCGCTGTAAAATCGGTTTGTTCCACCTGAATTTCCAAGGTAACTTTATTCTCATCAGCCACATAAGGTGTAATGGTTAAAGAAAAATTGGCTTGAACGGACTGATAGTTACGAGTTGTAATGGGAATAGGGTTTTGAACACCGGTTATATTGGTCTGTTCAACCACATAGTATTCGGTATTTCCAATACTTATTGAAGCTTGATGCCCATTTAAGGTGGTGATTCGCGGAGTGCTTTTGACATTTATTAAACCATTGGTTTCTAGCAGTTGTAGGTTTACATAGAAATTTGGAGTTACAGAGCCTAAGTTTAAACTGCCAAAACCATTAAAGCTTTGTATTAGGTTGTTTAAAGAATTAGCATTGAGATTATATTCGATTCCTGGATAAAGGGAGCCACCAGAACTGCTGGGTTGGCTACCTATTCCCGCATCCAATCCTGTAGATAAGTCTGAAGTTTTTTGATAATCAACTATGATTACCTCTATCATAACTACCGGAACAGGTTTGTCTATTTTATTAACGAATTGATTTAGAAGTAAAATATCCGGATATAAGCCAGTTACCAGGATGCTGTTTAGCTCATCAAATTCTATGATCTCAATTTTTTGGAGTAAATTTTGAGGTATGAAATCAATGAGTTTGTGTACCGGACGATTACGCAAATGAATCTGATCCGAGACAATTAAGCTCTTTTGGTCCTTGTTCCCCAATATATAATAGGGTGCGTCATATTTATAGGTGAATTCAGTATGAGCCAAAAGTTTGGAAAGGCAGTCCTCAAGATTGTTTCCTTGAATATCTGCCTGAACATTTCCATTAATGTCTTCATAAAAAATGTAATCGGCATTAAAGTGATTGAAAAGCTGCTGCAGTACTGCTTTAAGTGATGATCCGCTAGATTGAATGTGAAAAACTACATTCTTGGTGCTATCCTCAGGTTGTCGCTTTAATGCTTCTGAATTTAGGTCAATCTTGTTAATTGATTGTAAACCTGCAATGGCATTTGGTTCGGCTTGATCTATTTCAAGCAGGAACAAATTGGAATCCTTTTGACTCAACTTTAAATCATAATTAGAACAGAGCTGCTTTAAAGCTTCATCAAGAGGGACGGCCTTTAAGTAGAGGCTGATCGTTTTGTTTTGGATACTGGGATGGTATACTAAATTGATTTCGCTTTGATCTGTAATCTCACGGCAAATAGCATGAATACTATCGTTTCTAAGGTCTAAGGTTATATATTCATTAATGCTGTCTGCAGGGCTGTGGTGAACTTGAATAAAAGGCTTGTATTTATCTGATTTTTTAGGAAAGAAATGAAGAACATCTCCAATTACTCTGAAATCCAAATCCTCTGTTTCGCAAAGAAAAACCAGTAGGTGCAGCAGGCTAATCTCTTTGAATTCCTGTTTAATGCTTCCTCTAATTTTGGAAGAGGCACTAATGTTAATCCCATTATTTTTCCCCAGGGCTCTGAGAAATTCGGTTAATGGAACATTCTGAGCACTAAGCTCAACTTCCTCCTCTAATTGAGGGTAATCGGAAACCAAAATACTTAGCCTGTCTTCAATAGATAAATTTGGGTTAATACCGTCTTGAGCACTTAAAAGACCGCTGAAAAGTAAAATGCTTATTAAAATGAAACGAGTCATTAATTCTCTGTGATTATTGATACTATTTCTTCAAAGGAAGTCTCTCCTTTCTTAACTAGTTCTAAGGCCTGATGTGCTAAACTTTGGCCGTTTAAAACAGGCTCCTCGAAAAGTCCTTGATTTATTTGTTTTTTATGTTCTGGGTTCATTTTAAAAATTTCATATATAGCTTTTCGACCTGAGTACCCAGTGTGGTAGCATTGATTGCAGCTTCCTGATTTATAAGTGTCAGCAATTTTGTATTGATCTTTCAAAGCAATGTTTTCATCTGGAGACTCTAGTATTTTACATTGTGGACAAAGAAGTCTCACTAATCTTTGAGCGATACTTAATTGCAATGCTCCACTCAGTAAAAAGCCTGGAACTCCCATGTCTAATAAGCGATTAATGGTCCCACTTGCTGAATTAGTATGAATCGTGGCCAGAACCAGGTGACCAGTTAGTGCTGCACGAATTGCCATTTGGGCTGTTTCGGGGTCCCGAATTTCACCAAGCATGATTATATCAGGATCTTGGCGTAAAAAAGTCTTCATAGCCCGTGGGAAGTCCAGTCCAATGGATTCCTTAAGTTGAACTTGATTGATACCGCTTAAGGTGTATTCCACCGGGTCTTCTATTGTAAGGATGTTTTTGGTACTACTATTAAGGATCTTTAAGCTGGCATAAAGAGTGGTAGTTTTACCGGAGCCGGTTGGACCGCTAATAAGAATTAAGCCATGTGGCTTTTTTAAAGCCTTCAAGTAACCTTCTAATTGAGCATTGCTAAATCCCAATTTTGAAATATCAAGTGAACTGGCATCTTTATTTAGGATACGAAGTACAATCTTTTCTCCATGAATAGTGGGTAAGGTTGAAACCCTAAGGTTAAACAGATGCCCTTTATAATTTAGTTCACACCTACCGTCTTGAGGAAGCCTTTTTTCTGCAATATCAAGTCCACTTAAAATTTTTATCTGATTTACAATGGCAAGGAATTTTTGAGAAGCTATTTTTTTCTGATCGATAAGATGTCCATCAATTCTATAGCGCAATCGGCCATTGTTTTTTTCCGATTCAAAATGAATATCGCTGGCCTGATCTTGGTGCGCCTTATAAATGATTTGAAGAACTTCATCGGGTTGATCCGAAATTGCATTTTGCTCTTCCGGTTCTGATTGGGCTTTGAGGCGGTAATACTTGGCCAGGCCGGTATCTATATCATTTGGACTTGTCGACAGAAGGATGACTTTCTTATTTAAAATGAGCTCCAGCTCCTTTTGAGGAGAAGTGCTAAGCTTTTCAGGGCTGATATGGAAAGTAATCTCATGACCATTTGCCATAATTGGAATAATACGGTAATGATGTGCCTGCTTCGCCGAAATAAGCTGTTTAATATTTACATCCAGATCCGTCATTGTCATGCAATTTTTTGTTTCAAAATAGAAGCCGAGCCTGCTATTTTGAAACTTCAAGAAATACTAAGACAGAAGTTAATAGAGCCGCTTGAATTCCTGCCAGAGGGATTTTCTTCATTCTAGTAAAAGCACTTACCAGTAGTGTAATGATGAGCGAAATTGGGAAAAAAAGTAAAAAATGATCATTAGATAGTGCTACTGCAATTAGAGGGAAAAACAGAATATCCCCGAGGCCAATCATGGACTTGATTGATTTTTTTCTGAATAGATTGAAGTAAATGTATTGTAGCAAAATTATCATAAGTAAGAAGGCCAGATTAAGCCCCAGGTCAAAAGGGTGGAGGTAAATCTCATCCCAGCGATGAAAAAGTAGTAAGGCAAATACCACAGGGAATAAAAGCCAAGAAATTCCACGAAACTTTAAGTCTTGATAAGTCATGAATAGCATCATAAAACAAAGCAGAAGGAACATAGTCACCTGCATTTAGTCTGGTTTTACTTCTTGTAACACTTCATCACTATCTATTTCCCAAACATTATATTGACCATCACCATCAAAATCGGAAAGAGCTGTTGCACGTGCGCGGAAATAATTGCCCCCATTTTCAATAATTTCGATTTGATAAACCGCATTTCCTCCTTGATCAATGGTTTTTTCTTGCTCAAATCCAATTTCCGTCAAATCTGAAGAA
>DLRW01000013.1:0-6885 GCA_002501205.1 Flavobacteriales bacterium UBA7878
CCACCTACTACCACTACCACCACTACTACTTCTACCTCTACTTCTACTATACCAACTACTAACTACTAACTACTAACTACTAGTAACCAGTCTATAGTCTAAAATCTAACGTCTAATGTCTAACGTCTAACGTCTAACGTCTAACGTCTAATGTAAACTACATCCTCACATTCTCCGTAATCGTAAGTCCATATCCGGTAATTCCCACCCGTTTGATAGGATTATTGGTTAGGAGCTTCACTTTGGAGATGCCCAATTGATGTAAGATTTGAGCGCCGATACCAAAATCGCGAGCATCTTTCTTAAAGCTTACTTGACGTTCTTGATCGCCACTTTCCTGCGCCATGCGATATTCGCGGATACGCTCTAAAAGCTTGCCCTTTTGGCTATGCTGATTCATGTAGACCACCGCGCCTTTGCCTTCCTCGCTTACCTTATTGAGGGCTTTGCCTAATTGATGGCTGCTGTCACCGGTAAGAATTTCAAAGATATCGTGGGCAACACTAGCACTGTGCATACGCACTAATACTGGTTCATTGCGTTCCCAACTTCCTTTGCTAAGGGCAATGTGGATTTGATCATTGGTCGTTTGACGGAAGGCCCGCAGGCGGAATTCGCCATATTCTGTATCGAGGTTAAAATCTTCCTCCAGGCTAATCAGGCTTTCAGCTTCCATGCGATAGGCTACCAGATCTTCAATGCTTATCAGCTTAAGATCATGCTTATCTGCAATTTCTCTAAGCTGAGGAAGGCGAGCCATGGTACCATCTTCATTCATGATTTCCACAATCACTCCAGCCGGCTTCTTACCAGCCAGACGAGCAAGATCTATTGCGGCCTCCGTATGTCCGGTACGACGCAGTACGCCACCTGGCTTTGCTATTAAGGGAAAAATATGCCCCGGGCGATTTAAATCAGATGATTTGGTCTTTGGATCTACTAAGGCCTGAACCGTTTTAGCACGATCGCCAGCAGAAATGCCGGTAGTAACCCCGTTTCCATTTAAGTCTACCGAAACGGTAAACTGTGTGTGCATGGGGTCGGTATTTTGGCGAACCATAGGATCCAACTCCAGTTCCTTACAACGCTCTTCAATAAGAGGGGTGCAAATTAAACCACGCCCAACAATGGTCATGAAGTTGATCATTTCGGGCGTTACCATTTCGGCAGCGGCCACAAAATCACCTTCATTCTCACGGTCTTCATCATCCACTACAATTACCACCTTTCCCGCCTTAATATCGGCAATGGCTTCATCGATGGTATTGAGTTTAAGCTTGTTTTCTTTGGGTAGGCTGCCAGGCATTTGTCTTTATTCCTTTAATGTAATTCATGAACCCTTCAAGAAGTGCCAGGTTCATGTTGATAAAATGGCCGGGGTACTGTAGTATTCCGGATGAATATTTCTGCGAAAATAAGATACCAAACAGTCCTAATCCTATAAAGGCCATATAAATCCCGGCAATAAGGCCGTAAAACCAATGGACAAAAAGAAGCTGTGGAGCACTTATCAATAGTAAAAGCAGGAAGAAAGGGCTAATCCATCGCAAAACTTTATGGCTGAAATACATCAGGCCTTGTGGCCACAGACGGCGCCATAAAAAATGTTTGTAATGCACTAAGTTTTGAAAGTTCCCAATGCTAATGCGAACCTTTCGTTTGTATTCTTCGCTTGGAGATACGCTTACATCTTCCCAAACTCTGGCCATGGGTTCCCATAAAATTCGGGCCTTGCGATTTAAAACATGCAAGGTCACAAAGAAATCTTCCATGTAAAAGAGTGGGGGGATTTCCGGGAAATAGTCGCGTTTGATAAGGTAGCATCCGCCTTCCAATCCTAAGGGAGCTGCGGCTGTGATTGCTTCTGCATATTTAATGCGGTTCTCCAGTTTTAGATAGGTATCCTCCTGTCCGCTAATGCCCTTCTTTTCGAAATCACCATAATGAATGTCTGCTCCAACGGCAGCCACATTTTTCTGGGACAGCATTCGGCGCACTAAGAGTTTTAAAGTCTGAGGTTCGAAAATGATATTGGCATCGGTTAAAAGCAAAAGCTCGGCCTCACTATCATCCTTGATAAAATTTAGGATGGGGCTTTTCCCTGAGCGGCGTTTAAAGAGGTAGGGGATGAGGCGTTTGTCTTTCTTTTCCCAATTTTCCAGAATGCTATTGGTGCGATCGCTACTGGCATCGGAACCCACGCGAATTCGGATTTTATCTTTCGGATAATCCAGCTTAAATAAGGATTGCAGTTTCTCTTCTAATACGGCTTCTTCATTATAGGCAGCAAAGAGAATATCTACCGTAGGTAAATCATCTTCATTGAGTAACCCCAAAGGCTTTTCCGAGCGTAAGCGGGCTAAGAAGAGCATCAGTAGAGGGTAGATGAAATAGGGCGTTCCAATGACCAGGAGGCTAATCCAAAAAGTGTATTGCCAAAAAATTGTCATGCCTGAGTGCTCAGATTAGTGTCTGGTAAAACTGAATGAGGTCTTTACCTAAAATTTGATTGTCGAAGTTTTCTTCAAAGAAATGGCGCGCTTGCATTTGCATTTCCTGGCGCGCTTCTTTCCCATCGAGCAAATATACCACCGCAGCGGCAAAGCTTTCAGGGTCATTGGCGATTATTCCATGCTTATAGTTCTCAATGGCAATTCCTTCCGCTCCAATACCGGTACTAACCGTTGGCATACCCCAGGCTAAGAATTCCAAGAGCTTAATGCGCATACCGCTACCTGCCAATAAAGGGATAACGGCTACCTTACCATGACCAATAAAATCGCGAGCATTCTCCACTATTGGGTATAGCCAGAGGTTTTCGCTGCCCATTTCAATAAATTCAGGAGGCATATCCCTACCTCCAAATCCCATGGTAGTTTCGGGTCGGGCTTCCAAAATAAGGGGCCAAACCTCTTTTAAAAACCATTCTGCTCCCTGGCGATTAGGTAACCAGTCTAAACTGGCTAAATGCACCAAATCGTATTTAGCTTCATATCCACTTATCGGGGGATTTTCTTCCGGCGTAAGCCCACAGGGTGAAACCGTGCTTAGGCTTCGGCCTCCCCAATCGCGGTAAATTTTTTGATCTTCGGAACTGATAAATGCAATACCATCCACCTTTTCCAGACTTTTCTTTTCGAAGGCTTTAAGGCGTTTGGTTTGTAAATTCAGATAGGCCTTGCGCAGAGCATTTTCTTCATGCTCTACATGGCGTTGCCAAATTTGATATTCGATATTATGGGCGCGTAGTACAACCGAAGCCTTGCTATACTTGCGAATTTCGGGTAGGTATACCGCCATGGGCAAACCTTCTAATTGAATGATATCAAAATGGGTGCTTCGCAATAATTCGATCAATCGCTTAGTTAAGTCCTCCTGCTTAAAGCGCGATACATGGTAGGCTTGCCCGCTCAGTAGGTTCAAGCCCGCTGACCAAAGGTTTACATTGGTATTTACATCGAAATATTCAAGGTTGATTCCTTCGGGTTTATTTTTTTCAATTTCCGCTGGTTCCCGATAGTGCTTTTGGGTATTCAAGCAGAGTAAATGCAATTCAATAGCATTAAGCCGAAGGGCTTCTGCCATAGAACGCATAGCAATGCTGCTCCCGTCTTTAGCGGGAAAAGGGACTTTATTACTGAGGAGTAAAATTCTCAAGATCCAAGCTTCTTGAAACGACGCACAAAGATGTCAGAAATTTTCTGAAAGGGCTTCAAGTAAAGCTCGATATTAAAGATTACGGAATCGGTAGCGGATTTATAGGTAAGCCATAAACCAATGGGCAGCAAAATGAAATTGGCGGTCCACATAGCCTGGAAGGGGGTCCAGTACATAAAGCGCCCTAATTTTTCGAAACTGAAGCTGGTTACATGGTATACAATAAATATAAAAACACTCACCACCACAGGCATGCCCATTCCGCCTTTACGAATAATAGCCCCTAAGGGAGCGCCTACAAAGAATAATACGATCACTGCAAAGGAGATGGAAAACTTCTTTTGCCATTCTAATACGTGACGAGCAATCATCATCTTTCGCCAATTGTACTGTGCACTGGCATTGGTGAAATAGGCGCGATTACCACGAGCAATACGCAAGGAGTTTTGCAAGATGCGACTACGCATTTCAGGGGCGAAATTCTCGAGTAAATGCGGACTCATTTTTTCGAGATCGGCCTTATTTATTGGATTTTGATTGCTGTCATTTTCAGCAGCACTTTCCTCCGCTAATTTTTCCTTTTCAACCAAATCGGTATAGGCGTATTTGTCTACCATCTGTCGGGCAAACTCCTGTTGCTGATTGACGAGCAAATCATTCAAGCTATCAACGGCAACACCTAATTGCCGAACATTAAGCATATCGAATTCCTTACGGCCGGTTTTACGCATGTCTCCCGCTTGAAAGTCGCCCAGGTTAAAGCGAATAAGGCTTTCTTCAAAAGCTGAGCTTACAAAGGGCTTATTATCGCGGTCTTTGCGTTTCTTGGGAATAAGATCTTCATAGCTATGGCCATTGTAAAGGGTGATCTCCAAGAATTGCTCATCACTGGTCACATTCATCTTTCCGCTATCCGCTACAATGACCTTGGTGTTGCCATTGTTTTGGGTATGATCGTAAATCAGAACTTCATCCAACAAGTTCTGATCGGGGCCATACTTATCCGCAATCTTTATGGAATAACCTTCAATACCGGTATAGAAGATACCCGGGCGAATACTAAGGGCGGGCTTCTTATTAGTAATGTTGCGGCGTAAATTCTCGCTGTGCAAGTTGGCTATTGGGATTACGTAATTTCCAAAGAGGAAGGCACTCAGAGCCAGAAAACAGATAAAGACAAAGAGCGGGCGCATCACACGCATCAGGCTTAAGCCAGAAGATTTTAGGGCCGCTAATTCATAATTTTCTCCCAGGGTACCCAATACCATGATCGAACTGAGCAAGACCGCCAGCGGTAGCGCCATCGGTACCAGAGTTGCAGAGGTGTAAAAAAGGAGTTCGGCGATATAATACCATTCCACGCCGCGCCCTACCAGATCGTCGATATACTTCCAGACGAACTGCATCAATAAAAAAAGAATCATCACAAAGAATGTGATGATAAAAGGTCGAAAGAAAGACCGTAAAACAAAGCGGTCAAGTATCTTCATCTATTCGGATATGTAGTAACCAGGATAGTCTGCTTTTACAAACTTAAACTGATTGGCAGGCCATTTGGCGTTCTTCACCAATTTGGTTACGATCAAAGTGGTAACGGTGCCATTGGTTCCCCATTGTTTCATGGAGTAAACTTCTTTGGACTCTGCATCAATACCAATCATAACCTTGTCGATCTCCTCGCTGGCAGTGGGCTTTAAAATTACGTATTGAATGTTGCGACCATTAAGGCTTTCTTTTCCGCCCATTTTATAGCTGTAGCCTTTTTCGTAGAAGCTAAGTATACGGGCCGGGCTCAATCCAGCTTCATCACTTTCTTCATAAGTGTTCACTTGCACTTCTTCATCCTCATGGTAAATATTGTACAGCTTGTTACCAACACGCAATTGTTCCAAGAGGTCGGTTTTCAAACGGTAATTTTCACCTTGCAAGGCCAGGGTTCCCTTTTGTTCTTGCTTAATGGGAGGTTCTACGCGCGTATTTTCGAAAGTATAAGTGAAGCTGATTTCCAAAGCTGGATAGGCTTTCATGGTTTTACTGGCTTCTTGCAATAAGGCTTTGGCCTCAGTATGACTCTGAGCTAACAAAAGCTGACCAGCAAAGGCAGCTACAAGGAGGGGAAATAAACGTCGCATCTTTTATTCTTTGTTCTTCTTGTGATTCAATAACTGTTCCAGAGCATATTCATCTGGAATCAAAACTTCCCGGGCTTTTGATCCTTCGAAGGGACCAATTATTCCGGCAGCTTCCAATTGGTCTACAATTCGCCCCGCACGATTATAGCCCAGTTTTAATTTACGCTGCAACATGGAAGTGGAGCCTTGTTGGGATTGCACTACCAGGCGGGCCGCATCTTCAAAGAGAGCGTCTCTTTCGGAAGGGTCCAGAATGTCAATACCGGTATTCCCATCCTCATCAGCACCTTTGTATTCTGGTAGTTTATAAGCTTCAGGATAGGCTTTTTGGCCGCCGATATAATCGGTTATCTTTTCTACTTCCGGTGTATCTACAAAGGCACATTGCAATCGGATTAAATCCGAGCCCTGGCTCAATAACATATCCCCTTTACCAATTAATTGTTCAGCTCCACCTGCATCTAAAATGGTACGAGAGTCAATTTTAGAAGTTACCCTAAAAGCTACCCGAGCAGGGAAGTTTGCTTTGATAATACCGGTAATAACGTTTACCGAAGGTCTTTGGGTGGCCACAATTAAGTGAATACCAATTGCACGCGCTAACTGAGCTAAACGAGCGATAGGGGTTTCCACCTCTTTACCGGCCGTCATAATTAGGTCGGCAAATTCGTCAATTACCAAAACGATGTATGGTAAGTATCGATGACCTTCTTCCGGGTTTAATCGTCGTGCAATAAACTTAGCATTGTACTCTTTGATGTTTCGAACCATGGCATTTTTAAGCAGCTCATAGCGATCGTCCATCTCAATACAAAGGGAGTTCAAGGTGTTAATTACCTTGGTTGTGTCGGTAATAATAGCTTCCTCGGTATCGGGAAGTTTGGCCAAATAGTGGCGTTCAATTTTATTAAAGAGGGTAAGTTCTACCTTCTTGGGGTCTACCAATACAAACTTAACCTGTGATGGATGTTTGCGATAGAGTAGAGAGGTGAGAATCACATTTAAACCAACTGATTTACCCTGTCCTGTGGCACCTGCCATTAGGAGGTGAGGCATTTTCGCCAAATCGGTTACATAGGTTTCATTGCTGATGGTT
>DLRW01000013.1:7189-7339 GCA_002501205.1 Flavobacteriales bacterium UBA7878
ATAGGTTTCATTGCTGATGGTTTTACCAAAGGCAATGGGCAATTCCATTTTACTCTCCTGGAATTTTTCCCCTGCTACCAAATTCCGCATCGGAACCATCTGTGGATTGGTGCTGGGTACCTCAATACCAATGGTACCGCGACCAGGGAT
>DLRW01000052.1:0-5121 GCA_002501205.1 Flavobacteriales bacterium UBA7878
GGCGGTATTTAGCGATGATATCGAAATTGGCCAAACCAAAATACATTCTGGAGATTGGTACCTACACGGGCTATTCGGCTTTATGCCTGGCTGAAGGTTTAGAGGAAGGAGGGGAGTTGCATACCCTCGAGATTAATGATGAGCTGGAAACCATGTGTCGGAAGTATTTTGCTGAAGCCGGTAAAGCAGAGCAAATTCATCTGCATATTGGTGATGCTTTGGATACGCTCCAAAACCTAAAGCGAGATTGGGATTTGATCTTTATTGATGCGGATAAACCTCGCTATCTGGATTATTACAAACTCCTGATTCCGCGATTGAAATCTGGGGCATTTATACTGGCTGATAATGTGTTGTGGAGCGGGAAGGTGATTGAGGAATTGCAACCAAACGATGAAAGTACCCTTGCCTTATTGGAATTCAATACCTTCGTGCAAGAGGATGATCGGGTAGAAAATCTGCTTTTACCCCTGCGCGATGGACTCATGTGTATACGTGTGAAATGAAGAAAGTAATTCTTAGTGCATTGATAGGCCTTTGTAGCTTATCCCTCTCGTCTCAAAATGTCTTAATTGGCGAAGGAAGCCTGCTTCGAGGTCGGGGTTATTGCGAGCCTAGCATTTCTATTAATCCTCGTAATCCGGATAATATTGTCGCCGGAGCAGTATTGGATGCGGTATTTTATAGTACTGATGGTGGCGAAAGCTGGATTGGAGATACCATGGTTTCTTCTTATGGAGTTTGGGGAGATCCGGTTCTAATTACGGATACGGCCGGTCATCATTATTATTTGCATTTGTCGGATCCTACCGGTGAGAACTGGTCAAGTGAAGAGATTTTGGATCGGATCGTTATTCAGAAAAGTACTGATGGCGGTCAGTCCTGGTCCAATGGAAGCTTTACCGGGATGGCCCATCCTAAAGATCAGGATAAACACTGGGCGGTGGTTGATACCAATACGAATGCCATTTACATTACCTGGACTCAGTTTGATAATTATGGTAGCGAGAGCCCGGAGGATGAGAGTAATATTCTTTTTTCTAAGTCTTTGGATGGTGGGGAAACCTGGTCGGAAGCGGTTCAAGTAAATACCATTCCTGGTAATTGCTTAGATAATGATAGTACCACCGAAGGTGCGGTGCCTGCAGTGGGGCCGGATGGAACCATTTATGTGACCTGGGGAAATCGTGGAAACTTATATTTCTCCAAAAGTATTGATGCCGGTGAAACCTGGGCGGAAGATCGGGTAATTGCGCAGCAATCTGGTGGTTGGGATATTGATGTTGATGGGGTACAAAGAGCCAATGGAATGCCCGTTACTATTTGCGATACCACAGGAAGTCTCTATATAAACTGGGTGGATGACCGCGAAGGCAATTATGATGTATGGGTAATGCGTTCGGATGATGGTGGCGATAACTGGACGGATGCCATTCGTGTGAATGACGATACCGGATCTGCGGATCAGTTTTTTACCTGGATGTGTGTAGACCCACTAAGCAATATTCTGTATGCCGTTTTCTATGATCGTCGCGATTTGGAAGGCAATCATACGCATGTGTATTTAGCTCGTAGTACCGATAAAGGTGAAAGCTGGACTAATATTCGAATAAGTGAGGAGTCCTTTCGTACTAATCCTTTGGTATTCTTTGGAGATTACAATCATATCTCCGCCTATGGAGGTAGGGTTCGCCCGATATGGACTCGTATTCAAGGCTTGAAAATGGGAGTTTGGACTACACTTTGGGAGGAGTCCAAGTATGAGGCGCAAAAGGAATAAGGACCTTTTTTCTAGGTATGAAATGATACCTTTGCCGCAAAGTACCCAGCATGAAAGCGCATCACTCCGATTCTTCCAAAGTTTTAATGATATCTACCAGTAAAATACATGGCTCAGATTACATGGAATATTTACTGGATGAGGTGGAAGACTTTCTGGGTGAGACCAGGGAATTGTTGTTTATTCCTTACGCCCGCCCTGGTGGTATCAGCTTCGACGAATACACTAGCTATCCCGCTAAGGCTTTAGCTGTTAAAGGGATTGAGGTGAAAGGGATTCATGAGTTTGAAGACCCTAAAGAAGCCATTGCTAAAGCCCAAGCGATTTTTGTGGGTGGCGGTAATACATTCCTCCTTACTAAAACACTCTATGAATTAGAGCTTATTGAAGCCTTAAGAGCGGCGGTAGTTAAGGGGATCCCTTATATGGGAAGCAGCGCTGGAAGTAATTTAACCGGATTAACCATTGGTACTACCAATGATATGCCCATCGTGTATCCTCCGAGTTTTGAAGCTTTGGCTTTAATGCCTTTTAATATTAATCCTCATTATTTGGATCCGGATCCAAATTCTAAGCATCAGGGAGAAAGCCGTGCAACTCGTATTAATGAGTTTCATTTTCAAAACTCTCAGGCGGTGATTGGTCTCCGAGAAGGATCTTGGCTGCGCTTGGAAAATGGTAAGCTGGAGCTGAAGGGGCCTCATACAGCACCTTTGTTTGAAGCACAAAAGGAAATGCGTGAAATTCCTCAGGGAGATGTAAGCTTCTTATTAGGCTAAAGATGGATGTGCTTCATTTTCTGGAAGGCCTCCGAGAATTAAGCGACGACGGACATCGCATCAAGTTAGCTGGTTTTGGGATTCCTAACGAGCATGCACTAGGGGTGCGAATGCCGGATATTCGAGAATACATTAAACCATTTAAAGGGAATGCAGAATTGGCTTTGCAGCTCTATGATACCGAATATCACGAGGCGAAATTGGCGGCCGGACTTATCTATCCCGCCAAGAACTTAAGTCGGGAGCAAGCCGATCGTTTTATGGAAGGCCTCTACAGTTGGGATTTGGTAGATCAATTTTGTGGATCCCTTTTTCAGAAGGCAAGCTTTGCTCGAGAATTGCCCTGGCTGTGGGCTCCATTGCCTGGTGAGTTTCAAAGAAGAGCAGGCTTGGTGATGATTGCCTCTATCTCCATGCATCATAAAAAAATGCCTGATTCGGACTTACTCGAATATCTTCCCTTGGTGAAAGAGGCCATTGAAGATGATCGAAATTTTGTACGAAAGGCTAATTCCTGGGTGCTAAGAACTATGGGGAAGCGCAGTCTGTGGCTTAATGCGCAAATTCGTGATTATATCCAGAAAGAGTGGAAAGAGGACCGCGCTAAGTATAAATATTGGGCGGCTAGAGATGCGATTAAGGAATTGCAGGATCCCCTAATTCTGGCTCGTTTGGAAAAGAAGAGATAGGCAGAATAGCTGTTATTAACAGTCTCTTATTTACTCTTTTGTTCCCGATGGTTTGAGAGGACTATGCAATTCTCTAATTTGCTGTCCAAACAGAAACTATGAAGATAGGCGTACTCTTGCATGGCTCTGGAGTTTACGATGGAACTGAAATACATGAAGCAGTTTTAAGTCTCCTGGCCATAGCCGAAGCAGGGCATGAATACCAATGTATTGCCCCTAATGTAAAGCAGCATCATGTGGTCAATCATCTCGATGGTTCCGAAATGGATCAAGAGCGAAATGTATTGATTGAGTCAGCTCGAATCGCCCGAGGGGAAGTGGTCGATTTGTCTGAATTTGATCCTTCTGATATCGATGCACTATTTATGCCCGGTGGATTTGGAACGGCTAAGAATCTCACCAAATGGGCATTTGAAGGTCCTCAAGGCAGCATCCTTCCGGAGATTAAAAATTTGCTGCTCAATATGATTGAAAATCAAAAGCCAATAGCAGCCTTGTGTATGAGTCCTACTACGGTCGCCAAAGCTCTAGAGGGGACGCACTACCATGCTCATCTCAGCGTGGGGAGCAGTGTAGAAGCATCGCCTTATGATATAGCGGCAATTTCCGGTGGTATGGAAAGCATTGGAGTAGAGGCCGAGTCGAAAACCGTAGCTGAAGTAAGTGTGGATGGCGAACTGAAAATTGTTTGTGCGCCATGCTATATGATGGAGGCCAGTATCCTCGAAGTTCGAGCGAATATTCAACAAGCTCTTCAAGCACTTTTATCATTGGTATAATTAAGCGCTTAGCCTTTGCCTTTCAGGGATTAATCCTATAGATCGAAGGTCTTTCGGAAGGCAATGTCTAATTTTGCAGCTTAAAATTAAATCATGAGCAATTCGCCTAAAGCGGCACTGATCATTTTGGATGGTTGGGGCATCGCTAAGAATCTTGAGGTATCAGCCATCGATAAGGCTCAAACTCCATTTGTGGATTCTCTTTATCATCAATACCCAAATACGCGATTGCAGGCCTCTGGTCTGGCTGTGGGGTTGCCGGATGGTCAAATGGGAAACAGTGAAGTTGGGCATATGAATTTAGGGGCAGGCCGCGTCGTATATCAGGATTTGGTGAAAATCAATATGGCGGTTGAAGATGGTAGTTTAGCCCAGGAAGCCATTTTGGTTGAGGCTTTGGAATATGCTCTGAATGAAAAGAAAAAAGTGCACTTCATCGGATTGCTTTCCGATGGAGGTGTGCATTCCCATATCCAACATCTTAAAGGTTTGATTACTGCAGCCAGTGAGCGTGGTTTAAAGGATCTATATATTCATGCCTTCACCGATGGTCGGGATACGGATCCCAAGGGAGGTTTGGGCTATATGTCTGATTTGGAAGAGCATTTGGCCCATCATGGTGGAGCAGTGGCCACTGTGGTTGGTCGCTATTTTGCTATGGACCGCGATAAAAGATGGGAGCGGGTTCGTAAGGCCTACGATCTTATGGTGAAAGGTGAAGGGGAGGCCTTCACCTCGGCTAAAGACTGCCTGGAAGCCAATTATGATCGCGGTATTACCGATGAATTCATAGAGCCTGGAATCATCAATAGCAATGGATTAATTGCTGAAGATGATGTGGTTATTTGCTTCAACTTCCGTACCGATCGAGGTCGACAAATTACCATGGCTTTGAACCAGCAGGATTTCCCCGAACAAGGAATGAAGAAGCTGGATCTTCATTATGTGACCATGACCCGTTATGATGATACCTTCAAAGGGGTGAAGGTGATTTATGAAAAAGACAATTTAAGTGATACGCTGGGTGAGGTGATTAGCAAAGCTGGGAAAACCCAGGTGCGAATTGCTGAAACTGAAAAATATCCACACGTTAC
>DLRW01000052.1:5425-6927 GCA_002501205.1 Flavobacteriales bacterium UBA7878
AACTGAAAAATATCCACACGTTACCTTTTTCTTTTCTGGTGGACGTGAAGCCGAATTCGAAGGAGAACACCGTTTGCTTATTTCATCGCCTAAGGTGGCGACCTATGATTTGCAGCCCGAGATGAGTGCCTTTGAGGTCCGAGATTCGATCATTGAAGATATTGAGAATCAGAGCCCTGATTTTATCTGCCTGAATTTTGCAAACCCCGATATGGTTGGCCATACAGGCGTAATGGAGGCAGCAATAAAGGCATGTGAAACAGTGGATCAATGTGCCCAAGCGGTGGTTGAAGCCGGACTTAAAAAAGGCTATCGATTTATCATTTTGGCCGATCATGGCAATGCCGATTGCATGCGTAATGAAGATGGAAGTCCGAATACTGCGCATACCACCCAGCCGGTACCTTGCTTCCTCATTGGGAATGATGTAGAAAAGATTAAATTGCACGAAGGTGTTTTAGGCGATATTGCGCCAACCCTTTTGGAACTGTTGAATATTGAGAAGCCGCAAGCAATGAGCGGCAAATCCTTGATTGTATGATTACTGACGAATCGAAGATTTTAGCCATCGACTTTGATGGGACTATTGTAGAAGATGCTTATCCGGCCATAGGGAAGGCCAAACCATTTGCATTTGAAACATTAAAGATGCTTCAGAAAGACGGGCATCGCCTTATTTTATGGACCTATCGTTACGGTAGGAAACTACAGGAAGCGGTAGACTTTTGTAAAGAGAATGGCGTGGAATTTTACGCAGTGAACAAAAGTTATCCCGAAGAAGCCTATGATGAGAAGGAGGCTAGTCGTAAGATTCATGCGGATTTATTTGTGGATGATCGCAATTTGCAAGGATTCCCTGGATGGGGAGTGGTTTATCAAATTATTAGCGGTAAGGAGGAGGAGCCAGCTAATAACCGTCCACGCAAGAACTCCAAGAAAAGATTTTTCAGATTTTAGATATTAATGATTCATTTAAAAACTCCGGCCGAAATTGAAAAACTGCGTGCAGCAGCTTTAGTGGTAAGTCGAACCTTAGGAATGCTGGCCAAAGAAGTAGGGCCAGGTGTGAAACCTTCAGACCTCGATCGTAAGGCCGAAGAATATATTTTAGCTCAGGGCGCTAAGCCTGGATTTAAAGGCCTTTATGGCTGTCCGAGCACCTTGTTAATTTCCAAAAATGAAACTGTTGTCCATGGTTTACCAACCGATATTCCTTTGGAAGACGGAGATGTGGTAAGTATAGACTGTGGCGCTTTATTAGATGGTTATTATGGTGACCATGCCTACACCTTTGAGGTGGGGGATGTCGCTCCTGATGTTAAGAAGCTATTGGACGTAACCCGCGAAAGCTTGTATTTGGGAATTAATGAGTTTAGACCTGGCCGCAGAGTTGGTGATATCGGTTTTGCAATTCAAAAGCATGCTGAAGACCACGGGTTTGGGGTAGTTCGCGATTTAGTAGGACATGGCATTGGAACCAAGCTTCATGAAGATCCCCAAGT
>DLRW01000080.1:0-43017 GCA_002501205.1 Flavobacteriales bacterium UBA7878
AGACCTCGACTTTACACAGAAGCAAAATATTCAACTTAAAGAAGCCTTTAACAAACTGGCTGCTGTAACAGTAAACGCGGGCAGCATTGAGGTAAGCGATAAAAAGCAATCGGTTGTTTTACGCCCATTGGATATTGTTACTACCTCCGGCGCTTTGGGAAATATTATTGGAGCCTTAAATACCTTGCCCGGTACCGCCAATAATGCCAACGATGGGCGCCTTTTTGTTCGTGGTGGTGCCGCCAATGAAACTGCCATATTTATTGATGGTCTTCGCCTGGGTAATGCCTACGGCAGTAACCTTAGTGGCATTCCAACCCGTGGTCGCTTTAGCGCACAACTCTTTAAGGGCAGCTTTTTTAGCACCGGGGCCTATTCAGCAGAATATGGGCAGGCTCTTTCTTCGGTACTTTCTATGAACAGTCTCGACTTCCCCCTGCGTCGTCAAACCGATTTAGGAATCTCTACCGTAGGAGGATCTTTAAGCCATACCGAAGTATGGGACCGTCAATCCATTACCGCTAGTCTCAACTATACCAACCTTAGCCCTTATATGACACTGGTCCCCCAAAATTTAGAATTTACCAAGGCCCCTCAAGGGATTAACTCCGAAATTCTCTTTCGTCAAAAAACCGGGAAGCATGGAATGTTAAAAGCCTTCTATTCCTTCCAAAACTCCGATATGGGAGTACTACGTAGCCAGCCTGACACCAATGTCTTGCAGGCCGCTAAGCTGAAAAACAACTTTCATCACCTCAACCTCAATTACCGTCAGAACATTGGTAAAAAGCATTTACTCGATGGCGGTTTAAGCTTTACTGGCAATCTCGATGATATACAGCTGGACAGCCTTTCCATTCAGCAGAAAGGCCAATTATGGCATGCTAAAATTCGCTACCAATATTTCCCCACTGCTCGCATCAGTATTAAAAGTGGTTTTGAATTCTTCGACCAGCTTTATCGTGAAGAAATTCAAATTGGAGCTCGCCAGCAGGATGATCTTTTAGGGGCCGCTTTCGCGGAATGCGATTACCATTTTAGTAGTGACTTCTTAATCAAATTGGGTCTTCGTTCATCTATCAACCAAAATAGTTCTTACCTAATGCCACGGGCCTCTGTAGCCTATCGACTGAATTTAAAATCACAGTTCTCCCTGGCCTACGGCGATTATATACAGGAGCAAGCTCCCAGTATCCGCATCCAAGAGGAAGATCTGCGCGCCTCCAAAGCCCAGCATGTTGTACTAAACTATATGTACAGCACGCCCAAACTAACCTTCAGACTTGAGGCCTTTCAGAAAAATTACCACGAATTAGTGCGCAACAATACTGGCTTCAACACTAATGGAGAAGGCTTTGCTCGAGGTTTTGATTTATTCCTACGCGATCGAAGCAGCATCCGCAATTTGGATTATTGGGTCAGCTACTCTTTTGTAGATAGTAAAAGACATTGGCAAGCCTTCGAGACTCAAGTCCAGCCCCATTTTGCCCCCCGCCATAATGCGTCTATTGTTGCTAAGTACTGGCTCAACGGCCTTCAATCGCAAGTAGGTACCAGCTTCTCTATTAATGATGGATACACTTACGACAATCCCAATCTAGCTGGCGAAATGGAATCTCGCACCAAAGGCTTCCAAAGTTTAAACCTCAGCTGGAGTTATTTACCCCGCCCAAACCTGATTATCCATCTGGAGGTCACCAATGTATTGGGACGTGAAAACATCTTCAATTATGAATACAGTTCCAGCCCCGGAAATGACGGACAGTATAACAGCATGGCTATTCCTCAATCGGCCACCCGCTTCATCTTCCTGGGCCTATTCTATACCCTGTCTACCGACAAAAATGCTAATCAACTCAACAATTTATAATTCCTAAAAATTCAAATCATGAAAAATTTAATTGCCTTTTGTTTCATTGCTTTCTTCAGTTTTAAAGCCACAGCACAAGATGCCGAAGCCTATCAAAAATATATGCAGGAAAGCATCGCCCTCTACGATAGCGTTAAAACCCTGGCCGACTATCAGGAAATTGCCAATCGCTTTGATCGGATATCTGCAACTGCCAGTGAAGAATGGCTTCCTTTATACTATGCCGGTCTTACTCATATATATATGAGTTTCGTGAGAGGCCTCGAAGACGATACCCGCGATGAGCATATCGACAAAGCCTTGGATTATATTGATCGCGCCGAAGAAATAGCAGGTGAAAATTCCGAAACTGTAATCTTGCGTGGTTACGCCTATATGGCCAAGGTAAGTGTAAGTCCTGGCTTAAGAGGCATGACCTTATCCGCTAAGGTTACTGGACTATTCGAAAAAGGTTTAGTGATGGATCCAGAAAACCCCAGAGCCAATTTAATGTTGGGTCGTTGGAAATATGGCAGTGCTCAATTTTTCGGTCGCTCAACCGACGACGCTTGTGCCTATATGCAAAAAGCCTTAGCAATCTATAAGAATGAGGCGAAAGGCAGTAATGGATTGGAGCCCGCCTGGGGTGAAAATCAAGCCCAATCTATGTCTAAACGTTGTCAAGGAAAAAGTTAATTTCAAAGCATGGAAAGTACCTCTCCCTATTCGCGTCAAGAAATACTACGATGGATAGGCATCAGTGCCCTGCTGGGTTTAATTGTTCCAGCTTTTTACAGCTTCGAAAGCTATTGGACCTTGCAAGGCCTGAGCAGGATATGGGATGATATGCTCTACTCCTTTATGATGTCTTTGGGCATCAGCCTCTCGGTAGGACTTAATGAGCATTTATTGGATCGACGTTTCTCCTGGTTGGATCATCCTGGTAAGCGCTTAATTCTCGAAATTATTGGCATTAGCCTCTTTGGTTTTAGCGCTTCCTTTTTAATGAACGTATTGTTCTTCACGTTCTTTGGCATGATTGATTACAACAATTTCCCTTGGGAGACTATGTTGAATAATGCCCTTATCCCCCTCTATGTAGGTTATGTGGTGTCCGCCATTTTCATTAGTCGTGGCTTTTTGGGCCGAGCTAAAGCTGAAGCGGTACGAGCCGAAAAACTGCAAACCGAAAAATACCGAAGTGAAGTGCGGGTTTTAAGAGATCAACTCAATCCGCATTTCCTTTTCAATTCCCTCAATATTCTCACCAATATGGTCTACGAGGACGCCGATCGCTCTGCGGCCTATATCCGCCAATTGAGTCGATTCTATCGCTATGTATTGGAGGTTCAAGACGAGGATACAGTTGAGCTGGAGCGTGAATTGCAATTTATCCGAGATTACATTCAATTGCAACAAGAACGCTTCGGTGAAGATGCGCTTCAATACAGCGAAAAGCTATTTCCCAATCCGGATTTTCAGATCCCTCCCCTGGCCTTGCAACTACTTTTGGAAAATGCCCTTAAGCACAACCGCTGCAGTAATGCAGAACCGCTCAAAATTGAAATCATCCAGGAAGGGAAAAGCTTAATGATCCGTAATAATATTCAGAAGAGGTCCCTTCAATCCGAGCATTTAGGCATTGGGCTATCCAACCTAAAAAGACGCTATGAGCTTCTAAAAGCCGATTTACCACAAATCAGTAGTGATGAAGCACATTTCACTGTGAAAATCCCTTTAATCCTACAGGCATGAAGATCCTGATTATTGAAGATGAAAAGCCCGCTGCTCGTCAATTAGAAAGACTTTTACAGCGTAGCGAAGAATTTGAAGGCAGCATTCATGGCCCCTTGGAAAGTATCGCCCAAACGGTAGATCATTTAAAGCAGGATTCCACTTATGATCTCATCTTAATGGATATCCATCTGGCAGATGGTCCCAGTTTCGAGATTTTTGAATCCATCGAACCTACCGCTCCAATTATCTTCTGTACCGCTTACGATCAATATGCTTTAGAAGCCTTTAAACTGAATAGCATCGACTATCTACTAAAGCCCATTGAGCCCGAAGATTTGGATCGAGCTTTACAAAAGTTTAAAAAACTACATGCTCAGCGTCAAGCTCCCGAATTATCAGCAGCAGAGCTTTTAAAGGCCCTTCAAAAACCCAAAGAAGAAAAGAAAAGCTATAAAGAACGCTTTATGATCAAGTTGGGGGACCGTATTATCAGTCGGGAAACCCGTGAAGTGCAGTTTTTCTATTCGGCGGAAAAAGCCAGCTTCCTCCAAGATCAAGATGGACGATCTTACCCTATCGAATATAGCCTTGATCAAGTGGAAGCTTCAGTTCCCAATCGGGACTTTTTCCGCATTAACCGCAAGTACCTGATTCGTTTTGAAGCAATACGAGAAATGCACAGCTATTCCGGTAGCCGTATCAAGCTTCATTTAGAGCATTGTGAAGACGACGATATCCTGGTAAGTCGTGATCGTACTGCCGAATTCAAGCATTGGTTAGATAGCTAGCCAACTCGCTTCCAATGCTTAGCTTTGCAGGCCCTTTAAAAAGCGCTATGCAATTGGACATCTTCACCTTAAGTAATGGCATCCGAGTAGTACACCGCGAAATCAATCGTCCGGTAGCCCATTTGGGTTTATTGATTGCCGCTGGTTCGCGCGACGAACTGGAAGATGAACAGGGTTTAGCCCACTTTATAGAGCACTGCTTATTCAAGGGTACACAAAAGCGAAAAGCCTATCACATCCTTAGCCGCATGGAAGATGTGGGCGGTGAATTAAACGCTTTTACCAGCAAGGAAGAAACCGTAATTCACAGTAGCTTCTTAAGCGGTGACTATGCTCGAGCGGTAGACCTGATTTGCGACATTGCTTTTCGCAGCACCTTCCCTCCCAAAGAATGTGAGAAAGAAAAGGAAGTGATTATTGATGAAATCAATTCCTATAAAGACAGTCCTTCCGATAGCATTTTCGATGATTTTGAAGAACTGGTATTCCCGAATCATAGCTTAGGTCGCAATATCCTGGGCACCCTCGAAAGTGTGAAGGGATTTGGCACTGAGGACATCCACAAATTCCTGAATCGCAATTATTCGGCTGATCGCATGGTATTTAGTTCGGTGGGAAAAATTAGTGCCGCTCGCCTGCGGAATCTCCTTGAAAAGCAAGTGGAAGACATTCACTTCCAGGCGGGTGAGAAAAGGGAACTGATCATGCCTGAGCCCACTCAACCCATACGGGATGAGCAAACGCGCAGTGGGTACCAGACTCACGTAGTTATGGGCAGTCCGGCTTATGCAGCAAGACATGATCATATGCGTCCACTGGCCTTACTCAACAATATTTTAGGTGGCCCTGGAATGAACTCGAGGCTCAACCTTAATATTCGTGAACGCTATGGCTTCACCTATCATTTAGAGTCTTTTTACCATCCTTATTTAGATACGGGCTTATTCGGAATTTACTTGGGTACTGACCCCGGCACGGCAGATCGTGCCATGAATTTGATTGATAAGGAACTGAAAAAATTACGCGATCAAAAATTGGGTGTGCTGCAACTCTCCAAGGCGAAAAAGCAAATCTTGGGTCAGTTTGCCATGGCACAGGAAAACAATGGCGCATTGATGCTCTCCTTTGGCAAGTCTTTGCTTTTGCACGATGAAATTGAAAGTTTTGAAGAGATTGTTATGGATGTGGAGGCCATGAAAGCCGAAACCTTACTGGAAGTGGCCAATGACATTTTGGTACCTGAGAAATTCAGTCGATTAATCTTCCGGAACACGCAACCTTAACTTTCGACAGCGGGATAATTTCCCTTTCTTTGGCGAATGAGTCAAACGGATAAGTTTGCTCCTGGCCCAGGCAGCTCCAAATCTTCTTCCGGATTTGGCACTTTTGCCGGAGTATTTACGCCCAGCATTCTAACAATTTTAGGGGTAATTATGTACCTGCGCTTCGGTTGGGTACTCGGCCAGGTAGGCCTGATGAGCACACTACTCATTGTGACTCTATCTACTTGCATCACCTTCTTTACTGCACTCAGTATTGCTTCCATTGCAACCGATCAGCATGTGCGTACCGGTGGGGCCTACTATATGATCAGTCGTTCCTTAGGCATAGAAACCGGCGGTGCTGTGGGCATTCCGCTATTTCTGGCTCAGGCTCTTTCTATTGCCTTATATACTATTGGTTTTGCGGAAAGTGTATGCAGCGTATTCCCCCAATTTGATCCGCGTTGGGTTGGAATGATCACCACTTTAGGGGTAGGCGCCTTAGCTCTATTCTCCGCCAAAATTGCCATCCGTAGCCAGTTCTTCATTATGGCTGCGATAGCCATTTCCTTGCTTTCCCTAATTTTTGGCAGCCCGGCTGAAAATCCGGATTTAGGTCTATGGCATGGCGAGGGCAAGCTTGGTTTCTGGAAAGTTTTTGCTGTATTCTTCCCAGCCGTTACCGGTATTATGGCAGGGGTAAATATGTCTGGAGACCTTAAAGATGCAAAGCGTTCTATCCCACGAGGTACCTTTATGGCTATTGGGGTAGGCTATCTAATTTATATGGGATTGCCTTTAACATTAAGTCAACGCGCATCGGCAGAAAGCTTAATCAACGATCCACTAATAATGCGGAAAATTTCCTTTTGGGGAGATGCCATTTTATTAGGAGTATGGGGGGCCACTTTAAGCAGTGCTATAGGCAGCATTTTAGGCGCTCCTCGAGTTTTGCAAGCTTTAGCAAGAGATCGAGTTTTACCCAGCTCATTAAGCTGGCTTGGCAAAGGAAAAGGTGAAGATGACAATCCGCGGGCCGGAACCCTATTTACCATAGGACTAGCACTCTTAGCGGTCTACTTCGGTAATTTAAATCTGGTTGCTCCCATCCTTACCATGTTCTTCCTTACTACTTACGGTGTTTTAAACATCTCCGCCACACTGGAGAAACTCTTAGGTAGTCCTTCTTTTCGCCCCACATTTAAGGTGCATTGGATCTTCTCTTTGTTAGGAGCTCTGGCTTGTGTAGCGGTAATGCTCTTAATTAATGCCTTTGCCACCACAATTGCTATCATTTTTATGTTCCTGCTCTTTATTTGGTTACAAAGGCGAGAACTGCAAACCACCTGGGGCGATGTAAGACAAGGCCTGTGGATGGCGATAAGTCGTACTGCATTATTACGCATACGGCGCACCGCCGACCCTAAAAACTGGCGACCACATTTATTGGTGCTCTCAGGAGCCCCCACCAAGCGCTGGCATTTGGTAGAGCTGGGTCATGATCTGAGTCAGAACCGAAGTTTGATGACCGTCGCCACCGCCATCACCAAAACGGATTTACCGATTGGTAGACAAATTAAAATGGAGGGGAATATTAAGGACTATTTGCTGCAAAGAGGTATTAATAGCCTGGTGAGAGTTTATTATGCTCAGAGAGTTCTAGAAGGCACACAATCACTGATTAGTACCTATGGCTTAGGGCAAATTACTCCCAACACCATTTTGATGGGCGCCTCTGAAAATCCGGATAATTTAGATGAGTACTGCCGCTTGATTGAATACTGTTATGCTTTGCGAAAAAATGTACTAATCGCAAGAAATGCAGAACAACTGCACGAGCAGAATTACAGTAAAATTGACATTTGGTGGGGAGGTTTAAAAGCCAATGGAGGTTTAATGATTGTTCTGGCTCATTTGCTGCAAAGAAGTATAAACTGGAAAGGCACTGAGGTTAATGTGAAAATGCTTTCACGCAGCGAAAAAGCAGCAGAAGGTGCCAGTCATAATCTATCCTCATTACTTAAAGAGATGCGAGTAGATCACAACGAAAAAGTAATTTACGAAGCAGATAAGGACTTCTATGCAGTATTGGAAGAGCACTCTTCCGGAGCAGATCTCATTATGCTGGGTATGGCTGTACCTCGCGAGGGATTTGAATATCGCTCCTATTATGAACAGCTATCCCAAAAAACAAAAAACCTCCCAAGTACACTATTTGTATTAGCGTCTCAGGAGGTGCAATTTGGTGAAGTACTCAGCTAATCGCTTAGCGATCTGCGTACATATCTTCATAATAGTTCTGGTAATCACCCGAAGTAACACTGTTTAACCAGTCTTCATTTTCGAGGTACCAATCGATGGTTTCTCCCAAACCTTGCTCGAAGGTTACTGATGGTTCCCACCCTAATTCTTTATTGATTTTTGTAGCATCAATGGCATAGCGACGATCATGACCAGGACGGTCCTTTACATAGCTAATCAAGCCTTCCGAAGTTCCTGCCGGACGACCGAGTTTCTCATCCATTTGCTTGCAAAGAACTTTAATCAAGTTAATATTTTGCCATTCATTAAAGCCCCCAATATTGTAGGTCTCTTTATTACGACCTTCATGATAAACCAGGTCAATAG
Source organism: Flavobacteriales bacterium UBA7878 (assembly GCA_002501205.1). GTDB lineage: Bacteria > Bacteroidota > Bacteroidia > Flavobacteriales > Schleiferiaceae > Croceimicrobium. The sequence goes on from DLRW01000080.1 coordinate 8,265, forward strand.
CGCGGGCATGATCAATCACATACAGCCAATCGCGAGTGTACTTACCATCACCATAAACTGGTAAAGGCTTTTCATTGCGAACATTATGAATAAAGAGTGGAATCAGCTTCTCCGGGAATTGATTTGGGCCATAATTGTTAGAGCAATTGGTAATCACATAGGGCATTCCATAGGTCTCACCATAGGCTCTCACAAAATGATCGGAACTGGCTTTAGATGCCGAATAAGGTGAATTCGGATCATAGGAAGTAGTTTCCTCAAAGAGACCTTCAGCACCTAAAGTTCCATATACCTCATCGGTACTGATATGGTAAAAACGTTTTCCCTCGAAATTATCTTTCCAAGTATCCCTAAATGCATTTAGGAGGTTTACCGTACCAATCACATTGGTGCGCACAAAAGCTAATGGATCGGTAATACTACGATCCACATGACTTTCAGCCGCCAAATGTAAAACCCCTTCGAATTGATGCTCAGCAAAAAGCTTGTTCATGGCTTCAGCATCAACAATATCAGCCTTTACAAAGTGGTAATTCGAGGCATTTTCAATATCCTTCAAGTTCTCGAGGTTCCCAGCATAGGTAAGAACATCAAGGTTGTAAATTTCATAGTCCGGATACTTATTCACGAAAAGGCGAACCACATGGGATCCAATAAAGCCTGCTCCTCCGGTAATTAATATTTTCTTCGACATGGTTTTTCTAATCTATGTTTCTGATTTTCTTTTCCCAGCGCCAGGCATCTGCCATAGCATCGTCTAAGCTTTTTTCGGCCTTCCAGCCCAAAACGGTATTGGCCTTAGTGGTATCGGCATAAGCAGCCGTCACGTCACCAGGTCTGCGCTCCACTATTTTATAATTCAATTTGCTATTGGATACGCGTTCAAAAGATTGAATCACCTCCAATACGGTAGAACCCGTTCCAGTACCCAGATTAAACACTTCGTAGGCACCTTCATTTTGGCGATTCAACAAGCGGTTTAGAGCTACCACATGGGCTTTGGCCACATCCACCACATGAATATAATCCCTTTCATTGGTGCCATCACGCGTTTCGTAATCGCTTCCAAAAACCGCCAATTGCTCACGTACTTTAGCTGCGGTTTGAGTTACATAAGGCACTAAATTAAGAGGTACTCCCAAAGGAGATTCACCAATCATTGCACTGGGATGTGCACCAATTGGATTAAAGTACCGCAATGAAATTGCATTAAATCCATGAGCGTTTATGGCATCCTGAATAATTTCCTCTCCCACTTGCTTGGTATTTCCATAAGGGGAAATTGCCGCCTTAACCGGGCTATTCTCCGTGATAGGCAGCTCATCTGCTTCACCATAAACTGTACAGCTACTGCTAAAGATTAAATTATCAATCTGCAGGTCGCGCATTTCCTGAAGCAGGTAAACCAGGGAGCCTAAATTATTCTCATAATACTCTAAGGGTTTGTGAACCGATTCACCCACCGCTTTAAAAGCAGCAAAATGAATAATTCCATCCAAAGAACTGTAGCGACCAAAGAAATCCCGCACTTCAGATTTCGATTTTAAATCGACTCTTTCAAAAACGGGACGATGACTGGTTATTCCTTCAATTCCATCCAGAACTGAAGCGGTAGAATTACTAAGATCGTCTATCAATACCGGCTCATGCCCGGCTTTGATTAATTCGACTGCGGTATGTGAGCCAATAAAACCTAATCCGCCGGTTACCAGAATTTGAGCCATATCTATTGCTTTTGACGAATGTAATCTTTGAAGTCTTTATGCTCCTTTTTATAGAGCTCTTCGGTTGGTAGGGATTTGAAGTATTCGTAGGTAATCTTTAATCCTTCAGACCGACTAACCTTCGGCTCCCAGCCCAATAGTTCTTTGGCTTTTGTAATATCGGGACGTCTCTGCGTGGGATCGTCTTTTGGTAAATCTTTGTAGATCACTTTTTGATCGGTACCCGTAAGCTTGATGATCTCCTCTGCAAACTCGCCAATGGTAATTTCATCCGGGTTGCCAATATTCACAGGGCCGGCATAATCGCTCATCAATAAGCGGTAAATACCTTCAACCAAATCGTCTACATAGCAAAAGGAACGAGTTTGCGATCCATCGCCAAAAACGGTGAGGTCTTCACCCCTTAATGCCTGCCCGATAAAGGCCGGTAAAACCCGACCGTCATTTAGGCGCATTCTGGGACCATAAGTATTAAAGATACGTACGATACGAGTTTCTAATCCATGATAAGTATGATAAGCCATGGTCATCGCTTCTTGAAAACGCTTGGCCTCATCATATACTCCCCTAGGACCTACGGGGTTTACATGCCCCCAATATTCCTCGGTTTGCGGATGCACCTGCGGATCACCATAGACCTCCGAAGTAGAGGCTATAATAAGGCGCGCTCCTTTGGCCATGGCTAGTCCCAAGCAATTATGAATTCCCAAAGAACCTACTTTGAGGGTTTGAATTGGAATTTTCAGGTAATCAATGGGGCTGGCCGGTGATGCAAAATGAAGGATGTAATCAAGCTCTCCTGAAACATGGATGAATTTGGAAACATCATGGTGATAAAACTCAAATTCTTCTTTGGCAAAGAGATGCTCGATATTTTTCAGGTCCCCCGTAATCAGGTTATCCATGCCCACCACTTGAAAGCCTTCAGCAATGAAACGATCACATAAATGGGAACCTAAAAAACCGGCTGCACCCGTAATTAGAACTCTTTTCATAGGAAATTAGGATTTTACCCCAATACAGTGGTACTCAAAACCTAACTCCGCCATTCGGCTAATTTCGAAGATGTTTCGACCATCAAAAATAAGGGGGCTATTCAAGGAGTCTTTAATTTCTTCAAAGTCAGGAACCCTGAATTCACTCCATTCGGTTACCACTAACAAGGCATCTGCGCCTTTAATGGCTTCATATTCGTTTTCAGCATAGGTGATGCGATCGCCTAAATCATGCTTAGCTTCTTCCATAGCTACGGGATCGTAAGCAGATACAGTTGCTCCTTCTGCCAGTAATTTCTCGATAATTACTACGGAAGGGGCTTCACGCATATCATCAGTATTTGGCTTAAAGGAAAGACCCCAAACTGCGAAATGCTTGCCTTTAAGATCGCCATTGAAGCGTTTTAATACCTTTTGGAAAAGAACTGATTTTTGGTCTTCGTTCACCTCTTCTACCGACTGTAAGATGCGCATTTCATAGCCATTTTCACGAGCCGTGCGCACTAATGCCTTCACATCTTTAGGGAAACAGCTACCTCCGTAACCAATTCCGGGATAGATAAACTTATTGCCGATACGTGGATCAGAGCCAATACCTCTACGCACCAGGTTTACATCGGCACCCATAATCTCACAAAGATTGGCCACATCATTCATGAATGAAATCTTGGTTGCCAACATTGCATTTGCAGCGTACTTGGTCATTTCAGCCGATGGAATATCCATGAAAATTACCGGATGACCATTAAGGGTAAAGGGGTGATATAATTTCTCCAGAACCTTACGGGCGCGTTCAGACTCTACTCCCACTACAATGCGATCGGGCTTCATGAAGTCATTTACCGCTGCACCTTCTTTCAGGAACTCAGGATTAGACGCCACATCGAAATCGATGCTTACACCTCGACGATCCAAAGCATCTTTAATTTCTTTTTTAACCTTAGCAGCAGTTCCAACCGGCACGGTAGATTTGGTGATAATCACACCATAATCATTCATGTTTTCACCGATTTCACGGGCAACGGTTAGTACATATTTAAGGTCGGCACTTCCATCTTCTCCTGGAGGAGTTCCCACAGCAATAAAGGCTGCATCAGCGTCTTTAATGGCTTCTCCTAAATTGGTAGAAAACTGAAGACGATTTTTCTCATAGTTGCGATGTACCAATTTATCCAAACCGGGTTCGTAAATAGGGAGAATACCCTGCTTAAGGTTTTCGATTTTCTTTACATCGACATCAACGCAGGTTACATCAATACCTACTTCAGAAAGACAGGTACCTGTAACTAAACCTACATATCCTGTTCCAACTATAACTATTTTCATGATTAATGGTTCTTGATGAAGTTAAGTACTTCGGAGGTTATATGTTCTAATTGATCTTTTTCTAGCTCTGTATGCATGGGCAGCGAAAATACCCGACTCACCAAACGGTTGGTTATCGGAAAATCATCTTTCTGATAACGATCGTCCTGATAGGCCTTTTGCATATGTAATGCAACCGGATAGTAAATCATGGCAGGAATGTCTTTCGACTGCAAATACTCTACTAATTTATCGCGATCAACACCTTCTGCTAATTGCAAAGTGTACTGATGAAATACATGCTCAGATTTCGAATCGCGAACCGGGGTTTTTAATTCTGGGGTATCCGCAAAGGCCTGATCATAATAATCTGCTGCTGCCTGTCTGGCTTTGATATAATCATCTAAAAAGGGAAGCTTGCAGCGTAAGATTGCAGCTTGTATGGAATCTAAACGTGAGTTCACACCAATCATATCATGGTAGTATCGCACCGTTTGGCCATGGTTTGCAATGATGCGAATTTTAGAAGCTAAATCATCATCATTGGTAAAGATGGCACCGCCATCACCAAAGCAGCCTAAATTCTTACTAGGAAAAAATGAGGTTGTCCCAATATCACCAATGGTACCGGCTTTTGCGCTTGTTCCATTTTCAAAATGATAACTAGAGCCAATCGCCTGAGCAGTGTCTTCCACTACATAAAGATTATGTTCTTTGGCAATTTGCATGATGGTCTCCAAATCGGCACATTGCCCGAACAAATGCACGGGAACAATCGCTTTAGTTTTAGGACCAATAGCCTCTCGCACTTGATCGGTATTTAAACCAAATGTATCTTCATCAACATCTACCAAAACCGGGGTTAAACCCAAAAGCGCTATTACTTCTGCGGTAGCGACATATGTAAAAGTTGCTGTAATCACCTCATCACCGGGCTTTAAGCCCAGAGCCATCATAGCTATTTGCAGGGCATCTGTTCCATTTGCGCAAGGAATCACATGTTTTACTCCTAAATAACTTTCCAGTTCGGCTTGAAAGGATTTAACCTCAGGTCCATTGATATAGGCAGAGGAACGCACAACATCAAGGATGGCTTTATCTACTTGATCCTGAATTTTTTGATATTGGCTGACCAAGTCAACCATTTGAATTTTTTTCATGGATTTTTTTATATCCGAATATGGGGTTTAAAGTAACAAAGATAAAGACCACTATGCAATAGGCGACCCAATTGCAGTGGCAATAAATGAAATTAAAGACTCAAGATTTTTGTCTTTCCCAGGCACTTCAATTTTTTAAGTAAAAATCAAGCTTATCAAACAAAAAAAAGGCCCGGATTAATACCGGGCCAGGAGTGAGGAGATGGAGAATAAAAATCATAATTTCATTTCGCTTTCAAATTCCATTGCGAAGCCTTACACTTTTCCTAATACTATACTCCAAAAGACTTCAATCTAAGCGAACTTGCTAAAGCCACGTACTTCATGCAATCGATTTGAAGCGATCCAAACGGTCACCGCTCCTCTTTCACCGAAAACTCGTACGATAGCACCAAAACCAAACTTACCCTTTACCCGCACTTTTACATGTGAACCTATAACGGTGGAGTACAAGCCATTGGAATGCACCAGATGACCATTTTTAAATGTTAATATCGGATTATACCATTTGTACACCAATTGCCACATAAACACCGAGAAAAAGACGATTAAAGGCACGTAGAAATAAATAATATCTAGATTAAATGAATCCCAAATCAGAAACAAAATCATCCCAACTATTAATAAGCCCGCGCTTTTAATTAAAAACTCCAATAAAACGAATGTAAAACTCCTATAATGCATCATCACTTTTTCGATTTTGTTTAATTCGACTTATCCCTATTGCGGCCCCTCCAACTAAGAGCACTTCGACAAAACCAATTGGGGTTGGGGCTCCAGGACCACCGCCACTAGGCTGGGCAGAAACTTCCGTTAAGATTAAAATCAGCAATATTGCTATTGCAAATCCAAATTTCGATTTCATATAACCTGAGTACTTTTATTAAATTCCTTTTCATTTGAATTTCTACTCATCTATTACCCCCAAGAATAAATGTTAAGAATCATTACTATACAGCACCTATAAATCACCATTAACAAGGATGCTAAACAACAGTAACAAATTAAGAGCATCGACAATTTAGGAGCCGTAATACTTCATGCCTATTAGCCGTAAAACATTGGCCTTGAACTGTAGACTTTGTTCTACAAAAAACTGCTATTTAAGGCATGGAATTTTTGTGATAAAGGAAAATGGCTAGCTAATCACCAATCCCTACTGTTATGAATTGTATGAGAAGGGCAAGCAACAGCCAAATGGAAATAGCAAAAGCAAAAAAGCCCCTATTTCAACTAAGATTTCATTGCGGCGTAAAAAGGCAAACAAACCCTTACCTGGAGACCTTTTCCTGAAGCATTTTGAAAAAGAAGTGAGCCATTGAGTTGACCGATAATTTCTCGAACCATAGGCAATCCAACTCCCATACCTACCGCTCCACGCTGCCCGCCTTTACTGCGCACGGCCACTCCGCTATTAATGGCATTAAGTCGTTTGGAATCCTGAATCCCCGGACCATCATCCGTAACTTCAAGGCATATCCTTTGATCTTCCTCAAAGATTCGAATCCAAATTTTTCGGTTACAATATTTAATAGCGTTCTCCACGATATTTTCAACCACTATTTCGAGGGCTTTTGGTCGAGTTGCGACTAGAAAATCTTGCTTCAAATCCCAATCCACCAAAATGCGGTACTTCATTAATTCGGCTGCTTTTCGTTCCAGGACTTGATCCACCGCCTTACCCAAAGGGAATTGATTTTCAGAATCCATTAAATCCTGATTTCGAATCCACTCGAGTATAGTATTGGCCGTTTCGTAGGCTCCTCGAGTAGAAGTACTTAATATTTCTAAATCTCGACTAAGATCTTCTAGTCCTTTTGCCCGGGTTTTTTCCTTTATATCAAAAGCAACATCCGCCATAAAGCGCAAAGGCCCCCTAATATCATGCGAGAATATGGTGATCATCCGATCTCGAAGTCCAACGGCACGATTTAATTGTTGTCGGGATTCTTGCAAGTCCGCAACCGTATTCGCTAAACTCACATTGCTCCGGGCTATTTCATCGGTTCTTTCCTCAATCTCATCTTTCAAGCGCCGCTGATAGGCCCTATTTCTTCGCTGAACCAACTCAAACAAGCCTATAATTAGGAACAAGGCCACCAAGCCCATGATTAAGAAAAAGGCTAGTGTTTCATGGAAACGAGGACCCACAGAGAATTTCCAAACTCTAAAAATCCGATCTTCCTTGGACGTGAAAGGCATGTATATCTCCAAACTGTAGGTGCTATTGCTGGGTAAACGATCAAATAGCAATCCTCTTTCAAAATCCACCTCTCGCCATTCCGAATTCAATTCTGGCACCCGATAATATACAGGCGCATTCTCTTCACTTCCATAATATGGGTTAATAAGCTTTACCATTAAATTTGAAAACAATGGCGGCAATTCCGTATTCTCAATAATGGATATATTTTGCCCATCCAGATACACCTCCTCCAAAATCAAATCATCATGATAAACGGGCATAAAGCTTTTAAAGTCAGACTCTAAATAGGTGATTCCATCTGGATTTGGCATGGCTAACTTTCCATCCAAATTGGAAATAATGGGCTCAGAAGTTCCACCACCATTAAACTCAAAATTCCTCAATCCCTCATGAGCGCTAAAAGCAGTAAAGCTTGGAAAGGGAACATCGCCATTTAGGTAGGCTACAAATAGCTCTTGAGGAGTTACATACAATCCCTGATTGGTACTAAACAGTAAACAATCACCTACCTGCCTAATACCATGACAGGCCTCCATGGCAAGATTACCTTTCAAATCTAATTTAGACCACTGCCCACTCTCCCAAACATAAATACCTCTCCCATAAGTAGTTAAAAGAACCCTATCTCCTATTCGGTATAAAAAACGTGAATTAAGATCTTCCTTCTCCGTTATCCGCACAACCCGACCCTTACGTGTTTTTAAATCGTAGATGACCATTTCTGCTTTAAAACCATATAGCATCCAAACGGTAGAATCATTCAAGAAGAACAATTGTCCAGCATAATTCACCTTGCCATGATCGGTTGGCACCGAAGCCACGCAAATCAAACTATCCCCCTGCAGGCGCATCAAACCCATAGATTCGATAAACATATAAACCTCTCCTTCTCTTTGAATGATATGTCCAGTTCGAACATTGACTGAATCTACCGGACCTTTCAAATAGCTTCTTCTACCATTTTCCAAATCAATCAATAAGGGCCTGGATGGTTCCTCTACAGCATATATTTGCTTTAGACTTGCATTATAGCCCAATAATCCAGAATAACTCTTGTACAAAGAGCCGCATTCCACATTAGAATTGTGGTATAAAACTCCCAAGCTTGAAAGGATCGAATCTTTCCCGATAGCCGCCAGGGTATAATTAGGCACTCCGGCCGCACAACTGCTATCCGATACAATTTGCTTGATAAAAACGGGAGCCATTATCATCAAACCCTTTTTGCGAGTTCCCAGAAATATCCGCGCATCGTCTTTGCTGTATAAACAGGAAGAGTATTCATTCTGAGGCACGGATTGAGCAATCAATTGCATTTGTAAACCCTCATTCTCATCCGGAGTAAATTGATAGAGTTCCCCATTTCGGTAGAGATAAGCCTTGTTCTCTGCCGCATTCCATAGCATTTGACTTTGCTGTGGGTTTTCCTCCCATTTTTGAAGCTGCCCTAAATCCGGCACGGAGCCAATAGTATCTATAAAAGTCCCCTTAACTCGAATAATCGCACCATCTTCTTGAAGGACAAACATGCACTCTCCAAATACCATTAAATGCTTACGGCTAAAGCTCGTTAGCTTATAGGGCACCTCATCCATGCCAGTTCCATCATTGTAATACAATGCATTGGCCTCCCCATCATTATCGAAGTAATAGCGATTAGAATCCACCATATACTGATGAAATCCATGCCAACGTATCAGTTCACTTTCGCCTACACTACCATTGCGGAAAAATAAATAGCCTCGGTTATCTTCATTTTGATTAGTAAGTGTTCTTTGATCTATCGACAGCAATGAATACTGGAAAAACTCATTCAAAGCCAAAATCCTATTGGATCGGGTACGGTAAAAGTTCAGTATCCGCACACCATTCATCAAGGAATCATCCTGAGGAAGAAAAGCTTTAAGCTGACGACCTGAATAGCGAAACAGCCCCTGTTGAGTCCCAATCCACAATAAATGCTCCGGGCTCATATGCAGAGCAGTAACCTCATTCTGCATCAAACCGGAAGTGTTATTGATATATTCAATATTATACTTGAGGACGGGTACTGGTGCCAGAACTCGCAGTCTAGCTATTTCAGCATGAACTGGAACACACGCTATAAAAAGTAAGACGTTGAAGAATACGCTATAGAAATACCTCTGTTTCAAAAAACAACAGTTGTTTATTAGAACTTCTATAGACCACCATCGCTTATACTCATAAAAAATAAGCCTTAGGCCATAGAAAAAATGCTCTCAAAAAAAACACAATTGTCAAAAGCACAGAGTAGTACAAATAAGTTTAAATGTCGAGTATGTTCTACACAACATTACTTCTTTGACAATTCCCCCGTTTGAAAATACGAATTTCTCTGCATTTTTAATCTTCCTGCAAACCAAAAGGGATTCCGCTAAGGAGTCATTCAAATAGGGAATTTGAAACACTGTCTACTCAGGGGTATAGCCCCGCTCAAATCCCTTACGCGTCGAGGTTAGAGCCTAAGTATTAGATGAACAAAAACACGGCTTATTACCTTCAAAGGCCAATCCAACATCAATCGTCCCTTCGAATCTTGAACCCTAAGGGCCAGCCACCAGACACAGATTTAGGACTTTACTAAAAGAAAGAAGTAATGATAAAAAAGAATCCTTCACCCAGAGCGTTAGCAATTACCGCGCAATGAAAAATTTACCAACACTTGTTTCAGAACTAAGGCAAGCCAGAATTCAATTCGAAGATCGGAAAGATAAAACTATGCTGAAATAAAATACTTTTGCTCTTAATGAAAGCACTGCACTACTTCCTGCTCACTTTATTCCTTTTAAGCACTCTAATTCTATCGGGGCAAAGTCAAAATCCCAAACAAGCAGACCGTATGTGGCTTCTGGGTGCACAAGCTGGCCTTAATTTCCCGGCCGGTGAATGGACTGATCGATATGGCCAGAGCTTTAGTATTGGCGCTAATGTTGGTCGTAAATTTCGCTCCAACCTAATATTGAGCTTAGAAGGCGAATATCTTTTTGGAGGAGAAGTTCCTGACCGTCAAAATGCCCTTCGCAATGTTTTTACCGACAATGGCAATCTAATTAATACCACAGGGAATTACGCGGTGGTAAATATTAATCAACGTGGCACTCATTTTCACCTGAGCCTGGAAAAGCTATTTCCAAAAACCGGCCCTAATCTAAATAGTGGTTTGGGCCTGGGTCTGGGAGCAGGTTATGGTTTTTACTGGCTCAATATTGATAATGTCAATAATGACTCCCCTCAAATTTTAGATGAATACAAAAAAGGTTACGATCGTTTGTCGAGTGGTTTTAGCTTAAAACAAAACATCAGCTACCTCTACCTCTCGCCGAACCGCATGATTAACTTCAAGCTTTCTTTTGAAGTATCTGAAATCTGGACCCAAGATTTACGCAAATACTATTACCCTACAGGGCTCTTATCCTCCGACCCCCAGCTTAATTTCATGTACAGCTTAAAACTTAAATGGTATATACCCATTTACCTGGGTGGCGTAAAGGAGGAGTACTATCTTGACTAGCCTTCAAAGCATACTGTACCCCATTGTTATTAAGACTTATAAAGCCTTAATTCATTTAGCCGCCTTACAATCCGATAAAGCTAAAAAGTGGGTGGATGGCAGGCATTTTTGGCGAGAAGAACTTCGAAAATTAGTTGACCCCTCTAAAAGACGAATCTTAATACATGCTGCCTCACTAGGTGAGATGGAACAAGGAACACCAGTTCTACGTAGCCTGCGCAAGCAGTGGCCTGATCACCAAATTTTTGTGAGCTTTTTTTCACCAAGCGGATATGAGTACTTTAAAGAAACAGAGCTTTGCGACGCCATCATCTATTTACCCCTGGACGAAAAAAAGAACAGTGCGGACTTCGCCGAGATTTTAAAGCCGGAACTAGCCCTTTTTATCAAGTATGAGATCTGGCCTTTTCTCCTTTCCGCACTTAAGAAAGTAGACACCAAACTCATTTTAGCACCAGCTGTATTCAGGGCCAATCAAATTTATTTCAAGGGCGATCAAAAGGCTTTTTTCCGAAGAGCTTTGCTGAATTTCGACCGAATATTGGTGCAAGACTCCCCTAGCCTTCAAATCCTTGAAAAGGAAGAAATTAAGGGAATTGGTCTATGTGGCGACAGTCGCTTTGAACGCGCATTAGAAAACAAAAAACAAGACTGCAACACTTCCTTTTTAAAATCCTTTATTAAGGATAGTTTTTGCCTGATTGCAGGTAGTTCGTGGAAAAAAGAAGAGATACTCCTGCAAAAGCTACTGCAAGATCAGCCGAACTTTAAACTCATTCTTGCCCCCCATGATATTAGCAATACAAATATTCAAAGTGTCCTAAAACGTTTTAGTAAATTCGGTATATCCTGCTACAGTAAAAAAGATTTTAATACTCAAGACCGCATCATTCTAATTGATTCCATCGGGCAATTGAGATACCTCTATCGTCTTGCTGACCTCGCTTTAATAGGCGGAGGTTTCGGCAAAGGAGTACACAATACCATTGAAGCGATTGTTTATCACATACCGGTACTCTTCGGTCCCAAGCGAAAAAAGTTTCCTGAAACTGAAGAAATGATCCAATTAGGCCTTGCGGCGGAAATCCAAAACTCCCAAGATCTGGAAAAAGCATTTTTAGACTTCCAGCATCACAAACCTCAGGCCGCCCAGTTTGAAGATTACATTCAATCCAAATTAGGAGCCAGCCAAAAAATCAATGCAGCAATAAACGAGCTCCTATCCACCAGTGAAAGAAACTAAGCAGCATATCCGTTCAGAGATTTTAAAGAAGCTAAGGAACCTGGATTCCGAGCTTAAAGAAAATTGGGATGCTGCACTGCAAAAACAGCTTTCAACCCTCCTTGAAGATATTCAGCCACGGACTATTCATAGTTTCATCCCCATGAATCATGAAGTAAATCATTGGCCCGTTATTGAGTCTTTGACTAAAAAAGATATTACTGTCATTATCCCCCAAATTGCTCCAAACCGGGAGCTGCGCTCCATCATTTATGAAGGTAAAGACCAATTAACTGAAAGCAAATGGGGTACTTGGGAACCAGTTAAAGGTGAACTTTACAATAAAAGCATCGAACTTATAATTTGCCCTGGGCTTGCCTTTGACTCTAAAGGAGGTCGATTGGGCTATGGAGGAGGATACTACGACAGATTCCTTAAACTTCACCCTGAAGCTCAAACACTTGCGCTGTGTTACCCATTTATGCTTTTACCGAAAATCCCCACTGAAGCGCATGATATTCCCATAAAAACCCTAATTCAGTGCCCCTAAAAAACATTTACTCGTCACTTTAATCCCTCATTTTGAAGCGCTTTACTTTTTTCATTGATGGTATAGTGATATTTTTAAAAGAATTTGAAATTAGGCTATGGCAGGAAACATTTTAATCGTTGACGATCATCCGGTAGTACAAATGGGAATGAGCTCTTTTATGGAGCGAAATAAACTGTTTAGCCAAATTGATGTGGTGGGAACAGGGAAAGAAGCAGTGAAAAAAATCAAGGAGCATCAGTCAGATCCTGACTTTTACCAAATGGCGATCGTGGATATAAACCTTCCCGATTATGAGGCTTTAGCTTTGGTGAAATTTATGCTTGACCGAGCACCGGGAATGGCCATTATGATGTTTTCCATGGAGCCACCAAAGCTTTATATCAAGCGCTTAATAAAATTGGGGGTAAAAGGCTTTCTCAATAAAACATCTACCGATGATGAAATGCTTTTTGCCATTCGCAGTATTATATCGGGCAAATCCTATTTCTCCAGTGACATCCTAATGGAAGTAATGAACGACAAGGATGATGCCGATGAACTCAGTAACATCTCCAATGATTTATCCGAAAGAGAATCGGAAATTTTGGGGTTAATGATTCGCGGTAAATCTCCAAAGGAAATATGTGAACTCCTGAACTTACACAAAAGCTCAGTAGCGACCTACCGCACGCGAATCTTCGATAAAATTGGAGTTAAAAGCAATTTTGAACTCTATCAATGGGCTCTAAAAGAAGGCCTTATTCATCCTTAAAAATAAAGTGCCGGCATTCTAATTTACCGGCACTATTGCCCCGGAGGGGAGGGATTCAGATTTAATTAGGATGAATCAAGATATATCCGAAGGCAATTTCTTTTTTAAGGTATTTTCCGAATTTAATATAGACGCTCGCAAGAGCCGTATTAGCTCATGGATGAGGCCGCACCCGATTTATTAGCATTGAGATAGGCTGAAACTTCCGCCTTTACAAGCATTAGCCACTTGCGATTGTTCTTACTGATATAGGACCAGTTATTCAATCCAATACCTTCTTCCACTTCCATCAAACGCTCAAAATCAGAGCTAAACACCACTACCTTGGTATCAGGATACTGACTAACCATTCTGAGAAACTCCAAACTGGTTCCCTGCTCCATATGGATATCTGAAATCAAAATATCCGGCCGGTCCTTAATAAATTGTTTTTCTGCTTCGAACTGGTCATTTACGATTACCAATTCAGACTCACTTCCTTTAAATGACGCAACAATTATTGAGGCTATAAACTGGTTGTCTTCAAGTACTAAAATTCGCACGACTTCAATTTTTTACTATTACAAACCTCATTAAATGGCGAGAATGATACTGTGGCTTTCGTTCGAATCTGTTGTAGAACTTAATCTAAAATAGGAGCCGTGTTAGCCAGGCTCAAAGCCATGTCAAACTTGTTCTACAGCAAGAACCGGTATTTTCTAAAAATGAAAATGATGGAATTCTATTCCTTGCCACAAATTCAATCCATGAATAAACTTTTAATTGTCGATGATCACCCTGTCGTTCAAATGGGGCTTGTATCTTTTTGCGAGCGTTACAAACTCTTCGACTCTTATCAAATTGCCGCAACCGGGAATGAAGCGGTTAGCACCTGCCAGGCAATGGCAAAGTCTAAAGAGTATCCTGATTTAATTTTAATGGACATTAACCTTCCTGATTTTGAAATCATTTCCCTGGTCCGCATTATTCGCAATTTGATTCCCAACAGCCCGATTCTCATGTTTTCCATGGAACCGGCAAAGCTTTATATCAAGCGTCTAATTGAAATTGGAATAAATGGCTTTATTGAAAAAACTTCCCCCGACGAAGAATTGCATTTTGCCATCTTAAACTTACTCAGTGGTAAAAACTACTTCTCCAGTGAAATACTAATGGAAAGCATAGTCTCCAGCTCAGATAACCATCAAAGCATAAATTGCCTCTCTCAAAGAGAATCGGAAGTATTATCCCTGATAATTCAAGGCAAAACGTCGCGAGCGATTGCCGAAATTCTGAAACTACACAGCAGCTCGGTGGCTTCCTATCGCGCTAGGATCTTTCAAAAACTCGAATTAGAAACCAGTTTAGACTTATACAAATGGGCTCTCAATGAAGGGCTTATCCTACCCAGTTGAGCTAAAATCATCTCATCGCGCATTCTATGACAATGCAGCCAGTACAGCCTTTGTATCTTTAGATCGACCGATTTACCATTAGGCGCTGCACTTGAGCATATTTCATGTCCCTTCATGAAGTTTAGCACTCTCTTAATAGTATTGGCATTTAGCCTTCCAAGCTTCGCTCAAACATTTCAATTAGACCTTGAAGCTAATTACACTAGTCCTTTTGGATCTCAAAGTGATCTGATCAGCTTTATCCCTCTTTTCAAGCTAAAAGACAATCAAATTAACAATCAAGAGCTTAGCTCTTCTATTAAGCAAGTACCTTCTGGAATGAAGCTAGGGAAAACTGCCTATGGCTTCCTTTACTTCACGGGACTTACGCAATCTGCATTTCCCCAGGAAGTCTGCTTCCTGATCGAAGACTACGCAGAAAGCCAATCGACTATTTACCTGGATCGCAATGGTAATTTGGATTTCAGCGATGATGGCAAAGGCATCGCCTTCACGAACCATCAGATCCTTAGCCTGGCCAATGAAAAACATAAAACCGCAAAACTGCATTATGAAATTGGAAGAAGCCAAATTTCCCCCCAAAATGAAGCCAGGCTTAAATCCCGATACCAATCCAAATATCCTAAAAGTGAAATTCTGGCTCCCTCCTATTGGTTAACAGCAAATCGACTGAACCTGATCCTAAGTCGAAATACCTTTAAGGGAAAGGCAATTAGCATTTTTCTATTGGATAATTCTGCCGATGGCTGCTTTAGCTTTGAAACTCATTCCCAAGGAGACAGAATCCTGATTTCAGAGGAATCATTTGACGACAAGCAGAATTTTAGTTCCTTACTAAGACAAGCTCAGGTATTGGACCCTAATGCCATTTTCAACCTACACGGCCAGGCCTATTACTTAAAGAGCTTTAGTCCGGATGGCCGCCAAATTTCCATAGCGGAAACCAACACAAAGCCCAATCCTATTTTTACAGAAGGGGAAGATATTTCTGGCTTCCGGATTCAGCTTCTAGATGGAAACATGGCCAATTTGAGTAGCTTCCTTAAGGAGGAAAAGCCGCTGATTATTGATGTGGGTGGCACCTGGTGCGGAGGCTGCCTCAAGCAAGAGCCAGAGATTAAAAAGATTTACGCCAGCAAAAAAGTGGAAATCATTGGGGTATTTGAACACGACAATCAACAAAGTGTAGAAGCCTATCGAAAACGCCATGATTTGCCTTGGACTTTAGCTTTAGCTGATGAAGAATTTCGAAAGCGTTTTAACATCACTTTCTTCCCATCCTATATTCTGGTTTCTCCGGAAGGAAAGATTATAACCATAGTCAATAATGCCAAAGATTTAAATTCCTATTTAGATCCATAAATAGGAAGAATCATACATTCTTCAACTGACCTAAATCCAATTAATAATCTTTAATGACTGAAAATCAACCCTCCAAGGATTTCCAGCACATTACTTAAATTTACGGACCCTTATTCCCGCTGCTGCAATGGAACTATTATGGTATTGGTTGAATAAGGATTTTTACAACCCTATTTAACCCCCATGATTCGCTTTATTAAACCCCTACTCCTACTAGTTTTAAGCTTAAGCCTTTTTTCATGTACCAAACCGGATGATATCATCAATGATTTTGATGTGCATGTAAACCCCACTTTTTACCGCTATATCGCCATTACCGATTTGGTAGACGCCAATGATTCCACTGCCGTTTTACCGGCGAACCTGCGTATTAAACTTAGTGGCCCCGATGCCAGTAAGATCTACGCCTTAGATGGAACTCAGAACATTCAAAACAGTGGTAACCTTGTGCAGTTAATGGTTCCTACCGAACAGGAGCCAGTTGCAGGATCTCCTCTTCGCTTTAGCATAAATGCCTCTGCCCCCGGCTACTTAGGCAGCAACCTCTCTTATGAGGTAAAAGAAGGTCAATACTATCAAAACAAGGAGTTAAGGCTATTGAACGCCACAAACCTTCCTTCCAATATTGCCGTGGGCACAGCTGGCTTCAGCACCAATCCCAGCACCGGAGAAACCAGCGACACCATTCAAGTTTCTGCCCAGAAAGCCAATAGCAAAGTGGCCTTAACTATACCTCCAGGCACCAAGTTTTTAGATGAGCAAGGAAACCTTATTCTTGGCAAGAAGGCTAGCCGTTTTGAAATTGAAATTATTGACGGTTCCGTTTTTATTGCTGTTTGGGATGGCGCTATAGACCTAGTCGTGCCAACAACAGGAAATGGAGGTGTTAGCTTGGGTGAAGGTGAAGATTTCTCATTTGCCGTAATTAATGAGAATGGAGGTTCAACCGAAATCCTGACCCCTCCAGGCCTCAATGCTACGGTTCGCTTGGATATAGATCCCAATCTCTACAATCCCGAAACGCTACAGCCCTTTGCGGTAGGTGATCGTGCTGGCGTAAAATACTTTGAGCCCGAAGAACAGGTTTGGAAGTTTATGTCGAACCAGGATTTAGTGGTAAAAAAAGATGACAATGACGTTCTCTACATCGACATTTCAGTTGATCCCTTAAGCTATAGCACGGAAAGCAGTGCTTACAGACTTTGGTATTCCCCTAAACTCACTCCTTCATACGAATACAGCATTAGCAGTAATTTAAAGAGCGCCAATGTACCGAGCGCTACCGGTAACTTAGAATTGGTTTTTGAAATTCTGAATACTAATATCCAATATGTGGTTGAGTTGGGAGGTTCCTTTAATTATGAGTCACCAAGCATTACTTCCTCCAATCCTCAACAAGATATTAAAGCCTTGCAACCCTTAGTATTAAAAGAGGTTAGAGCCAAATCCGGTAGCTTAAAAAACAGCAATTACAGCTTTAATGCCAGCGAAACCAGCAATGGCTGGAAAATTGAAATTGACTACAACAGTGCCATTGATCCGGTAACCTTAGCTTATCGCTTGCGCTGTGATGGCGCTTTCATCCAACCTCCGGTAGGGGTAGTGATGTACTATCGTGCTCATGATCCCAGCGATGAGGCTCCTTTTAGCGAACTCTATCGCTTTGTAAATAATACTGTAACCCAATACAGCTTTACCAGTTTGGAAGATGGCGCTTATTACGACTTCCGCGCACAGTATGGCCAGGACCAGATTGATACCATGAATGTGAAGGTGATTGATGGTCACACCTATGATATCAATCTACCACAATCCGTTTGTAATAAAATTGGATTTTAAGAGTAAACGATATTATTTCTGATTTCAAGAAGGCTATTCATTTAAGAATAGCCTTCTTGCTTTTATAGTAATGATAGCTAAGTTGATGCACCTCCAAATCTACTGCATTGACAATTTCATTGCATTTAAAGCTAAAGCCCAGCTTTTTCATAAGTCTTCTTGAAGCGAGGTTTTCCCTTTCAAAAACCCCATGTATGCAGGGCAAGTCCCTTTCCTCGAAACCATATTTGACCATAGCACTTAGCAATTCAGAGGCATAAGACTTTCCCCAAAAAGCGGATCTCAAATGACAACCAATATGCGTAATGGCCAAGGGTGCATAGGTATTGAGATTAACTGTACCTATAATTTGCTTCGAGGTCTTTTCAACCGCCACCCAAAAACCTATTTCCTTTTGATTTTGCTGCCGCTTAGTCTGCAGGAAATTCAGATAAAACTCTGGCGATCGATCTTTAAGGGGAGCGATATATTTATTGGAATCGGGCTCTAAGTACATTTCTAAGAGCAGCTCAAAGTCGGAGCTCTCCAAAGGCCTTATATGAGCTCTTTTCGTGCGAAGCATGGAACTTATCTAAAAAGCTTTCGACTTCTGGTAAAGACTTTAAATCGCCAATACAATCCTACGGTTAAAATGTACTCCACCGCGATAAACCAAAATCCCGGGTCCCCAAAAAAGCTAAGGTGGCTACCTCCTTCAGGAATGATAAATACCGGCACCGTTATCAAAGCATCTAATAGCATAGCGATCAAGAACATCAAAGTCCCTAGTTTAAAACCATTAGACTTGAGTCCGCTTCTATAGTACAAACCCGCTCCCAAAATGGCACTGGGTATCAAGGCGAAAGTGAGTACCAAATTGGCTTGTAAATTAGGGTCATCCATTAGATGAATAAAAAATGATCCGGTATAAGCACTCACCCCTAATACCCATACTAAAACAGCTGAAAGTATTGCCCTTTTGAAATTCATAATGATGTTTCTTTAATGATGGGGCAAAGATTGGCAGAAGCTCAGCCGATGATTGGTTTCAAAGGCACGATGATTGGTTCGAAAGGGAGGATAATTGGGAAGGTTTAAGCTTGAAATCTTATAGGGCTTCCAGAAATGTTTAAAAACAAAAAAAGCGTCAACTTTCGTTAACGCTTTTTTTGTTGTGGTGCCCCAGGCGGGACTTGAACCCGCACGGCCGTTGCTGGCCACGGGATTTTAAGTCCCGCGTGTCTACCAATTCCACCACCAGGGCGGCTATGAAGAATCCAAATTTACATTCGAATTCCAGAACCATTTTCTGCGTTTCCAGGAAGCGCAAAAAAAAGCCCTCTTCAGGAGGGCCTCTGAGCGGGAGACGGGATTCGAACCCGCGACCCCAACCTTGGCAAGGTTGTGCTCTACCAACTGAGCTACTCTCGCAATTCTATTCTGTTAAAGAACACCGCTGCTTTCGCTTTGGGTCGGCAAATATAATATCATTTATCCAACCTGAGCAAGCCTAAGCACCAATTTTTTTCTTGATTTCATTTAGCTTCATCAAGGCCTCCACCGGGGTAAGGGTATTAATATCCAGATTCTCAATATCCTTGCGGATTTCATCCAAAATTGGATCATCTAATTGAAAGAAACTTAATTGCATTTCTTTAGCCTGATCATTCAAGGTTTCTGCCTCTCGACCATTAGCTCGACTGGCCTCCAGCTCACTTAATATCTTTTGAGAACGAGAGATCACCAAAGCAGGCATGCCTGCCATTCGCGCCACATGGATACCAAAGCTATGCGCACTGCCTCCCTCTGTTAGTTTCCGCATAAAAATGATCTTATCCCCCATTTCCTTCACGCTCACATTATAATTGCGAATACGCTCGAAATTGCCTTCCATTTCATTCAATTCATGATAATGGGTAGCAAACAAAGTTTTCGCCCTACTGGGATGCTCGTGTAAATACTCTGCAATGCTCCAGGCAATGCTTATCCCATCATAAGTACTGGTACCACGACCAATCTCATCCAAGAGGATTAAACTGCGCTCAGAAAGGTTATTGAGAATACTGGCAGTTTCATTCATCTCCACCATGAAGGTCGATTCTCCTTGTGAGATATTATCCGAAGCCCCAACCCTTACAAAGATCTTATCTAAAAAGCCCAGCTTCGCCGAACTGGCTGGAACAAAACTTCCTATCTGAGCCATCAGACTAATCAATGCGGTTTGCCGCAATAAGGCCGACTTACCACTCATATTAGGACCGGTAATCATTAAGAGCTGCTGACTTTCACGATCTAATACCACATCATTGGCCACATACTCATCACCGGCCTTGAGGCTTTTCTCAATTACCGGATGCCGGCCGTCTTTAATCTCAATCGCATCGCCATCATTCATTTCCGGGCGATGGTAACCATTGCGTTGGGCCAAATAAGCAAAGGCACTTAAACAATCTACCTCAGCTAAGACTTGAGCATTAGATTGAATAAGCCCTAATTGGGCCAATAAATCCTGTAGTAATTGCTGATAAATCTCTTGTTCCAGAGCAACGATCTTTTCTTCGGCTTGCAAAATCCTTTGCTCATATTCCTTGAGCTCCTGCGTAATGTAGCGCTCAGCGCTAACCAGGGTTTGTTTGCGAATCCACTCCTCCGGAACCTTGTCTTTATGCGTATTGCGCACTTCCAAATAGTAACCGAAGACATTATTAAAGGCAATCTTCAGATTGGCAATGCCGGTTTTCTCCGCTTCCCGCTGTTGTATCTCCAGCAATTTATCCTTGCCATTGTACATCAACTCGCGGTACTCATCCAATTCTTCTGAAACACCTTCCCGCACGTACTCCCCCTTGGCCATATTATTTTGGGGATCATCCTTCAAGGTACTGGCAATGCGAGCAATTAAATCCTTGGCGGGATGTACTCGTTCTACCAGGGAAGATAAAGCTGGATCCTTCTCACAAAGGGCTTTGATATCATTGGCCAAGACCAGAGCCCGCTTTAACTGCACCAATTCTTTTGGCAAAACCTTGGCAGTACTCACTTTAACCGCCAAGCGCTCTAAATCATAAATCTCATTGAGCGCTTCACGAACAGAGGATATTAAATCCGGATTACGATAAAAAGCCTCTACATGATCATGACGCTTAGACAATCGTTGCATATCCACCAAAGGCATGGCCAACCAGCGTTGCATGAGTCGCGACCCCATAGGTGAGCAAGTCTCATTGATTACCCCTAAAAGGCTTTGTCCGCCGCGGCTATTGGATTCGAATAATTCCAGATTGCGGACGGTAAAGCGATCCATCCAAACATATTCCCCATTATCCAAACGATTGATCGACTGAATATGGTCCAAGCGATTATGATGGGTTTCCTTTAAGTAATGGAATATGGCTCCCGAAGCAATTATGGCCTCTTCCATATTCTCAATCCCAAAACCTTTTAATGACTTTACTTTAAAATGGTCCAGTAAACTTTGCTCTGCAAATTCGAATTGGAAAATCCACTCATCCAAAGGGAATGAATAGGCCTGACTGGCATATACATCTTCAAACACCCTGCGCTTACTCTTAGAATACAGAACCTCGGTTGGTCTTAAACTTTGCAGGAGTTTATCTACCTGCTCATGATTCCCTTGGGCCACCATAAACTCACCTGTAGAGAGATCGCAAAATGCCACCCCTTGAAGGCTAGCTCCCATATGCACCGCCGCCAGGAAGTTGTTCTCCCCACTATTTAAAACCTGATCATGAGTGGTTAGACCTGGCGTTACCAGTTCAGTAATTCCACGCTTAACAATGGTCTTAGTTTGCTTAGGATCTTCTAATTGATCACAAATAGCTACCCTGCGACCTGCTCTTACCAATTTAGGTAAATAAGTATCCAAAGAATGATGCGGAAAGCCCGCTAATTCAATTTCGGACGCTGAGCCATTCGCTCTTTTGGTCAATACAATTCCAAGGATACGACTAGCTGCAATAGCATCTTCCCCGAAGGTCTCATAGAAGTCCCCCACACGAAACAAGAGAATAGCATCGGGATGCTTCTGCTTGATCTCGTTATACTGTTGCATTAAGGGGGTCTGAGTTTTCTTTTTAGCGGCCAATTTGAAGTAATTTGCGAGCGAGCTAAAATACAAAGGACAATGAGAAAGCTTCGAATGAGTGAGCTTAATAGACTAAGCGTTTCTGAATTTAAAGAGGAAGACAAATTCCCCTTTCGAATAGCTTTAGATGAAGTGCGAAGTTTACTTAATGTAGGATCCGTTTTCCGCACCGCTGATGCCTTCCGCTGTGAGAAAATCTATTTAGGAGGATTAAGCCCAACACCATCTAAGGAAATGCGTAAAACTGCTTTGGGAGCCACCGAATCGGTTAATTGGGAAAGCTTATCTGATGGTTTAAGCTCCCTTGAAGCCCTAAAGAAAGAAGGCTATCAAATTTGGGCCGTAGAACAATGTGAAGGCTCTGTTGATCTCCGCCATTGGGAACCGGACTTAGAGCAAAAGCAAATCTTTGTTTTTGGAAATGAAGTTAGCGGAGTAAGCGATGAAGTGCTCGCCTTTTGTGATGGTGCCATCGAAATCCCCCAATTCGGAACCAAACATTCTTTAAACATAGCGGTGAGTGCCGGAGTGGTACTCTGGGACTATATACGACGTATCAAGGCATAAAAAAAGGCCTCCTTTTCAGGAGGCCTTTTTTTATTGTCTTATTATGGCTTATTTAACAGCAACGTCTACACGACGATTGATATTATTGTGACCTTTTGCTAAAGGATCACCTTCGCCTTTAGAGCTGGTTTCGATACGGGCAGCATCAATTCCAAACACTTGAACCAATTCTTGTTTTACTTCATCAGCACGACGCTGACCTAAAGTCTTGTTGTAATCTTCTGGACCGGAAGCATCAGTATAACCAGTAAGAACGATTTTAACATTAGGATTAGACTTCAAGGTGCTAGCAATAGCAGCTAAACGCATGTAGTTAGCATCAGTTACAGTAGCACTATTGAAGTTGAAGAATACTGAAGGTAGGTAAGCTCCTACACCGCCGCCACCAGAAGCAGCGCTGGCCACAGAAATACCTTTGAAGTTAACCAAGGCACCTTTAGGAGTGTTAGGCTCTTGATCCATGTGATCACCTACACCGTCACCATCAGAGTCAACCATACGACCTTCGCTGTCAACCTTAGCACCTTTAGGAGTAAATGGATCAGCGTCCAGGTAATCAGGAATACCGTCACCATCCACATCAAGAGGAGCACCGTTAGGACCAACGTTTACGTCAGCTGGAGTGCTGTTATCCTCATCGAAAAGGTTGCTAACGCCGTCACCGTCGTCATCATTAACCAATTTTTCGTAGTTCTGCTTGATCTCAGTCATATCAGCAAATACTCCCTCGAAAGGACTGTAGTATACGATAGACTCTTTATCGTCAGAACCGAAGTTATAAGCAGCACCTACACCGAAGTAACCGAAGAAATCAGCAGTTGGAGCAATACTCTGAGCATCAGCACCATCGATTCCAGCAAAGGTATGCTTGTAAAGGATATCTAAATCCCAAGTTTGGTTTAACTGACGCTTGTAGGTCAATTGCAATGGGATAGTAGTAGTAAAAGCACGGTCAGGACCACCAGCGCTGGCAAGGAAATTACCAGCCTCATCATAACCATCAGCTTCCAAAGAAGTAGCACCTAAACCAATGCTAAATAATAAGGCGTGCTTACGATCATAATCCTTTCCATAAAGGAACATGTTGCTTAAGTTGAAGTTCAAGCTTAAGTCAGCATCAATATAGTTACCTTCGAAATAGTAGTTTAAGTCAGTACCAGAAGTACTGTGGTATCCAGCAGAACCGGTTAAACCGATCGTAGGGCTGAACCAGTAATTCAGGTTACCGCGTAAACCAATTTCGAAACCGCCCACACCAGAAGGCATAGCGTCTGTTTTTTCACCAAAGAAATAACTAGCAGCATCACCTAATGAGGCAGTCGCTCCTACGTTCAGTCCAAGAGACCAATGTTTGAAATTGCTGCGGTGAGCTTCGGAAAGCCGAACCTCATTATCCTGGGCATTCATTCCACCAGCCATTAAGACACATCCGAAAAGTAATCCTAATCTTTTCATACAATTATAAAAGGTTAAGTAGTTGCTCTTATACAAATACTAGGCAAAAGTACTAAAAAGGGGGTAACAGCAAATAAAAATGAATGCTCGAAGAAAAATTAATAGCCCCTAAAATCTATTCAATTTCTAACTAAAGGCCTCTAATTCGATCTATGAGAGACAGGACGTCGGATTCGGAGTGTAAAAAATCCTGCAAATCGGCATCAATTCTTAAAATATTACCGTCCCAAAAATTTTTTAAATAAACTCCGTAACGCTCGGTTAACTTTAAAAGGTAATCCTCTTTCAAATTTTGTTCATAGCTACGACCACGTTTCTTGATGTTTTGAATCAAATTCGGATTACTACGATGCAGGTAAATGATTAGATCCGGCTGACGGATTTTATTAAAGGCCATTTGCCAAAACTCACGGTACAAGCGGAACTCAGCTTCATTGAGATTATTCTGAGCAAAAATCAAACTTTTAAAGGGTGCATAATCCGCTATGATATATGGCTGAAACAAATCTCCACTGCTTGGCAATTCCGATAATTGATGATAGCGATCCGCCAAAAAAGCCATCTCTACCGAAAAGGCATAACGCTCTGGATCTTTATAAAACTTCTCCAAAAAAGGATTGTCTGCAAATTCTTCTAAAATGAGCCGCCCCTTCAACTGCTTGGCCAAAAGCTTGGCCAGCGTTGTTTTCCCGGCCCCAATATTGCCTTCTATGGCGATGTACTTAATATCCTTCAAGCTTCTTGATCTTTTGACGCTCCTCATCTAAGCGTTCTAAATAATTCTCATAGGGAATATCAGTCCCCGGTTCCCTGCATTCGGGACTGAGCTCTAAAAGCGGCATTAAAGCAAATGCTCTTTGATTTAGGAACTTATGTGGTACCTGCAGGTCATCACTTTGATAAAGCTGCTTTCCAAACAATAAAATATCAATGTCTATCAAACGATCTTCATAGGCTGCACCCCCATTCCTCAATCGCCCCAAGTCCCTTTCCACATCAAGGATTACACCTAGCACCTCCTCGGGCGAAAGCCTGGTTTCAACCTCTAAAACCTGATTATAAAACCAATTTTCACTCTCCATTTTCCAGGGTGCTGTAATAAACAGCGATGATTTCCTACTAACTGTAATGGAAGGGTTCAGCAATTGGATTGCCTGAAGGAAGGTTTCCGGGGGATTCCCCAGATTCGCGCCTAAGAGCAGATAAACGCCGTGAACAACTTTCGACAAATCTCAGTATTACTTAATATTGCTAATGCAACGCAAAACTAAATTTCTAAAATGAAATCTTTCCTCAAAATGTTGGTGGCTTCCATCTTAGGTGGCGGCATTTTAATTTTTATCATTTTCATCTTCTTTGCTTCCCTGGCCTCTATTCAGAGCCCGGAGCTGGAAGTACTGGATAACACTGTTTTACGTATCAACATGAATACCCGATACGTAGAAAGAGCACAAAACAACCCCTTTGACAGCTTTGACCCCTTTTCTGGCGAATTGGAGTCGGCAGTAGGCCTTGACCATGTAATCGCTTCCCTAAAAGCAGCCAAAGACGATCCAAAAATCAAAGGAGTATTCCTGGATGGCGGAATTCCCATGGCAGGAAGCGCTACCCTAAAAGATATCCGAGAAGCCATTCTGGATTTTAAAAGCAGTGGCAAATTCGTGTATGGCTATTCCGAAATTCTAAGCCAAAAGGGCTTGTATCTGGCTTCTGTTGCCGATAGCTTTATGGTAAATCCTGAAGGCATTATTGAATTCTCAGGAATGAGCGCAAATGTGACCTATTACCGTCAAGCTTTGGATAACATCGGCGTTAAGCCCGTTGTGCTGCGTGCTACAGGAAACAAATTCAAATCAGCGGTAGAGCCTTTTCTTTCCGATTCTATGAGCACGGCGAACCGTTTGCAATTAACTGAATTGCTTGGCTCGATTTGGGGTCAATATTTATCTGAGATTTCAACCAGCACTGGTCTTTCGGTTGACGAACTCAATGCAATGGCCGACAATCTTCTTACCGACCCCAAGGCAGCGGCTGAAGCCGGCTTAATCCAGGGTCTGGCTTATCAAGATCAAGTAGACGAAATGCTAAGCAAGGCCGTAGAAGTAGACAAAATCTCATCGGTTAATTTCATCAAACCTTCCAAGTATGCCAGTAAATTAGACTTGAATGGCAATTCCGGCTACAATGAAAACCGTGTTGCAGTAATTGTTGCTCAAGGTGAAATTCAAAGTGGTGAAGGTGATGAGTATACCATCGGCTCAGAACGGATCGCCCGCGCCATTCGTAAAGCACGCGAAAGCGACAAGGTAAAAGCTATCGTTCTGCGGGTAAACAGTCCTGGAGGTAGTGCTTTGGCTTCTGAAATTATTTGGCGTGAAATGGACTTAGCCCGTCAAGTTAAGCCCGTAATTGCTTCTATGGGGGATGTGGCTGCCAGTGGTGGATACTATATCGCTTGCTATGCCGACACCATTTTAGCCGAAGAAAACACGGTAACCGGAAGTATTGGCGCCTTTGGCCTTTTCTTTACTGCTGAAGAATTACTGCATGATAAATTGGGCATCAATATCGAAACCGTTGCCACCAATAAACACTCCGACTTAGGGGTTATGGATCGTGATCTCACTGCCTCTGAAAAACGCATTCTAATTGCTCAGGTTGATCAAATTTATGGCACCTTTAAAGAAAGAGTTGCCACAGGTCGCGGCATGGATATCAGCTATGTAGACAGCATCGGCCAGGGACGCGTGTACTCTGGACAACAAGCTCTAAACTTAGGTTTGGTAGACATGATGGGCGGTTTAGATGAGGCCATAGCCTTAGCGGCGGAAAAAGCCGGAATCTCTGCCGACTACGGAGTTATTAGCTATCCGGAATTAGAGGATCCTTTACAAGCCTTCTTAAAAGAATTGAACCAGGGATTTGGATCCGCTCAAATCAAAAAGGAACTAGGTCAATATGCCTACTACCTCGATTTGATTCAAAACGCTGAAAAACGCCAGGGCTTCCAAACTCGACTAGAGTTCGACTTGCAAATTGATTAATGAGCGAAACACTCAATCATAAACAACATAAGCACGCCGGGATCATCTTCGTGGTCCTGGCGGCTTTGTTTATTGCCGCCCTGATTACTTGCAATCTGGTGGCCAACAAATTTGTGGAGGTGGATTTAGGCTTCAAAACCTTTATTGTTTCTGCCGGGGTAATCCCATACCCTCTCACCTTTTTAATTACCGATATTCTCAGTGAGATTTACGGTCGCCGTAATACGGGCTTAGTAGTATTGAGCGGTTTTTTCGCTTCCCTTCTGGTTCTATTGATCCTTTACCTTGGGCATATCTTTCCTGCCATAGAAGGCTCTCCGGTAAGCAATGAATACTTCGATACCGTATTTCAAAACTCCTGGCGGGTTATCGCCTCCAGCATGATTGCCTACTTGGTAGCCCAATTTGTGGATGTGCGAATCTTCCATCTCATCAAACAAAAGACCAAGGGCAATCACCTTTGGTTGCGGAACAACTTTTCGACGATGTTCTCGCAATTAGTAGACACCGTTTTGGTGATCACTGTCATTTTCTGGGGACTGAAAAGCTTTGACGACATGTTACCCTTAATTGGGGATGGTTGGTTATTCAAAGTTCTCTTTGCGGCCGCAGACACTATAATCATTTATCCCCTGGTTCTTTGGATTCGCGCCCATTTTAAACTGAAGCGCGGTGAAGAAATCGCACTATGGTAGGCAAGGCATTTTTCTGGTCTTTAAAGGTCTTGCTTCTGAGCCTGGCTTTTTACTTTTTGTATTTAAAACTCGATTCCATTGAACTCGACAACCTACAATGGGCCTGGACTAATCACAGCCTCTACTACCTTTTCGGCTTCCTGCTTTTGTGGTTTTTAAACCTGCTCTTTGATGCGCAGGCCTGGAGTATCGTTCAAAGTATTCTACATCCCATTAGCCTCAAAACAGCCCTGGTGCATAATTTAAAATGCTACGGCTTGGCATTTATCTCACCTATGAACAGTGGCGAAATTGCCGGGCGCTACCTTATTCAAGAAAAACCTTACGATCGTAAGAAAGCCTTATTTCTCACCTTTTGGACTCATGCCCCTAAGCTCTTTTCCAAGGCCATCGTGAGTTTTATGATTTTGGCCTTTATGCTACCCAATCAAGGATTGAGAATCCAATACAGCCTTATGGCCCTGTTGGCAATTCTCATCAGCTTGGTCTTATATCTGCGCCTGGAAAGGGTGATTAGTCTTTTGCATGAAAAGGAATTATGGAATCGTCCCTTAAAGGACTACCTCATTAAAGGCAAACCTACTATTCAGCAGAAGCTGAGCGTTTTAGCTATTAATGCCCTGCGCTTTCTGCTATTCTCCTCCCAAATGGCTCTGGTATTATTGGCCTTCAAGCCGGAGCTGCTTACCTGGCAATTGTATTGGTCCATACCCCTATACTATTTCATCTCGGCTTTAATCCCTAGTTATACGGGAATCGATTTCATCATTAAAGGCACCTTAGCCTTATATTTCTTCGATGTATTTGAGACCGACGCCCTAAGCTTTACTCTGGCCAGCACCGCAGTATGGTTTTTCAATTGGGCCATTCCGGCCATTGTTGGTTTAAGCAGCCTTAAAAAAGTTGAGATCGATCGTCTAAAGCGAAAGAGAGCTTAACGCGATAGCCCGTATTGGCTCGCACATTTAAAACCCGTCCCCCTTCAAAAATGAGGTACTGCCCACGAATGCCTTTGAGCACTGCTTCAATTTGCGGCTCCTTATCCAGATTTATGGATTTCACCTTTGTAGGATACTCCAGCACTGGGTAATCGATCTTCCAAAGCTGATCATCATTCGAATAGAATTGGGCTAAATCGCCTTCCAAATTTGATTTTAAGTTTTGCTTTTGCTCAAGCAAGTCGAATTCCGGAATCTCATTTTTGAGCATTCGCTGCCAGGGAGTTTTATCCCCTAAATGCGATTTCATAGCTACTTCAATTTGCCCGGCCTGATAGCGGTTTTCAGTCTCAGCAAAAACGATGGCCTCCGAAGCCCCTTGATCAATCCAACGGGTAGGTCTTTGCCCCATGCGAGTAACCCCAACCTTAATATCACCACTATTGGCCAAGTACACCAAATGGGGCTGTAATTGATAGGATTTTTCAAATTCCAAATCACGATCTTCAATACCTTCATGGGCACGACTCAACTCTGGTCGAATAATGCTTTCGCCCGCCTGTGGCGCGGTAAAGAAACAATTCTGACAAAATCCCATTCGGTATAATTGCTCAAAGCGATTCCCACAATTGGCGCAATACTTCTCATTCACGAATTCTATCGTAATTTGCTGCCCAAGGAGGCGTTGTAACTGAATGAAATCCTGATCGGCCTTTAAGATGTAAGTGGCTTGCCCTTCATCATTTAGCCAGGCCGGCATTTTTTCCAGAGTTAGCGTTAATTCCATAGCTGTAAATCTAGTACAAAACAACCGCAACCCATGAAGCTCGATCTGGTAAATTCCTTCTTAAGCTGGCGCATGAAAAAACGCTATCATCAGTTGGAGTTATTCATGAAATACCCACATGAAGTGCAGGCCGAGGTGCTGCAAAATCTATTGGGTACCGCTGCGCAAACCGAATGGGGGAAGCGCTATGATTTTAAATCCATCGGCAGCAATGAAGAGTTTCGAGATCGCATTCCGCTGCATCGCTATGAAGATATTGAACCGGAGGTGCAACGTATTCGCGAAGGAGCCAATAATGTAATGTGGCCCGGAGATATTCGCTGGTTCGCTAAATCAAGCGGCACCACCAATGCGAAAAGCAAATTCCTACCCGTAAGCAATGAGCATATCGAAGATTGCCACTTTAAAGGAGGCAAAGATCTACTTAGTATTTATTGCAACCTCTATCCGGAAACCACCATTTTTAGCGGCATGAACCTGCGATTGGGCGGTAGCACCTTTGTGGATAATGAAGAGATCAACTCCTATTACGGAGATGTATCGGCCATCATTATCGAAAACCTCCCTTTCTGGGTGGAAATGCGCAGTACGCCCAGCAATAAAATTTCCTTAATGCAGGAGTGGGAAGCCAAAATCGAGGCCATGTCTACCACCTCCATGCGCGAAGATGTGACCTCATTGGCTGGCGTTCCCTCCTGGATGATGGTACTATTAGAACGGGTGCTCGACATTAGTGGTAAAAAGCACATCATCGATGTATGGCCCAACCTCGAACTCTATATGCACGGAGGTGTAAGCTTCGCCCCCTACTGCAGTCAGTTTAAAGAATTGATTGGCAAAGACATCAACTACCTCGAAACCTATAATGCCTCCGAAGGATTCTTTGGCATTCAGGATCAGAAGGAAAGTGAGGATATGCTCCTGATGTTAGACTATGGCATCTATTATGAGTTCATCCCCATGGATCAATTTGATGGCACCAATTCCAATACCATTGGCCTGGAAGAGGTAAAGCTCAACACCAATTATGCAGTGGTAATATCCACCAATGCCGGCTTATGGCGCTATCTGATTGGAGATACCATCCGCTTTAGCTCCATCAGTCCCTATCGATTCCGCATTAGTGGCAGAACCAAGCATTTCATCAATGTATTTGGAGAAGAACTCATTATTGAAAATGCCGAATCTGCCCTTACCGCCACTTGCAATGAATTAGGAGCACGCATTCATGAATACACCGCCGCCCCTATCTTTATGCAGCGTAAAGAAAGCGGCGCCCATCAATGGCTAATAGAGTTTGATCAAGAACCCAAGAACCTGGAAGAATTCGCACAATTGCTGGATCAAAAGCTCTGTGGCCTCAACAGCGACTATGAAGCTAAAAGACATAAGGGCATGGCTCTAAAACCCCTGGAAGTTATCGCTGCCCGCAAGGGTCTGTTTTACGATTGGCTCAAGCAAAAAGGCAAATTGGGCGGACAAAACAAAGTGCCCCGGCTCAGCAATAGTCGCGAGCATATCGAAGAACTTTTAGCCCTACAAACATGAAAGCTATCCTCTACATTTTAAGTATCCTGCTGTGCTTAAACTTAGAGGGCCAGGAATTAGAAAGGCTGAATAGCATCCCGCTTAAAGCTCAAGCCGATTTCATTCAGGTAGACCAATTCGGAAGCATCTATTTGGTACTGGATAATGAACTGCGTAAGCTCAATAATAAGGGAGAGTACCAAGCCAGCTATAGCGACCCCCTGCAAGGGAGCATATCCGATGTAGACCTGCTCAATCCCATGAACCCTATTGTTTATTTCCAAAATTCGAATGAGCTGCGGATTCTGGATAACCGTCTTAATCAAAGTCGGGAGCTAAATCTGGCTTATACCTTTAACGATCCCAGCAGCATTGCCGCAGCGGCAGAGAATAGCATTTGGCTCTACGATCAAAACGCCGATCAAATGATCCGCTATTCCTTTGTGGAGAATCGTATCCTGAATCGCAGTCCAATTATTAGTCAAATATTGAATGACGATCAAGCCGAAGTACTCAGCTTCAAGGCGGGATTTGATCAATTGGTGGTCCACATCAAACAAGCGGAAAAAGAATCTTTCCTGCTCTTCGACGCCCAAGGTTCCTACCAAAAACAGCTTTCCCCTGGCTCCGGTATAAGCTCCTACTTCTACTTCAACCAAAAGCTTAGCGTATTACTGAGCAATGGCCTTTTAAGCATATACAATCTAAACCTTCAAAATCACTGGGATATGATTTGCCCGGTCGAATCAGCCCGCCAGGTATTTTACTTTCATCCCCAATTGTATTTATACGATGGTGACAAGCTCCATCAATACCGTGTCCAAAGCCCAACTAAAAGCCCGAACAAGCCCTAAAATATTTTAGATTTGTGGGCTAAAATTAGCAATCATGCATATTGCCGTTTCCGGAAACATCGGATCAGGAAAAACTACCTTAACCCGTTTGCTAGCCAAACACTACAAATGGACACCCCATTTCGAAGATGTGGAGGACAACCCTTACCTGGACGATTTTTACCGCGAAATGCAACGCTGGTCCTTTAACCTGCAGATTTACTTCTTAAACAGTCGCTTTCGACAGGTGAAGGAAATTCGCGAGGGTGGTCAGGATATTATTCAGGATCGGACTATCTACGAAGATGCCCACATCTTTGCTCCCAACCTGCACGCCATGGGTTTAATGCCCAGCCGCGACTTTGAAAATTACATCTCGCTTTTCGAATTAATGGAGTCTTTCGTGGAGCCACCCGATTTGCTCATTTACCTCCGTGCCTCCATCCCTACTCTGGTAGATCAAATTCAGAAACGCGGTCGCGATTACGAGAACAATATCCGCATCGACTACCTCAACCGACTCAATGAGCGTTATGAGGCTTGGATTTCGGGCTACGATAAAGGCAAATTACTGATCATCAATGTAGATGAAAACAAGTTTGCCAACAATCCAGAAGATTTAGGAAGCATCATCAATAATATCGACGCCGAACTCAACGGTTTATTTTAATGAAGCTTCTTTAGGCTGCCTTGCGGGCTTTACTCTGCAAGTCCTCACTTCAAAGCATGCGTAGCCTAGGCTTTTGCTATGGCTTCCTGTGGTCGCCCCTAAAAGCCTGCCTGCGCTATACTTTTCGCTCCGGGCTTTCCGCTTCAATCCCGGGCAGAAAAAAACCCCGACCTTATTCAGATCGGGGCTTTCAAAATATCTTAAGCTTTGTCTAGCCAAACATGGCTAAAGAAGCACTGATTTTATTCTTGCCTAACACGCTTACCCGTAATTGGGCTGGAATGGCATTACCATCTAAAATCAGGTAAGCACGGCCACTAAAACGACCATCGGCATTTAAGCGCATTTCCTCAGAACGCACTACGGCTTCATTTACTTCTGATTGAAGGATATTACCTAATTCCTCATTGTTCAATAACATTTGGAAATCGATAATCATTTCCCCTTCAGGGAAGTCGAAACGAAAAGCACGTGCATTCAAGGTGCCACCAAAGTTCTCTGGTCCTAAGAAATCAATAGTCCCTACGGTAGTTCCTTCGGCGGTCATTACATTATCGCTGGCCAATTTTGCCATTTCCTCTTGACCTAAAGGCATATCATTGCTAGCATGGTGACCACCATCCACATGAATGTGAGGAGCGATAACTAAAGAAACGATCGACATCAATTTGATCAAGATGTTCATAGAAGGACCTGAAGTATCTTTAAAAGGATCACCCACGGTATCACCAGTTACTGAAGCTTTATGCGCATCAGAACCTTTGTATTCCATCTTACCATCGATCTCAACACCAGCTTCGAAAGACTTCTTGGCATTATCCCAGGCACCACCAGCATTGTTCTGGAAGATTCCCATCAATACACCACTTACGGTAACACCGGCTAATAAACCGCCTAACATCTCGGCAGAAGAAGTTCCTTCGAACACTCCATTAAATCCGAAACCTACTAATACCGGGGTAATTAAGGCAATCGCGCCGGGTAACATCATTTCGCGGATCGAAGCTTTGGTAGAAATTTCCACACACTTCTCATACTCGGGCTCAGCTTTGTATTCCATAATACCTGGAATCTCTTTAAACTGACGACGTACCTCATGTACCATAGCCATAGCCGCACGACCTACCGCCGAAATCGCCAAAGAAGAGAAGATAAAAGGAATCATACCACCGATGAACAACATCGCTAATACGGGGGCTTTGTAAATATCAATCGCATCGATACCGGCAATACCAACGAAGGCGGCAAATAAAGCCAAGGCAGTAAGAGCAGCAGAAGCAATCGCGAAACCTTTACCGGTAGCAGCAGTGGTGTTACCAACAGCATCCAGGTTATCGGTACGACCACGCACTTCTTCAGGTAACTGGCTCATCTCGGCAATACCACCCGCGTTATCCGCGATAGGACCGAAAGCGTCAATTGCCAATTGCATGGCAGTAGTAGCCATCATACCGGCAGCAGCGATAGCCACCCCGTATAATCCAGCGAACATATAAGACAAGATAATACCGGCAGCAAGAATAATGATGGGTACTACAGTAGACTGCATACCCATTGCTAAACCACCGATAATATTGGTCGCATGACCAGTTGAAGATTGTTGTACGATAGAATTAACGGGCTTCTTACCCATAGCGGTATAGAACTCAGTAATCCAGCTCATTAAAGCACCTACAATCGATCCTACTAAAATGGCCATAAATACATCCATAGCGCCAAATTCGTAGCCACGTAATACCATGCTCTCGGGCAACATCCACATACTTAAAGGATAGGATACGATTACTACCATAATGATAGAAGACCAGTTACCCATGTTTAAGGCTTTCTGTACTGAGCTGTTCTCATTGCTGATGCGCACCAAGGACATGGAAATAATAGAGAAGATCAAACCTAAACCGGCGATCACCATGGGTAATAAGATAGGTGCCATTCCGCCGAATTCGTCGAGGCTGTCAATCTCTTGACCCAATACCATAGTAGCTAAGATTGTCGCTACATAAGATCCGAAAAGGTCGGCACCCATACCAGCAACGTCTCCTACATTATCTCCTACATTATCGGCAATAGTAGCAGGGTTACGGGGATCATCTTCTGGAATACCAGCTTC
>DLRW01000080.1:43329-48672 GCA_002501205.1 Flavobacteriales bacterium UBA7878
TCTGGAATACCAGCTTCTACTTTACCTACCAGGTCAGCACCTACGTCGGCAGCTTTAGTATAAATACCTCCACCCACACGGGCGAATAATGCGATAGATTCTGCACCTAAGGAGAAACCTGCCAATACTTCGATTGCAGTTTTCATTTCGTCGCCAGTAATGGCAGCACCCTCGGGCACGAACATATTGAAGAATATGATAAATAAGCTACCTAAACCTAAAACGGCAAGGCCGGCCACACCTAATCCCATTACCGAACCACCGGTAAATGAAACTTTAAGCGCAGCTACTAAACTGGTACGAGCGGCTTCGGTAGTACGAACGTTTGCTTTGGTTGCAATGCGCATTCCGACGTATCCTGCCAAGGCAGAAAAAACGGCACCAATAACAAAGGCCACCGCAATAATAGGGTGAGAGTGCTCTACCAGGGTTCCTGAGAAACCTAATAATAAGGCGGCGATCACCACAAAGTAGCTCATGATCTTCCATTCGGCTTTCAGGAAAGACATTGCACCATCTGCAATGTGTCCTGCAAGCTCAGACATTTTCGCATCTCCCGAGCTTTGCTTGCTCACCCAGGAAGACTTCACCAACATGATCAGGATTCCAATTAAGCCAAGGCCTGGAACCGCATACATTAACCAGTCGTTCATAGTTGTATTGATTGATTGTTCTCTTTATAAGGGGCGCAAAAGTAATCTAAAATGCCAATCAGCCAAAGGCATAGCCCCTGATTATGAGCACAAGCAAGAAAAAAAGGGACAAAAAAAAGTCCCAACTAAGCGGGACTTTAATGCTGAAATAAGCAGCTTTTATTTTTTGTACATCACTTCCTTAACGGCAGTAATTACTCTTGCAGCATTTGGAAGGAACTCTTCCACCAAGGTAGGCGCATAGGCCATTGGCGTATCTGCAGTGTTAATTCTCAAAATAGGTGCATCCAAGTAATCAAATGCATGCTGTTGGCAATGTGCAATAATCTCTGTTGAAATATTTCCCAAAGGCCAGGCTTCTTCTAAGATTACCATGCGATTGGTTTTCTTCAAGGAGTTTACCACTGCAGCATAGTCAATCGGACGAACGGTGCGTAAGTCAATGATCTCACATTCGATGCCTTCCTTCGCTAATTCTTCAGCGGCTTTATCCGCTTCTTTAATGATCTTACCAAAGGAAACGATGGTTACATCCGAACCTTCACGACGAATGGAAGCTTTTCCAATTTCGATTAGGTATTCCTCTTCAGGAACCTCTGCTTTATCACCATACATCTGCTCACTCTCCATAAAGATCACCGGATCATTATCGCGAATGGCGCTTTTCAATAAACCTTTTGCATCGTAGGGATTGCTAGGTACAATCACCTTTAAGCCTGGACAGTTGGCATACCAGCTTTCAAAAGCCTGGCTGTGCGTTGCCGCTAGCTGACCAGCAGAAGCAGTTGGCCCACGGAATACGATAGGCACATTAAATTGACCACCGCTCATCTGAAACATCTTGGCGGCATTATTAATGATCTGATCGATGGCTACCATCGAAAAGTTGAAGGTCATAAATTCTACGATCGGACGTAAGCCGTTCATAGCAGAGCCCACGCCAATACCGGCAAATCCCAGCTCGGCAATAGGGGTATCTAAAACGCGCTTCGGACCAAACTCATCCAGCATGCCTTTAGAGGCTTTGTAGGCACCATTGTATTCGGCCACCTCTTCACCCATTAAATATACGCGCTCATCGCGACGCATTTCTTCACTCATGGCCTCGGCAACGGCCTCACGGAACTGTATAATTCTGCCCATCATTCAGATTTTGCAGGGCCAAAAGTACTAAAGAGCTTGCAATATGCAGACTAAAATACGCCCATACCCTGAAAATGAAATTAGTATGCATGCATAATATTTTGACCGCGGCTTTTTTTAGGCTATTTTCGCGGCATAGACAATATCACTCTCAGAATAAACACATATGAAGGTACTAGTTTGTATTAGTCACGTACCCGACACAACTTCTAAAATCAACTTCACTGCCGATAACAGTGCTTTTGATAAAAACGGAGTTCAGTACGTAATTAATCCCTATGACGAATTTGGCTTAACCCGTGCGGTTTGGCTTAAGGAAAAGCAGGGTGCTTCCATCACCGTGCTTAATGTAGGAAACAAAGAAACCGAGCCCACTCTGCGCAAAGCTTTGGCGATTGGAGCCGACACGGCCATCCGCGTTGAAGCTGAGCCCACCGATGCTTTTTTCGTTGCACAGCAAATCGCTGCTGTAGCTAAAGAAGGTGGATATGATCTGATCATTGCAGGTCGTGAATCAATCGATTACAATGGTGGTCAGGTGCCAGGTATGGTAGCCGCCTTATTAGGCTGGCCTTTTGTTAATGCCTGCGCTGGTATGGAAGCCAATGGCGATACTTATGATTTCGTGCGTGAAATCGATGGTGGTAAAGAAAAACTAAGCGCTTCTACTCCATTTGTGGTAGCAGGACAAAAAGGCCTGGTTGAAGAGAAAGATCTTCGCATCCCCAACATGCGTGGTATTATGCAAGCCCGCACCAAACCATTGGAAGTTAAAGCTCCGGTAGAGGCTGTTAACAAAACCCAAACTGGCGCCTTTAGCAAGCCTGCACCTAAGAGTGCAGTGAAAATGGTTGATGCTGAAAACATGGCCGAATTGGTTCGCATGCTCCACGAAGAAGCGAAAGTGATCTAATCAAAAAAATTGGAAGAATGTCTGTATTAGTATATCTAGAATCCTGGGAAGGAAAATTCAAAAAGAACACTTGGGAAGCGGCCACTTATGCGGCCAAAACCGCTTCAATGTTAGGCACCGAAGCCATCGGTTTATGCATTGGCAAATTGGACGAAGACGCTAGCGAAGCCGGTAACTACGGTCTTTCCAAAGTATTACACCTCGAAGGTGATGCCTTTAATCAATTCGACGCCAATGTTTATGGCGCCGCCATTGCCGAAGTAGCCGCTGCTCAATCTGCCAATACGGTAATTGTTAGTGCAACCTTCAATGGTAAAGCCTTAGCACCAGCTTTAAGCATTCAAGCAGATGCTGCTCTTTTAAGTAATGTAGTAGCCCTACCTGAAAATGCCAGTCCCTTTAGCGTGAAACGCGGTGTATTCTCCGGTAAAGGATTTAATGTGTTAACCAGCGATGCCGCCAAGCGCATTGTACTCTTTGTTCCAAACTCTATTGCTCCGGAAGCTACCGGTGGAAATGCGAGTGTAGAAGGAACTTCTGCTGGTCAAGGTTCTATTAGCCCTGTAGCTGTTAAAGAGGTGGACCGTGTTAAAGGTAAAATCCCATTACCTGAAGCGGAGCGCGTGATTAGCGGTGGTCGTGGTTTGAAAGGTCCCGAAAACTGGGGCATGATCGAAGAACTTGCCGAAGTATTAGACGCAGGTACCGCATGTAGCAAGCCTGTTTCGGATATGGATTGGCGTCCTCACAGCGAGCACGTTGGACAAACCGGTATCGCTATTAAACCAAATTTGTACGTAGCCGTTGGAATTTCGGGCGCAATTCAACACCTTGCCGGGGTGAGCGCTTCAAAAACCATCGTGGTAATTAATAAAGATCCTGAAGCCCCCTTCTTTAAAGCCGCAGATTACGGCGTGGTGGGCGATGCTTTTGAAGTTGTTCCTAAATTAACTGAGGAAATCAAAAAATTCAAGGCGGCAAATTAATGCAGCAAATCAGGCTTTATGTAAAAGGGCTTTCCTACAGCCAAACCCAAAGCGGTGCTTATGCTTTGGTTTTGGGCGAAGAAAGCGGAGAACGGCGTTTGCCCATTATCATTGGGGGATTCGAGGCGCAAAGTATTGCTATTGCCCTCGAGAAGGATATGAATCCACCCCGGCCTTTAACACATGACCTGTTTAAGAATTTTGCCGATCAGTTTAAGATCACTTTAAAAGAAGTACTGATTCACAAATTACAAGATGGAGTGTTTTACTCCATCTTGGTTTGTGAACGTGAGGGGGAAACTCATAGCCTGGATGCGCGTACCTCGGATGCAGTGGCACTGGCCATCCGTTTTAAAACTCCCATCTTCACTTACGAAGAAATACTAGACAAAGCCGGGGTTATCCTTGGCGAAGGTCAAGCTGATACCGAAAAAGGTAAAAGCAGCAAAACAAAGTCTACTGAAAAAAGTAGCAGCCCCGGACTCCTCTCTACCCAAAGTCTGGAAAGCTTAAAAAAACAAATGGATGAAGCGGTTCGTAATGAAGACTACGAGCGCGCCGCCCGACTCCGGGACGAAATTGAAAAACGGGAAGGAAATAAAGACTAATTCAAGGTCTTAATTAGCTATTTTCACCAGCCGAGATGAAGCAAAAATCAACACTATTTGGGATCCTGTTCGCTCTCGTGCTGTTCTGGGGCCATTCCACCAAGGCACAAAATGCAATTGGAAACTGGGCATTCCATGAGATCCTTTCTGCAGAAGGAGAAAGCCTCTTCCCAATTGCCGCACAAGATTCTTTCTTCATCTTTCCGAATGATAGTTTCGCTTATCAATTGCAAGCAAAATCTTTGCAAGCCTATGGCAGCTATGTCCTTCGCAATGACAGCTTACATTTCCACTATTCAGCCCCAAAGGATGGTCTGCGCTCTTACGCCATTCATATCCTAAATGATAGTCTCTTAGATATTGAAGAAAAAGGAGTGCATTATCGTTTTAGCCGTCGAGATAGCGATAGCAGCACTGCCCTAATAGCGATGCAAGAAAGTGGTCCGCAAGGCCTGCCATTGAATTACGATTTTAGTCAGAGTGAATTTAAATTGGCCTCTCTCGCCCGCGGTCTATTAGGCTTAAGCGTATTATTAGCCCTTACCTTTTTAATGTCGTCCAAGCGCCGTTCTATCAATTGGCGCCAGGTATTTAGTGGCTTGTTGATACAGATCATATTCGCCTTTGCCATTTTAAAAGTTCCATTTATTCGCGGGGCCTTTGATTGGATCAGTGAGAAGTTTGTGATCCTCCTGAGCTTTACGGATGTGGGCGCTAAATTCCTTTTTGGCGAACTCATTAATGACTCCTCTTCCCTGGGCTATATTTTCGCTTTTAAGGTATTACCCACGGTTATCTTTTTCTCAGCATTAACCTCCCTCCTCTTCTATTATGGAGTGATGCAAAAAATCGTTTATGCCTTTGCCTGGGTCATGAAGCACACCCTACGCCTTAGTGGTGCGGAAAGTCTTTCAGCGGCCGGGAATATCTTCTTAGGTCAAACTGAATCACCTTTATTGGTAAAGCCCTATATCAATAAAATGACCCGCAGCGAATTACTCTGTGTGATGAGTGGCGGTATGGCAACCATTGCCGGTGGG
>DLRW01000081.1 GCA_002501205.1 Flavobacteriales bacterium UBA7878
TCGTAATATCCAATACGAGCCATCTCCGAAGAACGATTTAAAAAGTCTTCTTGATTCTTTAAGGCGCTCATCTCTTTAAAAGAGAGTAACATCCTTTTCGTTAAACCATTCTCCTCTCGAATTAAATGCCCGTTAACCTGCATCCACACTAATCCACCTTCGCGATGGTAATAGCGTAAAACAAGATTGTAATTATGTTTCTCAGGATGATCGGCGTGTAATCGGAAAGTCCGCTGCTCCAAATCCTGATCTTCCGGATGTAAGCAATTGCGCCAAAATTGAATATTGGCTTTAACATTCTTCGGCTTATAACCCAAGCGCTCCCAGAAAATCTCATTGGCCCAAAATCTTTCATCTCCACCTATTTCTCTGATAGCCAAGCCATCGAGGGCTTCTTTACTTAAGAAATCAAAAACTTGATCGTTCTGGCGAAACAGATTTCGAACTTCGTTTTTAAGTGGGCTCATAAGGCAGGAAAAAGCTTTTTAGGAAATTAAAATCAGAAGCTCTAATATACGCTGTATAGCTCAGTTTGCCTGCTATTGTTAAAAAAAACGCAGCTCGTGAAGGCCCATAAAATAGTATTGAGAATCCTCTGGGGATTTATAGAAAATCAATCCTTGATAGTCATCTACCTCAAGCATCAAATACTGAGGACAATAAGCTAAATGATCTTGGACTACTTCGCTAAAATCACTTTCACCAACCAGAGCTTTATAGGGTACAAAATCCCTTTGACTAAGCTCTCTCCAAAACCAGGCTTTATGGTATTTGCCCTTGGTTCGCCATATCCTATGCCAGGGATCACCCTTCGTATAAAAGGCATGGATTTCATTTTGATGCAGGCTTAAGGTATCTATCGCTTGAGCTCCGGTATCCAAATAAGCCTTCAATTCGAGAGGATTGCTTTTCAGGAAAAAGGTTTTAAGGTTCTCCGTCGCCATGGAAGATAAATAACTATAGATATGATTAGAGCCAAAAGGATCGGCATCCCAATAATAAATGCGGTTTTGCTCGCCTAATATCAAGGCCGTTCTCAAGCTATCTGAGAAATAGCGATAATAAGAACTGCTGTCTCTGCGGAGAAATCCCAAATACTTTGCCTTTTGAATAATAGCACTCGAATCGTAAATAGCCTGATAAAGGGGATTTACATAGCGAAGGTTTGGATAATTCTGAACTTCGTTGATACTAAAGCTAGAGGAATCCCAAACCAGCTCCACCTCAGCTAAACTTAGAGGATTATCAAACAACTTAATCTGCAAGCTATCTGCATCTTGTAAGCTATCCTGTCTCTCGAGTTTGAGGGTAGAAATACCCCAAAGGATCCTTTCTTCCCTGCTTAAAAAATAAATCTCTTCATTATAGGCCATGGCCAAAGGATGATAGATAGGGCTGTTGAAGCTCAGCTTATTAACCAACATCTGCAAGTAAGACCATTCTCTTAAACCAATATTCAGAGGTTTAGGTTCCTTTTGATCGGGATTGAATTTACCCTTATCGTAATAAGCATGTTGATTGTAAAAACGGTAGAAATAAGATTGATCTGCCTGTTTTTCCCATTCCACGATAAAGCTATGGCGTACAAAGAACAAGATGGGATAAGGTACCCCGGCAAATACAAATTTACCAGGCAAGCTATCGGCATTAACCTCAAATTGATAAATCTGCTGATAAGCACCAATGGCTTCTAAAAGTGCTTGGGGTTCAATTTTGCTGCGCAGGGCCAATTCAGTAAAGGAGCGATTTAAATCCTGTGCGCCAAAAGCATAAATATGCTCCCAAGGCAATTGACCTTTATGCTCTTCGGCAGGACCGGTGCGGATGGCTTGACTCTTTAAACTTAAACTGAATAGTAGGAAGAAAAATAGTCGTAGGCCCATATCGAATACATTTTCTGGCTAGAAAACAAATTACATACCAATTCAGATTCAGGCTACTGCTCATCATTTGGAAGGCTCAAGACCCGTAAAACGGAAAGCATTCCTATCGTCAAGAAAAGTAGAGACTGACCTAAACTTCGAATCTCCGTTCCTTGCCAATACCAGAACAGTGAAAGGCCAAACATCAGTAAAAGACTGGGCATTAATATCCAGAACAAGATGCGGCGGTTGGCATCAGTCAACTGTCGTTTACTGGCTTTAGGATTTACCAGTGAAACAAAGCTCAAAGCCAAACCGGTAAGCATTAAAGCGGTATTAAGTGAAAGCAGAATTTCTTCATGAACCCAGATAGGCCGCAAATAATAGTACAATGCCCCGGCAAAGAGAGGGAACTGTAAATAGGATAAGAAATGTAAAAAGCGATTCATGGTCTACATTAATATTCCCTTCTTCGCTTCAATGGGGGCGGGCAAATCCGTTTCGCCCAGCATTTCGAGCAGGTCTATTTCAATGGTGCGACAGAGTGATAACATTGGGATATCATTGGCCATTCCCTGAAAAGGGTTTTCCGAATAATCGCCTACTATCTCCATCACCACATAAAGCCAACCTACAATAACTAAAAATGGTATCGACATCCATATTCCGATATTACCGAATTTGGCAAACTCGGGCACCAGCCCAAAAGGCATCAGGAAAATAAAAATACAGACAAAGATGAAGCTCATATTGGCATACTGCCGTGGCAAAGGGAATTTCTTAATGCGCTCACACTTGCCTTGATGGTCGTAAAAATCATTCAGGATTTTCTGCATTTCCATGTGACGAAAATCATCTATGAGATTTAAGTCCCGCAGTTTTTTAAGGTCTTCACCTTGTTTAAAAATGATTTGAGTAGCGGTATTCTTAGCGGCAATTAAATGATCATGCTCTTCCTTTCCTAAAAACAGTTGCAGCTCAATGCGGGTCACTTCATCATCCACCAAGCCCACGCCAAAAAGCCTTTGGTAGCGCCTGGCGAAAGAACCGGTAAAACCTCTTTGATTGGAATGCTCCCAAGGCGTAGCTACCAGTAATTGACTTCGTAAAGCGTATAACCACGCGATATGGCGGAAGATCAGTTTTTGATGCCAGGCCTTTATCTCCGCATCATCAATAGGTATGGGATTGTGCAAATTGCTAGTATAATTGCGTACCACATTCCCCCAGGAACGACTGCTATTTACAATGGCGCCCCAAATTTTACGGGCTTCCCACATGCGATCATAAGCACTGTTATTCTTAAAACCCACATAAAAGGCTACGGCGGTACCAATTATGGAAACCGGCAACCAAGGGATAAACATCCAATGATGCCCATCATCCGTATAAACATAGAGCGCCACAACCAAGGTCATCCAAAGAATTAACCAGGGAAAATGGTGTCCGGAAAAAAGAAGGATTCTTTTAAGAGAAAAATTCTTGGTAATTAACATAGTCTACAATGCTTGCTCCGAATTTGAAACTTTTTTAGGGAATATGCACGCAGAATTCCAATTCTTAAAAAATCCAAAAGTCTGTAGCGCCATTGCTAGTCCTCGGATTGTGTGCTTTGTGATTTAAGCGAAGGGTAATAAAGCATCCAGAGCAGACTAATCAACAGGAAGGGCAAAATGGAAATAAGCATCAAGGGG
This sequence comes from Flavobacteriales bacterium UBA7878, assembly GCA_002501205.1. GTDB lineage: Bacteria > Bacteroidota > Bacteroidia > Flavobacteriales > Schleiferiaceae > Croceimicrobium. The sequence goes on from DLRW01000081.1 coordinate 3,557, forward strand.
TTCCAGCTCAGCAAGGCGCCCAGGAGTACGAAGACCAATAATATTCCTATACTGATTATCGCCACCAAAGGCCCAATTCTTTTGGCTTGAGGCTTAGTGATAAGATAGATCAAGACTATTTGCCCGAACAAAGGCAATAGAATTAATGGATGGGCAAAATGCTCGGGCTGATGGAAAAGATCACTAAACAGCTGCCCTTCCATTTCAAACAAGAAGGCGCTTTGACCGCCTCCCCATTCCAAATAGGCAATAAGGGAACTCAAGAGGAGTGCCAGAGGATATATGCGGGCTTTTAGAAATTCACTTTTCATGATGGTTCTTTAATACTGGCAATTTAAGGCTTGAAATTGAGACCCCTAGCGCAAGCAGCTCTATTGAACATTACCTAAGGCTCAATCCGAATTATCCTTATGTTTGGAATTCCTTTAATTTCCATGGTCAGTTCATGCCCCTAAATGATTTGCCTCAAATTAAGGTCAAGCAAACATCCATCCTAAAAAGCATTAAATGGACATTCAAAACATTTTCCAAAACAACCGCAACTGGGTTCAAAGTAAATTAGAACTCGACTCAGACTATTTCAGTGAATTATCGAAGGGGCAAAGTCCTGAAATTTTATACATCGGTTGTTCCGACAGCCGGGTTACCGCCGAAGAATTAATGGGCGTATCACCAGGTGAGGCCTTTATCCATCGCAATATTGCCAATATGGTCCCCAATACCGACCTCAGTGCCATGTCGGTAATTGAATATGCCGTAAGCCACCTCAAAGTGAATCATGTGGTTGTATGCGGTCACTATTTCTGTGGAGGGGTAAAAGCTGCCATGCAATCGCAAGATCTGGGTATTTTAAATCCCTGGTTGCGAAATATCCGCGACGTGTACCGCTTACATGCCAATGAGCTGCAAGCTATTAAGGATGAAGAAGAACGTTACAAACGACTGGTAGAATTAAATGTAGAAGAGCAGTGCTTTAATGTGATTAAAACTGCTGCCTTACAACGTGCCCACCGCGATCGCAACATTAGCGTACATGGTTGGGTATTCGATATTCATTCTGGTAAACTGATTGATTTGGATATCGACTTCGAATCAAAAATGAAGAGCGTAATGGAGATTTATAATTTGGATTAAGTTTGCTTTTAAAATATTAGAAGCCGGGAATGAGCCCGGCTTTTTTTTGTTTATTGATTTTCAAACTATTCGTTTTCAAAACATTAATCGCTTAATCGAAAGGAATTTAAAATGAACCCTCCGGGCTCTACTCAGGTTTAGAATTCTGTTTTAAACCAGGAAAGCCAAGTCTTTTCAGACTTGGCTTTTTGTTTGGACCTTAAAAAAAGGTCGCCAGGGGAAAGAATTAATTTTCCTGTCCGGCCATCTCGAAGTTGAGCGTCCTGCTACTCTGTATGTGAGCATCTGCCGCTAAGGCAATTGCTTTTAAGGCTGCATCATCAGAGACCTCTTTAAACTCCGATAAAACCTGCGACTTTAAGTTCTTTAAATCTTGGATTTTCGCTTCCTGATCCGCCCCGGTCAATTGATGATCTGCCTCCCAGCGACGTAGGAATTCAGAACGGATATCCTTAATCTGTTGATCAATGGCCAAACTGATTAATCTTTTAAAATCGGCGGCTTTCCAATCTAATTTTTGAAGGTCAATGTTCATAGTTCGCATAAGAGTGGATTTAAACGGTTACTAATTTTTCATTCTGTTCTTGGATGCTGATGGCTTCTATACTTTGCCACTGCATTTTTCCTTGGTATTCATCGACCACTTGTCCGGCCTCATTCATTCGGAAGAGTTTCAACCATTGATGGTCGAATAAATCTTGCAACATGCTATGCTTCTGCAGGATGCTGTTAATGGCTTCCTGAGGGGCGTCGATCACCACATTTAGGCGCTGTGGCAGGTGCTGAAACTGCTTTCCATCATGCACGGATTGCCAGGCTAAGCCGATGCGCAAATCACCCGCTGACCCTTCCAGCACTCCAATGCCGCCACTTACATTGTGCAGGGTCTTATTGCCTGCCCCAAAATTTTGATTGTCGGTGGTGCTGGCATAATACTGCAGGTTAATCCAGGAAGTCACTACCATGGGAGCAGTCATGATTGCCTCCAGAATGGCGAAGTCTTTATCTTCCTGCCATTGGTAGGAGTGCAAAAAGCTGCGGGCGCCTAGGTTCTTGCCTTTGGTTTTAGATCGCGGTGCGATTACAAAGGCATTGCAGCCGGCCAAGCCCCATTCCGGACGCACCTGCGACCAATCTTTACTGCGCTTTAGGATTTCTGTTTGGGCCTCCTTCTCTTCAATTCCGAAGCGTAAGGCTCTTTCACGGCGGGCCAATTCAGTGGCTTGCTCCAATTGCGTTTCCAGTTCTGAGAGCTCCTTCCATCGTTTCTTGTCGATTTCCCGACGGTTAATAATATGGATGGAGTCAGTAGTGGTATCATGCAAGGCCGCTATGAATATCGTATCCGCCGGAAGGCTAGTTCCATCCTCCTTTAAAGCGGCGCGTACCCTGGGGTCGTTTAATAATCGAGCAGAGGCCCAAGCATTGATCTCCCCCGAATGTCCACCGCAGGCCCCACAATCCAGAGCGCTGGCATGAGGATTATTCACGCTGCTGGCGCCATGCCCCACAATCAGTATCAAGGGGGCAAAATCTTTGCTAAGTCCCATGGCCCTTAGAGCTCCCTGTGCCATTTGCACTTGAGTTACGAAGGGGATTTGCGAAAGGTCGATGTCGCGATCTGCATCAGCCGCATTGGGATCAGCCACCGGACGGGTCCATCCAAAAGAATCGCTGATTAACTTCGAGAGGAAGCTTATTCCCAGAGGACTCACAAATGAGAAGGCCGATACTTTACCGGATTTAAATCGCTTCCAGCTTTTAGCGATTTGCTGGCGACTCCGTTTCAAGGCACGCTTTTTCTCGGTTTGGTGAATATCGGTACTGATCTCTCGTACTTCAACTGCACTGGGAATAAGTGCCGGACATTGATTTCTGGCTTTATCTGAGGCTAGTTCTTGATATTTTAGAGGTATTCCGAAGAAACCCGCAAAACCCAGGGTATCAATTTCGGGATCTACCTGTTCCAGATTGCGGCGGTAAAGCTCCGAGCGCACATCGATACAAAAAACTGCTTGGACCTTAGGACGCTGGTTTTTTGTTTCCAGGGGATTCTGATCTAAGCGTTCTTTGAGTTCTCTTTGCGAGGCATAATCAAAGGCATCCTGCAAGAGGAGTCGGCTCTCTAAACTTTCACTACCTGGGAAGGCCGCCTTTAATTCGAGGATGGCTAAATCTGCCTTGCGTTGCTCCCAGGCTTTGTAGAGCTTTAAGTCGTTGAGGCCCTCCAGTAAAGCTGCTTCCCAGCTTAATAAGATGGCGAGGAAGGATTCCAGGTTTTGAGTATTCCCACCATAGAGTTTTGCCTGCCAATCTTGGCCAGCCACATAGGAGGACCAGCCCTTAAGTTTTAAGAGAAGACTATGCAGATAAGGTTCTAAAGAAGGACCTTTAAGAGCGAGGACCTTAATGTTTTGTTCGAGGGCTTCCTGATAATTGGCTGAAAGGCCTTTTACATAATTTCGGAAATTAGGCAGGCCCATTAATTCCGGAGCTCGATTAATCATCGCTTCCTTCCGCCAGATTTCAAAGAGGTCTATGCCTTCTGCATAAGGCTTATCATGCTGATTGAAAAAGTGGGCAGCCCATTGCGATACACGGTCTACCATAAAGCGCGACCAATCCTTGGTACCGTGCTCCCGCGCCAGGTCCCCTAAAGTGTAAAGTTCATAGAGCTCATAATTGGAAGCAGTAAGGGCCAGAAATTTAGCCTGGGCTAAAAATTCAGCACTGCTTTCCTGACGATTATTGGCTTGAAGAGCGCGCTCGATATCTGCGGCTGAAATCTGCCCTTCTTCGTACTGTTTCAGGTAAAAGTCCAGCGACATGCTCATATCAATACCTGCTCGGCGCTTAAGGCTGAAAGCCGCATCTTGAAAATCTTGATGGAGCAAACCCAGATAGGGATTTACCGCGATGGAATTTTCCAGGGACCAGGCAGGAGCGAGCTTTTGGCAAGCTGTTTCGAGGGCCATTTTAATTTTTGCATCCATAATTTTTGCTTTTTGAGCGATTAGCTATTTGCTCGTTTCAATGAACCAAAGAGGCGATCGGTGAGAACGCTGAGATAAAAACCATTGCGAAGGTGAATTTCCATCGCTCGGAACCTGCTGGAGGCTCGGAACCGTTTGGGTAAGAAGTAAGAGCCCAGGGCCAAGATGGTAAAGGCCAGTAATACTCCTATGCTCAGGAAGATTTGTACAGTACTAAGCTCTGGGCTCTGAGCAATTTCGGGCCTCAGGGCCAGGTGAATGATTTCTTCAAGGAAGAAAAAGCTCAAGACTACCAGGCAGGCCCGGAGAACTAAAATGAAGCGCGCCCGAAGTTCTATACCTTCTTCAAAACTCTTGGCTAAAAGCACCGAAGTACCAACTGCGATTATGGCTGCCACAATCTGCAAACCGAAGCTCATTCCTTCGAGGCCACCTCTTAAGGCGAGCACCCCACTAAAAATCAGTAGCGCTCCAAGGATTGCCATAAACACCCGCTTTAAAGAAGGTTCCGCAACCTGGCTGCGCCATTGATCATTGCGGTATCGATCGATCTGGCTGCCAGAACTTAGGAATGAGTGGGCCTTGTAGAAGGAATGTGCCATCAGGTGCAAAAGCGCTGCAGAATACAAGCCCAGGCCCGAAAGCATCAGACTGAAACCCATATGACCAATGGTAGAATAGGCTAATGATGTTTTGATGGCGGGCTGAGTTGGCGCCACCGCCGTTCCGTACAAAGCACTTAAGGCCCCAATGCTTAAGAGTAGTAAGCTGGCCGCTTCTGTTCCACTAATCAAGGGCGAAAAACGAATGATCAAATACGGTCCGGCATTAATTAAACCGGCATGTAAGAGGGCCGAAACCGGAGTGGGTGTTTCCATCACTTCCAGCAACCAGCTGTGAAAGGGTATTTGTACCGCCTTAAGCGCAGCTGCCAGTACCATCAGGATGGCCGCGGCATTTAATTGAGCGGACCAGGCTCCGGCTTCCAATTGATTAAAGATCGTCGACAGCTGGGCGCTGTGAAATTCGGAGTAAATCAGGGCCAGTGCACTGATGAGTAGGATATCAGCGATGCGGGCCACCACAAACTTCTTGCGGGCGGCAAGGCGGGCTCTCTCACGATGACCATAAAAGAGCAAAAGTCTTTGCAGGGCCATACTGGTACCGGTCCAGGATAAAGCTAGCAAGAGTAGGTTCCCAGATAAAACGAAGAACTGAATCAATGCGACGGTGAGCGCTAAATTGGCGCTGAAGGCTCCTTCGCGTGAATCGCCATCCATATAGTTTCGACTGTAGCGAAATACGATAAAGGCAATCAGGTTAATCATGAAAAGCAGCAGGCTATTGAGGCGATCCAGTCGGATGGAGAAACCTAAGTCGGCAAAACCATATAAAGCCGACTCCATTGGCCCATGAACATAAACCCAAATCAGGGCCAGGCTTGCCATGCTTAATCCTATGATTGAAGATCGAATAGCGAGGCTATTGGGGAGCTTCGGATTTTTAGGCGCATAAAAAAACCCAATTCCAAGATTTAGGATTGGGCTTAGCAGAATGGCAATGAGAAGTATGGCAGTCATTTCTTGTGCTTTTGTGACGGGACAAAACTAGAATGGATATATCATAAGTTTTTATTTATATTTCGAATGTCAATCATAAAAATATTTTATGAACTATACTTTGAATCAGATTCGGGTATACCTCAAAATCGTTGAGACCGAGAGTATTACCAAGGCTGCAGAAGAGCTTTATATGACCCAACCGGCGGTGTCAATCCAGCTGAAAAATTTCCAAGATCAGTTTGAAGTTCCTCTTACTGAATTGGTAGGTAGAAAATTGCATATCACCGAATTTGGCTATGAAATTGCGGAGATCGCTGAAAAGGCTTTTTTAGAACTGGAAAACCTCAGATTCAAGACCTTAGAGTTTAAAGGTCTGCTTTCGGGGAAGCTAAAAATCTCCTCCGCTTCTACCGGTAAATACGTAATTCCCTTTTTCTTGAGCGAATTTCTGCAAGGTGCGCCGGGCATTAATTTAGTATTGGACGTAACCAATAAAAGTCGGGTGTTGGAAAGTTTAAAGCAAAATGAAATTGACTTCGCCATAGTTTCGGTAATCCCCAAAGACCTGGAGGTAGCGGAAGAAAAGCTGGTGGAAAACAAACTCTTTCTGGTGAGTGATGGCAAGGGAAATCCCAAAAAGAAGCCTTTGATATTTCGGGAAGAAGGATCAGCAACCCGCCAGGAAATGGAGCGCTATTTTCAACAGCATGGCAGTAAGGATCGCAAGAAACTCGAGCTTACCTCCAATGAGGCGGTAAAGCAGGCGGTGGTGGCGGGCCTGGGAAATTCCATCGTACCCTTAATCGGGATTAAGAACGAATTATTGAACCAGTCGATACACATTGTTCCGCGTCGAGGCCTGCCCCTTAAAACCGACTGGCGTTTGATTTGGCTAAAAAGCAAACGATTATCACCCGTGGCCCAGGCTTATCTCGATTATGTGCGGGGACACAAAGAGGAGATTATTGAAAAGCATTTTAAATGGTATGAGGAGTTTGAGGGAAAAGACATCAAAGCCTAATTTTAAACCTGTAAACTGACTTCCTTGCCAGAATATGTTTGATCTATTTAAATCCAAGAAAGACCCAAGGCCCTTGGATTACGACTTACGTAAATTCTTTGAAAACAACTGGCTCTGCCTTATGCATGCCTTTCCGGAACCGGATATCAAGGATCGTAAAATTAGGGTTCCAGAACCAAGCGATTTCCCCATAAAATGGCAGAACAGTAAGGAAAATGCACAGGATGTTTTAGCGATTGTGGCGCCACAGATGGAGATTGATCCAGCCCTAATTGAATTGGAGTTCTATAAAAATAATCCCAGGGAATTGGACAGTGGCATTTCCAGCATCTTTTTGGAATCCGATCCTGATAGTTCTGAAGCAGCAGGAATGTATTTTCATGAAAAAGTGGATGGTAAATTCCAAATCGCTTTGGACGAAGCCTTATTGCAAAACCCTGAAAACCTTATCGCCACTCTAAGTCATGAGTTGGCGCATGTTAAACTTCTAGGGGAAAATGTAATGGAGGAGGCAGATGAAATGACCACCGACATGACCACCGTTTATTTCGGTATGGGAATTTTCAATGCCAATGCAGCCTTTCGTTTTTACCAGGAAATGGACCGCTGGGGTTATAACAGTTTGGGCTATTTAAAAATCGAAGAATGGGCTTATGTTTTAGCCCTTCTCGCTTTTACTCGAGAGGAAGACAATCCCGAATGGGAAAACTATCTAAGCAAAGATGTGTACAGTGAATTTGATCGCTGTTTGACCTATATGTTGGAAAATGAAGAGGAGATTTTTCACTTTGAAGAAGCTGATTAAACTTCCGTCTCAATTTCATAAAGCTTCTCCAACTGCCCTTTCACCACTTTCTCCGGAGTAATCTTCATTATAGATTTTAAAAGAAACTGCCCCCAGGGTTTATGAACCAATTGCCCGAAGCGCCAGGAATTATTGACTACATAATCCACTTTGGCTCGGCGTTGGGCCTCGAAGTCTTTAAAAGCCTCAGTTAAGTTTGGAGCCTCTTTATGGATAAGCTGAGCCAGATAATAGGCATCTTCAATTCCCTGACATGCCCCCTGTCCCATATTTGGAGTAGTGGCATGGGCAGCATCACCTATTAAGCAAGCCTGATCTTTATGCCAGCTATCCAAACGTTTTAAGTCTGCCAATTCCGTGCTGTGCACAAAGTCGGTTGCGCGGATAATTTGATTAACCACCGGATCAAAATCTGCATACATTTTCTGAAGGCTCTCGATATTAATTTCCGCCGGTGAAATTTCGGTATTGAGCACGGCGAAGAAGTAAACCTGATCTTCGGATATATGGGAAAAGCCAAAGCGCCTTTTGGGTCCCCAGAGCTCCTTTCCCTCCTTTCGCAATGCTTCCGGTAGGCGAATCTGGGCAATGCCTCGGACACAAATCTGATCGGTATGGCGGTATTCGGAGGCAAAGCCTAAACTACCACGAAGCTTAGATTTGATACCATCCGCGCCAATAATCCAATCGGCTTTGCGCTTGGCATTCTCAAACTGAATTTCAATTTGATCGCCTTTCTGTTCATGACCGAGATAAGGCATGCCCAATTCCACCTTAGCCACTGCTTTTACTTTCTCTAAAAGAATAGCTTGCAATCTGGCACGGTGAATGGCCACTGTTTGATTGCCAAAACGATCGGCCACCACATTGGAGTTCACCTCTTTAACCGCCTTTAAATTGGGATAGGCGATTTCCATTTTATTTAGCACAAATCCTGCTTTCAAGATTTCATCTTCTATTCCCAACCACTGCAATACCCGTAAGGCATTGGGCTGCAACCAAAGTCCAGCTCCAACTTCTGATAAATCCTCTGCCCTTTCGTAAACGGTCGACTGTATTCCTAGCTTTGCTAAGGCCAGGGACATGCTTAGTCCACTAATGCCCCCGCCGATGATGGCTATTTCCATTGGAATCGTAATTTTAGGTCAAATTTACTAAATTAGGTCAAGTGTACTAATTTTTCATGAAGACAAAAGAGCGCATTTTAGCTAAAGCTTTAGAACTATTTAATTCTGAAGGCCTTAAAGAAGTTACTCTACGTAAGATTGCCGTAGCTCTGGAGATGAGTCAGGGTAATTTGAACTACCATTTCAAAACCAAAGGCGATTTAATAGCGGCCCTTTACTTCGATTTGGTAGCGCATATGGATCGTGAAATGGAAAAGATTGCCCAGGACCAGGCCCTCCTTCCCCTGATTTATGAGAGCTCCTGGGTATCGATGAAAACCCTCTACGACTATCGCTTCATCACCAAGGACCTATACGCAGTACTGGACGCTGACCCCGAATTAAAGAAACATTATTTGGGCCTGCAAGGATTGCGCAAGCAACAGTATATGCAGCTCTTTAGCCATATGATCCAGAAGGGCCTTTTGCGCCCCGAAGAATTTGAAGGCGAATACCTGGGCCTCTATGAGCGCATGAATATCTTAGGGGATAATTGGATCAATGCCTCCATCCTCTTTAAAGGCAAAGATCAGGCGGTAGTGAAGCATTACCATCGCTTGCTTTTTGAGATGGTTTATCCTTATTTGACTGAGGAGGGAAAGAAGGGGTATAAAATATTGACGAAGTTATAATGCCAGAACCAAGGCTTCAACTATTTAACATTGCATAGAATTCTTTAAGCTCTTGTTTTCTCGACTCATCTAGTCCATGCCATCGAATGCCTTGAATGGCTCCTTCAAGTGCAAAGAGCATATTAATACATGCACCACTATTCTCAAGAGCTGCAATCCTGACAATAGCTTTTTCACTTCCTAATTGTATTAAATCTTGTTCGTTTCTAACACCGATGAGATTCAATTTATTCGAAAGTGTTTTTCCAATGTTTGGTAAGTCTGTAAGCGTCCTCATCCCCATTAAGCTGCGTCAAAACTATCCAAAACTAAGGGCAAATATTTCGACACCGCTTTCATGCCGATAACTGATAATCCTAAAAGAACAGCTGTTTTCACTTCTTCCCGCGTTGCCCCAGCATTTTTAGCCATTGGAACATGCACTTTTACAGCTCTTTCATCATCAGCAATCATCTTCATTCCGATATAAATCAATTGCTTGGTTTTACTATCTAAACCTTCTTCCGCAATTAGTGACTGAATAAAGTCGGCATAAGCTTTTTGAACTTCAGGAGCTTCTTCTATAAAAGTTTGCAATGGGTTCTTTTCAGACATTGTAACTATTCTTATAATATTTAAAATAAAAAGTGAATTGGGAATTATTAAACGCTTGCCTTGCCTTAATACTTCATAGACTCGTTCAACATAACATACAGAGCTGCATCACCTTTTAATTCTTAAATATACTTGGATTTTCTGTTAGAGGCTAAGTTAATTTCAAGCCTTTTGGCGTACATGGCCGTGACAGGTTTTGAGTTTTAGTCAAAACCTGGAAAACTGCGAATAAGCGCATTGGGTAAGCAAGCGAGCTTAAGGCTGGAAAGGATGAGCAGGCTGATCCTAAATAGCCTTAATCACCCCACTAAGCTTGCAATCCTCTTATACTCTTTCCACTTAGGATCATATTTAAAGCCGCAGCCGAACTCGATCCATTTGTCTTCCCTTTCATTTAAGTCAACTAAGATAGCCTGGGCAAATTCGGGATTATCAATATACATATCCATGATCATCCCAAAATCAGTAGTGACTCTTGCCACTACATGAACCACGCATTCTTTTCTCAGAAGATCCCTAAAGAAATCCTCAATTGTTCCCATATCTAAATCTTCAGAGCGAGATTCATCTACTTCCACACTAAACTGAAGATTGTAGGGACAATACTTTTTATATGGGTAATCTTTATAGGCTAAATCCAGCCAACCAGTTGCTGGCTTCCCGGTTTCAGTCTCCGTCATTAGGAGAGAAATAGAATTAGAGGGATAAACCCCTTCAGTAGACCGAATTGTATCCCAATCCAGATCTTCCTTGTCGCTTTTAAAAAAATTGAGTAGTCCCATATTTATGTGGTTTCATCCAAGAACAAGCTCCCTAAATTAATAAGCTGACTGCTTTCTATCGGCATTAAGCCTATCCATTAAAGCCTTGAAATTAGGATTATCTGAGCTTCCACTTTCATCCACTTCAAAATGATTGAGAAAGGCCCATTCAATTTGCTTGAGGATTGTTTCCTTTTGTTCTGTATTGGTGATTTTATCCAGACTCTTCATGAGTAATTCGGGCTGACAAATAAAACAAGCTCCCAATGAGTATAAAGGCTCTTCATTTACTGATTCTCGGTTGGCCCAGATGGTTGCAATGAGTTTATCAATAAGCTGAAGGTCTTTGCTGGTACAGAAATAATCAGGAATTAATTGAAGAATGGGATTGTACTTCCTAACTGTATTTTGCTTCAACACTTCCGCAATTAATTCTGAATTTAAAGAGTCAATACCTTTCAAAGTAAAGTTCAAACTATCCGCTAGAGCTCTCTGCCTGTCCAGTATTCCCATTATAAGTCCTCTAAGAGAATCACTGTCAAGGTCACTTAAGTCCTGAATACTACTTCTCGGAATAAAACCTTCCACTTGACTTCCCTTCCAGGGACTCAACCATGCCCAATCTGACTCATCCTCTAATTGGTAGTAGAAAATGGCACCCTTAAACAAGGTGTCTATGCTGTGAAATTGCATCCCTGGCCCATTTCGAACCTCTATAAAATTAAGACTATCAATAAGAAACGCAGGTCCTTTCTGAGCTAGCATTGAAAATGAAAAACAAAGCATTAGGCCTGTCAGAATAGAGCTTTTTGTTTTCATCTAAGGCTAAGGTTTATGGCTTTATTTCTGCAATTGCTAAGTTAACCTCACAGCCTTTTAGAAGGCGCAAATAGATACATTAGATGAACAAGCGAGCTTGCGCCTGGAATGGATTAGCAAGCTGATCCTGATTAAGCTTAATGGTCATACACCAAAAATCCACGGACTGTCGCCCGGTATTTTTCATTTCCAGCCTTGGCTTGCAAGCGAGCTTGCGCCGGTAAAGGATTAGCAAGCTGATCCTGATTAGGCTCAATGGTCATACACCAAAAATCCTCGGGCTAGCGCCCTATGTTTTTCATTTCTAGCCTTGGCGAGCAAGCGAGCTTGCGCCTAGATAGGATTAGCAGGCTGATCCTGATTAGGCTCAATGGTCAAACACCTAAAATCCTCGGGCTAGCGCCCTATGTTTTTCATTTCTAGCCTTGGCGAGCAAGCGAGCTTGCGCCGGGAAAGGATTAGCAGGCTGATCCTGGTTAAGCTCAATGGTCATTCACCAAAAATCCACGGGCTAGCGCCCTGAATTTTTCATTTCTAGCCTTGGCTTGCAAGCGAGCTTGCGCCGGGAAAGGATTAGCAGGCTGATCCTGGTTAAGCTCAATGGTCATTCACCAAAAATCCTCGGGCTAGCGCCCGGTATTTTTCATTTCTAGCCTTGGCTTGCAAGCGAGCTTGCGCCGGGCTAGAAATGAAAAATCCCCTCCGGTTGCACCGGAAGGGATTTTTGGTGATCGCGACAGGATTCGAACCTGTGACCGTCTGCTTAGAAGGCAGATGCTCTATCC
>DLRW01000083.1 GCA_002501205.1 Flavobacteriales bacterium UBA7878
CCGACAAGGTAAATGAATATCTTTCTAACCCTCGTATTCTGGCTTTGATTCCCGGAAATCTTCGTAATGTGAAGTTTATCTGGACTGCCAAGCCTGATGATGGAGGTTTGTTATATCTCTTAGCAGCAAAAACTACTCGTGATGGCAAAGCAGCCATGAGTGGAGATGTTGTGGTTGATGCTCGTCAAGATTTTAATCAGGCTAACGAGCCCGTTGTTACCATGAGCATGAATGCCAGTGGTGCCAGCCGTTGGGCTAAGATTACCCGTGAAGCAGTAGGTGATCAAGGAAATCAAGATGACAATCGTTCTGTAGCCGTAGTATTAGATAATCTCGCTTACTCTTATCCTCGTGTAAATAACGAGATTAGCAACGGTAATACTGAAATCGTTGGTAGTTTCACGGTAACTGAGGCACAAGACCTTGCAAATATTTTGAAAGCCGGTGCTTTACCAGCTCCTGCTCGAATTATTCAAGCAGACATTGTTGGTCCTAGTTTAGGAAAGCAGGCTATTAGTGCAGGATTATGGTCATTCGTAATTGCACTGGCCATTGTGATGATCTATATGATTTTCTATTACAATGGTGCGGGTGCCGCTTCGGATTTAGCTTTGATCGTTAACATGTTCTTCATCTTTGGGGTATTAGCCTCTTTAGGCGCGGTACTCACTTTACCAGGTATTGCAGGTATCGTTTTAACCATCGGTATGGCGGTAGATGCGAACGTACTGATCTACGAACGTATTCGCGAGGAGTTAACTCATGGCAAAGGATTGCGTTTAGCTATTGAAGATGGATATAAGAATGCCTATTCTTCCATTATTGATGCCAACGTAACCACCTTCCTTACCGGGGTTATTCTATATGCCTTCGGTACGGGTCCTATTCGTGGATTTGCCACTACCTTAATCATTGGTATTCTTACCTCTTTATTCTGTGCGATCTTCATTACCCGTTTGGTATTTGAAGCACGCTTAGGGGCGAAGAAGTCCGTAAGCTTCTTTACCGGAGCTACTCGTAATGCTTTTACCAAGTTTAGTTTCGACTTCTTGGCCAAGCGCAAAATTGCTTACACCATTAGCGGATTGATTATCCTAACCGGTATCATTTCACTTTCTACTCGTGGTTTAAACTACGGTGTAGATTTCGTGGGAGGTCGTTCTTATCAGGTTCGCTTCGATCAGGATGTGAATTCTGTAGATATCCAAACCACTCTTGGCGACCATTTTGTAAATGAGGATGGTACTAAAGTGTATCCTGAAGTAAAAACCATTGGTGAGGCTTCTCAAGTTATTATCACAACTAAGTATAAAATCAACGAAACCGGAACTGAGGTAGAAGCAGATATTAAAAATCGCTTGTACGAAGGGGTGAGTGCATTTTATCAAAATGCGCCTTCCAAAGAGGAATTCTTCTCTGAAGCTTCAGGTGCCAGTGATATTGGTATCGTGGCCGAGCGCCAGGTAGGTCCTACTATCGCAGACGATATTAAGTCTTCAGCGGTATTAGCAATTATCTTCTCCTTAGTGGTAATCTTCCTTTACATCTTGATTCGTTTCAGCAAGTGGCAGTTTAGCGCCGGTGCTGTGGTGGCGGCCTTCCACGATGTACTGGTAGTATTGTCTCTCTTCTCATTACTCTACGGTATTTTGCCTTTCTCTTTAGAGATTGATCAAGCCTTTATCGCTGCAGTGTTAACGGTAATTGGTTACTCACTGAATGATACGGTGGTTGTATTTGACCGAATTCGTGAATACATGCGTACACATAACTTGAAGAAGAAAGGAATGAACGAAGTGGTGAACGACGCCTTGAACCGGACTTTGAGTCGTACCATCAACACTTCTTTAACAACCTTCTTTGTATTGCTGATCATCTTCATTTTTGGTGGTGAGGTAATCCGAGGTTTTATGTTCGCTCTCTTGATCGGTATTGTTGTGGGTACTTATTCATCCCTCTTCATTGCAACACCGATTATGATCGATACCATGAAAAAAGAAGAGGAATAGTTCCTCTTAAACAATAGTCTTGAACCCCGATTTCTTTCGTAAGGAGTCGGGGTTTTTTTGGTTAATTTTGAATTATGATTTTTCAGACCCTCCCATTTATGTTTTTCAATATCAGCGGTGGTGAAATCGTAGTGATTTTACTGTTGGTGATTATGTTTTTCGGGGCTAATCGTATCCCTGAGATCGCACGTGGAATTGGCAAAGGAATTAGAGAGGTGCGCAATGCTACGGAGGACATCAAAAATGAGATCAATAAAACCAGTGAAGGTTCGGACTTAAAGAAATTTAAAGACAAGATCGAATCAGAGAAAAAGGAAATCGAAGAAATCACCGGTTCTATCAAGCGAAATAAATTCTAGAATGGATTATTTCCTGGTCTTAGTTGGAGTTTTACTCCTGCTTTTCGGTGGTGATTGGTTAGTTAAGGCTTCGGTGGATATCGCCCTGAGAGCTAAAATCTCCTTATTAGTGGTGGGGATGACCGTGGTTAGTTTTGCGACCTCGGCCCCAGAATTATTAGTGAGCTTAAAGGCCGCTTTGGAAGGTCACGTGGATATTTCCTTTGGAAATGTTATCGGTTCTAATATTGCGAATATCTCTCTTATCCTGGGTTTAACGGCTATGGTGTTCCCTATGCAGGTAAGCAAACGTACCATGCGAGTGGACTGGGGCATCATGTTCTTGATTACACTCTTGCTATACCTCTTTCTTTGGAATGACCTTTTAAGCTTCTGGGAGGCTTTAATTCTCTTTGTGCTACTGGTATTGTACAACCTCTTTCAGATTAGGGGGTCTCGTAAGCAAGAGAAGGAAAACACGGAGATTTCAAATGCTAAATTGTTAAAGCTGTGGCAGATGGTATTTTTCCTGGCTGCCGGTATTGCCGGATTGCGATTTGGATCGGAGTTCCTGGTGAAGGGAGCGGTAAATATTGCTACCGACTGGGGAATTAGTGAAAGGGTAGTGGGCCTAACGGTGGTTTCCATCGGTACCAGTTTGCCCGAGTTAGCAGCTTCCTTAATTGCCAGCTTTAAAGGAGAGCAGGATCTTTCTTTAGGAAATCTTATTGGTTCCAACATATTTAATATTCTCGCAGTATTGGGTATTACCGGGCTGATTACAGATTTACCGGTTCAAAGTGCTGCCCTAATGACTTTTGACTTCCCCTGGTTAATAGGTATTAGCTTAATTCTATTGCCATTTATGCTTTGGATGAAGCGGGGTGTAATCAGTCGTTGGCAAGGATTTATCATGTTCGCTCTGTATACCGTGTATTTATTGGGGGTTGTAGGGGTAATTTAGTGTAATCCGCAAATGAACCCCTAGTTTTTAAGAGGGTGTTTGTAAAAATTTTAGTTTTTTCTGGTTTCTACCCCCTGAGGCAGTTAATTTTGCGAAAAATTTTTCAAAATGCCTCAAATTCGATTTACCGCATTGCAAGAAGCGCAAAGACGGATGGCTCCAGAAGTAGAGCTTCCTTATACTCGTGTTTCTGAAATCTTCGGAGAGTACACATTCAACTACCGTTCGATGAAGGAGTATATGACTCCCGAAGCTTATCGAAGTGTGTCGGATGCTGTGAAAAAAGGAACCAAGATTGATCGTGGAATTGCTGATCAGGTGGCCACCGGGATGAAAGCCTGGGCTATCAATAAAGGAGCGACCCACTATACCCACTGGTTTCAGCCCTTAACTGGTGCTACCGCCGAAAAACATGATTCTTTCTTTGAGCCTACTGGTGATGGTCAGGCCATTGAGAAGTTTAGCGGAGGTATGTTGGTTCAACAGGAGCCCGATGCATCCAGCTTCCCTAATGGTGGTATTCGTAACACATTTGAGGCCCGTGGATATACGGCATGGGATCCTACCAGCCCTGCTTTTATTATGGGTCGTACCCTCTGTATTCCTACCGTATTCGTGAGTTATACAGGTGAAGCCCTTGATAATAAAACCCCTTTATTACGTGCCTTGCAATCTATTGATCAGGCTGCTACCGATGTGTGTCAGTACTTTGATCGCAATGTGCGTAAAGTAACCGCTACTTTAGGTTGGGAGCAAGAATATTTCTTGGTAGATACTGCATTGTTCCATGCTCGTCCGGACTTAAAATTAACCGGTCGTACTTTATTAGGACATGCCCCTGCGAAAGGCCAACAGTTGGATGATCACTATTTTGGATCTATTCCAGAGCGTGCCCGTCAGTTTATGCGTGAATTGGAAATGGAATCCTATCGTTTAGGAATTCCGGTGAAAACCCGTCACAATGAGGTAGCTCCCAGCCAGTTCGAATTAGCACCCGTTTTTGAGGAGGCGAATATTTCGGTAGACCATAACTCCCTTATCATGGATTTGATGGATAAGGTTGCGCGTCGGCATCATTTCAAAGTGCTCTTACACGAAAAGCCATATGCTGGTGTAAACGGAAGTGGAAAGCACAATAACTGGTCTTTGGCGACCGATACCGGTGTTAACCTTTTGGCTCCGGGTAAAACCCCAAAGAGCAATTTACAGTTCCTAACTTTCTTTATTAATACCATTATGGCGGTGCATAATCATGCCGATCTTCTTCGTGCATCGATTGCTTCCGCTAGTAATGATCACCGCTTAGGGGCAAATGAGGCGCCTCCTGCAATTATCTCTGTATTTATTGGTTCTCAGTTAACCGCCACTTTAGATGCTCTTGAGCAGCTCGAGAAAGGTAAATTGAGTCCGGAGCAGAAAACAGATCTCAAATTAAACGTGGTAGGTAAGATTCCTGAAATCTTATTGGATAATACCGATCGTAACCGTACATCTCCATTTGCCTTTACCGGAAATAAATTTGAATTGCGCGCAGTAGGTTCCTTAGCGAACTGTGCTCAGCCCATGACCATTTTGAATACCATCATGGCTCAGCAATTGCGTGAATTTAAGGCGGCTGTGGACGCGCATATTGCTGATGGCATGAAGAAAGATGATGCCATTTTCAATGTATTGCGTGACTATATTAAGCAGAGTCAAAATATTCGTTTTGAAGGTGATGGCTACTCAGATGAATGGGCTGCTGAAGCTGAAAAACGCGGTTTAAGCAATGTACGTACGACTCCGCATGCCTTGGATTTTTATGTTACCGATTCGGCCGTGAAGCTTTTCGTAGAGAATGAAGTGATGAATGCGGTAGAGGTACATGCTCGTCATGAAATTATGCTCGAAGAGTATAAAATGAAAATTCAAATCGAAAGCCGAGTTTTAGGCGATATCGCCGGAAATCACGTAGTGCCAACTGCGATTAATTACCAAAACAAATTAATCCAGAATGTTCGTGGCTTGAAAGAGGTATTAGCACCGGAAGTATTCCAAAAAGTGGCTAAGGATCAATTGCATATGATTGAAAGCATTAGTGGGTATATCAGTACCATTATTGCTGAAAAAGATGCGATGATCGAAGAGCGTAAACGTTGCAATGCCATCGAAGATACACGTGAGCAAGCCATTGCCTACTGTGAAAAGGTGATCCCTTATTTCGACAAGATTCGTTATGCCTGCGATAAATTGGAATTATTGGTTGATGATGAGCTTTGGCCATTACCAAAGTATCGCGAGTTAATCTTCATTTAAGATTAATTGATATTCAAACAAAGCCGTCTCTTATTAACAGAGGCGGCTTTTTTTTGAAACCCCTAGTAAAATCGGGCTTAGCTGAATAAAATATTTAACTATTTTAGCGGCTTACAGACCAAAATCACAGCGGCATATATGAGACATTTTCGTCTAGGATTTGCATTAATTCTTGTGAGCTTTTTATCTTACTCCCTTAAAGCTCAGCCAGATGGCGATCCGAAGCTCCCTAAGGAAATAGATAAAGCTTACAAAGCATTCGATGCAGAAGAATACTTCTACGCAGTAGAACTTTTACAGGATGCATACAATGAAGCTAAAGGTCGAGACCAAAAGTCGGAGGTTCTTTTCAAGTTAGCGGAGTCATATCGAATGATGAATGAATATGAGGAAGCTGAACGGAATTACAATAAAGCAATTAAGGTAGGCTATCGCGATCCAAAGGCGATCTTGTTACGTGGCGATATGCTTAAGGCGATGGGTAATTATGAAGAAGCCATCGAAGTTTATCAAGAATACAAGAAAGAGAACCCTACCGATTCCCTGGCTGATGAGGCAATTGAGTCTACTCGCAAAGCCATCGAAAGAAAAAATAAACCTAGTCAGTACCAGGTAGATAACATGAAGGACATCAACAGTCCGGCCATGGATTTCTCGGTGACCTATGGTGGAGATCGCCGTGAAAATGATGTGATTGTATTTGTATCCTCTCGGGATGAGTCTGTAGGTAGCGATGAAGATAGTTGGACAGGAGAATCCTATATGGATCTCTACACCAGCACAGCTGAAAGAAAGTCTCGTGGTCGCCGTCGCGGAAATGATGAAGAGGAAGAAGTTAGCTACGCTGATTTGAAATGGTCTACTCCCGTATTGTTGGATGAGGAAGAAATTCTCAACAGTGAATTCCACGAAGGAACTGCAAGTTTCGATAGCCGTAAAAAGGAATTGTATTTCACGCGTTGTATTGTGGACGATGATTTGCGATTAGGTTGTGGCATCTACAAAACAGAGATGCAAGGTCAATCCTGGAAAGAGGCAGAGCGCCAAATTATTGGCGGTGATACCATGGCGAATATTGGTGATCCCTGTCTTTCTTTGGATGATAAGTTCTTATACTTTGTTTCCGATGATTTTAATTCCAAGGGGTCTCACGACATTTTTGTTACAGAATACGATCGCCGCTCAAAGACTTGGGCTAAGCCTCGCAACTTGGGTTCTAAGGTAAATACCACCGGATCCGAGCGTTTTCCGATTGTTCATGGTGACGGCTTCTTGTACTTTGCCTCCAATGGTCACCCAGGTATGGGAGGATTGGATATTTACAAGGTTAAATTAGGAGAGGATGGCATGCCTGAAGGGAATGTGATCCATATGGAATATCCAATTAACTCCAGCAGTGATGATTTCGCATTGATTTGGGAGCCTGGTTCTGATACTAAAAAAGGTTTCCTTTCTTCTAATCGTGAAGGGGCTAAAAAACGTTATGGCTCGAAGGAGAACAGTGACGATATTTGGTCGGTATACCGTACTCCATTGGTGTTTAATATCGAAGGGGTGGTAATTGACTCCGAAGAGAAGACTCCAATTCCTGAGGCTACCGTAACTATGGATGGATCGGACGGGTCCTCAGTTACTATTACTGCAGATGAAAATGGATATTACATTTTCGATGATACTAAGGTGATGGAGAATGTGAACTACACACTGCATTTCTCTAAAAAACAATATTTGGCCAACACCGGTGAAGTAACAACCATTGGATTTGAAATTGATGCTTTTGAATACGTGCCCTCAGCGGGTTATTTCATCAAGCGATTAACCTTAAACAAGGAATTGGATCCAATCAAGAAGCCCATTGTACTTCCAAATGTATTCTTTGATTTAGGAAAATGGGATTTGCGTCCTGAAGCCATGTCCGCTTTGGACTCAGTGGTTACCATTTTGGATAACAACCCCAATATCACCATCGGAATGCGTTCACATACGGATTACCGTGATACAGAGGAGCGTAACAAAGTATTATCCCAAAAACGTGCGGATACTTGTGTGAATTACTTGATTTCAAAAGGAGTGAATCCTAAGCGATTAGAAGCTCAAGGTATGGGTGAGAGTGAGCCTTTCACTATTCCAAAGAATTACGATGGCTATGGTAAGGAATCCTTTAAAGAGGGAGATCAACTTACGGAGCGCTTCATCAAGTCCCTTTCTGCCGAAAAGCAGGAAATTGGAAACCAAATCAACCGTCGTACTGACTTTAAAGTACTTAGCGATGACTTTGTTCCAGAGGGTGGAGAAGACAAGCCTCAGGCCGCGGATACCGATGCCTTGATTCAAGCTGGTCGTGAGAATGAGGCGAAGCCAGGAGAAATCTTAGTAATGAAGCGTCCAATGAGCTTTGGTGCCTTGGCGCGTCAGGCCGGGATGAATATCCGAGAGTTTAAGGAATTAAACGGTGGTTTACGTGGCGTTCGTCCATTTGTAGGCTTACAAGTGAAGATGGAAAAAGACGGGAACTATGAGCAGTGGGATGCTACTCACTATCAAGTAAAACGTCGCGGTATCGATTTAGGCGATATCGCTAAAGAATTGGATATCGACGAAGATGTATTAGAGGAATTAAACCCCGAACTGGAAGAAGTAGAAATTCAACCAGGCCTCTGGATACGCTACAAATAGCTTAATTAAATATTTAGAAGCGCCCTGTGGTTTAAAACCGCGGGGCGCTTTCTATTTTTGCAAAATGGAAAATCAATCATCAAAGTACAGCCAGCGAGGGGTTTCCTCTCAAAAGGAAGATGTACATCAGGCAATCAAGGATTTGGATAAAGGCTTGTTTCCTAAGGCTTTCTGTAAGATTATCCCTGATTTTCTATCGGGCAGCGAAGAGCATTGTGTAATAATGCATGCAGATGGTGCCGGTACAAAATCTTCATTGGCCTACTTATACTGGAAGGAAACCGGTGATTTGAGCGTGTGGAAAGGCATTGCCCAAGATGCTTTGATTATGAATATTGATGATTTGCTTTGCGTGGGGGCAGCCGATGTGCCGATCCTGGTATCATCAACCATTGGTCGCAATAAGAACTTGATTCCGGCTGAAGTTATTTCCGCCTTGATTCAAGGTACTCAGGACTTAATTGATGAGTTGAATGCTGAAGGGATGAACCTAATTCTGACCGGGGGCGAAACCGCGGACGTGGGTGATTTGGTGCGTACAGTGATTGTAGATAGCACGGTCACTGCCCGAATGAAAAGATCGGAGGTGATCGATAATGCCAACATTGCTGCAGGACAAGTTATCGTTGGTTTGGCCTCATTTGGGCAGGCTAATTACGAGAAGGACTATAATGGTGGGATGGGAAGTAATGGTTTAACCAGTGCGCGTCACGATGTGTTTGCCCATTATTTAGCGGAAAAATACCCTGAGTCATTCGATCCTCAGGTCCCGGAGGAACTGGTGTATTCGGGTGTATCCCGTTTAACGGATAAGGTAGAAGGTAGTCCCTTGGATGCAGGCAAATTAGTATTGTCTCCCACTCGAACTTATGCACCGGTTATTTCCAAAATATTAAAGGAGCAGCGCTCAGCTGTACATGGTATGGTTCATTGCAGTGGAGGGGCTCAAACTAAAGTGCTGCATTTTGTGGACGGTGTACATGTGATTAAAGACAAGCTATTTACAACACCACCCTTGTTCCGTCATATACAACAATCATCCGGCACTTCCTGGAAGGAGATGTATGAGGTTTTCAATATGGGGCATCGGATGGAGTTGTACTGTGACGCCGAAGCCGCAGAGGCTATTATCGCGATTAGTAAATCCTTTGGTATTGATGCCCAGGTAGTGGGTAGGGTAGAAGCGGCTGAAAAAGCGCAAGTTTCTATTCAATCAGAGCATGGAAGCTTTGAGTATTTTAAGTCCTAAGAGATGCAGGAGAAATTAGATCAGATTAAACAGCGATTCGATGAGGTGAATGATCTCATTATTCAACCGGATATTATTTCCGATCAGAAGCGCTATGTAAAGCTCAATAAGGAGTTTAAAGATCTTAAGAAAATAGTTGATGCTCGAGCCCAGTATATGGAGCTCACAGAGCGTTTAAAGGAAGCCAAGGATCTTATCATTAATTCAGATGATGAGGAAATGCGTGAGATGGCTAAAATGGAGCTCGATGAGGTAGAACCAGCCTTGGAAGAATTGGAAGGGCAGATTCGCTTTATGCTAATTCCCAAGGATCCCGAAGATGAGAAAAATGCGGTTCTGGAAATTCGCGCGGGAACAGGTGGAGATGAGGCTTCCATTTTTGCTGGAGATTTAGCTAAAATGTATACCCGTTATTGTGAAGCCCGCGGCTGGAAAGTTGAAGTGGTAGACTTTAACGAAGGTACCATGGGCGGTTATAAGGAAATCGTAATGGAGGTTTCCGGTGAAGATATTTATGGCACCTTGAAATTTGAAAGTGGTGTGCATCGCGTACAGCGCGTGCCTGCAACCGAGACCCAGGGTAGAGTGCATACTTCTGCAGCAACTGTAGCCGTATTGCCTGAAGCTGAAGAGGTAGACGTTGAGCTAAATCCATCCGATATCGAAATGCAGACTTCTCGATCCGGAGGGGCTGGTGGACAGAATGTGAACAAGGTGGAAACCAAGGTTCAATTAACCCATAAGCCTACCGGTATTGTGGTGGTTTGCCAGGTGGAGCGCACCCAATTGGGTAACCGCGAGCGAGCCATGCAAATGCTGAGAACCAAATTGTACGAGATGGAATTGGAAAAGCATAACAGCGAAATTTCCAATAAGCGTAAAACCATGGTTTCTACCGGAGATCGCTCAGCGAAGATTCGTACTTATAACTATCCACAGGGTAGGGTAACTGATCATCGTATTAACCTTACTGTTTACAATTTACAAGAAGTAGTAAACGGAGATATTCAGAAATTTATTGATGAATTAATGCTTGCGGAGAATGCAGAACGACTCCGCGAAGGAAGCGAAGACTAGATATGACACGCAGCGAATTAGAAGCTCAAATTCAGGCTAAGAAGTCTGTTTTATGCGTAGGCCTGGATACAGATATTGAGAAAATTCCCGCTCATCTCAAGGAGTTGGAAGATCCCATTTTTGAATTCAATAAGGCCATTATCGATGCAACCCATCAATATGCCGTGGCCTACAAACCTAATCTGGCTTTTTATGAAGCAGAAGGCCTTAAAGGCTGGCAAAGCCTGGAAAAAACGCTGCAATATCTAAATCAAAATTATCCGGAGCTTTTCACCATTGCTGATGCCAAACGTGGTGATATTGGCAATACCAGTGCTCGGTATGCTAAAGCCTTTTTTGAGGAAATAAATTTTGACTCCATTACTGTGGCTCCTTATATGGGGAGCGATTCAGTTAAGCCTTTTCTGGGCTATCCCGGTAAATGGGTTATTCTATTGGCCTTAACCTCAAATCCTGGAGGGGGTGATTTTCAATTAAAGAGCCTCTCGGAAGGAAATCAATTGTATCAAGAGGTTTTACGTCAATCATCCCAGTGGGCCTCCGAGGAAGAGCTCATGTATGTGGTGGGAGCGACCAAGGCTGAGTACTTGAAAGAAATTCGAAAATGGGTACCAAATCACTATTTATTGGTACCAGGTGTCGGTGCGCAAGGAGGGACTGTTTCTGAGGTAATGGAACATGGAAAAGCGAATTCCGGTGCCGGACTTTTAATCAACTCTTCACGTGGTATTATCTATGCCTCTCAGGCTGAGGATTTTGCTCAGGCCGCAGGACGTGAAGCGGCTAAATTACAGGCCGAAATGGCGGCTTTTTTGTAGCTATCAATTTTTCTTCAAATCGCTGAAAACGCCATATTAAAAGGCCTTTCGGGCTGTTCATTTTGCATAGATATCGCGATGTTGAGCCTGAGCTACTTAGCTTTTAAAAATTGGGCAAATCAGCAGTAAATAGCTGCGAGCGACCTGCTTAAATTCCTGTTTCTATTTTACTTAATTCCTTTAAATCAGGTGTTTGTGGAGAATATATCTCTTTTATCCACATTTGATTGTGAATTAGAGAAAGGGGACTAGCCGAACTAATTCATTTTAAAGGAACAACCCAAATTTTAATAAGCTGGCCGTTTAGTTCAACCAACCAATCAAGCAAGCTTAAGCAGGGTAAATACCCGATCCGGAAAATGCTTGATCCGGACCGAGTTAAACCCCATCTTATTGAAGGATGAGTTTTCCACTGCGTGATAGAAATTTTTAAAAACTAATCAATTTCATGAAAACTTTACTTCAATCATTCTTCGGAAAATTGAGCATTTCGCTGATCCTTGTATTGGCAGCGCAAAGTCTTTCTGCACAGGTTACTTACACCGACTCTGTATGTGCGGGAAGTACCGATGTAGTTTATGGTGTAACAGGAGCAGCAGCTACCAGTCATTACAGCTGGTTTTTGAATGATCCAACCGCGGGTACCATTGATAGTACGGTAAGTGCTAATAATGGAACCATTGAAATCGACTGGGGGGTCGTGGCCGGAACTTATACCCTTTATGTGGTAGAATCAGATCAGTATGGCTGTTACAGCGATACCAATAGCTTGAACATTGTGATAAACCCACTGCCAACGGTGGCTATTCAAGCTGATTCAGTCTGTGAGGGCTTCAGCGCAAGCTTAACCTTTACTTTAACCGGTACAGCACCTTGGATTATCGATTACACGGATGGTTCAACCAACTTTACCGACACAGCAAATGCTACTCCTTATGTAGTAAGCTTACCTAATTACAACACGAGTCAAACAGTTACGGTTACAGGTTTAACTGATGCTAACGGATGTGCGGCTGATCCTAGTGGATTACCAAATACACCAGTTATCATTCATCCAAAGCCCAGTACCGGAGCAATTTACCATTACTAATCCGCAGTCTTGAATCGTAAAGGGTACATAGGGCTTTTGGTTCTTACCCTTTACGCTTCTCTGAGCTTTGCGCAGCAAGCCTTAGATACGGTATGTATTTATGATCCGCCAAATCGTTTGGCGGTTCCTTTTCAAGCTGGCATGAAGTATCAGTGGAGCGTAGGGCAAGGAAAGATAGTAGGACGCTCGGATAGTAATGTTGTGCAAATTGATTGGTCGAATGCTTCGGCCGGAGTTCACGGAATTAGTGTGTATGCGTATTCAGATACTTTATTGTGTCCTGGTGATACGTCCTTAGCCCTGATTCGCGTAACCGCACCCAGCACGGCATTAGCTAAATTTCCGGAAAGGGCCTGCGAAGGAGATTGGGTGACTTTGGAGAGTTCCATAGTGGGCGACTTTATGTGGAAGGGCGGCTCCCGGGATCGGGTCATTAGCTTTCAGGCAAATTCCGATACCAGTACTTACCTTATTGCTCTGAATGGTTCTTGCGAGAACGATACCGTGGCATTTGATATTCAGGTTTATGATCAACCTGAAGCTCGAATCAGCCATGTTCCGGATACGCTTTATTATGGTGATCTACTCAATTTATTTTTCCAAGGGAGGGCCAGTAACCAAGCTCAAATTGAGTGGTATCTCAATCGAATCTATTTTGATCAAGGTACAGCTACACGAATTGAGTTTACAGACTTTGGTAAACATGAGATCCTTCAAATCGTAGACAATGGCGTATGCTCGGATACCACCTACAAATATGTTTACATTGATGAAAGATTTGAAGTGTTCTTCCCCAATGCCTTTACTCCCAATGGAGATGGTCTAAATGATCTTTGGAAATTTAAAGGGGTAGGTATGAGTTATTTCCTGGCTTCAGTTTACAACCGTTGGGGGGAAATGGTTTACCAATGGGATAGCAATAATCCTATTAATGGATGGGATGGAACCAATGGTGGTCAAAGGAGCCCGGAAGGTACCTATATCGTTAAGGTTGAGGTGAAAAACCAAAGGGGGGAGACACATTATTATACCAACTACTTTAGCTTAATTCGATGAGAAGGGTTGGCCTCATATATGGTTTGATTATGCTTCTCTTTGCCTTCGGGCTTAGAGCGCAAACTGTAGTACAGAATTTTAATCAAAGTGTAAACCAAATCGGCGATTGCTGGCAATGGCAAGACATGGAGATTACTACAAAGAATTCAATAAATTCTGCCAACCAGAAAAAGGCCTTAACTGGTAAAGTAGTAGACGGAGATCCGGCCTACCATTTCACCAGCCCCATTATCGAATACAATGGTTCAGGTTTTATTGACTTTCGCCATAAACTTGATTTTGCTAATGGCACGCATCGTGAATTGCAGATTCAATTATTGGATGTAAACGAAAACCTGGTGCAGGTACTGCATAGTCATGTTTATATCGATAGTGCAACCGGTACCTATCCAAACGGAACCCCAACCAATGTGGTTCAAACTGTAGTGCCAGTTACTTTTACCGGAATATATATCCTGCGCTTTTATTTCATTTCGAGTGGGGGTACCTCCTTTGCCATGGTAGATGATATCTTTATTGATGGTCAGGATATGAGCGACCCTAATAATGATAATGGTTATGGATATTGTAGGGCAGATGATTACATCTACGATACACTTTGTGCCGGATCAAACGAATTATATACAGTTCCTTACCCGGTGTCTGGCTCAGATTGGACCTGGACTTTTTTAGGAACTAGCGGGGGAAGGATAGACTCAACTTTAGTTTTTGGCCAGGAGGATACAACCGTAGGTGTGAGTTGGGATATTACTGCGTCTGGCGATTATATCTTAGAAGCCACGGAAATTAAGCCTCCTTATAATACAACTTCGTATAGTGTAGAATACAATTTACATGTATTACCTGCACCAACACTGACCTGGAGTATTGACTCGGTCTGTCAAGGAGATATGCACACGGCCACCTTAAATTTTGGAGGGGCTAGCGGACCCTGGGAAGTTACTTTCTATGATGGAGACAGCACTTTTACTCAGAGCTTTACAGACAGCATAAGCCTGGTTAATTTGGGCGTCTATGATACTACCCGGACTTTACAGATACAGTCTATAATTGCTGGAAATGGATGTGCGGGTGATACCACTGGATTACAGGCGGTATCTTGGGTAAGAGGCAGGCTAGCCCTCGGCCCTATATGGCATTATTGAGCCTTATCCTCTTCGCTTTCCCGCATTTTGTCTAATAAATTACTCAGCTGATTGGCTTCTTCCTCTGTCAGATTTCCAAAGGTTTCTTCTATTCGAAATTCCCTTTGATCAATGCTTTCGAGCTTGGCCAAGCCCGCCTCGGTAATGATCACATCAACCAGGCGTTTGTCGTTGGGACAGGTTTGCTTGGAAACAAATTCCTTTTTGATTAAGCGATCCACAATACGAGAAGTATCGCTCATTTTATCCAACATCCGTTCTCGAATTTGTAAGGTGCTCAAGGGATCGGGATAGCTGCCTCTTAAAATTCGCAAAACATTAAACTGCTGTTTGGTAAGGCCTTCGCCACTAAGCATGCCTCGCACTTTTTCATCGAGCCAGTTATTAGTGTACATGATGTTTAAAAAAGCCTTTTGATAAGCGTTTCTAAAATGGCTTTGCTTAATCTCTTCTTGAATACCCATGGCGCTAAAATATAACTTGCTCTTAACCTGTGAAATGTTTTAATGTTCAAACATTGAAAAAAATCCATGACTGAAGATTTTCTGCATTATCTCTGGCGATTTCGCCAATTGAAACCAGATCCCTGGTACTCGAAAGATGGCAGCTGCATCGAGGTACTTCACCCCGGTTATTTAAACTCCAATAGTGGGCCCGACTTTGAACAAGCCCGCATTAAGATAAATGGTCAACTTTGGGTTGGAAGTGTCGAAATTCACATTCGTAGTTCAGATTGGAACCGACATCAACATCATTTGGATCCTGGTTACAATAATGTGATTCTACATGTGGTTCAAGAAGAAGACCAATTGATTTATACCGAAAAGGGTTGGGCCCCAACATGTTTAAGTTTAAAAGGACTGTATGATTCTCAGTTGTATTGGCGTTTCGAACAACGATTGCAAGGAGCCAAAACCTTGGCTTGTGCTGATAGCTTCCCAAGAGTAAATGACATTAAGAAGTATCAAATGCTGGAACGTGCCTGTATTGTAAGGATGCAGCAGCGTTCTGAAACGCTTAGTCTCGCTTTGGAGGAATTAGGAGGAAACTGGGATGCTTTGCTATATCGAAGCCTGGCTAAAGCAATGGGATCACCGGTGAATAGCCCCGCTATGGAATCTCTAAGCCGGGTCCTAAAGTTGGAGCTTTGGCGAAGGTATCAAGATAAAGACCTACAACGTGATGCCCTCTTTTTAGGGATGGCAGGCCTCTTGACAAACATAGGCTCAGAAGAAATTCCCTGGGTTTCAGAATTTCACTTTTTAAAGCATAAGCATAGATTGAAGGAACTGGAATTGTCCATCTGGAAGTATTCGCGAATGCGCCCGGCTAATTTTCCCGATCGAAGGATTGCCCAATTGAGTCTCTTACTGCCCCAAGCTTTACAATGGTTTTCGTCCATTCGAGAAGGTCGGGAACTAAATTTACAAGCCCTTTACTGGCCTAAATTACCGGAATTTTGGCGAAATCACTATCGATTGAAAACCCCAGGCAGATCCAATATTGGATTGCAATGGTCGGAGGTGTTGAAGCAAAGTCTACTGATCAATGCTTTTATCCCCCTGCAATTCTTTTATGGCAAAAAGACCGGGCGATACGAATTGCAGGATGCCGCATTGGATTCTTTGATGAAAATACCGGCAGAATCAAACCGGCTCACTCGAAATTTTGAACAGTTGGGTTTAAAGCTACGTTCTGCCTTCGATAGTCAGGCTTGTATTGCTTGGTATAAGAACTATTGTCAGCCTAAAAAATGTTTAACTTGCACTCTCGGGAATGAGTTGCTAAATCAATAGCCAAGATGGAAAGATTACGGAATTTTCTGGAGAAGTGGGGATTTGAAGTTTGCACCCGATCAGGTGAGCGAATGGGGATAGCCCCGGGAGTAGTACGTAAATACTTTATTTATACCTCTTTTCTAACCTTCGGGTCGCCCCTTATCTTATACCTTATTCTGGCATTTTGGATTCAGATAAAGGATCATCTGCGGAGTAAGAGACATTCCGTACTTGACATATAATACACCTTGTACCAGACCAACGTCCTTTCCCGCTTTAGAACCATAGTTAGTTTACTGGGAACCCTTATTCTGATAGGAGTCTCGGGCTATATGCTCATTGAAGACTACCATTTTTCAGAAGCCTTTTACATGACCATTATTACGGTTAGTACGGTGGGCTTTGGAGAAGTACAAGCCTTAAGTACCGCCGGACAGTGGTTTACTTCCTTCCTCATCATTGGTAGTTTTGGTACTTTCGCCTACGGTCTTACTTTGCTTACCCAGGTCTTGATTAGTGGAGAATTGGCAGAAGATATTAAACGACGCAATTTGAATCGCAGCATCAATATAATTAAGGATCATGTTATCCTTTGTGGTTTTGGCCGAAATGGTCGTAGAGCCCTCCGAAAATTAGTGGCTTATGGTCAGGAAGTTTTGGTTATTGAAAACGATCCTCAAATAATTGAGCAGTATTTGAAATCCGCCAATGTCCTGTACCTGGAGGCGGATGCCACCGATGATGATGTGCTACGTCAAGCGGGTGTAGATCGAGCAAAAGCCCTGGTTACAACCCTTAGTAAGGACGCAGACAATCTGTTCGTTGTTATTTCGGCCCGCACCTTATCGCCATCCATACGATTAATTAGTCGTGCTTCATCAGAAAGTACAGAGCGCAAGCTTAGAGCGGTGGGGGTAGATTCTGTAGTTATGCCCGAAGGAGTAGGCGGTGGTCACATGGCTAGCTTGGTGATGAATCCCAATATTGTGGAATTTCTGGAGCACCTTTCGGTAGAAGGCTCATCGGATAGTAATCTGGAAGAAATTGAATTAAGTGATCTATTGGGAGAAAAGCGTTCTTGCAATCTCAATGAACTGCATATTCGGCAAAGAACCGGCTGTACCATTATTGGGATCAAAGATCCCGAAGGAAATTATATGATTAACCCCAGCAGTGAGATCATCCTTCGACCAAAATCTCGCCTATTTGTATTGGGCAATGCTACTCAGATCAAAGCTTTAAATGATTTGTTGGCAGAAATTCACACTCAGAATAGTAATACCTAGTTATGAAAATATTGGTAACCGGTTCTAACGGATTACTTGGACAGAAATTAGTTCATCAATTAAGTACGGATCCTGAGGTGGAATTAGTGGCCACTGCAAGGGGAGCCAATCGTTTAAACAAGCAGGAAGGATATGTTTACCATTCCATGGATATTTCAAGCCTGAAAGCGGTTTTAGCGGTTTTTGAGCAGGAAAAGCCCGATGTAGTAATACATACCGCGGCGATGACCCATGTAGATCAATGTGAGGAAGATAAGGCAGGATGTGAGAAATTGAATGTAGAAGCGGTGCAGTATATCATTGCTGCTTGTAGCACTTTCAATTGTCATTTGGTACATCTCAGTACTGACTTCATTTTTAATGGAGAGGAAGGACCTTTAACCGAGGAGGCCGTTCCTGAGCCACTGTCATTTTACGGGGAGTCAAAATTGAGAGCGGAGCAATTGATTCAGGCCTCCACCGTACCAGCGGCGATTTTACGCACTGTACTAGTCTATGGGGTAGCTGAAAATATGAGCCGCAGCAATATTGTTTTATGGGCCAAAGGAGCATTGGAGAAAGGAGATCCCATTAAGGTGGTGGATGATCAGTTTCGTACACCCACCTTGGCTGAGGACCTTGCCCAAGGTTGTATTCTAGCCGCCAAACAAAAGGCCCAAGGTGTTTACAATATATCAGGTTCTGACTTCTTCTGTATCATAGACATGGTGAGGGAAATTGCCCGCTTCTGGAACTTGGATGAAAGCTTGATTAACCCTCTGGATTCCTCAACCTTAAATCAGGCAGCCAAAAGACCTCCGAAAACGGGATTTATTATCGATAAAGCTAAATCGGAATTAGGTTATAAACCGCATAGTTTTAAAGAGGGTTTAGCGATCGTTAGCGAACAAATTGAAGCACAAATTAATTAGCAATTAAAATGGACTTTCAGAATATAAAGCGTGTATTGGTTTTAGCACCCCACCCTGATGATGGCGAATTCTCATCGGGCGGTAGCCTCAAACGATTTAGTGATTTAGGTCTGGAAATACACTATGCTGCATTTTCTCCTTGCAT
Source organism: Flavobacteriales bacterium UBA7878 (assembly GCA_002501205.1). Lineage (GTDB taxonomy): Bacteria > Bacteroidota > Bacteroidia > Flavobacteriales > Schleiferiaceae > Croceimicrobium. The sequence goes on from DLRW01000083.1 coordinate 18,838, forward strand.
CCAGTCATTACCTTCAGGTATGCCTGAAGATACACTTTGGAAGGAACTAAATCAGGCCGCTTCCATTTTGGGAATTCCAGAAGATCAAATCAGTACTTATAATTTCCCGGTTCGCTATTTTCCACAGCATCGTCAGGAAATCCTGGAAGAGTTGATCCTTTTGAAGAAGCGGGTTCAGCCTGATTTGGTTTTATTACCCAATTCTTTGGATATGCATCAGGACCACAATACGATTCATAAGGAAGGATTGCGTGCTTTTAAACATACCCGTTTATTGGGATATGAGTTACCCTGGAATAATCTGAACTTCACGAACAATTGCCATATTCGTTTGGAGCGCGAACACATACAGGCGAAAATGGATGCCCTACAATGCTATCAATCCCAAAAGTCCAGAAATTATATGGATGAAGAGTATTTCTTCGGATTGGCAAAAACCCGTGGTATTCAGATAAACGCAAATTACGCGGAAGCATTTGAGCTGATACGGTGGATTCTCTAATCCTTGCTTTGAAATTTTTTGAGTGCTTCAGCGAAAGCAGGTTCCTGGCCATCTAATAATACTAAATCCTGCACCGCCCATTGCTTGTCATAAGGCAAGAGATCATATTGCTTTTCAGAAGGGTCCAGAATTAACAGTGCATTTCGGTTCGAGTCAATTACGATAAAGTAATCATGAAAGGAAATGGCGTTCTGCCACCATTCGGCATCCAGCATTTCAGGAGCTTTATCTTTTAAATCTAAACCGGAGTATTTCTCCTGACTTTGCTTGTTCGCAACCCACAGTTCTCCTTTTCCAGTGTTGGTGGCCATAATTGTAGACTCCGAAATAAGAAATCCACCATGAGGATTTTTAAGTCCTTTAATAAGCACTTCACTTTTGCCATCCCTTCTGTTAATGCGCCTTACACTTCCTTCATGGAAGAATGTGGCGAGTACATTTCCTTGCAGGTCATAACTGGCAGTATTTATAAAAGCGGCTCTCTGTGCAGTGGGAAGGTGGTCGCTTAAGGGATCAGAAATGTAAATATGGGCTAAGCCTTCTTTTTTCCAGGCTGTATGCTGTTCTTCCTTTCGGGTTAAAAGGAGGCTCTTGCCATCTGGTCCATGGGCTTCGGCAATACCATTTTCCCAAGCAAACCATTCCCAGATAATCGTTCCATTTTTATAGTCGCATTCAAAAACGGCGTCGAAGCCACTACTGCTTACCAGCACCCTGTTTTTGTATTGAGGATGAAAGCTAACCGTGTGGATATAGCTAAACCAGGGGTTACTAAAACTCCAAACACCTTCAGAATCCAATACTATAACTTGATTCTCCAGGGAAAAAGCCAGTCGGTCACCAGCAGAACTTAGACCTCTGGGTTCTTTTAAAGACTTAACTAATTGTTGAACTTCAAGTTTACCCTTTTGCAGCTTTACCTGTGCTATACCTCCTAAGCTTACAGCTCGCCTTTCCACACTCCCACCTTTGCCCGACTTATTCTTTCGCGATTCGAGATAACGTTTGCGTATCGCCGCTAAATCGAAGCTTTTAATACTCATGATCAGCTCCGCTTCGGGGTAAAAATGCTGATTTAGGGTCCAGTCTTTTAAATACTGCATTAAGCTTTGCTTATTTGATCAAGGGTTTGGGCCAGCTTTTGGGTGCTTCCTTTACGGGTATAGGCCAAGGTGCTTTCGGAAGAGAGCTTTGTTAATTCCCCGGACTTGGATTTCCAGTCTTTATACAAGCTAAGAATTCGATTTTTGATCCCCTCATGATCAGTATAATCAATGGATGGACCTCTTTCGGTTTCGGCAATAATTTTTGCTGCATTCCCTTTGGGAGGGGCGATGGAAATTAATGGAGTACCAGACCCCAGATATTCGAAGAGTTTTCCCGTAAGAATAAGATGGTTATCTTTTGTTTGAGGTACAATAAATAATAAGGCATTACTATCCACCATAACTTGAGTGGCATAATGATGGGCTTGATAGCCATGATCCTTTAAGCAAGAACTTAAGCCTGCATTTTCGATGGATTCACGAATGCTGCTGTCTAAATTCCCAACGATTTCTAATTGGAAATCCTGAGCAAAGTCTGTCCTTTCCTTGATTAATTTGGCCAGTCCTTGCCAAAGGGCCTCTACATTTTGATTCGGCTTAAAATTGCCAGTATAACTGATCCTGAATTTCTCTGACTTTTGGGAATAAGTGGAGGGTAAATCTTTGGGATCGAACCCATTATAGAGAATTTCTACCTTCTTGGCGCGGTCCTCAAACTCCTTAGCTAAACCCGGGCTAACCGTCAGAATGCGATCGGCCGTTTTAAGAACCTCATTTTCCATGGCCTGATCTTTGGCCTGAGTGGACTTTGTCCGAGGAAAGAACTGATTATAAAAGATATTAACCCATGGATCACGAAAGTCCGCTAGCCAGGGCAAATCAAATTCCTTTTGCAATTGCATGGCCGCCAAATGAGTACTATGGGGAGGACCTGTGCTTATTATCGCTTCGATTTTTTCCTCCTTTAAAACTCTTCGCGCTTCTTTAATCAAATAAGGATTCCAACCTTTTCTGGCGTCGGGGATAAAGAAATTGGCTCTTATATAGTTAATCGCTTTTTGAAGTTTGCCTGGATTGGAGCTAATTCCAATACCCCCCGTTCCGGTAGATTTGTTTTTCTTTCCCTTCAGCAAGGCATAGGCTTTAAAAGGGTCCTTAGCCTTTGTGTGCAGGACTCTCATGTCATCGGGAACTTCATTGAGTAAGCTGAGATCTGTACTTGATGCTACTGGTTCTTTGGGGGTGATTACAATACAATCCCAGCCAAAGTCACGAAGGAATACCGCATTTTTAAGCCAACGTTGAACGCCGGGACCACCGGAAGGCGGCCAATAGTATGTTAAGAGCAATACTTTTTTCACGCAGTCGCCTTCTTCTTATCCCAGAAAAATGCCAGTGGAACAGCAATTAAAGCCAATATTGAACAAATTAATGCAATGGTATTTGCCAGGGTCGATGCCTTATCAACATATTTTAGGATAATAGTATGTTGCCCGGCAGGAATCTTTAATGCTCTTAAAACATAATTGGCTCGTAAAATATCGGTCTCTTCACCGTCAATTGTTGCGATCCAATTTTCCGGATACCAAATTTCAGAGAATACCGCTAAGTTTTCGGCATCGGCATTATACTCATAAACCAATTCTTCAGGATCGTAAGAACTTAATTTAATGGATCCTATTCCAGGACCCGCTTTGCCCGCCTTTTCAGCGTATGTACTGCGCATCACCGCGGTGGTCTTCGGGTTTAATCCGGATAGAGCTGCGATTTCTTCATCGGCCGAACTCACGGTCTTAATTGAGTTCACCAGCCAGGCATTGCCTAAGCGACTGGGGTTTTCAACAGGAGCTCCATTGGGATTAATGATAATATAACGGGTGTTCAGCATGTTAAGAGCAGGGAGCTGATCAAATAGAGAAGGACTAAAGCTACGGTTGTTTACGGCAGTCCTGAATTTCTCAATATCATTACCTAATTGACCTTCAATTAGCTCTTGATAGATTTTCAATTTGGCTCCATGGTATCCGCCTAAGCTGTAGTGGAAGAACGAAGTTGATGCATCGTTAAAGGTGCTTACCGCAAGATTTAAGGTTCTGAAGTAAGGATCGCTTGCATACTGTTGGATAATTGCTTGATCTGCAGGGCTGGGCTGTACACCATAATTATTTTCCAATCGATCTTTATCAATAAAGTTCTCCTCGTTTAGATAGCGTTTATTCACTGGAAACAAATCGAGAACAACCAGAGCAATCATTCCTATATACAAGTAGTTCTTTTTAAGTGCTCCCCTTTGGTAAAGGAAAAGGAGTGCTCCGCCTAAAAGGACAAAGAGCAAACTACGCAATACATCTGCCTTAAAAATGGAAATTCGCGCTTCTTCCAATGAAAGCATAAAGTCACTGGCTTGTGCTTGATTCAAACCAGCATTATTCAACATACCGGGTAAAGTTTCTGCCTCACGATCACTCAGGAAGTCATTTAGGATTCCGGGGCTGATGTAATTTAAGCCGAGGAAAAGCACAAGGATGCCAATAGCTCCTAAAAGAACGGTCGACCTGGTTTGATTGCCACCAATCAACAGTTTCATCTTATTGCTCCAGTCTTTTTCACTAAGACCGGAGATTCCCTTAAGGGCAAGGACGGCTAATAGGGGAAGGATGAATTCCGGAATTACCATCATCGAGGCTACCGCGCGGAATTTGTCGTAAAAAGGCACATGATCCAGGAAAAAGTCGGTTAGCCCTTGCCAGTTTTTACCCCAGGCTAAAGCCATAGTCAGAAAGAAAACCCCTAGCAGTAAATAACGCAGACTACCCTTACTAAAGAAAAAGGCTAAAAATGCCAATAGAACCACAATGGCTCCTGCATAAACCGGACCTCCTGTAAAAGGTTGATCTCCGAAATAGGAATTTTGCTGAGCGATGGCTTGCTTAAATTGACCATTAATACCATCCAGTGCTTTATTGTCTGATCCAATTTGGCTGGTGGGACCACCTTTGAAATTAGGGACCAATAGGGTCCAGGATTCATCTATACCATAAGACCAATTAGTAACATAGTCGCGATCCAGCCCTTCGGTGCGATTCGATTGATTATGGGTTAATTCGCTTTTACCTCTAATGGTATGCTTACCATATTGATAGCTATTGCTTAAGTAGGGAAGGTTTGCTCCCACGGCAATAAAAGCACCTAACAATAAGAATAGGGTGCCTTTTATGAATTGAGGAATTTGTTTTCCTTTAATTGCTTGGGCTAGCTCCCAAAATCCATAGGGTACTGCTAAAAAGAGGAAATAATAAAGCATTTGAGGGTGGCGCGCAACGAGCTCTAAACCCAGGAATAAGGTGAAAATAGCCGCGCCAAGAAACACCTTCTTTTGGCGATAGGCCCAGATCATACCGGCTAAAACACCAGGTAGGTAGGCCATAGCGTGAACTTTTGAATTATGACCAGCCTCCATCACAATCATGAAGTAACTTGAAAATCCATAAGCTAATGCCCCAACAATGGCAATAAGGGGGTCTACCTTTAGAGATAGGCTTAAAATGTAAAAACCTAACATTAATAGAATAGGGTAGGCCAGTGCCGTTGAAAGCAATCCGGTTATAGCTAAAGGAATTGATTTGAGGACCTCGCCGCCATAGACAGCAGAAATCATATAGGCGGGCATGCCCGAGAACATCACATTCGTCCAAAGTATCTGCCGGTCTTCGTTTTCCCTATATTTGCTTACCTCCGAAGCTGAGCCTTGGTATTGTTTAATATCGTTTTGCTGAACGGTTTTTCCAGAAAATACTGGAGCATTGAAAATAGCTGTAACACCAAAGAATATGGCGATAGCAATCAGGTGAATGCGAATTTCTTTAAACATGCTAAAAAATTGTTGGTCAAATATAGCTAAAAGCAAAGGCCAGCCATGACTTGAAACAAGCTGTTTTTAGGCGAAAAAAGAGGATTTTAATCTAAGAATTAAGGAAATCAGAAATGGCAGAGGCTATTGTTCCTGCCGCATCCCCATTCCCGTATAAAGGAGGGAATTTTAAGTTTCGTGATTGTAGTTCCAGGTAATTGGATTCCAGGTTTTCCGGCTCGCAGAGCATATTGCTACCCCCCTCTACCAATTCTGTCCATTCTGTAGCTTCTCTCAGCGTTAAGCATGGACGCTGAGAAAAGTAAGCTTCCTTTTGTAAACCACCACTGTCTGTAAGTACTATACTTGAAGCCTCGGTTAGGGCTAAGATCTCAGCATGACCGCAAGGGGGAATCAGTTGTGCGGGTATGCTTAATCCCAATTGATTTAAACGAGCTTGAGTACGCGGATGAATTGGACAGAGCAAGGGAATATGGCTCGCTATTTTATCTAATGCCTCTATCCAAGCTTTTAAACGAGTGGGCTCATCTACATTTTCCTGCCTATGGAGGGTAAGCAATGCAAAATGGGAGGGAAGCTCAAGTCCTGAGGGTAATCCTCTATGCTTTTTTTGCCAATTAAAAAGATCGAGACTTAGGTCGCCACTCACCACAATCTTGGTTTCGGAAATCCCCTCTTTTAAGAGGTGATCTTTAGCCCCTTCATTGGAAGTTAGTAGTAAGCTGCTCAGGTGATCCGTTAAGATGCGATTGATTTCCTCCGGCTGAAAATCCAAGCCGCTGCGCATTCCAGCTTCGACGTGAGCTACCGGAATACCGGCTTTTTTAGCGGCTAAGGCTCCGGCCAAAGTACTGTTGGTATCGCCAAATACCACCACCATATCGGGCTGTTCATCCAACAGAATACTCTCAATTTGTTCGAGCATTCTCCCGGTCATGGCGCCATGGGGGAGGTTATTAATAGAAAGGTGGTAGCGTGGTTCAGATAATTCCAATTCAGCGAAAAAGCTCCCGCTCATATTAGCATCATGATGCTGCCCTGTGTGAATGAAAAACTCCTCAATTTGGGCTGCCTTCAGAGCTCTGCTCAAGGGAGCAGCTTTAATGAACTGGGGTCTAGCACCTACTACCGTAGCAACTTTCATCAGGCTTTATCGTCATCATCTACCTCTTCGTAATCTACGTATTCACCTATTTGATGATTATCGTGAGTACGGCCCTGTCCATTGGTGTTTAGACTGGTACGGCCTTCGTTTTCACGGGCTCGTTTGGTACGGTTTGACTGATCTCTTTCCTGATATCCCTGGCGATAAGGACGCACAAAGAAGTTCCTTAGCACAAAGGATATCAGGTAAATAAATACAACTACAAATAAGAGTCGGAATAAGAACACTACTTACTTAAATAGAGGTTTCGTTCAGCGTAAATTTTCTTGAATACCGGATCACGAAGGTTATCGATGAAGTAAATTTTCTCACCGGTTGACTTCATTTCCGGGCCTAAGTTCTTGTTTACATTGGGGAACTTGTTAAACGAGAACACTGGTTGTTTGATTGCCCAGCCCTTACGTTTGGGTTCAAACTTAAAGTCCTTAATCTTTTTCTCACCCAACATAACCTTGGTAGCAAAGTTTACATATGGCTCATCGTAAGCTTTCGCGATGAAAGGAACCGTACGAGAAGCACGGGGGTTCGCCTCGATGATATAAACCTTATCATCTTTAACTGCGAACTGGATATTGATCAAACCTACGGTGTTTAAAGCCAGGGCAATTTTGCGTGTGTGGTCTTCAATTTGTTGGATAATTAAATCGCCTAAATTGAAGGGAGGCAAGGTAGCATTACTGTCGCCGGAATGGATTCCACAAGGCTCCACATGTTCCATGATTCCCATGATATACACGTCTTCACCATCGCAAATCGCATCGGCCTCTGCTTCAATGGCACCTTCTAAATAGTGATCGAGTAATACTCGGTTACCTGGAAATGCTTTGAACAGATCTACCACGTGGTGCTCCAGTTCATCCTGATTAATCACAATCTTCATCCCCTGGCCACCCAATACATAACTTGGGCGCACTAAAATTGGGAATCCAAGCTGATCGGCTAATTCACGGGCTTCCTCAGCATTAGTAATTACACCAAAGCGTGGATAAGGAATATCATTATCACGAAGCAATTCAGAGAATCGACCTCGATCTTCGGCTAAGTCTAAACTTTGGTAGCTGGTTCCGGCAATAGGAATTCCGAAGCGATCTAGTTTTTCAGCGAGCTTAAGAGCCGTTTGTCCTCCCAATTGAACGATAACACCATCTGGCTTTTCGTGCAGGATGATATCGTAAATATGTTCCCAGAAAACAGGCTCGAAATAGAGCTTATCTGCCGTGTCGAAGTCGGTGGAAACCGTTTCAGGATTACAGTTAATCATGATGGTTTCATAGTCGCATTCTTTAGCGGCAAGCACACCGTGAACACAGCTGTAATCAAATTCAATACCCTGACCAATACGGTTTGGACCGGAACCAAGCACAATAATCTTGCGGCGATCGCTGGCTTTAGATTCGTTTTCAACGCCTAATTCGCCATCCGCAGTTTGGTAGTCGTATTCGAAAGTGGAGTAGTAGTAAGGTGTTTGTGCAGGGAATTCCGCAGCACAGGTATCTACTAATTTCCAAACTCGCTTAATGTTGAGGTCTTGACGCTTTTGATGAACTTCACTTTCCAATACGCCAATCATGTGGGCAATCTGACGATCCGCAAAACCTTTGGTCTTTGCTTCCAGCAAGAGCTCACGTGGAATATTGTTTAAACTGTGGTTTTCAATTTCGGCCTGCAATTGAACCAGATCATAAATCTGGCGCAGGAACCACATGTCTATCTTGGTGATATCGTGAATACGACGCAAGGGAATACCCAATTGCATCGCATCATAAATCATAAATACGCGATTCCAGGAAGCTTTTTCCAGGGCTTCGAGAACCTTGTTTTGATCGGTTTCCCCTTTACCGTCGGCTCCCAAGCCATTACGCTTAATCTCCAAAGATTGTGCAGCCTTATGCAAGGCTTCCTGGAAGGAACGACCAATTCCCATAACTTCACCAACTGACTTCATTTGTAAGCCCAGACGACGATCTGCACCTTCGAATTTGTCAAAGTTCCAGCGTGGGATTTTTACAATAACATAGTCGAGAGTAGGCTCGAAGTAGGCAGAGGTGGTTTTGGTGATTTGGTTATCCAATTCAGTTAAGTGATAACCAATCGCCAATTTGGCGGCAATCTTAGCAATCGGATAACCGGTTGCTTTTGAGGCCAAGGCCGAGGATCGAGAAACACGTGGGTTGATCTCAATCGCAACAATGTCTTCTTTTTCATCCGGGCTTACCGCGAACTGCACATTACATCCACCGGCAAAGTTTCCAATTGAGCGCATCATATGAATCGCCATATCACGCATCCGTTGATAGGTCGTATCGGAAAGGGTCATCGCCGGTGCAACGGTAATGGAATCACCGGTATGGATACCCATAGGGTCCATGTTCTCAATCGAACAGATGATGATTACATTATCATTAGAGTCGCGCAGCAATTCCAATTCGAATTCCTTCCAACCTAAAAGGGCCTTATCAATCATCACCTCATGGATAGGAGAGATTTCCAATCCACGGCTCAGTGATTCTTCAAATTCATCCTTATTGAAAACGAAGGTCGCACCAGACCCACCGAGGGTGTAAGATGCACGAATACAAAGAGGGAAGCCAAATTCTTGAGCAATTTCTTTACCCTTAAGGTAAGAGGTCGCAGTTTTGGCCGGAGCCATTCCAACCCCAATTTCGGTCATTAATTTCCGAAACTCTTCACGGTCTTCGGTAATATTAATGGCATCAATGTCTACCCCGATAATGCGCACATTATGCTCTTCCCAAAGCCCGTCTTTATCGGCTTCGATACAGAGGTTAAGTGCAGTTTGCCCTCCCATGGTAGGAAGTACGGCATCAATATTTTGCTCTTGAAGAATTTTCTCCAAGGAAGCTACTTCGAGGGGGAGTAAATAAACATGGTCGGCAACTACTTTATCAGTCATAATAGTAGCCGGATTGCTGTTTATCAAGGACACTTCTATTCCTTCTTCTCGCAATGACCGGGCCGCTTGTGAACCGGAGTAGTCGAATTCGCAGGCCTGTCCAATAACGATGGGGCCGCTTCCAATAATCAATACATGTTTAATTGAAGTATCCTTTGGCATGATCTGAATTTGGTGTTTAATCTACGAAGCTATAATCGAGCAGGCAAAAAAAAAGGTGCTGCCTGGCAACACCTTAATAAATATATTATGAATACAAAGACATCTTAGCCTTTGTAATTTCCTTCGCTGGATACGGATAATTTCTTGCGACCTTTCGCGCGGCGAGAGGCCAAAACCTTACGACCATTCGCACTAGACATTCTCTCACGGAAACCGTGCTTGTTTCTTCTCTTACGGTTTGAAGGTTGATAAGTACGTTTCATATCTCTTTATTTAGGTCGGCTTCTCGCCGAGGTCCATTCGTTTTTCGGGCTGCAAATATAAATGGAAAATCTGAAATCAAAAAAAGACTTTACTGAAAAAATTTCAAGCTTTTTTGGTCTCTTTTAGGAGTTCATTTTGTTCCTCTTCAAAACGCTCCAATTTTAAACTGGCAATACTGGCATTTAGTTCGAATCCAATAATCAAAACCAGGGCATTAACATATATCCATAACATGATTACCATTAGGGTACCTATAGATCCGTACAGGGTATTGTATTGATTGAAATTGGCTACGTAAAAACTAAAGAGGTAAGAGGTTACCAGGATGAGTACCGTAGCCAGGATTGCGCCTGGAGAAAAGAAGCGCCATTTTCGTTTCCCGGAGGGCGCAAAATTGTAGATAAGTACGATGCCAATTAAAATCAGGAATACCAATAAAAGATATCGGACCAATTCTACAGCAAAGGAGGAAATGGCTTCGAGGCCGAAGAAATCCAAAAATCCATTTAAAATATCCGAGCTAAAGATGATCACAATGATACCGACCAGGAAATTAATTGTGATTACTACCGTAAGTCCAAGGCTAACCAGCAGCTGTTGCCAAAGCGAGCGTTCCTCAATCTTGTGAATGGTCTGATTGAAATTGGAGATAATCGCATTAATGCCATTGGTGGAGAATAACATTGCCAGGAAAAAACCGACTGATAATAATCCTCCCCGCTTGTGATTCAATACATCTGCAATCGTGCTTTGCACCGCATCGAAGGTGTCGGGGGGTAAAATGCGTTGAAAGACCTTAAAAACTTCGGTTTCGAGGGAATCGACGGGGAAAAAGGGAATCAAGGTGAAAAAGAAAATGATTCCTGGAAAGAGAGCCAAAAAAAAGGAATAAGCAATCGATCCTGCTCTGCTGGTTACACTTCCTTTAATAATACCTCTGAAAAAGAAAATGGACACATCGTATAAACTCAGCCCATCAAATAAGGGCAGAGTAATGCGTTTGGTGTAGCGCGCTACCTTTTTGCTTAGCCAATGCCACTGTTCTTTAAGCCAATTCCACATAAGGCAAAATTACTGCGCCTTTATTTATTAAGGGCAAAATCAATTTTTAGACTTGGTATTAATTCCCGGTAGACGTATTTGCTTGAAGTCGTTAAGGGTGTCTGTGAATTTAAAGAGTAGTACAAACAGAATGAGAATACTTAGGTTTCCTATAGCCAGGTATCCTAATAAGGGCAAATCAAGCATCTTTAAGAGGCTTAGCCCCACAATGCTGAGACCAATTACCGTCAATAATTTCCAGAATGAATTGCTGTAGGGAACTAAATTGAAAAAGCGATGCACCAATATTAGCTTGATTATATTGTAACTGGACAAGGCAATTAAACTTCCTAATGCTGCTCCCAAAAGGCCCATGCTGGGGATTAGGGCCAGGTTTCCAACTAAGGTTACTACGATGAGGAAAAGACCGGTGTAAAAATTATAAGCCTGTCGATTGGAAATACTTAAGATTAAGCCATTAGAACCGGTAGCGCTGTTTACCATTTCACTAATACCAATACAGAGTACAACTGCGGCAAAAGCTTCAAACTGAAAACTTTCGGGGATGATTAGTAGGGTGAGGTCCAGATTTACCCAAATCAGCAAGAAGATAAAACCAGAAATAGCCAATTGAGTAAGAGCGGATTTTCGATACAATTGCGATACTTCGCTCATGTCATCTCGGGCCCATGCCTTGGATAAATAGGGACGTATACTTACCATTAATGCCTTGGGGGGAATCGAAACTATAGTGCCCGTAAAGAAGGCAATATTGTAAAAGGCTACTGGTGCTTTTCCCAGGAAACTTCGAATCATTAATATATCAAGGCGACTCACCAGTAGCATGGATCCAGAGGCCAGCATGATCAAGAGACCATAACCTAAAATTTCTTTGAGGTTTAAATTCCCCCAATTGAAATTAAAACCGGGTAATTGTGGAATGCTATAGATGATAACGGCCAGTAATTGAATGAGATAACCAGCGCTAAGTATGAGGTAAAACAGTTCTTGATTTTGCTCATTGAGGGCCGCAACAATCAAGGCAACTAATATGATGATTCTCCGAAAGGTGTTTTTGATGAATTGTGGGAATACGACCTTATTAGAGAATTGACTTAAAGCGGCAAAGAGTTCGAAAAACAACATACTTATACTCAGAAGGAGTACATAGCCGATGGGGCCTAGTAAGTAGGAGTTATATTGATAAAGCCCAAAACCTGCAAGCAGCATAATTAGGCTGGCTCCGAGACATGCAAATAAAGCGAGGCTCCAATAACTTTGCTGTTGCTCTTTATTGAGACGAGGGAAAAAGGTGACCAGAGAAACCGGGAAACCTAAATGAGCAAATGTGGATATAACGGTTGCAGCAGCTAAGAGAGTGGTGATTTCGCCAACAAACTCCGGTTCATCGATGAAAACCCGAGGGAAAAAGAACATCGTATTAAAAGCTCCAAGAACAACCCCCAGGTATGAATTGATAGAATTGAAAAATGATTGTTTTGCAACTTTACCCATAGTGTCTGCAAATCAGAATCTGATCTAAATAGCGCTGCTTCAAAATTAGGTTTTTAATAGTTCTGAAGGGCAAAGCACCGTAGCGCTAAAAATTGCTCAAAGCATTAAAGAGCTAATGCCTTCGATATTTTACTTTAGCCACAGTTTTTTAGAAAAACCATCATGGCCACTCGAAAAGAGGTTTTATTTATAGCTCCATTTCACAATGCTTTTATTCGCAGTGATCTCGAAACCTTACAATCGGTTTATTCGGTAAGGCAGAGTGTTCGTAACTGGAAGGTAAAAGCTTTAATTCCTTGGCGGTGGCTGGAGCAATTTTTTCTGGTTTTAAGTCGAGCCAGGAAAACCCGCTTCATTTTTATCGAGTTTGGAGGCTTTTGGTCCATGGTGCCCGCTTATTTAGGAGCATTGTTGAACATCCCGGTTTATATCGTGCTGCATGGAACAGACGCGGCAAGTTTACCACACTATAAATATGGGAGTCTGCGAAAGAAATGGATTCGACGGATTTGTGGGATTTCCTACCGCAAGGCAACTTGTCTTTTGCCGGTTAGCAATTCCCTAATCTATGCTGAGAATAACTATAATGAGTTTGATCAGTTGCAAGGCTTGAACCATTTTTACCCGAATTTAAAGACTCCTATTCGCGTTATTGCGAATGGACTGGACTTTAGCAAATGGGAGTCTGACCAGGATTATCATCGCAATCCTAATCGATTTACCGCGGTTTTTAATGATTCTCAATTTCTCCTAAAAGGCGGCGATTTGATAGAGCAGTTAACCCTTGAATTCCCGAACTGTGAATTTGTGGTTATCGGCACCGAAGGTCCAAAGAATCTTGAATGGAGAATGGGCAGGGTTAAATACCTAGGCAGGTTAAGTCAAGCTGAATTAAAGGCAGAGTTTTATCAATCCAGCTTTCATTTTCAATTATCTCGTTTCGAAGGATTTGGCCTTTCCCTCTGTGAGGCCATGCTTTGTGGATGTGTGCCGATTGTGTCATCGGTAAATATCCTACCGGAAATAGTAGCTGAAAGTGGTTTTGTGGTGGAGAGAGCTCTTCTTTCAAACCTAAAGGAACAGGTGAAAACTGCTTTGGAAAGCACAGATATTGAAAGGCGTCGCAAAGAAGCCAGGTCTTTGATTCGAGATCGATATGCGGCTGATCTGAGAAAGCAGCAACTTTTAGCGCTTTTATCCGAAGCTAAATAATCCCTCTTGCAGACGGTATTTGTTTTGCTGGTACTCCAACCACAGTTGTGTTGGCCGGAACATCTTTAGTGACCACTGCACCTGCGCCTACGGTCGCATTTTCACCAATTGTTAAATTGGGAAGTACCACTGCATTTGAGCCTAAGTAGGCCCCCCCCTTAATGGTAACCTCACCACTCAGTCGAACTCCGGGCATTAGCGATGCAAAGTCTTCAATTGTACATCCATGTCCAATGCTGCAGTGCAGGTTTATCACAACAAAGTTTCCGATGCGAATATTCGTGGTGCAAACGGAGGCCGCCGCAATTAAAGTTCCTTTGCCAATCTGAGTCGAATCCGGATCCATGATTAGAGCCGACTGATGTATGAGGCTGGGGAATTGCAGGCTGCTTGGCAAGGCATTCAAAATTTTATAGCGCAATTGTGAGGAACCAGCAGCAATGACTGCCACTGCTTGTGCTGGTATTTCAGCTGTGTTTTTAAGGGAGTGAATACCATCGTCATAAAACTCAAATCGGCTGTATCCCAAGCTTTTGGCTAAGGCCTTGACCTCTGATGAAAAACCACCACCGGGAAGGATATGTAAGATTTCTGAATGCGATTGATTCATGGTATAAAATTAGAAATTGCCTCGAAGCAGCCGCAAAAATTTATGGAGAGCTTTAAAAGTTGATTAAGATTTAACGGAAATCAAACATGCCGGGTTCTGTTCAGTTTTTATTATCAAATAAAGGATAAGGAGTCTTTGCAATTTTCGAATTTTGCCTTCACCTAAGTTTAAAATCATGAGTACCGAAAAATACCATTCATTGATTAAGGCCGCTCTGGCAGAAGATATTGGTGATGGCGATCATAGCTCCAATTGTGCCTTCCCGCAAGGTATGCAGGGGCGGATGAAATTAATTGTGAAGGAGCAAGGTATTTTGGCAGGTGTATCGGTGGCTCGTGAGGTTTTTAAACTGGTGGACCCTCAAATAAAAATGGATGTACTCATCCAAGATGGCAGTCGTATTGAGCCAGGAGATTTGGCCTTTCACCTCGAGGGACCGGCGCACAGTTTGCTGCAAGGAGAGCGCTTAGCTTTAAACCTGATGCAGCGTATGAGTGGGATAGCAACAAAAACCAGAGCCCTGGTAGATACGATATCCCATACCCATGCTCGTTTATTAGACACGCGCAAGACTACCCCGCATTTACGTGTTTTTGAAAAAGAGGCAGTGCGCTGGGGTGGTGGTTATAATCATCGTTTTGGCTTATTCGATATGATTATGCTTAAGGATAATCATATCGACTTTGCTGGTGGAGTGCCGCAGGCAATTCAAAAAGCATTGGATTACAAAGCACAAAATGAGTTGGATATCCCCATTGAGGTTGAGGTTCGTGATTTTAAAGAATTGGATCAAGTACTTGAATCGGAGGGGGTTCTCCGGGTGATGTTCGATAATTTCACTGTAGAGGATACTTATCGCGCTGTAGAACTTGTGGCCTCTGCAATTGAGACAGAATCTTCAGGAGGGATTACCGGGAAAAGCTTGGTTGCTTATGCTGAGACCGGAGTTGATTTTATTTCCATGGGAGCTTTAACCCATAGTGTCTCTGGCTTGGATATGAGTTTAAAAGCAGAACTAGCTTGAACTTTTTAGCTTAAAATCGGGTCATTGAATAGCGAATTTTGGTCTTAGAACCATTCAAAAAAATCGCTAAAGTGTAATTTCTACACTTTATTCTTTAAATCTTTCATCCCTTTTAATATTTTTGGTGGAATAAAATGTTAATGCCTGCAAATTAGTCGGATGATTGATTTGTTTTTCTACTAATAAAAAATGTCTTAGAATGGTACAAAAGTACTTTAAGGCCAAATTTACTTTGGGGCTACTGGTCTCAATGCTACTTGGCGCCTCCTCCTCATTCGGGCAATTTACCACACCAACAATTGATGGCACCATTGGGGCCAGTGAATATGGTAGTTCCCATAGCCTTACCGTGGATTCGCGGGTGTGGAACCTTACCTGGGATGATAGCAATTTATACATCGGTGTTTCCGGGCATACCAATTTCGGGGATGCCATTGTGATTTACATTGATGTGGATAATTTGAGTCCTATTAACTCTGGATCCAACTCCAATGGTACTGCCAGCGGAACGGGTTATGATGGAGTTACTCCTAATTTCCCATTTCGAGCCGACTTTTTTGCTTTCATCAAGGATAGCTATGATGATTACAAAACGGATGATGGCGCTGGAAGCTGGGGAGCCTCTACTACTGGTTCATTGACTAAAAGCTTTAGTGATGCCAACGATGTGGGTGAATTTGCGATTCCTTGGTCGGCTATCACCGGATCGGGTCGTCCTTCTGCATTTAATTTCGTTGGTTTTATGTCCTACTCCGGTGGTGGAGGTGGAACCTTCGCTCGTATTCCCTCCAATAATCCATCAGGTATAAGTGCTGACTATGTTCGTTATTATAATGTGAGCAATACCGCGGATGGATCTTCAACCACACCCTTTTCTCAAGAGTCTTATTGCTTTGTAGGTACTGCTGATGCTACCGGTTTTGGTTCGATATCAGTTTATGACTTCACCATGAATAGTACCGGTCGGTCAATTACCAGAGCGGCCTCCGGTGCCTGGACCATTGCAAACGACTTTATTGTAAATGATGGTACCATCGATTATGGAACTTCATCAGATGTGATCGATGTAGCTGGTGATGTTACTATTGGGAGTTCAGGAACTTTAAGCTTATCCAGTACTTCTGGTGGTGATTTAAATGTTGCAGGTGATTTCAATCTCAACGGAGGAACCTTAACCAATAATAGCCGCGCGGTATTTTTTGATGGTACTGCCGCTCAAAGTGTGGGTGGTACAAGCGATCCGGTCACTTTTGATTATATGGTCGTTAGCAATACCTCTGCTACAGTAGGAATGGCACAAAATGTAACTGTAAATAATGACCTTACAGTGAATGCTTCCGCCACCCTAAATACGAACAGTAATACCTTAACAGTAAGTGGAACTACCACCTTAGATTCTGACAATAGTGGAAATTATGGTCAAATTATAGGAACTGTTTCTGGTGGAAATACCATTAATGTTGAGCGCACTTTTACAGGGAGCGGACGATGGTTTTACGCCGCTTCTCCAATTTCCAGCGGAACCGTTTCAGGTTGGTCGGTGAGTGATGGTAGTATTATTACCAGTACTGGAGGTACCAGCAATCAAGTGAATATCTATTATTATGATCCAAGCACCGCTAATAATGGGGAAGGAACCTGGACTGCCGTACCAAACACCTCCTTCTCTACCACTGATAATGGCTTTGGACTGTATTTAGGCGACGGTACTTATTTCGGCACCTTGCCCATTACCTTAACTGCCAGTGGAACTGCTTTAAACGACGGCGCCATTAATATAGCCTTAGACAATAGCAATAGTGGTTGGAACTTAGTTCCCAATCCGTATCCATCTGCGATTGATTGGAATACCTACCATGATGCCAATAGCAGCAACTTAACTTCTACCTATTATATCTATAATGGTAGTCAGTGGATAGGATACGATGCCAATACGGATAGCCCATTAAATTCAGGGTCTCAATACATCGCGCCAATGCAAGCTTTCTTTGTGCAGAACACAGGAAGCGGAAGCATTAACCTGGCTCTGGATAATGCGGATCGTATTTTATCTCAAAGTCCATCCCAAAGTAAAACCAGCAGTACGGCTCAAGTGCTGAAATTGAAGGTGGCTTCTGCTGATGGTATTAGTGATGAAACCCTTTTGGCTTTCAGTAGCCAGTATACGGATTCATGGGATAAAGGTCTGGATGCGGTGAAACGCATGAATACCACTTTATACCCCAGCTTGTATACCACTTCTGCAAATGGAGATCAATTCTTTGCAAATAAGTTGAATGAATCTTTTAGCAGCAAATCAGTAGACTTATCCTTTAAATCGGGATTAGAGCAGTCCTACACTATCAGCATTAATGACCTGCGTTTACCTGCTTCTTGGTTGGTGGAGTTAGAAGACAAATTAACCGGCACTCGCGTTGATTTAAAAACCAGTAACTACCAATTTATGCACCTGCCTGGGAATTTAGCAGATCGATTTGTGATCCACATTAATCAAACGGGTGTAAGTGTAAAAGAGCAAGCCTTAAGTAACAATTATGCTTACAATACTGAGAATGGTTTCAAGGTTGTTTGCGGTCAAACGCTTCCACAAGTAGATATGTATCTATTTAATCAGGCCGGTCAATTAGTGTGGCAAGGTCATTTTGATGAAGTTCAGGAACAAGAAGTCCTTACTACAGCCTTAAGTGCGGGCGTGTATATCCTTAAAGTGGAGTCTAAGAAAAGCCCCGTGTTTACTCAAAAACTGATCAAGTAAAGAATTTTGGAGATGAAAAAGAGAATTGTAATTATTGCCTTTTTTGTGCTGGGAGCTTTTGCCCTTAATGCACAACCCGCAGACCCTAATCCGGGTGGTACACCTACTCCGATTCCTGGATTGGCAATTTTAGCAGCGGCCGGAGCCTTAGTAGGGGCGAAAGCAGTTCAAGCTAAGAGTAAAGAAAACTAAGAACTGTATCTTATTAAGATATTGAAAAGGAGCGCCTTGCGCTCCTTTTTTTATACGTAACAAAAAATTAATTTTAAACTCAACATTAATTTCCGAGTACTGTATATATTTGCTTCTTGAGTAGTAATTCTACTCAATTTAACAAGTGAGACACATTCTGTGGGACTCACCAGGCGAAGCTGTATTTAAAATATGCTCGAAACGCTCATTTCTTCTCGTACTCGTATTAAACTGCTGTTGAAGTTCTTTTTGAATGCTCAATCAAAGGGTTATTTAAGGAGCTTAGAGCATGAGTTTGGGGAAAGTACTAATGCCATCCGCTTAGAGCTCAATAAATTCGAGGAAGCCGGAATGCTTTCATCAGAATCAGAGGGTAATAAGAAAGTCTACCGGGCCAATCCTAAGCATCCTTTATTTGAAAACTTGCATGGTTTGGTAATGAAGTATGTTGGCTTAGATAAAATTGTAGACAACATTACGGAGCGTTTAGGTAAGGTTGAAGCAGTATATTTAGTGGGGGATTATGCGGAAGGTCGGGATAGTGGTATCATCGACCTTTTTGTTTTAGGATCAGAGCTAAATATGGATTACCTCTTGATTTTACTGGAGAAAGCAGAAAAGGAAATCGAGCGGAAGATCCGCTATGTACATTTTAAATCACGAGTAGAAATTGAAAAATTACTGGATCGACAGAGTCATTTGTTGATCTGGGAGAGTTAAATGCTAATATGATGAAGGATCTGAAAGATTCAAAAATTGCTTTAATAGGATTAGGCTACGTAGGCCTTCCTTTGGCAGTGGAATTTGCCAAGAAATTCCCTACAGTTGGTTTTGACATCAACAAGGCAAGGGTAGAAGAACTTTCCAAAGGGACGGATCGTACCCTGGAGGTTAGTGATGAAGAATTGCAATCTGTTGTATTGCCCAATCCCATGGAGCTTAAAATCAATGGTAAGGGATTGTATTGCAGTGATGCAGTTACCGACATCAGCGAATGTAATATCTACATCGTAACGGTTCCTACTCCTACGGATGAACATAATCGTCCTGTTTTAACCCCCCTTACCAAGTCTAGCGAAACTGTTGGTCGCGTCTTAGGCAAAGGCGATGTGGTTATTTATGAATCTACCGTATATCCAGGGGTAACTGAAGAACATTGTGTTCCTATTTTGGAGAAAGCCTCAGGTTTGAAGTTCAATGAAGATTTCTTTGTAGGCTATTCTCCCGAACGTATTAACCCGGGTGATAAATTACATACGGTTACCAAAATTTTAAAAGTTACTTCAGGATCAACTCCTGAGGTGGCTGAGTATGTTGATGAGTTATATCGCTCTGTAATTACGGCTGGGACATTCAAAGCTTCGTCCTTAAAAGTGGCTGAAGCAGCAAAGGTGATTGAGAATTCCCAACGTGATATTAATATCGCTTTTGTTAATGAGCTTGCCAAAATTTTCAATTTGATGGGTATTGATACCCAGGAAGTATTGGAAGCAGCAGGTACCAAGTGGAATTTCTTACCCTTCAAGCCAGGTTTGGTTGGGGGGCACTGTATCGGAGTGGATCCTTATTATTTGGCTCAAAAAGCTCAGGAAGTTGGCTATCATCCAGAAATTATCCTTGCCGGTCGCCGTTTGAACGATTCCATGGGGCAGTATGTAGCAACTCAGGTGGTGAAGCTAATGGTGAAGAAGGATCTCAAGGTATTAGGTTCTAAAATCCTGATGTTGGGTATTACCTTCAAAGAGAATTGCCCTGATATCCGAAATACCCGAGCGATCGATATTTACAAAGAGCTTCGTTCTTATGACCTGAGTGTGGATGTTTATGATCCATGGGCGGATAAAGAAGAGGTTTGGCACGAATACGGTTTGCGTGCAGTGGATAATCTGGAATCAAATTATGATGCAGTGGTATTAGCCGTAGCGCATAATGAGTTCTTGGAGATGGATTTAAAATCTCTTGCCCGAGACGGAGGCGTTCTGTACGATGTGAAAAGCATTCTGCCAAAGGAATTGGTGGATGGCCGTTTGTAATCGACTAAGAGCTATTCTTATAAATAAACTCACCATTGGGTGATGTTGAATTAAAATGAAGACCCTATCTAATTTGAGAAGACATGAGTAATCATTCCTCTCAAATCGTTCTGGGTCTTTTCTTAGGTAGAAGTCTGAGATCTTTTCAGTACTCCTGTCCTAATCTATTCAAATTCGGAAAAATCGAATTGTAAATTAATTAAGGTGCTCCGAGAATTAAAATCGAAGCCTTCAATTACAATAGCATGAGCGAAGCGAATAAACCAATCAATCTTCTTATTACCGGCGGTGCCGGATTTATCGGCTCCAATTTGGTAGAGCACTTTCTCAATGATGAACGTGTGGCATTAGTGCGCATTCTGGATGATTTGAGTAATGGCTACTACGAAAACATCAAAGGATTCGAAGGGCACAGCAAATTTGAGTTTATTAATGGTGATATCACCAATTACGAGACTTGCTTAAAGGCTTGCGAGGGTATTGATAAAATCAGTCATCAGGCTGCTTTGGGATCAGTGCCAAGGAGTATCGAAAATCCTATGCGAAGCACTGAGGTGAATATTCTCGGAACGGTAAATGTTTTGCATGCCGCTGTAAAACAAGGTGTGGATAGGGTTATACTGGCCTGTAGTTCCAGTACTTATGGCGATCATCCCGGTCTGCCTAAAGTAGAAGATCGTATTGGCAATCCTTTGAGTCCTTATGCCGTAACTAAATACTCTGTAGAGCAGTTTGCCGATGTCTTTGGCAAAACCTATGGTCTGGACTGGATTGGATTTCGCTACTTTAACATATTTGGTCCTAAACAGAATCCGGATAATCCCTATGCAGCGGTTATTCCAATTTTCTGTAAGGCCTTTTTAGAGGATGGTGAGATTACCATCAATGGTGATGGTGAGACCAGCCGTGATTTCACTTTTGTGGATAATGCGGTACTGTTGAATGATTTGGGTCTGTTTACCGATAATCCAAAGGCACTTAATCAGGTGTATAATGGAGCTTGCGGTGACCAAATTTCCTTGAATGAAATGGTGAGCATGCTGGAAGGAATCGCAGGGAAGAAAGTTAAAGTTACCCATGGACCGGAAAGACCTGGGGACGTTAGACATAGCAAAGCCAATATTAGTAAAGCTGAGGAACTTCTGGGATATTCGCCCAAAGTTCGCTTTGAAAAAGGCTTGAAGGAAGTTTTCGATTGGTATAGCACTAAAAAAGATTAAGCTTTATGAAAGGAATCATATTAGCCGGTGGATCCGGTACTCGATTGTATCCTTTAACCAAGGCCGTTAGCAAGCAGCTTTTACCTGTTTACGATAAGCCCATGATCTATTACCCATTGTCGGTATTGATGCTATCGGGTATTACCGAAATTCTAATTATTTCAACGCCGCATGATTTACCGGGTTTTGAAAGACTATTAGGGGATGGAAGTGGTTTTGGAATTAAGCTTAGTTATGCCGAGCAACCTTCTCCGGATGGCCTTGCGCAAGCATTTATTATTGGCGAAGATTTCATCGGCGATGATGATGTGTGTTTAGTACTGGGAGACAATATCTTCTATGGAGCCGGTTTGCAAAAGCTTTTAGCTGATGCTGTAAATACAGTAAGGGAAGAGCAAAAAGCGGTGGTATTTGGCTACTATGTGGAAGATCCTGAGCGCTATGGCGTTGCGGATTTTGACGAAACCGGCAATGTATTGAGCATAGAGGAAAAACCACTTGATCCCAAATCAAATTATGCGGTTGTAGGCCTCTATTATTACCCAAATTCTGTTGTGGAAATTGCAAAGCAGGTAAAACCTTCCTCCAGAGGGGAATTGGAGATTACTACCGTAAATCAAAACTATTTGCAAGCTCAAAATTTGAAACTTCAAAAGTTGAGTCGTGGTTATGCCTGGCTGGATACTGGTACCCATGAAAGTATGAGTGAGGCTACAGAATTCGTTAAGGCGGTTGAGAAACGAACCAGCCTGAAGATTGCTTGCCTTGAGGAGATCGCATATCGAATGGGTAATATCGATAAGCCAACTCTTCAAATGCACGTGACCCAACAGGGAAAGAGCTCTTATGGTGAATACTTGAATAAGCTTTTAACAAAGTAGACTGAGATTTCCGGCAGGAAAATAAAAAGCATTTAGATCCTATGAAAAAGACACAGCTGTTTTTAAAGAGTGCATTCTCACTGGAAGGGAGCTTTAAAACCATTCCTCAAATGATTGAGTGGGTGGCCGAGCAAAATGAAGCGGTCAATGTTCAAATTACCAAAAGCCGCTTCGATAAATTACAGCAGTGGTCTTACGATAAAGATAGTGGCAGAATAGCCCATAATTCAGGTAAGTTTTTCTCTATTGATGGTATTGCTGTGGAGACGGATTGGGGAAAAGTTCCTTATTGGGAACAACCGATCATCAATCAGCCGGAAGTGGGCTATTTAGGGTTCATCACGAAAGAGTTCAATGGGATTTTACACTTCCTGGTACAAGCCAAAATTGAGCCAGGCAATGTTAATTACGTACAACTTTCTCCCACCTTACAAGCTACACGCAGTAATTATACTCAGGTTCATAAAGGACGTCAACCCTTATACCTGGACTATTTCAGAAATGCCAGTCCAAATCAGGTATTACTAGATCAATTACAAAGTGAACAGGGTGCACGCTTTTTACGAAAACGCAATCGAAATATTATTATCAAGGTAGAGGAAGAAATTGAAGTTTACGATAACTTCCAATGGGTCACCTTGGCGCAATTAAAGACCTTGATGCGTTATGATAATTTGGTGAATATGGATACCCGAACTGTAATAAGTGGTATTCCATTTGGTACGGTGAACCAGGAGTCTATAGATTTTTACACCTTTTTAGATAATAGCGACGGGGAGGTTTCCAGTAAAATCTTGCGTTCAGCCTTAACCGATGAAAATAGCTTACATCCAATAGATGAGGTAATATCCTTTATTACTCACTTTAAGAGTATGTATAGTCTAAAAGTATCTAAGGTTGATCTGGCTAAAACGGATCAATGGGTTTTTGATCAGGAAATGATTTATCGTCCAGATGGCAAATACTTTAGAGTAATACCTGTGGATGTACAAATTGGTAACCGGGAGGTTGTTAGTTGGAGTCAGCCTATGGTTGAGCCTGCACAGGAAGGCCTCTGTGCCTTTGTTTGTAAAGAGATTAATGGGATATTACATTTTGCAGTTCAAGCTAAATTGGAATGTGGTAATCACGATATCATCGAATTAGCTCCAACCGTACAATGTTTAACCGGTAATTACCGAGAATCCAAACAAGGCTCTTTGCCCTTCTTGGATTATGTTTTAAATGCGGCTCAGGATCAAGTAATTTTTGATTGCCTGCAGTCGGAAGAAGGAGGCCGTTTTTACAGGGAACAAAATCGAAATATGGCGATTATCGCTGGTGATGAAATTTCGGTAGAATTACCCGAAAACTATATCTGGATGACTTTGGGTCAACTACATAACTTCTTACGCTATAATAATTATTTAAACATTCAGGCACGTAGCCTGATTGCAGCATTATCATTCGTATGAGAATAAAGATTGGTGTTTTAGGCAAAGCAAATATTGCGCTGCGTTCCATTATCCCCACTTTAGCTGAGCTTTCGGATCAGTTCGAAATTGTGGCTATTGCAACCAGATCCAAAGCCGATGGAGAGTCGGATATTAATGGTATTCCGGTTATAGAGGGCTATGATCAATTATTGGATATCGATACCTTGGATGCCGTATATATACCATTACCTATTGGAATGCATTATGAATGGATTCGTAAGGCATTAAATAAAGGCTTGCATGTTTGGGTTGAGAAATCCCTGGCAAGCACAGAGAGCGAAGTAAAGGAGCTCATTTCTTTAGCAAAGGAAAAGCAATTAGTAGTATTGGAAAGCTTTCAGTTTCGCTTCCATAAACAGTTGAAAAGCATTCAAGAGTCTCTTAAGGATGGGATTATTGGTGAAGTTCGCTCATTTAGAGCTTCCTTTGGCTTTCCACCTTTTCCCGATGCTGATAATATCCGGTATCAAAAGAGTTTAGGGGGCGGAGCCTTGCTCGATGCTGGCGCATATACTTTAAAAACCGCCGCTTTATTCCTCGGAAAGGATGTTGAAGTTGTGGCTGCGCAATTAGCGATGGATGAGGACCGTCAGGTAGATATCTACGGAAATGGGATGCTGAAAACCAAAGATGGCGCCGCTACGGCTCAGGTTTCTTTCGGTTTTGATAATTTCTACCAATGTGGAATTGAAGTTTGGGGCTCCAAAGGCAAGCTCTTCACCAATCGATTGTTTACAGCTCGTAAAGGTTTTGTGCCACAAATGACTATCGAGACAAATGAGGGTTCTAAAACGGTAGATCTGCCAGAAGATGATGCCTTCACCAATATTGCCTTGCACTTTCATAAAATGTTGAAGGATAAGGATTCAGATTTGCGAAATGAGGAGTATGAGCAAAATCTGCTTCAAGCGAAATTGATTGAGTCTTTTAAACAAAAATCCATTTAATTCCAGAGAATTAGCTTCAATTCTCAAACAAGTTCATATGGGTTTCTAGCATCAAAAGCACTATGAAAATAGACGTCTTAACAGATAATAAAGAAAGCTGGATTGTAGAGTACATTCCAGAGCTCCTGGAAGGTTTAAAAGACCATGAGGTGCGTCATGTTTTTAATTCTTCTGATGCAGAAGGAGGAGATGTGTTATGCGCCTTAAGCTGTGAGAAAATCCTGAAAAGGGAAGTTTTGGATCGCTATAAAAGTTGTGTGGTGGCACATCCTAGTCCTTTGCCCAAAGGAAAAGGTTGGTCTCCGGTAGCCTGGCAAGTATTGGAAGGAAACACAGAGATTCCTGTGAGCCTGATTGAAGCAGCGGACAAAGTAGACTCCGGAGATATTTATTATCAGGAATACTTTCCTTTGGATGGCACCGAATTAAATGCTCAAATCAAAGCCAAGCAGTTTGAAGTAACCAAGCGTTTGGTATTAAAGTATATCCAGAATTTTCCAGTTCAGGGTCAAAAACAGGAAGGTGAAGAAACCTTTTACCGAAAATTTACTCGTGAGGATAACAGAATTGATATTCAATCATCCCTGGAGGCCGAGTTCAATAAGTTAAGAGTAGCTGATAATGATCGCTACCCTTGTTGGTTCGAGTATAAAGGGAAGAAGTTTAAACTGCTTGTAGAGGACTTAGACTAAAACTAAGTATCGAATTTATCAGTGTGTAATTTATATTTCTAAAGAACTAAAAGCATGAGAATTCCTTTTGTTAAAGCACCATTAACTGGTAATGAAAAGAAAGTAATAGGAGAGTCTATTGATTCCGGATACCATGGCGGAGATGGTC
>DLRW01000095.1 GCA_002501205.1 Flavobacteriales bacterium UBA7878
TAGGGCTTGGCCTGCGCCTTTATTTCCTGGCTTGCCATTAAAGTAATGCCTAATTTCTGGCTAT
The DNA here is from genome assembly GCA_002501205.1 of Flavobacteriales bacterium UBA7878. GTDB lineage: Bacteria > Bacteroidota > Bacteroidia > Flavobacteriales > Schleiferiaceae > Croceimicrobium. Next base: position 65 of record DLRW01000095.1, read on the forward strand.
CAGTATTTTTTCCTGTACGCTGATAATGATGCAAGCTAAAGCCAAAGTGATTGGCTCTCTCCTTTATTTCATAACCGGCGTCGATAATCTTTAAAGGCCAAAAACCAGGGCTGGTATGGTCCATAATTAGTACAAAGTCATTTGGGAAATGTTCCAAATCCAATTGATCGATGGCTTTGCCTTTGGGGATTCCATTACTGATCTGACGATAAAAATCCCATTTTTCGGCACTCCAGTGGTAGAATACCGGGAGGTCATTTTGTTGGATACTGGCTTTATAACGACCGGCTTCTTTGGGTGGACTCAGATGGGCTTCCTGATAATAGCGTCGTGTTTTTAGCAGTGAAAAACCAAGGAGGATTGCTAGCACCAAGTAAACCAGGGGAATTCCCTTTTGCAGCTTTGTCTCCTTTAAGGGGATGAAGAAGATAAAGGGACTTAAGAAAATTAAACTTGAAAATTGCAGCACGGGATTGCGCAGATGGGAGTACAGAAAGGCAATGCCAAAACAAGCGAGAAACCAAACCCAAGCATCCGGAAAGCGACTTTTAAAAGCCAGCCAGGCCAGGGCAATCATTAAAAATGGCCCCCATAATGGGAGGTAGTTTAATTGATAGGAAAAGAAATTAAGCAACCAATCATAATCGGGTTTTCCTAACCATTGGCCTACGCCACCCATGGCTAATTGATCTTTAAAAATTCCCAGATGGGGAGCGAAGAGTACTAAAACACCCAGACCCGTTAGTAGCCAGGGCCATGGTTTTTTACGAGTTCTTATTAAGGCTGTAATACCCATCAATAAAACGGAAAGCAAGGCCAGGTAATGACTGTAAGCGGCTAAGCTCGCCGCAAGGCCAAATGCAATGAGGTAACTGGTCTTGGGCTTGTGGAAGAAATAGCTGATGTAGGCGTATCCGGCCCAAGCCACAAAAAAGCCTCCCCAGGCGTAGGGGCGTGCCACCGTTTGGTAGTAGAGGAAAAACTCCGAGAGACAAAGGATCAGCACCGGGAAGGCCGCCCATATTCCGGTTTGGAGTCGCCGACTAGCCAAATAGATAAAGATCATAGTCCCCAACCCAAATAATACAGAAGGCAGCTTTATCCAGAATTCTGAATAATCTACCAGGGGTGCCCAATAGTAGAGGAATACCTGCACCAAAGCGGGATGTCCATCTATACGGACTGCTTTTTCAATCAGCTCCGAGAAGCTATTAAACTGGGTGCGATATAAAGCGCTCAGCTCATCATGCGAAAAATCGAAATCGCCCAGATGCCAAAAGCGCAGGAATGCCGCTATCAAAAAGATCAGGCCGAAGAGCCAATGCTTTTTTAAAAGCTGTGTTATTTTTCGATTCCCGCCTGCCAAAGTAAGAAGCTAAATTCCATTGCCGTTTCTTTCAGGGCTTCAAAGCGACCGCTGGCACCACCATGACCAGTACTCATATTGCAATACATCAAAATCTGATTTTCACCCTGATGGTAATCCCGCAATTTAGCACACCATTTGGCTGGCTCCCAGTATTGCACTTGCGAATCATGCAGGCCAGTGGTGATGAGTAAATTGGGATAAGCCTGTTCCTTCACATTATCATAGGGGGAGTAGGACTTGATATAATGGTAGTATTCCTCATTTTTGGGGTTACCCCATTCATCAAACTCACCGGTGGTAAGGGGAATGCTTTCGTCCAACATGGTGCTTACCACATCTACAAATGGAACGGCGGCAATAACGGCTTTAAAGAGTTCCGGGCGCCAGTTAATTACGGTGCCCATTAAAAGTCCGCCGGCACTGCCTCCCATGGCGAAGAGTTGCTCCGGTCGGGTGCGACCTTCGGCAATAAGCCCTTCGGCCACTGAAATAAAATCCTGAAAGCTATTTTTCTTTTTGAGCATTTTACCCTCTTCATACCAGGGTCTGCCCAGGTATTGACCACCTCGAATATGGGCAATCACAAAAGTGAATCCACGGTCTACCAGGCTCAGGCGATTGCTAGAAAAGCCTGGTTCTACCGTAATGCCATAAGAGCCATAACCGTAAAGTAAGAGGGGATTACTGCCTTCTTGCTGGCGATCTGGGCGCCATACTATGGAAACGGGAATTTTCACGCCATCCTCAGCCTGGTACCAGCGTCTTTCTTCACGATATACTGAAGCGTCAAAGTCTCCCAGCACCTCTTGTTGTTTGAGGGTTTTCTGTTCGCCGGTATCCATATTGTACTCCATCACCGAATTGGGTTGGATTAAACTGGAATAGCCATAGCGCAGTAGGTTGCTTTCAAAGCTGGGGTTAGTGCCAATTCCGGCAGTATAGGTTTCGCTATCGAATTGAATATAATGATCTTGCTTTCCATCCCAGGACATCACGCGTAAGCGGTTTAGGCCTTGTGAGCGTTCTTCTAAAACCAGGTATTTTTCAAAAATCTCCAAACCCTCGAGGTAAACTTCCTCGCGATGGGGGATAATATCCTCCCAATTTTCCTTTAAGCCCTGATCCAGTGCACTGCGCATCAGTTTAAAATTGAGGGCATTCTGATAATTGGTACGGATATACCAATGTTCACCAAAATGAGCTACGGAATATTCCAGATCGCGCTCCCGGGGTTGGATTAAGGCAAATTCGCCTTCGGGCTGATTGGCTTCTAAATAGTGGTATTCATTGGAAACGGTGCTGTGGCAACCGATCATTAAAAAGCGCTCGCTCTTACTGCGATATACGGAGCAGATAAAGCTGCTGTCTTCCTCCTCATAGACCAATTGGTCCGCTTCGGGGGAGCTGCCAAATTGATGTCGGTAGATCTGGTTAGGACGCAGGGTTTCATCCTTGCGAGTGTAGAAAACGAATTTACCATCACTGCTCCAGGAGGCAGAACCCGTACATTGAGGAAGCTCATAGTTAAGCTCCTCGCCGCTTTCTAAATTGCGAAAGCGGATTTTATATATGCGCCGACTTTGATCATCATATCCATAAGCCAACCAATTGCGATCTGGACTTAAACTCATGCCACCCACCTGGAAATAATCTTTACCACTGGCTTCAATATTTACATCCAGCATAATTTCTTCTTCCGCATCCATGCTTCCTTTGCGGCGACAATAGATAGGATGGTCTTTTCCCTGGTCATAGCGCACATAAATCCAATAACCATTTTTGAAATAGGGAACAGAACTATCGTCTTCTTTAATTCGGCCTTTTAATTCTAAAAAGAGCTTTTCCTCCAAAGCTTGCAAGGGAGCCATCACTTCCGAGCGATAGTCGTTTTCTGCATTTAAATAATCCAGGGTTTCCGGGTTTTCGCGTTCCCGAAGCCAGTAATAATTATCTTCTCGGATATCGGAATGAATCTCTAAAATTTCCTTGTTTTTAGGAGCTTTTGGAGGAGTAGGGCCTTTTGACATTCGTCTTGAAATTTGGGGCTAAGGTCCTAATTTTTTCTTGGCTCGGGGAAGCAGTCCTCCGGCGCATATTTAATTATCTTGCGCATTCACAAAAATGCATACCATGACCCACAAGGGAATGCTTCGCGAGGGAGCTTTAAAGGATAAAGTGATCGTAATTACCGGTGGCGGAACCGGATTAGGTCGAGCGATGGGAGAGTACTTTCTTGAGCTTGGCGCTAAACTGGCTATTTGCGGTCGACGGGCTGAAGTTCTCCAAAAGGCCGCTCAAGAAATGATGGCCGAAAAAGGCAGTGAGGTAATTACCTATTCCTGTGATGTGCGCAAATACGAAGAGGTGGAAGCTTTCCGCGATAAGGTAATTAGCCATTATGGTAAGGTTGATGTGCTGCTCAATAATGCTGCCGGAAACTTTATCAGTCCTACGGAGCGCCTTTCACCGGGAGCCTTTGATGCGGTTATTGATATCGTGCTCAAAGGAACCAAGAACTGCACCCTGGCTTTTGGTAAAAAATGGATCGAGAATAAGGAGCAGAACAAAGTGGTGCTTAGTATTACCACTACCTACGCGGCTACAGGATCAGCCTTTGTGGTGCCTTCGGCCATGGCCAAAGCGGGTGTGTCTGCCATGACTCGTTCTTTGGCGGTAGAGTGGGTTCGTCAT
>DLRW01000014.1:0-135 GCA_002501205.1 Flavobacteriales bacterium UBA7878
GCTAATAGGACGCATGCCCATCTCTATCCGCCGAAGCTTTAATTACTAATAGATGCCAATCAGTAATACTATGGGATATTAATCCGAATTTCTCCGGGCTATCTCCCTGATAGAGGTAGGTTGCATACGCGTTAC
>DLRW01000014.1:549-742 GCA_002501205.1 Flavobacteriales bacterium UBA7878
CCAGGATCAAACTCTCCGTTGTAAGATCATTTGTATCCTAGATTAAACTCATAGAATTAAACAGAGCTTCATTTTACCTGTTTGTGCTTTTTACCTTATCAATATTTTAAAGAACTATCTTGCGTTTTTTGCGGCTGCAAATGTAAACACATTTTACAAACCACCAAACATCTCATGAAGATTTTTTTGAAAA
>DLRW01000014.1:1047-29265 GCA_002501205.1 Flavobacteriales bacterium UBA7878
ATCTCATGAAGATTTTTTTGAAAAAAGTTAATCGATTTAAAATCAGTGATTTACACCACTTTTCAAACGTCTTAACCAAAATCTCAAAGAACTCATTTAATCCCGCTCATTTCAAACGAAACGGGTCGGCAAATATACGGTGAGTTTTTATACTCACAATTACTTCTTAGTAATTTTTTTCAAGTGCCTTATGAACGTTTCCCGCTACTCTCGTAAGGGGCGGCAAATATACACCGACTTCCCCGCTACGCAAGCCTTTCCAAAGTCTTTTTGCGAATTATTTCACAAGAAGCTGAAAGCCTGCACGATAAATTACCCTAAGGATTAGTGGAACTCACCGGAATCACCTTGCCATGCAGGATTCCCGGCGCTTGTAAGGCAAAATTAAAGATGAACTTTGCCATCTCATCCGGCTGTGAAGCCGCCTCCAAATCCGGAAATGCGTTGCGAAACATCTCTGTGGCACTACTTCCCAAAGCCAAGGCATTCACCGTTATGCCCTCTTCAGCTAATTCAGTAGCCAAACATTCGATCCAAATGTTCAAGGCTCCCTTAGAACTACTATATACGGAGAGGCCCGGAAACTTCATGCTTCCCCCAATACCACCTATACTACTAATAGCCAAAACCTGACTTCCCTTCTTAAATAAAGGTAATAGTGCTTGCGTGAGAAAATAGGGAGCTATAACATTCGTATGATATAAAGATTGCATGTCCTCTGGTAACATCTCCCGAAAAGGCTTATTTACGAAGGCCGCTGCATTGTGTATTAACAGATCTAAATGCTGAGTCTTCTCCTTTATATATTCAGCTGCCTGATCCCAATTATTAATATCGGTACAAATAGCCTCAATATTATCCTCTTCCCTGGCCAGAGCTTCTAAGGCCTCTATTGATCGGGCTACCGCCAGTACTTGATGACCGGCTTTTGAAAACTGCTTGGCCAACTCCTTTCCTATTCCGCGGCTGGCTCCTGTAATTAATACTTTCATCTTATATGCTATATACAAAAATGCCCCGGCGTAAACCAGGGCATTTCCATTCGTGTATTTCAATTAGAGCAACATATTTAATGGGCTCTCCAATATTCCTTTAAAGGTCTGTAAGAAGGCGGCACCTGATGCACCATCCACCACACGGTGGTCACAGCTTAAGGTTACCTTCATTACATTGCCGGGAACTACCTCTCCATTTTTAACCACGGGCACCTGCTTAATTCCACCTACGGCTAAAATACAAGCATCCGGACTATTAATAATAGCGGTAAACTCTTCGATGCCGAACATTCCCAAATTTGAAATAGTAAAGGTGTTTCCTTCCCATTCCTGAGGCTGCAATTTCTTATCGCGCGCTTTGCCCGCAAATTCTTTTGCCTCCCTATTAATAGTAGCCAAACCTTTTTGATCGGCATGACGAATTACCGGCACCAATAATCCTTCATCTACGGCTACAGCCATTCCTATATTAATGTCGTGATTGCGACGAATCACATCGCCATCCCAGCTTGAGTTGATAACTGGATGTTGCTTCAAGGCCACTGCCGCTGCTTTGATCACAAAATCATTAAAGCTGATCTTGGTTTCAGCCACCGCATTAATGCTCTTGCGAGCTTCGATAGCCTGATCCATATCAATATCTAAAGTCAGATAGAAATGTGGAGCCGAGAATTTCGATTCACTTAATCGGCGCGCAATGGTCTTACGCATTTGTGAAACGGGCAATTCATCGTAAGCCATTCCTGCAGGAGCAGCGCCAGCAGAACCCATATTAACCTGGGGTGCTGCAGCTGGGGCAGATGAAGGAGCTTGATAATTGTCGATATCGCGCTTAACGATTCGACCACCTTCGCCGCTGCCTTTCACTTGATTAATATCAATGCCCTTATCTTCTGCCAACTTCTTCGCTAAAGGAGAAGCCTTTAATCGATCGCCATTTGCAGAAGGAGCTTCCGCTTTTTCTTCTGCTACAGGAGCGGGAGCCGCTTCTTCGGGAGCACTTTCTTTCTCTTCTTTTGGAGCTGGGGCTGATCCGCCACCATTTAATAGGGCGGAAATATCTTCACCCTTTTCTCCCAGGATGGCTAGAATGGAATCTACCGGAGCGGTATTTCCTTCTTCTACGCCAATATGTAATAATACACCTTCCTGAAAAGCCTCAAATTCCATCGTGGCTTTATCAGTTTCGATTTCCGCTAAAAGATCTCCTTCTTCTACTTTATCTCCGATTTGCTTGTGCCACTTTGCCACGGTACCTTCTTCCATGGTGTCGCTCAAGCGGGGCATGTTTACTACTTCTGCCATGCTATAATCTCTTAATGGGTTTTAATAAATGGATAGTCCTCCTGGATGTATACGTTCTTGTATAAATTAGACGCATCCGGGAAAGGTGACTCATCCGCATATTGCACACATTCGTTCACCAATTCCTTAACGCGATCTTCGATCTCCTTAAGCTCGGCTTCGGTAGCGTACTTTTTATCTTGAATTACTTTGTGCACGATTCCGATTGGATCGCGTTTTTGGTACTCAGCCACCTCTTCTTTTGTGCGGTAATGCTGAGCATCTGACATAGAATGCCCTTTATAACGGTAGGTACGAATTTCTAAAAAGCTAGGACCTTTTCCGCTACGAGCCCGATCTACCGCAGTTTGCATGGCTTGATAAACCGTCACCGGATCCATACCGTCTACTGGCTCACAAGGCATATCATAGCCTAATCCTAATTTATAGATATCGGTATGGTTAGCCGTACGCTCCACAGAGGTACCCATGGCATAACCATTATTCTCTACTACAAATACTACCGGAAGATTCCATAACATCGCCAGGTTCATCGTTTCATGGAAACTTCCCTGACGAACGGCTCCATCACCCATATAACATAGGGTAACTGCTCCAGTCTCTAAGTACTTATCAGCGAAAGCCAATCCAGCACCCAAAGGAATTTGTCCGCCCACAATACCGTGACCACCGAAGAAATTATGCTCCTTAGAGAACATATGCATAGAGCCTCCATTTCCTTCAGAGGTACCACCGGTTTTACCACAAAGCTCGGCCATAATCTTACGGGGATCTACTCCCAGCGCAATCGGCTGTACGTGATTACGATAAGCGGTGATCATACGATCGTTTTCTTCCATTGCAAATGCCGAACCCGCAAGCACGGCTTCCTGGCCATTGTAGAGGTGGAGGAATCCACGAATCTTCTGTTGAATGTAGAGGGCAGCTGCCTTATCTTCAAACTTGCGCCAGAACAGCATATCTTCATACCATTGCAGATATACCTTCTTGGTGATCTTCTTCTTAGGCATTTTTCTATTTGATTGAGAACGGCAAATTTATACAAAAAGCCTGCAAGGACACTATTCCGGAAGATGACTTTCGTTAAAGCTGAAAGGCATTAAATGCCGAGTGCTTTCTGCCCTGAAAACCAGCTCTTCAGCCGGATAAATCAGAAAGAGTTCAAGACCGCTCTGTTGTTTATATTCATACTCAGCCATCACTTGCAGGCATCCTCCGCAAGGAAATGGCAAATTAGTTGACGTATCTGGTACACAAACTGCCAGAGCCTCAAAGGTCATATTCGGAAACTGCACTCCTGCAGCAAACAAAGCTACCCGTTCCGCACAAAGGCCACTGGGATAGGCTGCATTTTCTTGATTAGCACCTTGGATGATGGTTTGATTCGCCAAACGAACGGCCGCTCCTACCTGAAATTTACTGTAAGGGGAATGACTTCTATTGCGCGCTTCCAGTGCTTTTTGCACCAGCTCCCACTCCGATGGCTTTAAATCTTCATAGGATTGAGCTTGAAGCTCGCAATGGAATTCCAGTTTTTTGATATTCTTCAATGAATTACTCTGCTTGTTCGAAATTGAATAACAGGGTAAATCGTAAAGTGTTTTCGAGTGGACTGCGAACTACAGCTGAAGCTGGAATTAAATATGCAAAGTCCAATCCGAATACATTGTACTGAATACCCAATCCAATGGTATAGTATTGACGTCCCCCTTTATTGGGATCCTCATACTGGTAGCCACCACGGAAGGCAAACTTATCGTCGTACCAATACTCGGCACCGATATTAATATTGATTTCCTCCAATTCCTCACTGGTTCCTCCCGGCGCATCATTAAATGATTGGAATACTCCGGCGAAAGCCGATACATTATCATCTACACCGGCTACGATAGTTTCGCCGTCGTCACCATATACAGGTGGAGTTGGTACTAATAGTTTATTCAAATCCACATAAACCGAAAAGCGGTTGTAGCGATCAATATCCAAATGGTATCCACCTCCTAAGCGAAGGTTGGCCGGAATAAAGTCGGCACTCGACTGTGAGGTACCATAACTGATTTTACCTCCTACATTCGAGATATTCAAACCACCACTAAAACTTTGATACTGGCCATTACCCATCGATTTGCGATCAGACTGATAGTAGAATCCTAAATCGGCGGCTAAGGAAGAACCTGGGGTAGTTTCGATACCAGCTGTTTGCAAACCATTGGTTAAATCACTGTAGATAAAACGAAGCCCCACCCCCATACTGAAGTTATTGCTCAATTTCAATCCATAGCCGGCATTTAAAGTCATCTCATAGGGTTGACCTGTTCCTTGTGGTTGATTGTCTTGATCACGGAAATTAATTTCACCCAAAGAGAAGTAACGCATGGCGATCGCCAAACCTTGCTTGTCATCAAATTTGGTGGCATAGGATACATGAGCAAGGTTAATATCATTTACCAAACGATTTAACCAGGGCGTATAGCTTAAGGATAGGGAATTAGTACCATCTTCCAAAAAGGCCAACTTACCTGTATTCCAATACACCGAATTTGCATCGGGTGCGGTGGCCGCACCAACATCCCCCATACCCCCTGCGCGGGCATCTGGAGAAACAGCAATAATGGGAACTGCTACTGATATAGTGCGGAGTTCGGCGAAATAATCACCATCTCCTTTTAGGTTTCCGAATTGGGCATGTAAGCCGAAAGCACTGAAAATAAATAGGCTAAGAGCAAAAAATTGCTTCATCTTTTCTTTTTAGAAGGGGCAAAAATAAGTTTTCTATACAAACGCGGGGTTAACGTAACACTACCAATTTTTCGTATACGTCTGCCAAACTATTATCGCTTAGGGAACGAACTTTTACGCGATAAACGTATACCCCCTTCCCGATTTTATCGCCATAATCATCCAAACCATTCCAACTGATACCCGTTACGCGATTTCCAGCGCTCAATACTTCCTGATTAATAGTCTTCACCAATTTACCTGAAACCGTAAATATTTGCACTTGCACCTCCAAGGGCTGGTTGGCCCGATTGTGCTCAAACTGGAATTCGGTATAAGTAGTAAAAGGGTTAGGATAGTTCAATACTCGCTCCAAAGCCAGATCGGCCGATTCGGCCACCACGAACTCCGTAGTTGCCTCCGAAGGATTATTATAAATATCGAAGGCTCTTAAATCCAATTGATAGGAACCAGGCTCCAAATCAAACAACTGGTAGCGCAAAGACCCCGACTTGTACGAATTGAGATCGGCCTCATAATATTCATTTAGGATATAAGGCTGATCGCTGGCTTTATTTAATACGGCGCGCAAATCCTGACCAATGCCATTTCCTACCGTATTAATACCACTGGAATCGCGCAATTCAGCATAGATATAAGGGTCAGAGCCTGTAATTCCTCCGCTTACAAAGCTGGCATCATTCATAAAGAGTTGAATTTCCGGGCCCTCTTCATCCGCAGGGGCATTATCATTAAATCCTCCTACTAATATCGAATCGTAAGCTCCTGCGGCATCGCGATCGTTCACAGCATCATAGGCATACATACTCACCTTGCCAAAGCCAAATTGATAATTGATCCCTAGCGGTGCGCGAAATTGTACCGTCCACAGACCATTATTCACTTCTACCTTTCCTCGATAAATCAAACTTTTTCGCTCCTGGAAGTTCACAGGACTACCTACCCCATCATTGACCAAAGTTTGACGCTGGGTTTCTTTATCGAATACGCTAATGTTTAAGATGCCATTAAAATCATTCATCACCTGACCATTGAGGTCCACCACCTGGCCATCCAATTCTACCAAAGAAAGAGCTTTAATAGTGTCTTGCGCCAAAGCGATGTCTACCGCATTAAAATCGGTAAGCTCCACTCCATATTCCGGAATAGCCAAACGTAAGGCGGGATCTCCTACCAATGAAAATTTGGTTTTGGTATTTCGGCTGCGCACAAAATCATCATTCTTGGCGGCACGGAAAATCTGCCCTAAGGTTTGGGGCACTCCATTGGGTCGTGCCAAAATGGTATCGAAAATAGCCTCATTAAGATCAACTGCTCCTTGAACCCCCACTACCCGGGTGGTAGATAAAAGCGCCACCGCACCACCGCGAGGATTCAGCAACAACTGCTCCCCGGCCGATACCCGCTTAGGATCATCATAACGGGTGAACTCACAGGTAATGGTAATAAAGAGTGGCAAGGCATCGTAATTGGTCCAACCATTTACATCTGAGAGTTGTAATAGCTTTTCGGAGGCCAGACCAATTTCACCACCATGACCGATATAATTCACCAATAAACAACCTCTTTGAACAGCTCTGAACATATCACGCTGAGCCTCTGGATAAGACTGACTCCCGGTACTGGTTTGCTGCTGATAGGCATCCTGATAAATCTTCTGCACATTAAAGGCCTTAGATGCCCGTTTGGTCAAATTGTACAGGTTTTCCGATCGAGGCACAAAATAGGTGCGCTCCCAGCCTATGTCTACATCGTCACTCATTAATAAAACCCGACTTCTCCACTCCCCAAAGCGTCCGGCACCTTCGACATAGTTCTTTACTTTGTTCACATAATTTCGGGCTTCGGCAGCCGTACTCACAGTAATTCTCCCGATCCCCAGATCCATAATGGCCCCTTGAAAATTGGTTGCCTCACCGGGGTCCATATAGGCAAAGAAGTCATCGGTAATACTGGATAGCCCCAAGGAGTAGCTATAGCTGGCTTCCCAGGTAGGAACAAAATTGTTATTGCCTGTAATTCGATCTTTATAATCGTAGGAAGCATCACCAAAAAGCAAAACGTATTTAAACTGATCATTCTGGGAACGATCGTATAAGTCTTTTATGAAATCGCGAACTGCACTTAAGTCTTGCCCTCCGGAGCCATACTCATTGTAAATCTCCTCCGTGCTAACCACAGCCGTGGCCACATTATCGGAAGCGTTATGGAAGTCCGCCAGCTCTTGCGCCGACTCCAGAAAATTAGGATGACTGATAATCACCATTTCTGGAACCGTCATGGCGTGCAAGTCCTGATTTTCGATTAAGCCGATATAAGCCGGTGCATCGAAGTTGGTACCTGTAAAAGCCACGTATTCATTTAGCTCACTGAGGTCGGCATTGAATTCATAAATACCACTGCCATTAAAGGCCCCGGGTACATATTGATGTTCTCCCAGTCTGTTAATCTGCCAAACTGTAATGTCATTAGGCGCATTCTCTATTCGGAAGGTTCCTACCGCTCCAGTGGCCAAACTGCGACTATCACGGAATTGAATCATATTTCCTGCCCCAGCAAAATCCAGAGCACGGCGAACATTCAGTTCAATTTTATCCAACCAGGCTACTCCGGTAGGGTTAGCCGAATTATCATAAGTAAGATTTAAAGTAAGGTTAGAGGCCTGAGCGGTAAAGGTCCCGCGTTGATCCGCTCTCTGCACAAAGGCTGGATAATCGCCAGAAGTTTCATAGGCACTAATCCCATTGCTCATAATTGTTTGATTGGCATAACGGGTATTTAGTGCGGTTCCTCCCGTAGATGCACGTCCAACGGCATCCACTCGAATTTTAACAGGTTCCGTTAAAACTAAATTGGGGAAGGAGAAATTGTAATTATAGCTAAGGGTAAACTCAAATATATCGCCGTACCAGGCTCTGCCAGTCCCGACTAAATTTACCAAATCCTCCTCTACCGCATCAAAATCATCAAAACTGCTTATCACTTGCTGGGGATTAGAGGGCAAGTTCATGGTCTCCATGCTCTTGGCATTGCCTGCATCGACACTTACAAATACGAAATTGTGATCGCGGTAAATATTATGTCGGTAATCGTAACGATCTCCGCTACTGTTATAGGTCCAATCATGTGGACCATAAGCATAAAAGAGGATGTAATCATTGTTATTGAAGTCCCCGTCATTATTGGCATCCACCGCTTTAAAAGAACGTTCCTGCAAATCTATGGTACGGACACCATTAAAGCTTTCAGGAAGCATGGCCTGGTCATTTGCCAATAACCGAATGGAAGCGATTTTCACATCACCATCCCCAATTTTATGCTGATCAAAAAAGTCGGGGGTCAATTTATAGATCCCGCTTTCGCTGATGCGTAGTTTATGCCATTCCCCACTCGATAATTGACTACTGACCTGTGTTTTAGCTCGTCGAACCAAAGGAGTTTCTGGCTTGCGCTGTCCCTTCAATACTTGCCATCCCAATTGTGTAATGCGATAAGCTTGATTACCTTCTTTATAGTAAGGCATCAAACAATAGGATATTCTTGATCCACTGCGAGAGTAGCCGGCATAGTTTTGATAATTGAGTTCTTCTTTGGTAGGAAGCTCAATATTTTGGAGCACCCATTTTTCACGGTTAGGAACTAGTTCGGAACTAATAACCCTTAATTGAACAGAGTCTGAAGCTCGGAACTCCGCCGGCAGTGCTGCACAAAATTGAGGCACCCCATAGTAATTCGGATGCATATCTGCAGCTTTCAAAGAAGGTAAGAAAGTTTCACCTTCAGCCCCGGTGGGTATGGGCTCCAACCATTGGAGTTGTACTGTGCCACTTTGAGCCTGCGCCAAGGTCCAGGTACTGGTAAACAAGAGGGTAAAGAGAACTAAAATGCTCTTCATGAAATCAAAAAATTAATCTGTGTTGGCTTCAAAACGTTGCGAAGATAGACTTAGTATTCCACAGAACTTCACATAATAGACGTAGGAAATTCGAGTTCTTAAAGACAGAATGTGTAAAAAATCATTTTATTTGCCTTCTTGGAATCTCCACAGCCCTGAACTGTGGTCAATAATTTGTATCATTGTAGCCCCAAACTCTTTAGAGAGGATGAACAAAAGACTACTAACCTTTTTTGCAATTTTGGCTCTGGGCAGCACCCAAGTGCTTCAAGCACAGGATGCTCATTTCAGCCAATTCTATGCAAACCCCATGTATTTGAACCCCGCATTTGCAGGGGTTGCCAAATGCCCGCGACTTAATCTGAATTACCGGAATCAGTATCCGGTATTGAATGTTTACCAAACCTACAGTGCCAGCTACGACCAGTATGTTGAACCATTGAATGGTGGGGTAGGAATTCTGCTGATGCGGGATGAGGCCGGAGACGGTGCCTTTTCAACTACCGATGCCAGTCTGGTGTATAGCTACCATTTAAAAGCATCTCGTAAGTTCAGCATCTTAGCCGGTTTTCAGGGGACTTATCGCCAGATTGCTATTGATTGGAACAGTTTTACTTTTCCGGATGAGATTGATCCTTATTTCGGATTCGTTCGTGAAACTTCCGAACCCAACCCAGGAAGCAATACTGTAAGTGCTTTTGACCTTACCGCCGGATTAATTGGCTATACCGAAAAATTCTACATTGGTATTGTTGCTTCTCACCTTACTCAACCCGATGTAAGCTTTTTTGTACAAGATCGCTTACCGATGAAATTTACCGCCCACATGGGCTTCACTATTCCTTTAGGCCGTAAACGTTTGGTTACCGACCTACAGAACTACTTGATTCCAAACATTGTGTATCAAGTTCAAGGACCTTACGATCAAATTACTACCAGCCTCGCATTTTCGCGTGGCGATTTTAAAGGAGGCTTAGGATTCCGCAGCAGCACTACTAACCCGGATGCCTTGGTGATATTGGTAGGCTATACACCCCTCGAAGGTAACTGGGGCTTTGGATATAGCTACGATTACACCATCTCCAGTATTGCGAATAATTTGGGAGGAGCACATGAACTGACATTAAGCTATCAGTTCCCCTGTCGTACACCTCGCAAACGTACCAAAGCAATAAGTTGCCCTAAGTTTTAGTTATAAAGACCTTAAGAATCAATTGTTGATATGAACCGATTGAATTTTCTAAAATCATTGAGCCCGGCCTTGGCAGCAGCATTCCTGCTCAGTTCTTGTGGTGGCGATTCATCAAATACCACCGGATGGTCCTATAATGATTCCGATAATGGTGGATTCTCTGTAAATACCGATTACGAAGGACAAGAAACCGGTCCCGGTTTAGTCTTTGTTGAAGGCGGTACTTTTACCATGGGGCGCGTAGAGCAAGATGTGTATCAAGATTGGGATAATATTCCCCGTCAGGTTTCGGTACAGTCTTTCTACATTGACGAAAACGAAATTACCAATACCGACTACCGCGAATACCTCTACTGGATTCGTCGTGTTTTTGATATTGACTACTATCCAGAAATTTTAACCACTGCTTTACCGGATACCTTGGTATGGCGCGACGAACTCTCTTACAATGAAATGTATGTAGAGAACTACTTCCGTCACCCTGCCTACAATTTCTATCCGGTAGTTGGTGTTAACTGGATTCAAGCGATGAAGTACTGCTCCTGGCGTACCGACCGTGTAAACGAGAATATTCTGATCGAACAAGGAATCTTCAACGAATTCCCAGATCAAAGTGATGCAGACCACTTTAATACTGAAGTATACCTTTACAAGAGTGGGGAGTATACCCAACAAAACAAAGCTGGTTTAGAAGATCACAACCCTAATAGCCCATTTGGTGATGAAGGTCGTCCTGTACGTATTGAGGATGGAATTTTATTACCTAAGTACCGTCTCCCAACCGAGGCAGAATGGGAATATGCTGCTTACGGTAATGCTGGTAGCCGCGTATACAACCGTGTAACCGATGCGAACAAATTTACCTGGAATGGTTCAGCTTCTCGTAACCCTGAAGCTGATCAGCGTGGTGATATGTTAGCCAACTTTAAGCGTGGCCGTGGTGACTATATGGGAACCGGTGGATGGTTAAATGACCAGGCCGCTACCACCATGCAGGTGAAATTCTACCCTCCTAACGATTACGGTTTGTATGATATGGCTGGTAATGTTGCCGAGTGGGTAATGGATGTTTACCGCCCCCTTACTTTAGAAGATGTTCGTGGCTTAAACCCATATCGTGGTAATGAATTTAAAACCTGGGATAAAGACTATCAAGGTTTAGGAGCACTGGAAGTATTGCAAGAACCCCAAATGGATACTGACTCCAATATCGTGGCCTTACCTGGTGAATTACCACGCCGTGCCGTAACTGAAGAAGAAAACTTAAATCGTCGTAACTATAAGAAGTCTGACTACCGCGATCATGTTGACGGTGACAAGCAATCTTCTATCTACTACGACGCTGAGACCGAAGAAGGTGAGCCTTTAATGTACGATTATGCTACCACTACCCTGGTAGGTAATACTACACGAGTTTACAAAGGTGGCAGCTGGAAAGACAATGCCTACTGGTTAAGCCCCGGTACTCGTCGCTTCCTTGAAGAAGATCAGTCTACCGACTTTATCGGCTTCCGTTGTGCGATGGACCGTGTAGGATTCCAGAACCTCGACTCTGATCGTGAAAAACGACATAAGAAACCTAAGCGCGACAAGTTCAAGCGTTACAATTATAATTAAGAAATTAGCCCCGTTTAACGACGGGGTTTTTTTATGGACATCAGCAATCTTTACGATCTCTTCCTCAGCAGCACCGGTATTTGTACCGACACACGCAAGCTGCAATCTGGACAACTCTATATCGCATTAAAAGGCGAAAAATTCAATGGCAATGCTTTCGCCGAAAAGGCCCTCGACCAAGGCGCCAGTGCGGCCCTTATTGATGAAGCCCCATACGAAGGCCCCAATCGTATTTTGGTTGAGGATGGCTTAAAAGCCCTTCAGGACTTGGCCCTGTTCCATCGCCGTCAATTGACGATCCCGGTGATTGGCCTTACCGGAAGTAATGGCAAAACCACCAGTAAGGAATTAACCGTTTCGGTTTTAAAACAGAAGTTCAAGGTGGCAGCTACTGTTGGCAACCTTAATAACCATATAGGCGTTCCCTTAACGCTGCTCAGCATCACCGATGAGGATGAAATAGCGGTGGTAGAAATGGGGGCCAATGCCCAAAAAGAAATTGAATTTTTAGCCAGCCTATCTTTACCGGATATTGGCTTTATCACCAATTTTGGAAAGGCACATTTAGAAGGTTTCGGTGGTCCCGAAGGCGTTATAAAAGGTAAAAGTGAACTCTTTGATAATCTTCGTCAACGCAATAAAATGGCTTGGGTATCCATCACAGATCCCATCCAGTTAGAACGTAGCGCCGGCATGGAACGTTGCACTTACGGGGCTTCCGAAAATGCTGACTTTCCGGTCTACCCCATCGAAAATTCGGGGAGCTTCGTAAAGGTGCGCTATCAGGATCGGGAAATCCAATCGCATTTAACGGGAACATATAATTTCAGCAATATTGCCATTGCTATTAGTTTGGGTGCGCATTTTGGCCTTTCGGCGGAGGCGATTCAAGCGGGCATCGAATCCTATCAACCACAGAACAATCGCTCTCAATTGGGGGCAGGCCAACACAACATTTTGGTAAAGGATTATTACAATGCCAATCCCAGTAGTATGGAAGCGGCCTTGAAAAACTTTGCGGAGCTCACCGAGCGTCCTCAGGACTCAAAATGGGTGATTCTAGGAGATATGTTTGAGTTGGGAAACTTTGAAGCCGAAGAGCATCAGAAAGTAGCAGATCTGGCGCTTAGCCATGGCTATGAAAACACCATCTTAGTGGGTAAGGCTTTTGCAGCGACGCAAGGAAATGCTTTAAAGTTTGAACAAACTGCCGCCCTCCTACCCTGGCTGGAGACGCATCTGCCGAAAGGCAAATTAATCTTAGTTAAGGGAAGCAGAGGCATGACTTTGGAAAAAGCAGCTGAGCTATTGTAAAGAGCCCTAATACAGCGATTTACATTAAGAGTTCCTTAGGCGTATGGGTACTTGAATACCTAAAATAATGGAACTCTCGTAATCTCCAACCACGTCCTGTTCATTCACTACACCGTCCATAAGATCGGAACCCCAGTAGTTAATATCCACCTTAAGAGAATATTGAATTTTGGGGCGACTTAGACTAGAAGGATAGGCAATACTCAAGCCACCATTTAGACCTAGTCCCAACTTTTGATTATAGGCTATTCCAATGCCGGCGAAGACATCCCCATATTTCTGAAAGCGAAAAAATCGACCGCCAGTTTGGGCACTGATAATCGAATTTCTCAACCTTAATTTTTGACTTTCAAATACCTGAACTGCCCAATCAGCCTGGTGAATGGATCCCGTATAATGTTTGAAACCCACTGAGAAATATTGCTTTCCAAAGAGAGCCTTCACATTGGAATCTAAAGTAAATAGGGGTAGACTGGCCGGGTATTTCCCTACATCGGTATGCACGGTAGTAAAGCCCAGGCCTAAAGAAATTAGCCAAGTAGTTAGATAAGACATTGTTCCTGTTTAATATGCTTAAAATTAGAGCGCACCCCAGCACTTTAATTGTAAAACAAAATCTGAATTATGTAGACCTTTTAAGACTTTTATCAATCAGAGTGCTATTTCGCAGACATGCCGACACTCTAAAAAAATCTTTAATCGAAAGTAAATCCCTCTCCCCTTTCTTTAGCAAAGCAGAAAAACAGGTATTGTTAAAAATAAAAAGGGCCTCCGAAAAGGCCATAAAAAAAAGCCCTTCCATATCTGAAAGGGCTTTTTGTGTATGTAGAATCTCTACTTAGTCGGCCAATACCGCGCGAGAGATTACAATCTTTTGAATTTCGGAAGTCCCCTCATAAATCTGAGTAATCTTCGCATCGCGCATTAAACGCTCCACATGGTATTCCTTCACGAATCCATATCCACCGTGTACTTGCACAGCCTCTACGGTAGTTTTCATGGCCACATCTGATGCGTATAATTTAGCCATGGCACTTTCCTTGTCGAAGTTCATACCATTGTCTTTCAACCATGCGGCACGTAAACACATTAAGCGGGCAGCATCGATCTCAGTAGCCATGTCGGCTAATTTGAAACCTACTCCCTGGTGCTTTCCAATCTCTTTACCGAAGGTCTTACGTTCTTTAGCGTATTTCACGGCTAATTCATAGGCACCACTGGCGATACCCAAAGCTTGAGAAGCAATACCAATACGTCCACCACTCAATACCTTCATGGCGAATTTGAAACCGAAGCCTTCTTCACCAATACGGTTTTCCTTAGGCACTTTTACATCCTGGAACATTAAAGAGTGGGTATCAGAACCACGGATTCCCATTTTGTCTTCTTTCTTACCTACGGTAAAACCTTCCATCTCGCGCTCCACGATCAAGCAGTTAATTCCGCGATGACCTTTCTCCACATCGGTTTGGGCCATTACCAGATAAACGCTGGCCGAACCACCATTGGTGATCCAGTTTTTATTACCGTTTAAAAGGTAGTGATCGCCCATATCAATGGCGGTGGTTTTTTGAGAAGTAGCATCTGATCCAGCTTCGGGCTCAGAAAGGCAGAAAGCACCAATGATTTCACCAGTAGCTAAGCGCTTCAAGTATTTGTCCTTTTGCTCTTCGGTACCATATTTTTCGAGACCCCAGCAAACCAAGCTATTGTTTACCGACATGATTACGGAAGCAGAAGCATCTACCTTAGAAATCTCTTCCATGGCTAAAACATAGGAGATGGTATCGAGACCAGCACCATTGTACTTAGGATCTACCATCATACCCAAGAAGCCCAATTCTCCCATTTTCTTCACCTGCTCGGCTGGGAATTGTTGCTTGTCATCACGTTCGATTACGCCAGGAAGTAATTCATTCTGAGCGAAATCGCGCGCTGCCTGTTGGATCATTAAATGCTCCTCCGTAAGTTCAAAATTCATAGCTATTATTTTTAATCTTGTAGGGTCCGTTAATTGGAGTGCAAAGGTAAGTTAAATGGCGCAAAATCTTTATCCTAAAGCTAGAATCAGAGTCTTAGGTTCAATGTCGGGAACCTCATTAGATGGTCTCGACCTCTGCCTGGTAGAATTCGACCGCGAGGCCAGCGGTAGGTATCGCATTCTAGCTGCCGAAACCTATGCCTACCCCAAGCATTGGCAAGAGGCCCTCAGCTTCAAAAACTTAGAAGCGCGGAAACTGCATCAATTAGATGAGGATTACAGTCGTTATTTAGTCAGTCAGGTGCAGCGATTTTGCCATGAGTATAAGCTTGGCAAAGAAGATATCGATTTCATTGGCTCGCACGGACACACCTGGTTTCATGAACCGAATAAGGGAATCAGCTATCAAATTGGCAATCGGCCGATATTGGCCATTGAAACCGGCTTCCCGGTAATCTGCGATTTTAGGCTGCAGGATGTGGCTTTAGGAGGACAGGGTGCCCCACTGGTTCCCATCGGCGATCGGGATTTGTTTGCCGATCAGCAGGCCTGTCTTAATTTGGGGGGCTTTGCCAATATATCGGCCGACATCAAAGGCCAAAGACGGGCTTGGGATATTGCGCCCTGCAATCTCAGTATGAACCATTATTGCCAGCAATTGGGCTTGGCTTATGACGCATCCGGCCATATCGCCGCGAGCTATGCCCATGATGATGCGCTCTTTGCCCAACTCAATGCCTTGGAATATTATGCACTTGAAGCACCCAAAAGTTTGGGGCGTGAATGGTTAGATGCCGTGGTATTTCCGCTCTTAGCGAAATCGACCTTGAGCCCGGAAGTGATCATTGCCACTTTGAACCGGCATTGCGCCTATCAGATTGCACAAAGCTTAAATCGCTATCAGCTCAGGCAGGTGCTCATTAGCGGTGGCGGGGCTTATAATCAAACGCTTATTGATTCCATTGGCATTTGGGGCAGCTTCGATTTAGTGATCGCTGAAACTACCTTATTGGAGTTTAAAGAAGCCCTGATTTTCGCCTA
The DNA here is from genome assembly GCA_002501205.1 of Flavobacteriales bacterium UBA7878. GTDB lineage: Bacteria > Bacteroidota > Bacteroidia > Flavobacteriales > Schleiferiaceae > Croceimicrobium. The sequence continues at coordinate 17,127 of DLRW01000014.1, forward strand.
CCTCGCCTATTTACAGGTGCAGGGTAAAAACAATGTTTTGGCCTCGGTTACGGGTGCCCGCAAAGATCATTGCAGCGGGATACGTTTTGATCCGTAATTCATCACCTTTATTTAAGATTGGGGCAGGCTCTTTTTATACTTTTGTTGGCGCTCAAAAAAGCGTCCATGAAAGACCTATTAAAGATATACGAAAACAAGCCGGCGGAAATCGTTTTCCATTGGCATGATAGTGAAACAACTGCCGAAGGATGGGTAGTTATCAATTCCTTACGTGGTGGAGCTGCCGGTGGTGGCACCCGGATGCGCGAAGGCCTCAATGAGCACGAAGTGCTGAGCCTTGCCAAAACCATGGAAATCAAATTTACCGTTGCCGGTCCTCCTATTGGTGGAGCTAAGAGCGGGATTAACTTTAATCCAAACGACCCGCGCAAAGAAGGCGTTTTAAAACGTTGGTATGCGGCGGTTAAACCTTTGTTGAAGAACTACTATGGCACCGGTGGTGACCTGAATGTAGACGAGATTCACGAGGTTATTCCCATCACTTCCAATATGGGTATCGAACACCCGCAAGAGGGCGTTTTGATGGGTCACTTTGCTCCTAATAGCGAACAGAAACAACAAAAGATTGAGCAGCTGCAAAAAGGAGTGCTCTTACCCGTACACAAAGCCGACTATACCCCTGGTGAAGCCGGTCAGTACACCGTGGCCGATTTAATTACGGGTTACGGTACCGCCGAGAGTGTGCGTCATTTCTACGATATCTACGGTGGCGATTTAGCCGGAAAACGCGTAATTATTCAAGGTTGGGGAAATGTGGCTTCAGCTGCAGCTTTTTACCTGGCTCAAGAGGGTGCTAAAATTGTAGGTATTATTGATCGTGTGGGTGGCATTATTGAGCCTGCAGGCTTAAGCTACGATCGCATCAAGGAACTCTACAATGCACGTAAAGGCAATTATTTGGTTGCCGATGATATGCTGAGCTTTGAGGAAGCCAATGAAAAGATTTGGAGCACTGGTGCCGAGATCTTTATTCCGGCTGCCGCTTCTCGCTTGATCAGCAAAGACAATTTAGATCAAATGATCGCCAATGGTTTGGAAGTAATTTCTTCCGGTGCCAATGTACCTTTTGCCGATACCGAAATTTTCTACGGTCCGATTGCCGAGTATGCCGATCAAAAGGTAAACTGCATTCCCGACTTTATTTCGAACTGCGGTATGGCCCGGGTATTTGGTTACCTGATGCAAGATGCAGCCACTCTAACTGATGAAGCGATCTTTACGGATACCTCAAGCATTATCCGCGAAGCCCTGGTTGAAACCCACAAATTGAAAGCGGATAAATTGGAACTCACCAAAACTGCTTACGAAATCGCTCTGAAACAACTAATTTGATAAACCATGATTTACTCCTTAATGGTTGTGGTCTTTGTGCTGGGTTACCTGGCCATTGCCCTGGAACACAACATTAAAATCGATAAAGCGGCCTCGGCCTTAATGACCGGAACCATCTGTTGGGCTCTGTACGTTATTGGTGCCGAAGGAATCATAGATTTCCACTCTGTTCCTCATTGGATATCGGATATGTTCGCTGAAGAGAAGAACATCACCGATCAGCATGAAATCGTGACCCACTACGTTACGGAATTCCAAATCCTGGAACACCTGGGGGAAATCGCTTCGATTTTATTCTTCCTGATGGGTGCCATGACCATTGTGGAGTTGGTGGATGCGCATGAGGGTTTTTCGGTAATTACCGATCGTATTAAAACCACCAGTCGCCGCAGCCTCCTTTGGATCATCTGTATTTTAACCTTCTTCTTCTCTGCTGCCTTGGACAACCTTACCACCTCGATTGTGATGGTATCCTTGCTACGGAAGTTGATTGACGATAAGAAGGACCGCTGGCTTTTTGCCGGTATGGTCGTGATTGCCGCTAATGCTGGTGGCGCCTGGTCTCCGATTGGCGATGTAACTACCACCATGCTGTGGATTGGCGGACAGATTAGCGCCGGGGCAGTAATCATTAAATTGATTCTTCCCAGTTTAATTGCCCTGATTGTACCCCTAATTGTACTAACGCCTCGCATGAAAGGCAATGTAACGCGCCCTCGCAAAGCCGAAGGCAAGGAACATTTTGTGAACCCTACCACCGAACGCGAGCGCAATATTGTATTTGGCGTAGGTGTTGGTGGTTTGCTTTTCGTACCACTGTTTAAAACCTATACTCACCTCCCTCCTTTTATGGGAATGATGTTGAGTTTAAGTGTACTGTGGATGATCACCGAAATTATGCACCGCTCTAAAAACCGTGAGACCAAATCCAAGCTTTCGGTGATTGGCGTTTTACGCAAGATTGATACCGCCAGTGTATTATTCTTCCTGGGAATTTTATTGGCGGTAGCCAGTTTACAATCGGCCGGACAATTAGGCGCACTGGCTAATACCCTCGATAATAATATTGGCACCGGCACCGAAACAGGAGTGTATTCCGTGGGCGTGATCATTGGGCTCTTATCAGCCATTGTAGATAATGTACCATTGGTAGCCGCATCTATGGGTATGTACGATATTGATCCTACTATGGGCGGATTATTCGCTTCGGATGGATTATTCTGGGAATTCCTGGCTTATTGTGCCGGTACCGGAGGTTCTGCCTTGATCATTGGTTCTGCTGCCGGCGTAGCAGTAATGGGCTTGGAGAGCATCTCTTTTGGTTGGTACCTGAAAAGAATTTCCATTTTGGCGATCATCGGCTATTTCGCAGGTGCCGCTACTTACATTATTCAAGAATCGATCTTCCACCTATAGGGAAGTTTTCAAACTAATACCAATCCTGCTGAAGGCTAAAATCCCTCAGCAGGATTTTTTTTTTGCTCTTAACCTCCCCTTGTTAATTTCTATTTAGATAAGCATACGAGGCGCTGGCAAGCTCCCGTTATATTTACGATCTATAAGAATATTCCATGAAATTAAGCTTTCTGCAAATGAGCATGGCCGAAGGAGACAGCCTGGCCACCGAACCCGTAGAGAAAACATTAAGCATTTGGGAGCTGGTAAGCAGCGGTGGTCCTGGCGGAATCGCCATTATGTCGGTGCTGTTTATCCTCTCTGTAATTGCGGTTTACATATTTGTTGAGCGCTGGGGCGCGATAAAGCGAGCCAACCAAATGGAGAGCAACTTCATGGAAGGTATTCGCACAAATGTATTGGCCGGTAATTTAGATGCCGCCCGTAACCTTTGCTCCAGCGAAGACACGCCTGCAGCTCGCATGATTTCCAAAGGTATTTCGCGCATTGGCAAACCCCTGAAGGATATTAATGCCGCCATAGAAAATACCGGTAAACTCGAAGTATCCTCCTTAGAAACCAATCTTCCTACCCTGGCTACCATTTCCGGAGCCGCCCCTATGATTGGATTCTTGGGAACGGTAATCGGGATGATCTTAGCCTTCCACGAAATGGCCGCAGCCGGTGGACAGATTAATATTGAAATGTTGGCCGAAGGAATTTACACCGCAATGAGTACTACCGTAGCCGGTTTGGCCGTTGGTATTTTAGCTTACCTTGGATATAACATTCTGGTGAGTCGTGTAAATAAGACCATTTACAATATGGAATTACGGGCCACCGAATTCCTCGACCTATTGAACGAACCCGCCTAATATGGACTTACAACGCAGATCGAAAGTAAGCGCCGAATTCAACATGAGCAGTATGACGGATATCGTCTTCCTGCTCCTGATCTTCTTTATGCTAGCTTCTACCCTGGTAACTACCAGTGCCCTGGATTTGGTCTTACCTAAAAGCGAGGCCCAAACCGTGAAGCGTAAAGATGTAACGGTGAACATTAGTCCGGATCAACGTATTTCGGTAGGCAATGTAATTGTTACATCCTCCGAATTGGAACGTGAAGTTTTAAAGCAGGTCGCTGGAAAAGAAGAAGCCGTAGTAATACTGCGTGCCGATAAAAGCGTACCTTATGAAATGGTGGTAAAGGTGATGGACATTGCCTATCGCAACCGCCTAAAAATGATTGCCGCAACCGATCCCAGCTAGATGGATATCGAGGAAGAAAAAAATAATCGCCGTCGGGCTTTAATCAGCACCCTGGTTATCCATGGAGCGCTGTTTATCCTATTCCTCTTTGTGGGTCTCACCTATTATGACCCCAAACCGGAGGACGGCATCCTTATTAATTTCGGGAATAGTGAAACCGGTCAGGGTGAAGTGTATGAAGCGCCCAGCAGTGGCTCCCCTCAGAACCAGGCCAGCACTCCGGTTGAGACCCAGCAAGTAATGACCCAGGATATGGAAGATGCACCCAGCATTGACCAAAGCAGCAATACCAGCACTCCCGTGGACCCCGATCCTGAACCTCAGGAAACCACCAATAATCCCAACGAAACCGATAATCAGCAGGTTCCAGATGAACCGGATCCCCAACCTTCTGAAAGTTTACAAAACCTATTGAATAATGCCTCTAATTCCCAAAGTGGCGGTCAAGGTATTACCGAAGGCAGTGGCGACCAAGGTCGGGAAGATGGTGATCCTAATTCGAATAATTATACCGGAAACGGAGGTGGCGGTAATGGCGATGGCAATTACCTTTTAGGCAATCGTAAAGCCCTGGCCAAACCCAAACCCGAGCCTTGCGAAGCTTCGGGCCGGGTAGTGGTAAAAATCTATGTAGATCCCAAGGGCAATGTAGTGCGCGCTATAGCCGGTGAGAAAGTTCCCGGTGGAGCAGCGACTACTACCACCAGCTCTTGTTTATTTGAGCGGGCCCGTAAAGCAGCTATGCAAACCACCTTTGAAGCGGATCGCGATGCACCGGTACAGCAAAGTGGTTATATCATTTACAATTTCACCAAGAATTGAGTTCGTATAGCGAAACACTGGACTGGCTCTTTCAGCAATTGCCCATGTACCAGCGCATTGGTCAGGCGGCCTATAAAGCCGACCTAAGCAATACCTTGGCCTTAATGGAAATATTGGAACAACCGCAGCAAAGCTTTAAAAGCGTGCATGTGGCCGGCACCAATGGCAAGGGCTCCAGTTCGCATATGCTGGCGGCCATTTTTCAAGAGGCGGGCTATAAAACCGGCTTGTACACCTCCCCCCATTTAGTTGATTTCCGGGAGCGCATCCGCATTAATGGCCAAATGATATCGGAAGACGCAGTAGTTGAGTTCGTGGAGCAATACCGTGATCAGTTCAGCTCCTTGGGCCTCTCCTTTTTTGAGATGACCGTAGGCCTGGCCTTCGATTATTTCCGTAAAGAAGAAGTGGATATTGCCATTGTAGAGGTTGGCATGGGTGGTCGCTTGGACAGCACCAATGTACTGCTACCCGAATTGAGTTTAATTACCCATATCGGCTTAGATCACACCCAATTCTTAGGCGATACCTTAGGCGCTATTGCCGGCGAAAAAGCAGGCATCATCAAGCCCGGTGTTCCGGTGGTGATTAGTGAAAGGCAGCCCGAATGTGATCCGGTATTTAAAAAGAAGGCCGCTGAAATGGAAGCGCCTCTATTCTTTGCCATAGATCAGGTTCGACCTTCCCGCTTATATATGGAGCTCGACCTGAAAGGTGCCTATCAAGAAAATAATTTACGGGGGGTATTAGCGGCGGTAGATCAATTGCAGGCCAAGGGATGGGATATCCAGGCTTCGGTAGAAAAAGCCTTGAGCCAGGTTTGTGCCCTTACGGGATTACGAGGCCGTTGGGAGATCTTGAGTCGCAAGCCGCTTACTATTTGCGATACGGGACATAATTTTACTGGCATCCAGGCCCTGATGGAGCAAATCAAAGGCCTTAGCTATCGTCAATTGCATATTGTTTGGGGTATGGTTGGTGATAAGCAGATTAAAGACATATTGCGGATCTTACCCCAAAGCGCATTTTATTATTTCACCAAGGCGGAAATCCCGCGGGCCCTCGATGCCGAAACCCTTAAACGCGAAGCCCTCAAATTTGGCCTGGCCGGTAAGGCTTATGCCGATGTGCCCAGCGCAGTAAAGGCCGCTCAGGAGCATACCTTAAGTGATGATCTCATCTTTATTGGGGGCAGCACCTTTGTGGTAGCGGATTATTTGGCCCACATTGCTTAGCACAGAGAGTCTCTACCTAAACTAAGCCCCTTTCTTTTATTCCTTCAGAAAATAACTTTTACGTAAAGCAGAACAGCTTATAAGGCCAAGGAACGATATTTCAAAATCCTTAGTCCGGCCAAAGTGCTAATTGAACTTATCCATTTTTTTAAACGGAAATGCAGCTCAAGCTGCCTCCTCCACTTGTCTAATGCCACACATCCAGGAACCTTGTACTTACCTCCTTTACGCACAAGGTCCACGAGGTATAATAGCAGCGCAGCACCGGGATTTACAATTTGTTAGCACGAAGGCCTTGCTGGGTATAAAATGCCCTTTTGATGATTTGGACCTCGACTAAATGTTTAATTTAGGGTTCTAAGCTCAATTTATATCTAAAAGCAAATAGTAGGGATATATCCCGCTCGGTCATGCATATAAACAACATTACTAGGAACATTATCAATGTTAGGCACAATTAGAATAAAGGAACAATGACAGACATATTAAAACTTGCAGATAAAGTAGAAATAGCGACTGAGATAGGAGAAAGCTATTATCGAGAATTTAAGAGTGCTTTTGAAGGACCACCTTCAAAAAAAATGCCTCGAGACATATCAGAAATCAAGTACGATATCGCCAAGACCTTAGTAGCATTTGCCAATGCAGATGGCGGAGAGCTTTTTGTAGGTATTGAAGATAACCACACTATCACTGGCTTACCTCACAATCAAGACAAAATCAATGGGTTATTAAGTTCCCCAAAGGACTGTATTCTAAAAGAAACTCCTGTCCCAATCAAACAATCTTCTCTGATAGATTACAAAGATCACAAGGTTATTTATTTCTCAGTTAGCAAAGGCTCTGATTATGTCCATCTTACTTCTAAAGGGGAATGTTTTCAAAGAAAGGACAAGGAATCTGTACCAACAGCATCAGAAAAAATCATTTTCGAACGTAATGAAAAAGTGTCTCGAGAGTATGATAGAGCTTTTGTTGATATAGCTAAAATAACTGATTTAGATCATGAGTTGATAAATCAAGTAGCTCATGAAATTTCGAAATTAATTTCACCTGAAAAATTACTCCAGTATTTTGATTTAGCTGAGTTTGATGGCACATCCCTAAAGCTAAGAAAAGCAGCACTTTTGCTATTCGCTTAAAAGTCTAGTAAATGGCATCCTCGGCTTCAAGTGAGAATATTAAAAGTTAATGGTACCGAAGAAAAAACAGGTGAGAATTTCAATGTAACCGAGGTTGGTGAAGCTAATGGAAACATTTTTCAACTTATCGAAAGTAGTTGGGACTTATTGAGACCACATTTAACCGATACTCGATTTTCAGAAGATGCATTGTTTAAAAATCAAATTATGTACCCCGAGCTTGCGTGCCGTGAGGCATTGGTAAATGCTATTACACACCGTGACTATAGCAATGAAGGTAGGGGAATTGAAGTTAAAATCTTTGATGATAGATTAGTTATTAAAAATCCGGGTGAGCTATTGTCTTCAATTTCAATTAAAGACTTGGAATCACTAACAGGTGTGCATCAATCAAGAAACACATACGTAGCTCGTGTCTTAAGAGAAGCTGGTCATATTCGTGAACTTGGTGAAGGGATAAGAAGGATTCATGATTTACTTCGTAGTAATGACATGGTGGCTCCTGTTATAAAATCAGAGAATAAAACATATTCAATAACCTTGTTTTACAAGTATGTTTATTCTCCAGAGGAAAAACTTTGGCTCGAAGAATTTGATGGAATTGAATTGTCTAGGGAACAAAAAACTGTTGTCAGACTGGGTGTAAACGGCAGATTGATTTCGGCTAAGGAAATTTTTGAAAATGTAGGTATAGTAGATGAAAAAGTCTATCGGGAACTAATTGAGTCCCTCAGAGAAAAAGGGATTTTAACGGCTACAATGTCTTCAAATGAAGCAAGTTATCATAAGAAAAAATATGGCGGCTCAAGAAAAGCTGTCCCCAGATACAAAATAGTAAAACCAGAAAGTGAATCCATAGATCAATTAGAGGAAGAAGATAGGTCTGATTATGCGCGTATCTATGTAGGGAACATACCCTATGACGTAGTAGAAGAACAATTATATTCATCATTAGAAAAATTTGGCGAAGTAGTAGACGTAATCATCCCGAGATGGGGCGGTGGCACTAGAGATGGACAGTCTAAAGGCTTCTGTTTTGTAGAGTTTGACAAACGGTTATCAGCGAACAATGCGTTGAATTCAAGCAGTCCAATTCTAATTGATGGACGGAAACTACGGCTAAAAGAAGCTGATAAGGTTTTAAAATAAAAACTGTACCCAACAAAACCTTTACGCAATGCCCTTCAGGACACTGCGCATAGCCAAAACGTTGTAGCTAATTGAATGACAAAGAAAAGAACATATCAAGAAGAGGTTGAAAAATTGTGTAAAGCAATTGATATCGCTATTGATTCTTACAAAACACATCCTCCAAAAGATTGGACACCAGATATCGTGAATATGGTCACTTCTAACTTAGAAAAAGATAAGTTCCGAAGAATAGATGCAGAACAAAAGATTAAAACACTTGCCTCACTGAAATATGATATTAAAGCGGTTTTTACATATTTTCAAGAAGGAGCTGGAGAAACTGTTGAATATTTTTGGAATAAGATATGTGAAGCAAATCTCGATTATAAAAGAGAAAATAAACTAGAAAAGATTCTTAATAGAGGCAAAATCAGAGGTCGAATTGAATACGAATATGTAACTGATATGATTGTAGTTGCGGAACAAGTCGGAATGACAAGTGAAGAGGAAACAAAAAGACTAAGTGAAATGCTTGGGGAATATGAATCAAAAAAGAAAAACAACTAGCAACAACAAAACCTATACGCAATGCCCTACTGGACACTGCGCATAGTTAGACCGTTGGAGCACATTTAAAATGAAGACAATTCACGTTGCACTAATTCTTTTAGTCGGGCTTTTGACAACATCGACCAATTGTCAGAATGATAATGAAGTAACCACAACTGTTCATTCCGACCGAATTAAAATCAACTACGACTTTGAAAATCTTAGATTGTTTTTAAACTCGACTGTAACCGAAACAAAATCACGAATCGACTGGAAATGGGATCACATGAATTCTAGAAACGGCTCCCCCGACACAACTAGCATAGAATATTTCGAAACCCGTGCCCAGCCATATTTCAAGTTTGACGACCAGGTAACCTTACCTGCCCTTTCAATTGTCACCGATAAGAATAAAATCATTGAGTTCTACGCAGCGACAATTTTCACTCTAGCCAAGCATGACAAGGAAACGATAATTGCCGTAATTGATAGTTTAAACTCTTACGACCTTCTAAATCAGACCGAAGTACAACAAGCTATCTTGGAAACATCAAGATATTATCGTGAAACCGAGAATTTTGAAGAAGAACTGAGATTAGATTTAGCAGAGGAAGAATATGAATACTCTCGAATGAGTTACGAGATAAAAATTAAAAAATAAAACGTGCCCCAACAGAGCATATAGCTTATGGCGGGTGAACGACTGCCAACAAGCAGGGTTTTCGCTTTGCAGCTAGCTTTGGTCTCGAAGGACCTGCCCAGATTTCACCACAGACAAGCTTTGAATTGAAAATCAGCCTAGCTAATCCACCATAAGCCCTATGCAAATCCTTGGACCTAATAAAGACTGGTGAACTGGAAAAAACTTGATAATACAATAAATCAATTTGCGGCTGAAATTGACGCTAAAGTTGAAAAAAGAGAAATTAGCTCGATTGGATATAAAGCAGAACGCTATGAATTTAAGGACTCCGCAGACCTGTATTATCGTTTTCAAATAACTAAACCAAGGATAGAGCTTGGCAGTAGTTTTTCCATCAGATCCAAACGTCCGGAAAAAGACATTGATATAAAGGCAAGAAAATGGCTTTTTTTAGGACCAAGGTTAAAAGCGAGCACTAATACAAGTAGGATTCTTTCTGATCTACTTAGAAGCTTGACAAATAAGTTGGATCAATTTACGATTCAGACCGACCCCTTCGATTTAACTTTTAGAACCAAGCATATTGACTTAGACATTGATACCCTGTGGCTAATAAGACAAATACATCTTGAACTAATAAAATAACTGTACCTAATATTACATGTAGCTTATTAGGAATGAAGGATTGTCTGCAAACCGGACTCGCCAGGAGGCTGGGCTCTCGCTTCATAGCTAGCTTTAGTTTCCGCGCTTCGAATTAAAAATCAGCGCAGCTAAACCATTAAAAGTTCTCTTCAAAACCTTAACACCACCACGAAATGAACAGATTCATTAGTCTTTTCGGGCATTCCTACCACTCTAAGGATCTTGTCCAACTAATTGAACAATTTGAAATCAATTATCCTGAAAAGCCTTTTTTGAACTCCAAAGGCGAAATCATGACAGCCACTGCTTCAAATGCTTCAAAGGACCTTTACTTAGGTTTTAAAGGGGCTAATTATGCCTATCCTGCTGGTTTTGGAAAGCCTAAATCGATTGGCATTAATGAGGAAGAAGAAATTATCCTCATGGAAATAACCCTAATGTCCAATATCCTAGAAGGGGTGCATGGTTTAAAAATCGGGGATTCTCAAGAGGATGTACTTCGGAAACTAAATACCAAGCCTCAAGAAAAAATCACTTCCGAACCAAGCTCAATGCCCGGTAGTGTTAAAAGACATAACTGGATATTTTGGATGGAAGACTACAAACTTCAAATTTCCTTTCTCGATGACTTTAAGCTTGACTTCATTCGGGTTCGTGAATTTGAAAAAAGTGAGAAACTGAAAATCAAGCTTACAGCAACTTTAAAGGAGCAAAAGAAAAACCTAAGACCTGAAAACTTAAAGAATATTGAAGCAGCGGGAGATCTTAGTTTTCTAAATCGATGGAGCATTGACACCAAAGATGAGCCTAAGAAAAATGAACTGATCGAATTTATGAAAAACTACCTTGCTCTAATTTCCGAACACACGGCTAAAAAATCTGCAAGTAAGATATACGCAGAGACCACTAAGTTGGTAAAATCCATAAATAAGCTTAACCAAGACTCAAGCTTTATAGAGTCAACTGAAAGAGCAGACTTATGTGCTTTTATTGAAAAAGTGGTACAATCAACTGGCTTCAGGATTCCAGAAGGACTTGACATCACTGAAGAATATAGGATGTGGTAAATCCTTATCAAATCTCGGATGAATAAGGCTTATTAAGACAGTAGACCAAATCCGGAAGTAAAAATTACTTTCAAAATGAATAACACCAAATGAAATAAGTGATCCGCACCATAAACCTTACGCCAGCCTGATCCCATGAAACAATTTATCACTTCTTTTATTCTTCTTACGAACTACCTTGCTTTCGGACAAGAAATTCGGGTCGAATCAGATCGCAATTGTGAACAGTACCAAATCGTATTGGACTTCTTAAAAGCAGACACCAGCTTATTTAAATATCACCAGGTACAAAAGCACCGCATCGGAGTATCTGCATCGGTAATGAACAAACAAATCCTGCCAATATTGGGATTGGAGCTTTTGGCAATGGAAATGGACATCAGCAAAGACAGCTTATTATCGATGGAAGACGATCGCATTTTTTCTCTGATTGAAACTCACAAGAATAAATATGTGTCTGACACTTTTAAATTTACCTCCAGCTGCTTAGATCCATTGTCATCAAAAAAGAGGTCCGACATTTCAGTTTGGTTCATTCGATACTCCAATGATATTATTTTAGCGACTACGGATAGAACAGACTTAGAATTTGGATTTAAAAGACCCGTTCTCTTTCTTTTTAAGTTTGATCGAAACAATCAGTTCACATACACGTGCCTTAAACCGGAATATTAGATTGGATGGCCCAAAATCTATTCACTTAATACTTTTTGCATTGGCCAAAACTATTTATCCGTATTCGTTGGGATCCTGCCCAAAACATTAGCCCTTCCTTAAAACCAATGTATCGGAGCTTTCGGCACCTGAGCAGCGATAGCCGTTCGAAGGGTAGCACTCAGGACTCAAATT
>DLRW01000014.1:29636-30085 GCA_002501205.1 Flavobacteriales bacterium UBA7878
AATCAGGCTGGCCCGACCCAAGAAGCGGCGGTCCAAAGGAATCGCCTCTCAGGGGCCTTGATTTTTTGCTTCGTTTTACAAATGATCTTTATTAAACTCAAAGGAATTTGTGAGCTCTGGCTGCGCCATCGGTTTTATCAAGAAAAAATGAAGCGCAATACACATCCACTAAAGGTTAGAACCACATACAACCCAAGCTTCTGTGGTCGAAAGAACCGACCGGAGGTTCAGGTAATTTCGAATCGCCTTCAAGCTTCCTTAATCTTTTGGATACTTTTTCAAATGACTCTTTATTTTTCAATGGAATTTGAGAGCTCAGGCTAGAAGCCTTCGGTTGTATCAAGGAAAGTATCACCCAAACAAAAAGCAGAACTTCATTTCCAAAAGAAAGCTCTTTGATACTTTTTGCATTGGCCAAAAAGTATCCAAAAACCCTAGGCCTTTCCCTA
>DLRW01000015.1 GCA_002501205.1 Flavobacteriales bacterium UBA7878
CCGGGCTTATGATCGTATTTTAAAGGTGGCGCGCACCATTGCCGATTTAGAAGGCGCCACTTCGATCAAGGCGGATCATGTGGCGGAGGCGGTGCAGTATCGGAGCTTGGATCGGGAGGCTTGGGTGGGGTAATAAGATGTACTTTTTTATTAGGCTTAATGAAGTGGGTAAGTTTAAGCATTTTGTTTTCCCTTTACGATTTGTAAGGAAGATAGGTCTAGGCTCTGGGTAATTCCTGATCACCATCTCTAGGGATTTTCTATAAAACTAATTTGACTTCTCCCACGATTCGATTATAAGTGTCTCTTGCTTCTATTGAGATCTCTACTATTTTGTCTAGCAATAGCTCCTCTAGTGATAGCTTATCAAGTTGACCTTGCCTGGAGTTTATCTCAGGGGCGTCAATGCTACTGAATCGTATACGTTCCTCAGCGTGGTAGTTGAATTTATTTTTCTTTCCAATATTGGTGACGTCAATATCAAAGGTGTCTCCGTCGATTACACGAAACACCCTTCCTTGAATAATGTCCATTTGCAATGAAGTTTGTTGTTGGTTGGATTTGCTGTGGAGCTATTTTTTGAAAACCTCCCGAAAGCCATTCTATTATAGGACTTTTTTGCATTCTATCAGCATTGTTTATTTAATATATAGTCATTCTATGGTGCTTGATTAAAAATAATGCAAGCAATATGGAGGCGTGATCTAGCCGGGTTTGTCGATTGATTAACTTTGCCGGCCAAGCTTTTGCTGTGTAGAATTAAGTAAATGCTTTTTGGTGTAATTACTGTATGAAGCAATCTGACTTTACTCCAAAGTTGATCTCAATACTCAAGGCTGGGATTAAAAGAGAACAACTTCTTAAAGATCTCTCTGCGGGACTAATTGTTGGGATTGTGGCCCTTCCTCTTGCAATCGCATTTGCTATTGCATCTGGCGTGTCTCCCGACAAAGGTCTTGTGACCGCAATCGTAGCCGGAATTATAATTTCGGCTCTTGGAGGTAGTAGGGTTCAAATTGGAGGCCCTACCGGGGCTTTTATAGTAATTATATATGCGATAGTTCAAGAGCACGGTATAGGAGGCTTAACCATCGCGACATTTATGGCTGGCCTCATTTTAGTACTAATGGGGCTAGCACGTTTAGGGAGTCTACTGAAATATATTCCCTATCCACTGATTGTTGGCTTTACAAGTGGAATTGCGGTCATTATTTTTTCTTCGCAGATAAATGATCTATTTGGTTTGTCTATTCAGAACTTACCGGCAGACTTCTTGGGGAAATGGCTGGTCTATGGTCAGCATTTTAGCCAAATTAACTGGTACGCCCTTATCATTGCAATGGCTACCATTTTATTGAGTTTAAATTTTCATCGTATATCCACTAAAGTACCTGGCTCCTTGGTGGCTATTATAGCTGGTACTTTGGTGGTGCACTTGTTCAATGTCCCTGTAACAACTATTGAGTCGTCATTTGGTGATATCCCTAGTCGTATACCGGTTCCGATGGTTCCCGATGTGAATTTCAGTACAGTTAAAGCCTTAATACAGCCGGCCTTGGCCATTGCCTTACTAGGGGGCATCGAGTCCTTATTATCTGCAGTGGTGGCTGACGGTATGATAGGAGGACGACACCGGTCTAATATGGAGCTTATCGCCCAAGGAGTGGCCAATTGTTTTTCAGCCATGTTTGGGGGGATTCCAGCTACAGGTGCTATTGCTCGCACTGCTACAAATGTGAAGAATGGAGGACGGACACCTATTGCAGGAATTACCCATGCCATTGTTCTGCTATTGATTATGATGCTGCTTGCGCCTTTTGCCAAATTGATTCCAATGGCTTGTCTTGCAGGTATCCTTATTGTCGTTTCCTATCACATGAGCGAATGGCGCCATTTCGTATTTCTATTAAAGGGAAATCGATTGGATATCTTGATTTTACTTGTTACTTTCTTTCTTACGGTAATTTTTGATCTGGTGATCGCAATTGAAGTAGGTGTTGTTCTATCTAGTTTTACTGTGATGAAGCGATTGAGTGAGTCTGTAAGCATTAGAGTCTTTTCAAAGCAAGCTGAAAAGGATGATGAATTGCTATTTGAAGAAGAAATACCGGAACTTCCTTCAGGGGTAGTCCTCTATGAAGTTAATGGAGCATTGTTTTTTGGTGCAGCACAAACTTTTCAGGATGCTTTAAATAGAATGCAAAAACGTCCGGAGGTATTAATTTTGAGGATGAGGCATGTACCATTTATTGATGCTACCGGTATCCATAGATTAAAAGAGGTGATTCGAGAATTTCGTAGCCAAGAAGTCCAAGTTATTCTTTCGGGAGTAAGCCAGGAGGTGCTGATGGAGTTAGAAAAAGCGGATATCAATAGTCTCCTTGAAAAGGACAATTTAATTACAAATATTAATGACTCCTTGAATAGAGCCAGGTTGTTATTAATGAAGTAAGTCGTAGGGACTAGGGCCTTGAAATATTGAAATCAGCTTAACTCATATATTCATCTTTCGGGATGAAGTACTTGATTTTCTTTCTTGAGTTTAGAAATTAGATCGTCTGGGGCTATTCCCTATTCTATGAAAAAGGGCCAACCATATTGGTTGACCCTTATTGGATAGTGTTTAGATTCGGGTATTTGTAGAAAATTTCTTCGTAAAAGAATTTTCAAGGAATCAATTGACAATTAAGGTTTGTGAATCGACTGCTGTGCCGTCACAAACAAGGACTACTCCGTAGGAACCGGATTGAAGTGAGGAAATGTCCAGATTGACCGTTTCGTTTTCAAGATCCAAGTTGAATGTCTTTAAAATAACACCCTTTGCTCCGATAATTTGAATGCTAGCACGTGAAGCACCCTTGGCGCGGTAATCAACGCTTAGTGTTGATCCGGAAGTGGGGTTTGGGGATATTCTTTTTAAGAATTGTTGTTTAACGGTAAGCGTAACTTCATCGTAATCTTTATATAGGTCTTCTTTCGTAATGACTTCAAGCGTGTAAGTGCCGCTTTGGGTTCCTGTAAATGTATAGGAGGATGATTGACTGAGAAGATTGTGATTTTCATCGTACCAGTTGTAATATGCGTCTTCCCCAATATTACGGGCGTTTAGTCGAACGGGATCACCATAATTGACGTTTTGGTCTGAGCCTGCATCAGCGTTAAAAGGCTGACGGGGCTCACGGATTAGGGAGAAATGTACATTTCCAGTCCAATGATCGCCCAAAGTGGCATGTGGGGTAGAATGTTTTTGTGTTATGCGGAAGCCATAATTCGTTTTGTCGGATACTTTGTCAATCAGATAATTATACGCAAAAACAACGGGAATCCTTTGCCCTGGATCAAACCATATAGAATTGACAGTTACCTGATCTTGTTGCATTTCAACAACCCCTGGTTCAATAACACGAACTCCGGGATTTCGCGTTAAGGATGGGCCAAACATTTGCCATCCGCTTGCGTCGAAAATGAGCAGTACTTCAGCCTCGTCAACTAAGCTTGAGCCACTAGCAAATTCATTTACGGAGAAAGTTAGGTCTTCGTATTCTCCACTTCCATTTCCATCTCCGTTACCTACCCAAACTTCGGTGGAATATTTTTCTTCATGGGGAGCTGTTAAATGCTGGAATCCAGGTACGATGTTTTGAATAACAAGATTTTGTAGTGACACATTATTGTTTGTGTATATGTCTTGAGCTAAGTCACCAGGATGGACTGTGATGGGGTCCTGAGAACTTTCAATCCTAGCCAAGAGGCAATTCTGGAAAAATGAACTGGACCAGGCAAACTCAAGAATAACTGATTCCCCAGGGTTAAGTACTGGGATGTTTTGAGTGCCGATAAGGGCGCCACAGGGCAGGCCCCCGCATAAGTCAGTTCCGTCCCAGCTGTTTGGCCAACCAGAATTGGTTGAGGCTGCTGAACGATACAATTTTAATTGATCACTTGGGTCAGAGGCTTGGCATCCTCTATTGGATACTCGCACATAAGTATAAAATGGGTCGGTAGAACTCCATTCCAGTACTTCATCTACTCCTTGATTTTGGATGTCGAAACCATCAGGATTATTGCGAGTCCAAATGTCCGGGCTTTCATCAAAATCCCAGGTAAATACATAGCCCGCATCATTTCCGTTGTCGTCATATCGATCTCGCATGTACAGGTCCAGGCCTGGGTTAACAGACTCCTGCGCAGCTTTAACTGCTTGGTATACATTTAGTCGACCATAGCCCAATTCGTAAGATTTCCCTTTAGTGTAGAAGGGGAAGTTATTTGGGTGATAATCATAGCCACCAACCTTTTCTGCGGTGGCATTAAGAATTTCGCGAATTTGAATGGGCCCTAAACAGGGGTTCTGTCTTTTCATCAAAGCTGCTGTTGCGGTCACCATGGGAGCGGAGAAGGAGGTTCCAGAGCTTGTGTTGTAGGTGTTTGAGGGCTGTATGCTGGTAATGTTTTCAGAAGGTGCTGCTAAGTCTAGGTTAACGCCCCAGTTGGCATTTACCCATTTGGTGTCGTTAATATCAGTTCCCCCTACTGCGATAACATCTGGATGGGAGGCTGGAAATGAAATGGTCACATAGCTGCCGTTGTTTCCTGAAGCCGCAACGAGCACTACTCCTTCTGATTTTGCATACTGTATGGCTGTTTCCAAAGCCATGGAATTGCCAATAGAGAAGCTCATGTTAATAACATCGGCATTCATGTCTACAGAATATTCCATTCCTGCTGCAACCGCGGTTGAAGAAATAAAGGCTCCACCAATTTTGCATGGGAGAAGTACGGGTCCACCGGGTCCCCAATTACTGGCAATTCCGGAGATACCCTTATTGTTGTTGGATTTGGCTAGGGCAATTCCAGTGGTAAATGTTCCATGATAAAAATTGTCTGTCATTAATTCATTCGTGTTATTTACGAAATCATAGCCTTTCCAGTCGTCGACTAAACCATTGAGGTCATCGTCAATTCCATTTCCGGTGCTCGGATCGGTGGGGTCAGACCAGGCATCTTCTCCTGGGTTTAAATACAAATTATGATACCCATCAGAGCCCGTTCCGAGATCTTCATGATTGATATCGAAACCGCTATCCAGAAAAGAAATGATCGTGGTTCCAGGAGCTTGCTGAAGTAGGTTCCAATAATCTGACATGTCAATGTCATGGTCATTACCGTTTTCCAGGTACCATTGATTAACATATAAGGGGTCATTCGGAGATTGTGTGTAATATCCCTCAGTATCCACGTCTACATTACTCACAATAGGGTCAGAGAGTAATGAGTTAGCGAGCGTAAAAATACCTGAGTCTGCATCTGTGGAAAGCTTATAAAATGTCCATCCAAATTTAGATTTGAATAAGGGTTTTAAACCATTGTTGCTTTCGAAAGTGGCAATATTTCGCTGATTTGCTCCGCTCTGATAGTAAATTACAATTCGGTTGGTTGCGACGGGGAAATTAAGATTATTAGATCCGATGAGTTGCCATTCTCCGGAGATGAATTCATATTGATTTTCATTCAAAGTAATAGTTTGAGCCTCTAGTTGAATATTGCTCAAGGCTAAAAGTGTAAATGTTAGAATTCGAAAGATTCTTTGTAGAGGGTTTTTCATATAAATAAGAGATTGGTTGTTTTGTAGTAACGATAAGGTTGCTATTTGCAAATGAAAAAAAAATATTCGTATTTCAAAATATAGGAATTAATAAGTGTATAATTTATAGGGTTATATCTTGTGATTAAGTGATGTTATTGAATGCTTATTGGTGAAATTAGATAGGGATATTTTTAAATGTTAAACCCCCTTGTGTGTAGTGAATTAGCTTGTGAAATAGGTGATAAATTTGGGGTTCATTTTGAATGCGACTAGGTGCTTATGTTTTTTATAATTAGCCTTATAAAGCAAGAGCCCCGGAATATTCCGTGGCTCTTTGTTGTATTCAATATGTGGGATTTATCTACTGTTGCGGGATAAAGAGTCCATTGACAATAAGACTCACTTGAATACCCTGGCGGCTGAGAAAAGACAATTATTTTTGCAAGACTCTAAAACTTACTTGATCTTGAGCACTGCTCACTTGAACAATATAAAGTCCCATTGGTCCTTCCAAATTCAATTCAATTTTGGATTCAGAATGAAAGTGGTTTTCGGATATTAATGTTCCCGCGCTATTGAAAATCTTAAGCTCAAGATCTTGAGGATTGGCATTTGTAACGATGTTGATTTTTCCAGAGCTTGGATTGGGAGGTTTGGGTGGGGAAGGGATAAACTCCAAACATTGGTGAAATTACTCTAGAGCGATTTGATTTTTTCCCTGTGTTCTTTCCCCCAATCTTCCATTAGTTTTAATAAATCAGTAAGTGTATAGCAATATTCTGTAAGTGTATATTCCACTCTGGCCGGATAATCGTCATAGACCTTTCTTTCTACCAGTAGATTTTCCTCCAGGTGCTTTAACTCTTTGGACAGGACTCGATTTGTGATTTTTGGAATGGACTTTTTGATTTCATTAAATCGAAAATTATCGTGATAAATGGAGATGATAATAGGTAGTTTCCACTTTCCACCAATTACAAACTGCGTGTCTTGAACAAACCTAAGTTTATTCTGGATGTCAATTTTTTCAGCTTTTTGCTTCTTTATGTCGGTAGCCTCCATTTAGGTATCCTTTTGTATACAGGTATCAAATATATACTTAATCAGGTATACTTTTATAACCTAATTAATAAATATTAAAATGTCAGATTTTAAGGATGCCATATGGCTTATAACTGGGGCCTCGAAGGGGATAGGGCTTGAACTAACTGAAAAAATGCTAACAGAAGGAAATAGAGTTGTCGCCACCTCAAGAAATCCGGAAAGCATTAAACAAAGGATTGGTAATCATCCAAACCTCTTGGCGCTAAAGGTCGATTTGGCTTCTGTAAATTCTGTAGAGAGTGCTGTAAACATGGCAATAGAGACATTTGGTAAAATAGATGTTGTGGTCAATAATGCTGGGTATTGGACAGTTGCTAGTTTGGAGGAAACTTCGGATAAAGAGTTTAGGCAATCCATTGATATAAATCTTATAGGTACGGTTAACGTGATCCGGTCTGTTATGCCCCATATGCGAAGACAAAAAAGCGGGCATGTTATCAATATTTCTTCAGTTGCAGGTTATGCGGGGTTTGCTAGTTCTGCAAGCTATACGGCAGCCAAGTTTGCCGTAATAGGATTGTCGGAAAGTTTGGCCCAAGAAGTTGGTCCTTTTAATATTAGAGTTACCGTGGTTGCACCCGGTGTTTTTCGAACCAATTTTCTTAATTCAGGATCTCTACAGACAGGTAAGAATTTTATTGAGGATTACAAGACAAAAGAGAAATTACAATTATGGGAGCAGCTTAATGGAAACCAGCCTGGGGATCCCGCTAAGTTGGTGCAGATTTTAAAGGATGTCCCTACCATGGATGAACCTCCTTTACATCTTCTCCTTGGCCCAGATGCCTATCAGTTGATAGTTGATAAAAGAGAGGCCGATAGGAAGGAGCTTGAAAAATACAAACACTTAACCCTTTCAACGGATTTTGACCATGCATGAAATGGTTGAGTACATACATCGCTACTACCAGAATGAACAGATTAATGCCTTTCTCTCTATTGCGATAGGAACTGTGATTCTCCTTTCTTCCTTTATTCTTTCTCCTTTTTTCGAGAATGAGGGGCTTGTTAAAGGCTTGTCTTATGCTTTTAATGTAGGAGGCCTGTTCTTTCTTATTGCAGGTGTCATTGTTGCTGTTGGTAATAGAGGACAAATGACTGAAATTAGAAATTCAGCCCAGACCAATGTAGAACTCCATAAATCTGAAATAGCTAGAATGAGCTTGGTTATGAAATCAAGTTATCGTTCAGCTTTAATATTGTTTTCAACTTTAATTTTTGGAGGACTTGTTTTGGCGCTTTCTGTGTCCAGTGATTTTTGGAAGGGAATAGGACTTGGCTTATTAATTGTCGGGACAACTGGACATGCAATAGAAGCTTTTTCGATGTGGAAAAGCAAGAGGTATCAGCAAGAATTGAATTCTATCAAATTTTAATAAAATCAAATTGAGTAAAATAGTATTAATTACAGGAGCCTCTTCCGGAATGGGTAAGGCGACGGCTCAACTTCTCTTAAGAAAGGGGTATAAAGTTTATGGAGCCGCTCGAAGAATTGAGAAGATGAATGACTTAAAACAGGAAGGGGGTGAACTCCTGAAAATGGATATGACAGATAATCAATCTATGATATCTGGGGTCGAAGAAATCATTAAAAACGAAGGGTATTTAGATATTTTGATTAATAATGCTGGATTTGGTTTATATGGCGCAATAGAGGATGTGCCCATAGAACAGGCGAAATATCAAATGGAAGTAAATGTCTTCGGTTTAGCCCGTTTAAGTCAGCTAGTATTACCCCATATGCGGAATAATAATTCAGGGACAATTATAAATGTAAGTTCGGTGGGTGGGAAAATAGCCAATCCTTTAGGAGGATGGTATCATGCAAGTAAATTCGCGGTTGAAGCATTAAGTGATAGCTTAAGAATGGAGGCGAAGCAGTTTGGTATAGATGTAATTGTTATTGAGCCAGGTGGTGTAAAGTCGGAATGGGGAGATATTGCAATGAATCATGCTTTAAGCTCTTCCAGAGAGGGGCACTATGGTCAGATGACTTCAAAAATGATCGAAACAGGTATAAGATTTAAAAATAAAAATGTTGAACCTGAAATTATAGCAGATATAATTCTAAAAGCAATAAGAGCTAAAGTCCCCAATATCAGATACAGCGGAGGGTTTATGGCTAAACCACTGCTCCTCTTGCGAAGATTACTAAGCGACAGGCTAATGGATAAAATGATCTTAAATCAATATAAATGAGCAATGGTTTCTTGGCTCTAAAGAATGATCATTTAGTATTAGTAGTGCAAAATCTGCTCCTGGATAGAGAGGCGTGAATAGGAGTCTAATATGGCCTTGATGCTAGATCTTCGGCCATATTGCTCCTATATAATTACACACTAAATGAAATTCACTTAGTTCTTCAAAACTCTAAAACTTACTTGATCTTGAGGGCTGCTCACTTGAACAATATAAAGTCCTATTGGTCCTTCCAAATTCAATTCAATTTTGGATTCAGAATGAAAGTGGTTTTCGGAAATCAATGTTCCCGCGCTATTAAAAATCTTAACCTGAAGATCTTGAGGATTAGCATCTGATACGATGTTAATTTTTCCAGAGCTTGGATTCGGGAAACACTGAATGCTGCTAGCCAGGGCGATTTCTTCTTGTCCGATGGTGAAAACATTTGGGCGATAAGTAAAGA
Source organism: Flavobacteriales bacterium UBA7878 (assembly GCA_002501205.1). GTDB lineage: Bacteria > Bacteroidota > Bacteroidia > Flavobacteriales > Schleiferiaceae > Croceimicrobium. The sequence continues at coordinate 9,336 of DLRW01000015.1, forward strand.
GAGTCGCGCGCATTACTGCTGCTTGATCGGCCGTAAAAGAGTTTAGGCAGGCATCTGCACTGTAGTCCATGAAGTTTTCGATCATATCTGGTAAATCCGCTCCGCCAATGGTGTCTACACAAGAATTTCTTTGCTTGTTGCAGCTAAATTGATTGGAATTATTCGAAAGAGGGGTGTCGTCAATGTAGTCATCGGCGGAACAGCCACCATCTCCCCAAATATGGCGCAATCCCAGGTAGTGGCCCACCTCATGACTTACCAGGTCTCCTTCGTCTAGAGTGCTGTTTAAATTGGCGTAGGCAGCAGGATAATCGATTGGATTATTAGGCCCGATCGCAACATAGTGCATCAAAACGCCGTCACTATATTGGAGGGTGTCGAAACCCGTGCCCGCAAAATTAGGATGATTACCGGGGGGTAGAGCTAAGCCTAAGAAAACCAACTCTTCAAAATTGTTGAATTGCGGTTCGAAAATACGCAGGTCACCCACCCAGATATTAAGATAGCGCTCGGTGTCCCAGGCACTGGCTCCACCCAGACTGTCTTCGGTGATCCGAAATAAATTATAGAATAAACTATCGGCTACCCATTGCTGGATTTGCGCCGTTTGAGTAGAGTTATAAGGAAGGATGCCACCGAAATGCTCCACGCTGGTGCTGGTTCGGGCAATGCCATTGGTGGGATTGCCATCTGGGTCTTGGCTGGCTAGAACGAATTGAATATTGGGATTTCCAACATAAGGTTGGAAGTCGGGACGCAGTGAGCTGGTATCTGCATTTTGGCGACTGTAATTGTCGTTTAATACTCGGATCTGATTTTGGAAAACCGAGTCCGGTAAATTTTCATCTCCATTATTATATACTACATGGAATACTACCGGTATGGTTAAGGTGGCGGTAGTGCTGGTCTTGGACTTGTGCTCAAGATTCTCTACAATATTTTGCAGAGCCTTATTAGAGGCTTCCAGAAATCCAGGCTTTTTATCATCCTGGTTTTTCATGAGAAAGTGCGAACCACATTGAGGGCCAATGGCACCTTCCGCTTCGGTTTGATGATCTTGATGCAGCTCATTGCTAATTAAACCTTGGGCACTCATGCTGAAGGTGCTGATCGTAAATAAAAGGAATAGTGCTTTTTTCATAGGGAGTAATTTCATCAGAGTTTTTATAATAATGCTAAGTCTCAAGATTTGTTTTGACATTGGAATATCTAAATAAACCTATTTAAGCGTCCACAAGATATCATGATTCATGCCAAATAGCGGCATAATCCAAGCTGAAAAGCCAAGGCAGTAATTGTGTTAGCCTTAAATTTCAGAAGAGTTTCGCCTTTAATTGGAGCAGAGATTATAGACGACGAGGAAATTAAGACCCATGGAAAAGAATTAGGAAATGTGCCGATTAAGCTTGCCATTCCGAGTAGGAATTTGCTGTCTCATACAGTCTTAGCTTGTAAAGCTTAAGCCTTTTGGGAAGATTTAATTCTAACAAATGGACAAAATGCAAAACCAGATTTTCGCAGGTGGGCTGAAAGTTTAATACTTCAATTCGTTCAAAGGGTAAATTAAGTAAGTCTTGGGCATTAGCAGCCTTTTGGTATACAACCAAGGTATGGTCAAACTTGCTAAGGATGTGTTGATTAACGATTTCCTTGAGTTCACCAAAATCCATAATCATCCCGTCATTTGCTGCGTCAGGCTCATCGATAACTTTTCCACTTAAGCTAATATGCAGTTTATAGGAATGACCATGTAGATTTTTGCAAAGACCGTGATGGTTGCTAAGTACATGCGCCATTTCGAAAGTGAAAATCCGACTAATACTTAAGTGGCCCGGGCGGGTTAAGGTTTTCATGATTTAGGCTTGGCTAAGTTCGGGATTGGATATAAATGTGGAGTCTGTAAGAGTTTTGAGGAAAGCTTCCAGGGCTTCGATTTCTTCCGTAGTAAAATGAAGTTTCGCAGACCCATTTGATTTGATCATTACCGGATCCAAGCTGGGGCTCTGTTTTACACCATTACTATAATGTTCCAATACTTGCTTAAGATCATTGAATCGACCATCATGCATAAAGCTGCTCCGCAAACCAATATTGCGAAGATTCGCAGTGCGCATATGTCCTAGATGACTAGAATCGCCAGTGCTATGGAAATAACCCTGGTTTGCCGGGATTTCATAAGTGCTGTCCAGTCCAATATTATGCACTCTGTTATCGGTGAAAAGGGGAGGGATATGGCAGTGGTAACAGCTTCCTCTTTCGCCGGTGAAAATCGCATGCCCCTTGGCTTCTAATTCGGTGAAAGTAGCCTGGCCACTCATTACTTGGTCGTATTTACTATTGGCAGAAATTAAGGTGCGTACAAATTGGGCCAGTGCCTTTGCTAGGTCTTCCCCAGTAATAGTTGAGGAATTATAAGCTTCCTTGAAAAGCGCAGGATATTCCGGATGACTATTAAATTTGGAAAGATTGGTATTAAAAAACTCAGTCACCTCAAAGTACATAAGCTCCTCCAGGCTTCCACTTTGGCTACCGTCCCACATATATAGGTTTTTCCAGGCAAGATTTGCATGGTGTAGTACAGGCATTACGTTTTGACTGGATTTGGTAAAGCCTTGTGCTTGAATGTGGCAGCTGGCACAGGCGCGGCCATCATTACTCAGAGTAGAGTCGTAATACAGTTTGCGCCCTAGGGCAATGCGCTCCATATAGGGCTGGTTATCATCAGGGATTTCAAGCCTGGGAAAACTGTTTGGGAGCTCAATAATATAGGGCTTGAGCCTGGTTGTCTGGTTACTTTCTTTTTGGCAACTCAGGGCCATGCTCAATAACATAACTAGGAGAATGCTTACAACAATAGAGGCGGGCAGGGTTTTTTGTGAGGTTTGAAAGAGTCTCATGATTGGAGCTATTTAGAAGTCCTGCAGTTTAGCCTTAAAGACATGTTGGCCGTTTAATACCAAATTATTCATTTGCCCCTGGTTACCCATGGTGTATCCGTTTTCCTTGCTGAGGTCAAATAAATAGGGGTTTTCGAACCATTCGTGGGTATTCATGGTCATAATGATGTTAGTACTCTGAGCTTCCTGCACGTCCAACGGTAGCTTAAAACCATGGATGATCAGATTTTCCTTAGCCCCAACATGAAAGGCGAAAGTGCCGAATTCATCCCCATCTCGCCAATGGCCTTCAAACTTCATAAAGTGATATCCTCCACCTAAATTGATGGGCCAGTACATGTCATAGTCGTCATTGCTGATTTCAAATCCTCCATGGTAGTTGTATTCTGGAACAATACCAAAGGCGAAGGATAAAGAATCATAGCTGCCTACAGGAACCTGCTCAAAAGCCGCTTGTAAGCAATCCTGGTACTTGGCATTGATGGAAATGGGAGGAGTCTTGGTTTGCCAGATTTTTCGGCCATTTTTATAGAGACAAAGTCCGCTAATGAAGTATTTTAAATAGGAGACCCGGTATTCATTTCCGGCCGCATTAGGGTAATACACCTTACCAATTAAAAGAGAGTCTGTGCCTGCAAAATGTCGAAAGTCGATTGAAATCCTGCCCTGAGGCTCCGAAAGGGCTGTTTCATCTTTACTGCAGGAAAACACTAAACCACAGAGTAGGAAAAAAGTTAAAAACTGTCGCATAAGCCCATTGCCCTTAATTACCCAAACTAAAGTAGAATGCCTGGCTGAGCAGAGAAATGATATTTATCACTATGAAGTGGTACATGATTTTAAATAATGGATTAGGCCTCAGTACTTTCTATCTTAAAATTTAAGAGTCAGGCTAAGAATCAGATTCCGGCCCATACTTGGGAAGGCGCCCCAGTTTAGATGATCGCGGTAATATTGATTGAATAGATTATTGGCATTGAGGCTAAATGTAGCCTGGTATTTTTCCATATCCAGCTGGTACTCTATTCCGGCATCCCAGAGCATATAAGCCGGTGTATAGCGATCGCCATAGGCGGTGTTGAAATGCTTTTGTTCTGCTGCCATCCGGCTTTGAATTAAATAGCGGAAATTTTGGTAGCGGTAGTTTAGGGCTACTAGAGCTTGTAGTGGAGGAATTAGGGGTAAGTCGAAATCGGGGTGAATGCCTCGCAAATAGTCTAATTTGACCCGGCTACCCAGCTTTTTATTAAATGCGTATTCACCTGCCAATTCCAAACCCCAGAAAGTGGCATGGGCCAGGTTTTGATATTCTCGGAGTCCTTTGGCTCCGAAGGTCATCGCGTCATAGTTTGTGTTTATACCAAAGATGTAATTGCGATAGAATTGGCTAAATAGGCTTGTGCTAAACTGTAATTTTTCCGAGCGATAGCTTTGACCAATTTCCAAGCTTAAAAGTTGTTCGGCCTCTAATTCTGGATTCCCTAAATAATCATAGTTATCGTGCGCATTGAATAGGTAAAAGCCATATAGCTCTGAAGTAGTTGGGCCGCGGGACCCGATGCTAATTGCGCTGTTTAGACTGATTTTTGAATTTAGTTGATGACGGTATGCCGTTTTAATTTGAGCCAGTAAAAAGTTTCTGGGGGACTTTAAGGTGTAGCCCATTCCTGTCCATTGGTCTTTACCGATTTCGGACAGAATTGAGGAGCTTTCATAATCAAACCGGATGGTGCTCTGCACACTGTTTTTAGCAAAATGCCAATGATCACTTATTCCCAATGCCATACCATTAAGGCGCGTATCAGGCCAACTAAGCATAAACATGGCGGATTCACTACTGTTGCTGGGGAACATAGTCATCTCAGCCCTTCTGAAATTGCTGTAATACTCTGTAAACAGATTGATACGATGTGCTCCGGTCTTCCAATTCATGGCTTCCAAACTTATACCGGAGGTGCGGCTCCATCCGGGCATATCCATATGCATAAATACCTCCTCTCGCTGTGTGTCATCCATTTCATGGTAGATGTCATTATGGTATAGTTTCAATTCGAAATTGGCAAAGGGCCCCAGAGGGTGATAGCTGTGATAGCTGAGTCCGCCAATGAATGCTCTGGCCAGGCCAACATCCATGGGAAGGGCTGGATATCCCACATTGGTGGCCAGGTCAAAAATGAAATCCAATTTTAAAAACTGTTTTGGAGATAGGCGGTAAACGGAATTCAGGGCCCAGTTTTGCTTTTCGTTTTGGGAGTACAATACTTCCTGTCCGCGACCATCTCGATAATTGGCATTTTTTAACCAGGTGCCATTCAGTCGCCAAGCCAATTTTTCGGAATTACTCTCCACGAAAAAAGCGGAGTTCAGACCATGAGTATTCGTCTGATATTGCTGGTTAAAGCCAAAACGCCAGGTCTTGGACTTTTGGAAGCTCGCTTCTTTGGTTTTAAGATTAATGCTGCCAGCCAAGCCATTAGAACTGCATTGGCTTTCGCAGGATGAGGCGAGCTCAGCAGAACTTAAATTGTTAGCAACAATATAGGAGGTAGATGGGTCCATGCGATCTGTACAGGCATGGTAAACTCGCATGCCATTGAGTTTCACCTGAATTCGACCATCGGCCTGACCACGGTATATCAGTTCTTGCGCAAAGCTGCCTCGCGAAATAAGATTTACCCCTTTGAGTTGTTTGAGTTGAAGTTCCAGCTGATGATTTTCGGCCGTTTTTTTAAGGGCGTGCTTATTTTCCCAATTATCCAAAACCAGAACTTCATCCAAGCTGAGGTGCTTAAGATCGATGGTTTGGGTATCTGATTGGCCTCGGGAAAGACTGGCTATAAGAATAAAAAAGCCTGTGCAAATCCATTTCATGGTTTAGACTTTTGGATGAGCTTAGAGCGCTGATAATTGCTCGACGCCCTAAGCTAAATCCGGTTTGGGAATCACATGTTTAATTAAAAGCTGATGTCGAAAGAGGCATCTTCATTCAGCGTTTGGCCATTGGCATCTTTTATTTTCAGGTGCAGCTTCCAGTAGCCGCTCATGGTAAAATTCACTTTACCCCTATAAAGACCATTGGCAATTGAAATGGGATCTTCATTGTTGGGAGATCCATGTCCCATGGAGGGCATTTCAGGTTCTACTTCGATACTGAAATCGCTTACAGGCGGAAATACCATCATGCTTTCCTTTTCGTAGACCATCAGCTCTAGAGTATTCAAACCAATTTCCGGACTGCTGGGCTCTTTTAGGGCAATGAAAATGGCACTTAGGCTATCCGCAGCAGAAATAAAGCTGATCACTTTGGCTTCAGCCTTAGCTTTCACCTCAAGATTAAAGCTGAGGGTGTCGATATTTCCATTATAATTGATGATTAGCCCAAAGGTCCAGCTGGCCATAGCACTGCTGGGCATAATAAAGGTAGCACTACCTTGATAAGCTTCCAGCTCTGCATTGAAAGCGGGGTTGTCGAAAGGGCAGCTATGTTTAGTGGTGCCCATATCCATTAGGGGGAGAAATGATAGGGAAGCGTTTTCAATTCTTTGTTTACTGCCACTTTCAAATAGTTCAACCGCGACGCGATTGTAACCCACAAAGGCATCTTCAGCAAAGTAGAGTTTAACATCGGCGAAAGCTGTGGATTTTTCACCATAATAAATGTAATTATGTAAAGGACTGTCGGGACTTGTTTGCCCATTGTTATCCGGCTCTTTTTCGCAGGAAATAGACAGCAGAGCCAGGCCTAAGGCAAAAGCCATAGTGCCCCAATTTTTTGAAATATTCATCTTGATTTCTTTAAAGTTTAAAACAAAAGTTGAAGGAGAGAAATGCTTTAAACTTTGGGAGGATGATCTATCTCTGTTAAATAGGGGGATTGAATTTTTGACTTTAAAAAGTACGTAGGCCCTTCATCCGTAGGAAGACTAATTCCTAAGTTCAATTCGCTTGGAGAATCCTGGCTAAACAGTAATAGTTCGGGCAAGAGTCTGGGAGGGCTGCTGGGCTCCGAATCCTCATGCAGTTGCAATTGTTTAGCGAAATAGCATTTACCCTCGCAATGAAGTTCAGGTTTATCAGCGTTTTCGCAAAGCACGGTAGAGTAATACTGGTAATTAAGCTCATACACAGCGGTGATAACACTGTTGTAAAGCTGCGAGAACAACAGGCTAAACAATAAAATGCTATGTACTAAATGAGCTTTCATTAGTTCAAATGTAGTGGGGCTTGTAGGCTTAAAGGATGAGAAATATCAGGAAGTGAAAATAAAGGACATTTTTATCTTAAATAGAGGGGCTTTTTCATTTTGTTGCCTTTTCATTGACTATCATCCGGACTTAAGCTTCTACTAATAGTTTGATTCCAGATGATAGGATGTGTTTCTACGCAGGTTTTTGAGATAGGAAAAAGCAAGGATCAACCAAATCGAAACAAGGCCGGCATAGATATAAAAGGTGAGGATCGGCCAGGATTGAAATCCCGGTATGAGTTTTAAGGAAGGTGCGATCAAGGCAATTTCGCTAAGTATAAACAGCAGCCAATAGGCAATCATCCATTTGTTGAAGGCCGGGATGCGTCTTTTCAGCATCTCCCAAATAAAAGGCGTGTAAATCCCCAGGAAGATAAAGTGCAGATAGGCAATAAGCAGAAAGCGATTGAATTGGATTTGCTCTGCAATAAGTGGAGTGGAGCCCAGGATTTGAAAGATCCATTTAAAGAAAAGGAGGAAGAGGATGAGCTTAAGATGATTACTGATCCTTATTCGGAAAACAGCTTTAATAAAGCGGATGCCCGCATAAAGCTGTGCGCTAGATCCCAGTGCTGCCAACAGGTATATCCAAGATTGATCAAAGGAATACTCCAGATTTAAAGCATAGCTAAAGATGCTGCCCCAAAGCATGGGTAAATAGAAATGTTGAAACTCTTTTTCGTCGCTAAACAACTTCAATTTATGCACGATAATAGCCAGAAGGAAAAAGAAAAAACTGCCATTGTAAAGGAAGTGCAGGTAAAAATAAATTGCCTGATCATACCAGGGTGAACTTTGCATTTCATTGGCCATTAAAGGACCTAAACAATATGGACCCAGGGAGGAAAGGTAAAACAAGAGTATGCCGGTGCGGAGAAGCTTAGCGGAAGGTCCTCGGTTTTTTAAGGCTCGAAATAGTCGGTAAAAGAGCGCATAGCTTAGCCAGAGGTGTAAGGTGGAAAAGGAAATGGAAATAGCAGCATATCCCTGAAAAGGAAAAGAGCAAAGCATGCCGACCACAGATAGAGCTAAGCCGTTAAATAGAATCTTAGTGCTTTGCGATAGCTTAATTTCCCATTGTTGGTAAATGATCAAAATTAAAGCTCCCAGGAGCCAGGCAAGCAGCATTGCATGGGAATGCGCATGCAGCATAAAGCGGAAGTTAAATGCCTGAGGCCATACAAAATAAGAACGCAGTAGAAGGCCAATCAGGGCGGCAATTATGCCCAGATACACCGTTAGGGACCATGATGTTATATTGAACTTCAAGCCTGGCAAGCGTTAAATTATTTGAGGGTATAAGGCCAGTTTCTAAAACCAAGGTAGGCATTTGAATTTGCCATTCACACCCTAAATCGGGGCTAAAAATCTTTGAGCTGTGCTTTTCGAAGGAGCAGCCATGAGGGGAAACCAATCCACAGTAAATAGGCAAATCCGATAATCACTGTACCTTGAAGAGTGCCAAAAAACTTTTCAAATATGGCTCCAGTATAACCCATCAAGGCACTGTAATCTAATTGAAAAATGAGTAAAACCCGACCCATGTCTACCGGGTTGGCCAGGGTAAGTCCCAGAGCCATTTGTTCCACCGGATAGGCTTCGAAGGCAACAAGGATTACTAAGAACAGGCCATCATAGATTACCGCCAGAAATAGCCAAATGAATAAGCCAATGCCAAAGCCTTTTAGGCGATTTTCATGTTTGAGGACCAGGAAACTGGCTAGGATGCAAAAGATAATGGTCAGAATTACTGAAATGCCAATTAGCATGAGCCATTGGGCCTGAACTATTTGCTGCGGATCAAAAAAGAGGAGTGGTATCAGTAAGCCCAAAACTACACAAATGCTAAGTGCGGCGCTAAGTCCCAGGATGTATCCCCCAAAGATGCTTTTACGAGAGATGGGTTGCGCCAGGAGGATTTCCACATAATCCCGTACCTGGTACATATACATCATGCCGTAAATCATACTGATGAGCGGCACCAGTAGGATAATTACATTCATTAAACTTACCACTACCTTGTTGCTATCACCACTTAGGTAAAGCAAGCCGCCGCTGCTAAGTATAAAAAACAGTCCATAGGCCAGGGTCCACCGACTGCGGATCAAATCGAGAAAACAATATTTAAATACCTTATTCATGATCAAGAAGCTTTTTGCAGGCTGAGCAATTGAGCAATGGCCTGTTCCGTGTTTTCCGTTTGGGTTTGGCTGAGCAGTTCTTCTTGAGAACCGCGGTAATACACTTTACCCTCAAGGATAAAAACTATTTCATCGGCCAATTCTTGAACGATGTCCATGATATGCGTCGTTAGCAGAATTGTTTTCCCCGCTTCTTTTTCTTTGCGAATCCAGTTTTTGAGATTGATCAAAGCAATGGGATCCAGTCCGATAGTAGGCTCATCCAGAATAATAGTGTGGGTGTCATACATTAAGGCACTCACCAGATTTACTTTTTGGCGCATACCTCCGGATAGGGTTCTCAATTTCTTGTCCTTAAAATCATTTAGGCCGAAAGTTGCACTAAGCTCTTCTTTGCGATTGCCTTTTCCTCGGATGTTTTCGATGAAACTTAGGAATTCACTCACGCTGAGGTTTTCTGGGAAACGCGCAATTTGGGGGAGATAAGCAATGGAATTTCGATATTCATTCCCCTTCTTTAAATGGCCATCAATCCAAATTTCTCCGGCGGAGGGATAAACCATCCCCATCAGGCTTTTTATTAAAGTGGTTTTCCCGGATCCATTGGGCCCCAGGATGGCAAAAATTCCGGGCTGGTCGAATTTTAAATTGATACCCGATAGTACCGATTGACGACCAAAGCTTTTTTCTATGTCTTTAAATTCTATCATGGTTGTTGTGGGTTTAGGAGAGGAGAATTGACTAGAGCATGGGCTTCATTAAAGGTTCTTCGTCGACCAGATTAGTGGGGGTAACGGCTGGTGCTACTTTCTCTGCAAAATTGAGTACTTCGATAAAGGAGCTTTTAAGTAGGATGATGCTTTCGTCGATCCTGGAGACCAGGTAGCTAAACAGATTGACCGGCCGATGTGGGACATCTCCTAAGCCATCTCTGTTAAGGTCGTATCCTTCATAGCTATCCCAGTAGTTATTGAAATAGCGATTATGGTCTTTCTTCGCATCGGTGGCGATATCGAAGCTATTGGATACAAAGTTGTTGAAGGAAATTTCGTTATCCATTGAACTGCCCCGCATGCGGATGGCCCAGCCATTAGCTTTAAAATGATTGGCTTCAAAAGCAATGCGGCTACTTCCTTCACTAAAGATGCCGGTGGTGTTTTTTTCAAAAGTGTTGCCTTTAATCTGACTATCGTAAATTTCCTTTAAGAGCAGTCCGTAGGAAGCACGGCCCCAGTTTTCCAGAAAATGATTGCCGGTCATTTTAATATGATCACTAAACATTACCGCTACTCCAGCTCCATTTTTACTGAAGGTATTATTGTGGTAGAGGTCATTATTGCTGAACATAAAATGCAGGCCGTAGCGGAGGTTATTACGACTAAAATTTTGGTCGATTACCGAATTATCCGTGAATTCGAGGTAAATACCATCCCGATGATGTTCTACCTGATTAGTGCTGATTTGTACACTATCGCAATGCCAGAGGTGAATGGCATTAGCTGAGGAATGTTCTTCCTTGGCATTACCGTAAATCTGATTGCCAGTGATTTTTCCATTTTGAGATTTGGTGCAGAAAATGCCAAAAAAGCAATCTTTAATATGATTGTCGCGGAGCTCAAAGTGCTGGACATAATCCACCCAGATGGCGGCTAAATCTTTAGTGTAGCTCTTGGGAACATTGAGTAGGGTAAAACCACTGATGCTTACCGAGTCAGCGCGTACTTCAAAGATTCCGGCTTTATCGGGGGCATGAAGTCTCACTTCACCACAAGCAATGAGATGCACGGCTTTTTTTAGCACAAGTGTGTGGCTAAGCTTGTAATCTCCAGGATTAACACAAATGGTATCCTGAGGATTGGCCATTTCAATAGCTTGAGAAAGGGAAGTGACCGCCCGAGTAGGACCCACTTCCCACTCTTTGGCCATGGCGGTCACGCCCCAAACCACCACTATGACTATAACAACCAAATATCTGTTCATAGCGCTGGTAATGTGCTGAATTCGGCCAGCAGTTCCGGATAGCTGTAAAGACTACCTCCTTCTTGTGCCTGTAAGGCTTTGGCCTCCTCTTCATTGGCCACAGCAGTAAGGTACATTCCCATTGGGCTGGGAAGATTTTTACTTCTTAAAAACCAGGCCCCTTGAGCGGGAATCAAATGCCGGGGCTTTTGGTAATCGCTTACTAATTCCATAGCCCATTTTTCGCTGTGCCCAGTTTTGTAATGGAGTAGGCATTCGAGGGCATCAAAGCTGTAGCTCTTCCCTTTTGTGTTTACTAGTTGAGCGGCATATCTTTCGTCTACGATACTCATCCGACAATAGTCACAAGCTTCTTTTCCGTACTCGATGGCCTTGGCTTCGGGTTTACAGCCCCATAAGAAGCTGATGGAGGCAAAAAGAACAAAGTATTTCATGATGTGGTGGGTTTTAGACTCGCTCATCCTGCGAGTATTAATTTATTGGGCTCCGGGCCTTCCTTCGCCCTCTAGGATTGGGTTTTTAGTTTATTTAATTTGATGCGAATCCAGCTTACGAGGATCGAAAGCATTAAGGCAATGCCCATGAAAATACCTCCGGTTGCGGGATATGAAATAGCATTGAAGTTAAGTAGCATTTTAGATCCAAAAAGTGGAGGCTGATAACTCTGACCCGGAACTTTAATCGGTGCAGTAGGGCTTAGATTATGGCCATAATCGTATTCCCATAAGTAGAAATCATAAATTCCCAGAATGGCCAAAATCAGAAAGATAGAGGCCCAGCTTAGATAGAATTTTGAACGGTTTATGATACCGGCCAGGAATCCCATCAGACCTAAGCCGCCAACCACCCAAGGGAAGTAGCTTAACTCTGGAATGCTATTGGGTTCAATCATTTTCATCCCTACATAGTGATTCAAAATATTGATGTTTTGTAGGGTGCCGGGGCTATCGCCGGTAATTTGATGAATCCAGATGTACATGGTAACTCCATCAGGATATTGCGGTGCTATCAAGGTGATTCTCCAAAGTGGGAAGAAGAATAACATCAATAAACAGGCAGTAGCAATGAAGGTTAATATTCGTGGGGCGTTTTTCATGGCCTAAATTTTCGATTTGAAAAAAGGAGGGGGCCTTTCAATGGTTCTGCTGCAAGGGTCAATTGAATAGGATTGGCCCCCTCATTAGTTCACGCGTAGATATTAATCTCCGGTACTAGCCAGGATAGCCGGAGCATTGCCTTTGGCAGATACTCTGAGGTAGCCTTGCATTTCCTGGTGCAAAGCGGAGCAAAAGTCGGTGCAATAGAAGGGGAATACCCCTGGTTTTAAAGGTTCCCAAAGCAGGGTTTCAGTTTGCCCGGGCATAATCAGTAATTCTGCATTTTGTGCACCCAAAACTGAGAATCCATGGGGAACATCCCAGTCTTGCTCCAAATTGGTTACGTGGAAGTAGACCTTATCACCAACCTCAATACCCTCGATATTATCAGGCGCAAAATGGCTGCGAATGGTGGTCATATACACGTGCACTTCATTACCCTTTTTCTCTACCCTGGCATCCGCTTCACTTTTGGTGACATGAGGGTGCTCATTTTCTTCCAGCGGATAAATCTTCTTACTTCGATTCATCACAATGTCAGCGGCAATGGCTTGAGCGTAGTGCGGTTCACCAATTGTGGGGAAGTCGAGGATGAGCTCCATCTTATCACCAGAGATATCATACAATTGAGCGGAGTGCGCCAATTCGGGGCCGGTAGGTAAATAGCGATCTTTGGTAATCTTGTTTAAGGCTACCATATACTTACCCCAAGGTTCTTTGCTATCCCCGCCTGGGATCATCAAGTGACCAACAGAATAATAGGTTGGTACACGGTCTAATACTTCCCAAGTACCTAATTTCCATTTTACCACTTCGCTACTGATAAAGAAGGTGGTATAGGCATTGCCTTCGCCGTCAAACTCAGTGTGCAAGGGTCCTAAGCCTCCGCTTTCAACGGTACCGGCAACCACATCTTCGAAGTTTAATACAGGAATACCATAGGCCTCATCCGCAAAGGATTTGTTTTTTATGGCCTGAATCATTTTGTCGAAACTGTGCACGGTTAAATTGGCATTCAGTTTACCATTACCGATAATATAAGATCCGGTAGGGTCTACATCAACTCCGTGTGGAGATTTAGGGGTAGGTAAGAAATAAACTACTCCAGGGCATTCGGTGGGGTCAAGTACACGAACTTTTTTCCGGGTGATGCTTTCGGCCAGATGTTTCTTTTCGTCGTAGCGATTGATTAGGTACTCAGAATCCATCTCTTTGTATTTACCCTGTTCGATGTATTCTTTGGCCTTCTTCCAATTGATAGCTGCGATGTAATCCTTGTCATTTTGAGAGGCATTTACCTCCTTAAGGGTATGAGACTCTTCAGTATTATAGGTGGTGAAAAACATCCAACCATGGGATTTCCCTTTACCTCCATGGGCGAGATCATAATCAAAACCGGGCATTAAAACCTGGAAGTCAACATCCATATGACCATGTTCAGGATCTACCGAAATAAAGGAGAGGGAACCTTTAAATTTTCCTTTATAATCTGCGATGCTCATATCAGTCTGAGGAATGGGCACACTAAAGCGGGTACCGGCCACTACATACTCACTGTTTTCGGTAGTGAAGGGAGAACTATGATTACCCCCGGCATTGGGCAACTCAATAATTTCAGCAGTTTCAAAGGTGCTGAGGTCGATTCGGGCAACCCTTGGGGTGTTATTACCATTAATAAAAAGGTATTTGCCATCAGGCTTACCATTGGTTTGCGAAAGCTCCGGGTGGTGGGCATCGTCCCAGGGAATAAATCCATGGCTGGTTTCTAAGAGCGGTTTGGTTTCTTCATTAAAACCATAGCCTTTTTCGCCATCCACAGAAAATACGGGTACCACCTTTAAAAGGCGACCGGAGGGTAGGCCATAAACACTTACCTGGCCGCTGAATCCGCCGGACATAAAAGCGTAGAATTCATCGTATTCGCCCGGAGCCACATAAACTTTTTCGGCTGCCGAGGATTTGTTAATAGCTCCTTTGTTTTCGCTGGACTTCTTTGCGTTGGTATTGGTGCAAGCTGCGGCCAGGAGTAAAGCCGCAATGAGCATGGTCCAAATTGGTTTAAAGGATTTCATAGTCACTTGATTTGTTAGAATTAAAGGGTTCTGAAAAATTCTAGAATTTTTCGGGCGTCTTCTTCGCTGATGTTTTGATCAGCCATGATGGCGCCATTTGCTTCAGCCAGGACTTGTTTAGCTACAGGGTCCTTTTGGATCATTTCATTTGGATTCATGATCATATTCATGATCCATTCGGGAGTTCGGCGCTCCAAAATGTCTTTGGGTGCGGGTCCGATGTATTTTTTGTCCGTTTTGTGGCAAGCCGTGCAGTTTTGCTCAAAGATGGCTTTCCCTTCAGCAGCCATGTTTTCATCAATAGCATCATTCAGAACCACATTGCTTATTGGGCCAATACCTTTGCTGGACATAGGGTCTATTGCTTCTGTTTTGGCTTTTGTTTGTGGGGCTTCCGTACTTTTTGAATCGTGGGTGCTGGTCGTATTTTGAGTTTCATTATTTCTACCACATGAAGCGAGGGCTAGTAGTAGAACTCCACTCAGGATGACTTTTAAGTGTCTCATTTGAGTTTAGATTGTTAGAAATATGGAGCTAAAGTATTGGGGCATGAAAGCCTAAAAAATGATTTATATCATAAAAGAGGATAAAATTGTCCGAAATAGAGCGAGGTGGTATTTTTCTAGATTTGGGATTGCATTGAACCGTATTTCTTTGAAAGTATTTGTTATTTGTAGGATGTGGGCTGTTAGTGCCTTTTGGTTACATTGTGTAGGAAACTGTTTGATTTAGTTTTAGCGAGGTTTAAAAGACAATTTGGTCCTTATTAAATATATTAGCTATCTTTGTGTTCGAATCTGAATCCTATGTTTTCAAAAGCCTGTGAGTACGGAATTAAAGCGATGATCTATATCGCTCAACAGGAAGTGGGGCAGAGAGTAGGACTTAAGCAGATAGCGCAGGTAACCGAATCCCCGGAAGCATTTACGGCCAAAACCCTGCAAATTTTAGCAAGAAATGGGGTCTTAGTTTCATTTAAAGGCCCCACTGGCGGATTTAGTTTATCCAAAGATTCCAGCAAGATCAATTTAGCTCAAATTGTTAAGGCTATTGATGGGGAAGAGATATTTACGGGCTGTGGTTTAGGACTGGAGAAATGTGATGCCAGTAGGCCTTGCCCAGTACATTTCAAATTTGCATCGGTGAGAGATGGTTTGTCACTAATGTTGCATAGTACAAGCTTAAAAGAATTAGCAGATGGCCTGGATGCAGGTACTGTGTTTTTGACCCAATAGATTTTTTTTCAACCAATAAAAGATAAAAATGTCCGAAATAGAAAAGAAGTTCAAAATGGAAAATCGTGCCATTGGCGAGGTGGTGGCGGAAGATTATCGTACGGCCACAGTTTTTAAATCTTATAACATTGATTTTTGTTGCCAGGGAGGGAGAAGTATTGCGGAGGCCTGTGCGAAGAAAGGGGTAAGCATCTGGGAATTAATAAAGGATTTGGAAAAGGCCCAATCAGAGGGCCTGGATCCGGCCGTTGATTTCAAAGCCTGGCCTTTGGATGTTTTGGTCAATTATATTGAGCAAAGACATCACAAGTATGTGGAGAAACGCAGTATAGAGATAAAGCCTTTTCTGGATAAATTATGTCGGGTGCATGGAGAAAGACATCCTGAGCTATTAGAGATTAATGGACTGTTTAGTACCGCGATATCGGCTTTAAGCCAGCACATGAAAAAGGAAGAACTTGTACTATTTCCCTACGTTCTGAAAATGGTAAAAAGTGAAATGAGCGCTGAGCCCATAAAAATGGCTTCTTTTGGTGAAGTGCATAATCCCATTGGGATGATGGAATATGAGCACGATGCGGAAGGAGAGCGCTTTCGCGAAATATCCAGACTATCTAATAATTATCAATGTCCACCGGATGGCTGCAATACTTACCAGGTCACATTTGCACTCTTGAAAGAGTTTGAAGATGATTTACATCTCCATATCCATTTGGAAAACAATATTCTTTTTCCGGCTGCGAAACAATTGGAAGATAGGCTTAAATCTCAGGGCTTAATTGAGGCCTAATAAAGATTGGATCAACTCTGTTTAGAAGTTGATAAATAGTCTTAAGTTTCAGTTTGTCAGCGTGTTAGTTTTGGGGATAAGTTGCGGAGATTTTTCCGGTCACCTCCCAGATTTTAAAGCCCAGGATCATACCTTTAATATATCTGAAAAAATACGGGTGAATCCTTGTATTTGCCTTTCCTCCTTTTTTGGGGGATTGTTTCTTAATAGTGCAGGTCAAGGCATTGAGGCCTGCTTCTATTTTTCTAAGTATTAAAGCTAGAGCCTGCAGGTGCTGCATGGAATGCCTTAAGTGTTTTTCAGAAGCCAGTTTCCATACTGTATCTACTCACATATATTCTGAATCTAAAGCTTGCACTATGAGTTCTGTACCAACGGAAGACTTAATACAAAACGAACCATTTACCTATGAAGAAGCCTTAAAATCGGCAATTGAATATTTTAAGGGCGATGAACTGGCCGCAGGAGTATGGCTTAATAAATACGCCCTCAAAGACTCTCAAGGGAATATCTACGAAAGAAGCCCAGCGGATATGCATCAGCGTATGGCAAGCGAGATTAGTCGTGTTGAAAGCAAGTATGCAAATCCCTTAAGTAAGGAAGATGTTTTTGAGGTTTTAGATCGCTTTCAGTACATCGTGCCTCAAGGCGGACCCATGACTGGGATTGGTAATCAGTATCAAATTGCCTCCCTTTCTAACTGTTTCGTAATCGGTAATGATGGGCGTGGGGATTCCTACGGTTCGATCATGAAAGTAGATGAGGAGCAAGTGCAGCTTATGAAACGCCGTGGTGGCGTGGGGCACGATTTATCCCATATCCGACCCAAAGGCTCACCAGTAAAAAACTCCGCCTTAAGTTCTACTGGCATTGTGCCTTTCATGGAGCGCTACAGTAATTCTACTCGTGAAGTTGCACAGGATGGTCGTCGCGGTGCTTTGATGTTAAGTATCTCGGTGGATCATCCCGATTCCGAATCCTTTGTGGATGCCAAATTGGATGGCACTAAGGTAACCGGAGCCAATGTTTCAGTGCGAATTAGTGATGCTTTTATGAAGGCCGCCTTGAATGGTGAGCAGTATAAACAAACCTTTCCGGTAAACGCTTCCAATCCTTCTGTAATTAGAGAGGTGGATGCTTCGGCTTTGTGGAAGAAGATTGTTCACAATGCCTGGGCTTCGGCAGAACCTGGTATTTTGTTTTGGGATACGGTAATCCGCGAATCAGTTCCGGATTCCTATGCTGATTTTGGTTTTAGGACAGTGTCAACCAATCCTTGTGGTGAAATTCCACTCTGCCCTTATGATTCCTGCCGACTGCTGGCGATTAATCTTTTGTCTTATGTAGACAATCCTTTTAGTAAGGCGGCGACATTTAATTTTGAAAAGTTTAAAAAGCATATTCGCATTGCTCAACGCATCGCGGACGATATCATTGACCTGGAATTAGAAAAAATCGATGCCATTTTGGCTAAGGTGAATTCGGATCCGGAGAGTGATGAAACCAAAAGAACCGAAATTTTACTTTGGGAAAAGATTCGCGAGAAAGCTATTCAAGGTCGCAGAACTGGAATAGGTATCACTGCTGAAGGTGATATGTTAGCCGCTTTGGGCCTTCGTTATGGTTCGGAAGAGTCCATTGACTTTTCGGAAGAGGTGCACAAATTCCTGGCTTTGGAAACCTACCGTGGCTCAGTAGAATTAGCTAAGGAAAGAGGTGCTTTTCCAAT
>DLRW01000031.1 GCA_002501205.1 Flavobacteriales bacterium UBA7878
AAATAGAGATTCATTGCCACTTTGTAATCCATAGGGGAGAATGTCTGGGGTATTTGGCCAGAAATTTGGTCGGAAATAATCGGCACCGGGGCCCTGACTCACTTCCTTCATATAGTCCATTAATTCATGACGGAAATTACGCCAGGTAAAATAGCTATAGCTCTGACTGAATCCGGCTTTCGCCAGGGCATGCATCAGGGCAGGCTTGGTAAAAGCTTCGGCCAGGAAGATTACTTCAGGATGTAGTTTCTGTGTTTCGGCTATAGCCCATTCCCAAAAACGAATAGACTTGGTATGGGGATTATCAACCCTAAAAATTTTGATTCCACAGTCGACCCAAAAGAGGATTACAGAGAGGAGCTCATCCCATAAATTTTCCCAGTCTTCACTTTCGAAATAGATGGGTAAAATGTCCTGGTATTTCTTAGGTGGGTTTTCGGCGTATTGCACGGTGCCATCCGAGCGCCATTTAAACCACTCGGGGTGTTCTTTAACCCATGGATGATCTGGGGCCGCTTGATAGGCGAGGTCAAATGCAATTTCTATATCGAGGGCGGCGGCCTTTTGGATTAGTTCTTTGTAATCGTCTATGGTTCCTAATTCGGGATGTACACTTTTATGACCGCCATCTTTGGAGCCAATGCCCCAGGGGGAGCCTACATCACCTTCCTCAGCTGTGGTACTATTGTTTTTCCCTTTGCGATTCACCTCTCCAATGGGATGGATGGGGGGTAAGTATAGCACATCAAAACCCAGGTCGGTAACGCGAGGTAAAAGCTTAATTACATCTTGTAAAGTACCATGCCCTTCAGCGGCGGCACTGCGAGGGAAAAATTCATACCAGGCTGAGAAATTAGCTTTCTTACGATCGCAATAAGCGGGAAGTAAATCCGATTCGCTGAGCAATTGCTTTTCCGGATGTTTGTGAAAGGCTTCTTCCAACCAAGGCTCCAGCGCTTTTTTGGCCGCGGCATAGGGATCCTTAGCTATAAGCTCAATTAGGCTGGCCACTT
Source organism: Flavobacteriales bacterium UBA7878 (assembly GCA_002501205.1). Taxonomy (GTDB): domain Bacteria; phylum Bacteroidota; class Bacteroidia; order Flavobacteriales; family Schleiferiaceae; genus Croceimicrobium. Next base: position 1,014 of record DLRW01000031.1, read on the forward strand.
CTTTTAGATTTTTGCTTTTTAGGAATTCCAAATGAGGAATGCCATCAGCTAAATGCACACTTACATCTTGACCATCTTCAAATTTTTTCTCCAGGCCATGAAGCCAGGTTAAAGCATAGTCGATCCATGCTTCAATTTTATATTCATAGGCACCGATTTCAGAAAAGGAAAGCTCGGCACTAAACTGATCATTCTCAATGGGCTTTAGGGCCATCCGCTGCCATTTGCCCGTATTTTTTTTACGCCAGGCCAGGGCGCCGGCTAAAATATCATGGCCGTCTGCAACTAAAGTGACTTCAACCTTTAGGATTTCATCAACAACGCGTTTAATGGGGTAGCGCCCGCAATCAACCAGGGGCTTTATATCGGAAATCAGAACGCGACTGCGCCCTTGTTTGGGTTTTGTGCTCATAGACAATTGCTTGCCTCAAATTTAGTTAAGTGTACAAAATACACAAAGTTATTTATCTAAATTGATGGAGGCTGTAATATAACTGATTATAAGCGCAATATAAAGAGTGAGTCAGGCTTCTTAATTCCTAATCAGAAGCTTCTTTTTGGCAAGGCTTTCGCCTGATGCGTTTTTAATAAGTATAAGGTATAAACTGGGTTTTAAGTCCAATTCCAGCTGATTCTCTACCGAGCCTTCTGCTACTGTCATCCCATTAAGGGTCCAAATTTCATATCGGCTACCCATAGGGGCATTGTCAATTTTGAGAAGTCCCTGGCTAGGATTTGGGTAGAGCTTTAATTGTGCATCCTGAGTTTTTAAACCAAGGGCACAATTTTGAATGGTGAAGTTCAAGGTGTCGAGGGGAAAGGCAACGCCACAAACGGATTGAATTTGCTGACCGGAGTTTAAATCCGGACGAATTTGAAGGCTGTAGCCTTGATTTACATTTAGGGCCTGTAAGGTGCGTATGCGGATGCTATCTGGCCCCAATTGCTGGGCTTCATTACCGGATGAATTTGGCCATTGGCGCCTTGTAACCAAAACTGAGTCCCTTGATTATCGAGGCTGGGAGGATAAATTGTGGCATTGGTTTTTAGGTAAATAAGCGAGTCGCCACATATTGGGCTAAGTCCGCTGGTACTTAGATCAGAGAATTGAACTTGGTTGGAAATATTATTGGTGCTATCGCGACCAATAAAAGTGAAATCATGCTCACTGGAACCCACTTCAATCCAAGTTTGACTTTGAGTAGAAAAGCGTTTTACACTCATACGGACAATGACCATGTATCGGTCGTCATCTATAATTTTAAACCGAAAGGGGAAGGTGGTTCTATTTTGGATTGAGCTACGATTTGCACCCAAAGGTTGTTGCGCAGTAAAGCCCGGTTTGTAGGGTAAAGCATTGTAGGAGCCTCCATCTTCAAAATAGCCATGATAGAACGATTGCGAAAAGCTATCACCTGGACTGAGGTAAGAGGTATCTATATGGCCTTTCCATAGCCATTGATCTTCTGGTAGGAATCGATCCAACATATCGCGACTCATTAAGGGTAAACTCACTGGTTCGAAGCGATTGTCAATGACCGCAGTGATTATTTGGTGCCCTGAATTGTCAACAATGTTTGCTTTGGATGAAGTGGGGTTTAAGAGTTTGGTTAGGGTGAAGCGCGCACTATGCGGTAACCTAATGGTGTCGCGATAAACGAAGTAATCGTTTTCGTAATGCTGTGCATTGCCGTTTATGGAAAGGCAGTTGTAACTGGCGGCCCACCAAGCTTGTGGTCCCTTAAAATGGGTGAGTGCTGCAGGGGGATTAACTAAAGGAAGTGTTACGGTGGTATCGTAGAGATTGCCATCCGAAATGTGGATATCGTTTATATGGATTGCATTGGAGTCTCCCGGCATCAGGAGTACCTGATACAGGGTAATTACATAGTCGTTTTGCGTACCGCTGATGTGTTTGAAATGAATCCAGCCATCATCATTATGAGAGGCTTTTAGAATTCCGGTCGATAAAAATGCGAGCCAAAGAAGAAGTCCCTGCTTAGTAGTTCCTTTAAACATGCGAAGTTGATTTTGTTCAAATGTAGAAAAGCAGAATTTTCATGAAAGAGAGAGTGATTTTGATCAATGGCTCCTTTAGTGATCGCTCGGATTTAGTTTTTGTCAAGATTGCCTTTCGGTAACTCGCTGAATCCAATGGTTCCATAGCCGTTTTCCATTTTAGACGGTAAATTAGGCTATCTCTTGGCTTTAGTATTGACCAATCGTCCTTCCTTTGCGAGCAAACAATTTTCATTAGCTATTTTTAGCTAGTGTTATGGTTGATAGGCGTTTATTGCTTAAGCTGCGGAGTTATCCAATCTTATAAACAAGCATAGTGCTGCCTCGAAAAGCTTAGTATTTTTAAACTTCGATTGCAGGACATTTAAAATTCTCAGGCCCAGTGTTTTTAATTTTTGATACCGAAACAACCGGTTTACCCATTCGCGATGATGCGCCCTTAAGTGATTTTGAGAACTGGCCACGCGCGGTTCAGATTGCTTGGCAATTGCATGATGAACTGGGAAATCTGGTGGAGGCCCAGGATTTTGTAATTCAGCCTGATGGCTTTGATATTCCCTTTAATGCTGCCAAGGTTCACGGTATTACCACCGCGGTAGCCAAAGAATATGGGGTGCCCCTGGAAGAAGCCATGCGCCACTTTAGTGAGGCGGTAAAAAAGGCCAAGTTCCTGGTAGGGCATAATCTGCAATTCGATAATAATATTCTGGGCTGCGAATACCTGCGGCTGGAGCAAGAGAATATCTTAGAAGGCCTGCCAGTACTGGATACGGGTGAGGAAACCCGAGAATATTGCCAGCTGGCTGGTGGACGTGGCGGTGGCTATAAAATGCCTCGTTTGGAGGAGTTGCATGAAAAGCTCTTTGGCCACAAATTTGCCGAGGCACACAATGCAGCCGCCGATGTGGAGGCAACCACTCGCTGTTTCTTCGAAGCAGTGCGCATCGGGATTTTTACCGATAAACATTTAGAGTGGACGGAAGCGGAGCGCGATGCCTTTGCAAGGGCTAATCCCGCCATGATAAAGCCGATTGGCCTCAAGGTCCAAAGCTTTAAAAAACTGGCCCAAGAACTGGAGGCCCGTCAAGCCGCTGGAGACGGATCAGGCGAAAGCCAGGAGATCGTTCTCGATGCCGATCTGAAATTTACCCACCTTCACGTCCATACCCAATATTCCATTTTGCAGGCTACCTGCGATGTAAATGCCTTAATTAATAAGGCCAAGGAGGATGGGATGCCTGCGGTGGCCATGACGGATATTGCCAATTTATATGGTGCATTTAAATTCGTTTCGGCCGCTAGAGCTGCAGGCTTAAAGCCCATTGTGGGAGTAGAGTTTTACCTCTGCCGCGATCATAAGGACAAGTCAGTAAAGGACAATGGTTTTCAAATCGTAGCCCTAGCCAAGAATAAGGCGGGATACCACAATTTAGCCAAGCTTTCTTCGCATGGTTTTACCGATGGTTACTACTATGTACCTCGTATTGATCGTGACTTGCTTTTACAATACAAGGAAAATCTCATTGTAACAACCGGAAGCCTCAATGGCGAAATTCCACGATTGATTTTGAACGTGGGTGAGAAGCAGGCTGAGGAAGCTTTCCTTTGGTACCTCGAGCATTTTGGTGAAGACTTTTATGTGGAATTGGTAGACCATGGCCTGGAAGAGGAGCGGGTGGTAAATCAAACTTTAATTCGCTTTGCCCAAAAGCATGGCATAAAATATTTTGCCTCGAATGATGTGTACTATTTGGGTGAGGGTGATGCCAATGCCCATGATATTTTACTCTGTGTAAAGGAGGGGGAATATCAAAGTACACCGATTGGGCGGGGACGTGGTTATCGCTACGGCTTCCCTAATGATCAATACTATTTCAAGACCGATGCGGAGATGAAACAGCTCTTCGCCGACCGTCCAGAGGCCATTGCCACCACTCAGGAAATAGTAGATAAAATTGAAGCTTATGACCTGGCTCGGGATGTACTCTTACCTGCCTTTGATATCCCCGATGAATTTCGCGATCCTGAAGATGAAAAGGATGGTGGTAAACGCGGGGAGAACAATTATTTGCGTCACCTTACCTACGAGGGAGCCAAATCTCGCTATGGTGAGATTACGGAAGATATAAAGCAGCGTCTCGATTTTGAGCTGGAAACCATTGCCAATACCGGATACCCGGGCTATTTCCTCATTGTGCAGGATTTTACCTCACAGGCCCGTGAAATGGGAGTGAGTGTAGGTCCTGGTCGGGGATCGGCGGCTGGATCGGCGGTAGCTTATTGTATTGGTATTACCAATGTGGATCCCATTAAGTACGATCTACTTTTTGAGAGATTCTTGAATCCGGATCGGGTATCGCTACCGGATATTGATATCGACTTTGATGATGAAGGTCGCGGTAAGATTATCGATTGGGTAGTAAATAAATACGGTCAAAATCAGGTAGCGCAGATTATTACTTACGGTACCATGGCGGGTAAGTCGGCGATTCGTGATGCCGGTAGGGTATTGCAATTACCGCTCTCCGAAACTGATCGCGTGGCCAAATTGGTGCCCGACGTTAAATTGAATAAGCTCTTCGCCTGGAGTGATAAGGAGATGAGCGAAAACCTCAATGGTGATCTTTTGCCTCTGGGGAAACAATTGAAAGAACTTTCTAACCAGAATAGCCTGGAGGCCCAGGTAGTAAATCAGGCCCGTATTTTAGAGGGCTCAGTACGAAATACCGGAATTCATGCCTGTGGGGTGATTATTACCCCCGATGATATTACCAAGTTTATTCCGGTTTCAGTAGCTAAAGATTCTGATCTCTATGTAACTCAGTTTGATAACTCGGTGGTAGAAAGCGCCGGGATGCTGAAAATGGACTTCTTGGGCTTGAAAACCCTGAGTATCATTAAAGATGCCATTGCCATTGTGAAAGCACGGCATGGAGTGGAGATTGATACCGACGAAATTCCGCTGGATGATCCCAAGACCTTTGAGCTTTACCAACGGGGTGAAACCAATGGTACATTCCAGTTTGAAAGTCCGGGGATGCAGAAGCACTTGAAGGCTTTAAAGCCGGATAAGTTTGCAGACCTTATTGCGATGAACGCCCTTTACCGTCCGGGGCCACTGGAATACATTCCCAACTTTATTGCCCGTAAACACGGTACGGAAGAAATCACTTACGACCTCCCGGAAATGGAGGAATACCTGGCAGAAACCTACGGGATTACCGTATATCAGGAGCAAGTAATGCTTCTTTCCCAAAGTCTGGCGGGTTTTACCAAGGGTGAGGCCGACGTACTGCGGAAGGCCATGGGTAAGAAGAAGCGTGACGTTCTGGATAAGATGAAGCCCCAGTTTATTGATCAGGGGAAAGAACGCGGGCACGACGAAGAAAAACTGAATAAGATTTGGAAGGACTGGGAAGCTTTTGCGGC
>DLRW01000021.1 GCA_002501205.1 Flavobacteriales bacterium UBA7878
TAAATTCCATAGGCCGCTAAAAGCATAAAACCGGTAGTCCAGATAATTCCGGAAATACGCGGAAAGAGCTTATTCAATTCAATAAGGACCAGGTCTAAGCTGTCAAAGGCCATCTTAATACCCGCTATTCCTGCTGCTAATATGAGTAGGGTATCATACCAGTTAAAACCATGCGAATGATCCAAATGGGTGAGGTCTGTAAGAATATAGGGAGCATTCGGAAAGAAAAGGAGCCAGCTTAAAAAGGCTAAAACCTGCAATTTTGGTTTTTCCCTTAGTCGCATTGTGACTTTAGCGAAAAATAGGGGGAGGAAGGCTAAAAACAAGTTCCAAAGGATAAAAAGGTAGGGATGCTGACCTGGATTAAACCAGGGGCGACCTATGCTTAAAATAACTGTGAAGGCAAGAAAGGCAAGGAATTTTTTAGACATGTTAATTGGTTGAAGGTGTTCAATAGTAATGATTAACACCTTGCAAAATTGTACTGGCCTTGTTAAAAATAACTAAAGGTTTTTCGCGGGTTTTAAGGACTAAATCTTTAGAATGCAATCCTTTTATGAGGACAGGCTTTCCCTCCGCTTAGTCACCTTGATTCCGCCAGTATTACATTGCTATATTCGAAATATAATTAAATCAAGTACAGAGCATTAATTTGAACTTTTAAATTTATTATTGATCGCTTCATTTTCTACTTTCGATAGCGTAAAGAGATGAATTTGAGAAAGCATGTAAGCTTGCATTATTACAGCGTAAAGGAGGGGAAGGAGGAAGAGTTTATCGCCACCTGGAAGCTATTAAACGATATGTATTTTCGTTATGGAGGATCATTGTCTTCGCGGATCCACAGGCAGCTTAGCAATTACTATGAGTACATTCTCTGGCCAGATCGAAATACTTATCTCAGGGCTAAATCAGCATTACCAGCTGCCGCATTAGCTTTGAGAGCTCGACTCAGAGCCTGCTGTAAAAAAGTAGATGAGAGTTTAGAAATGGAGGTTTTGGAAGATAGAGATAACCAAAGCCTGGTTAAAAAATCAAAGCTTAGCGACGCATAGCGCGATCCATATCACGCTTAACATCACGTTCCTTAATTGATTCGCGTTTGTCGTAGTTCTTCTTACCCTGGGCCAGTGCAATTTTCATCTTAGCTAATCCCTTATCGTTGATGTATAGATTTAAAGGAACAATGGTCCGATTTCCTTTTTCTACTTCCGCTTTAATTTTTTGCAATTCGCGTTTATGTAGTAAAAGCAAACGCTCACGAAGGGGATCATGGTTATTGATATTGCCATGGCTGTATTCAGCCACATGCATATTCTTTACCATCAAGCGACTGTCATCAGCAAAATAGCAATAAGCCTCTTGCAAGCTGGCTTTACCTTCACGGATGGATTTAATCTCCGTTCCCAGCAATTTAATACCTGCTTCAAAAGTATCCAGCACCTCATAATTGAAACGTGCCTTACGATTCTTAATATTTACTTTACTATCTGCCATAGAGCCTGCGAAGATACATCCTTCTTTTGGAGCTCCAATAGCCCTGTTGGAACGGATTTGGGGATGTATCTTTGCAAAAATTTTTGGATGTACCGCCTTCTACTCAAGCCGATTTTCTTTAGCCTCGATCCTGAAAAAGCCCATCATTTTACCTTCAACCTTATTCGCTTGATGCATCGCATTCCCGGATTTGGAGCCATAAGTAGGGCCATGTACCGTCCTTCAAATACTGACTCCATTGACCTTTGGGGATTGCACTTTCCGAATCGTGTTGGCATGGCAGCCGGTTTTGATAAAGACGGCAAGCTTTATCGCGAGCTTTACAATTATGGCTTTGGCTTTATCGAAGTAGGTACAGTTACTCCTAAGCCTCAAGCCGGAAATCCGAAGCCTCGTTTGTTTCGCCTTCCTGCGGATGAAGCCCTTATCAATAGAATGGGCTTTAATAATGGTGGGGTAGAGGACTTGGCAGAACGCTTAAAGGCCAAACGCCCTAAGGACTTAATCATTGGCGGTAATATTGGCAAGAACAAGCTTACGCCTAATGAGAATGCTTTGGATGACTACCGCATCTGCCGTAAGGCTCTGCACCCTTATGTGGATTATTTTGTAGTGAATGTGAGTTCGCCCAACACACCCAATCTCCGCGATTTACAAGAAAAAGAGCCCTTAAAGAAAATCTTGAAGGCTCTAAAAGAGGATAATGCAACTGAAGTTAATCCCAAGCCCATTTTATTGAAAATCGCTCCGGATCTAAGTGATGCTCAATTGGATGACATTATTGAGATTGTAGAAGAGACCCAAATTGAAGGTTTAATAGCCACCAACACTACCATTAGTCGAGAGGGACTAAAAACGCCAGCTGCTACAGTAGAAGCTATTGGAGCGGGAGGACTTAGTGGGAAACCGGTTAAAGCTCGCTCTACTGAAGTAATCCGCTATTTAAAGGCAAATAGCAAAACAGACTTCCCCATTATTGCTGTAGGAGGGGTGCAAACTAAAGCCGATTATTTGGAGAAATTAGAGGCCGGTGCTAGTTTGGTCCAAGTATATACGGGCTTTATTTACGAAGGTCCGGGCTTAGTTAAGAAACTTTTAGCTTAAGCAAGTACTTCTCCAGAGTTTGGTAAAACAAGGTTTTGTTTAAAGGCTTGGATAGGTAATCATTACAACCTTCCTGCAGGGCCTTTTCCTTATCCTGATGCATAGCATAGGCAGTCTGAGCAATAATGGGAATTTCTTGATTCATCTGACGGATAATTTGGGTGGCCTCAAAGCCATTCATCAGTGGCATTTTTAAGTCCATCAGGATTAAATCAAAATCCGGACTTTGCTTGTAAAATTCAATTGCTTCCACACCATTTTTAGCGCGAACGGTTTGGAGGTCGTTTACACTGTCTTTCAGGAATTTATCCAAAAGCTGTAGATTGATAGGATCATCATCTACCAACAATACCTTAGCTCTTTCGAAACGTATCGGTTGACCGGGAATGCTTTTGGCTCCCCGTTCTTCTTCACGCGCACTAATGAAGGGAATACTCAAACTTACGCAGGTACCCTTATCTACTTCTGATTCAATTTTTAAATCGCCATTTAAGCAGCGGCTGTAGGCTTCGCAAATACTTAGTCCTAAGCCCAGGCCATCGTATTTACGGGTAAGGTGTTCCTCAATCTGCACGAAGTGTTGATAGATCAGGTCAATATCTTCCTTATTCATCCCGATGCCACTATCTTCGACCTTCATGCACAATTGACCATCCTCCACATGTACGTGGATCTTAATGTCTCCCTTGCTGGTAAATTTCAAGGCATTATTCAACAAGTGAATAAGAACACCTTTTAATTTATTAGCATCGCTCCAAACCTTCAGGTGTTCATCCGATAGGTTAAGATGGTAACTCAGGTGCAAACCTTTGGAAGAGGCGCGTGGGAGGTAGAGCTTGTAAATGAAGTCGACCAATGATTTAATATCGACTGATTCAAATTTCACTTTTAGATCCCCAGCTTCAATTTCCGAGATTTCAATCAGGTCTTGGAGCGTATTGAGGAGCCTCTCACTGCTTACTCGAATATTTTTGATGAATCGCTCCTTTAACTCACCTTCTAGCTGTGGATCTTCGAGGTATTCCAGAAAACCCAAAATGCCATTCATGGGCGTGCGAAGCTCATGCGAGATATTGTTGAGAAAGGCTGTTTTCAGGCGATCACTCTCCTGAGCTTTTAAACTTACTTCCTCCAGGAGGGCATTTTTTTTATTCTTTTCAATGCGTAAGCGCTGCAGTTCAGATTCTTTCTCGAGACACATTCTGCGACGCTCTAACTGCTTATCCACCGCAAAGCGAATGGCTCTTTTAGAAATGGCATTGCTTCGATAGTCTTGCACATCCAAAAAGGCAAATTCTTCCAAGTTCTCCATTTCACCTGCTGGATCCAGGATGATCACTGGCATTGATTCTCCAGGATGGAAGCGCTTTATTTCTTGAAGAAATTGAATTTCGGAGGGAATATCTGCCCCCGGACAGAATAGTATTAAGTGAAAATAAGAAAGTGCCTTTAATTCAGGAAGATCATTGAGCTTACTACTGCTCATTACATGGTATCCTTCTTCATTTAAAGTAGTTTCTACTAACTTTTTACATTGGAAGTTTCCCGAATAAAATAGAATGGGTTCTTTCAGTTGGTTCACGAAGACTGGCCTTTACAGCAAGGTAGTCAAAATATTCGTGAATGGATTTTTAAATTAAAGCAAAGGGTTCTTGCTTTAAATAATGCAGACTTTTAAGTATATGACTGCCATACCAGGTGAAAAACTCGCCGTTTACCAGCCATACTTTAGAGGCATAAGGATAAAGTTCCTTGCTTTCTCCACTGGTAAAATGGTAGGGTTCGGAGCTTAAAAAGATGATATCAGCCTTTAGGGCTTCAATTTCATCCAGGCTTAATTGGGGATAACGTCCCTTGTTTTTAGGAGCGGCATTTACAAATCCGCAAGCTTCAAAAAGAGCCGAACTGTAGGTATCTGCACTGGCCACCATATAGGGCTCTTTCCAGATGAAATACAAGAATCGTCTGCTTTCTGCGGCTTTCAATTTCTGAATCAGAGCCCTCGCTTGTTCAGCTATAACCTGTGCTTCTTTATCTTTCGAAACTACAGTTCCTAAGCTGCTAATTAGATCAATAGCCTGATCCAGACTGCGAACATCACTGACAAATACCGGAATACTTTGGGCCAGCTCCTCAATATGTTCTTGAAGATTCTCTTCCTTATTGGCCAGAATCAAATCAGGCTTTAAGCCTTTAATTTGTTCAATATTGGGGTTTTTCGTGCCACCAATCACGGTTTTCTTTTCGCGTAAACCCGCAGGATGCACACACCAAGAGGTGAGGCCAATCAGTTCGGACTCCAGGCCCAGGTCAACAACTAGTTCCGTGAGGGAAGGAACCAGCGATACGATACGCCGGGGTCTTTCTTCAAGAATTAAACTGCGTCCTATTTGATCCCGAAACTCCGGCAAGAAAGAGGCTTAGCTTAAGGCTGAAATTAAATCCTGTTTGGTAATGATGTGCAAGGCTCCGCTATTCAGGCGAACCAGAACAGCTGAGTTATCTTTATTGATCAGCTTAGCAACGCTTTTCACATCGGCATCGGGGGCAACTTCAGGGAAGGGTGCTTCCATAATGCTTTCCACAAATTTTTCCGCTAAACCTGGGTCTTCAATCATGGCCTGGAAAAGTCGGCTGTCATCCAAGGATCCTACTTGTTTGCCATCCTTCATCACGGGGATTTGAGAAATGCTATGCTTTTGCATTTTCTGAATGGCCTGAGCGATTACTTCATCCGGTTGAACCGATACCAAGGGTAAATGCTCATGGGCTCGTACCATATCTCCAGCGGTGCTGTTTTCGGTGGTTAAAAAACCACGATCACGCATCCAGTCGTCATTAAAGACTTTACCTACATAGCGACTGCCATGGTCGTGGAATAATACCACCACTACATCTTCGGGTTTTAAACGATCTTTCAATTGACGCAAACCTTGAAATGCAGATCCGCAAGAATAGCCCAAGAATAATCCTTCCTTCTTAGCTAATTCGCGAGTGGCTAAAGCCCCATCTTTATCACTTACCTTTTCGAAGTAGTCAATTACATCAAAATCAACGTTTTTAGGCAAGATATCTTCACCAATACCTTCGGTGATATAGCTGTAAATTTCCTTTTCATCGAATTCCCCGGTTTCGTGGTATTTCTTGAATACCGAACCATAGCTGTCGATTCCCCAAATCTGGATATCCGGATTTTTCTCCTTCAAATATTTACCTACACCAGAAATAGTTCCACCGGTTCCCACACCCACTACAAAATGGGTAATACGACCTTCAGTTTGTTCCCAAATTTCGGGTCCGGTACTATCGTAGTGCGCCTGTGCATTACCGGGATTATCGTATTGATAGGGATAGAAAGAGTTAGGAATTTCCTTGTGCAAGCGGTCGGCTACGGAATAATAAGAATCGGGATGCTCGGGGGGTACATTGGTTGGACATACATAAAGCTCGGCGCCCATAGCCCTTAAAACATCCATTTTCTCCTTGCTCTGCTTATCACTGAGGGTGCAAATCAGTTTGTAGCCCTTCACTATGGCAGCCAGGGCCAAGCCCATGCCGGTATTCCCTGAAGTACACTCGATAATAGTTCCGCCGGGTTTTAGTTTTCCTTCCTTCTCCGCGTTTTCAATCATCTGCAGAGCCATGCGATCCTTAACCGAGTTACCGGGATTAAAGTATTCTACCTTAGCCAATACCTCGCAAGGGAAATCCTTTACAATTTCATTCAAGCGAATCATTGGGGTGTGCCCGATGGTTTCAAGAATATTATCGTATACTTTTTTTATTGGACGCATGTCTCGTTTTTTTGGGAATTCAGGGCCGCAAAGCTAATCAAATCGAATGGCTTTATTAGGTCGAATACGACTGATCAGATATGCAGGAATTAATAAACAAATCAGGCAAATAGCCAGAGTAATCAGATTGATTCCTATCAAATGCCAGGGATTCAAATCGATGCTTACCACACTTACATAATAGGTACTGGGATCGAGCTTTATAAAGCCATAATGGTCTTGCAACCAGGCCAGGCTTATGCCGATGAGATTCCCCCAGAATAGACCTTTGCCCATTAGATAAGCAGCATTAATAATAAAGATGCTTTGTATGCTTTGATTTTTACTGCCCATGGCTTTTAAGAGACCAATCATGGTGGTGCGCTCCATAATGAGTATTAAAAGGGCGATGGACATATTAATGGTGGCCACAATGATAATAATGCCCAGGATCAACATGATGTTTAAGTCAAAGAGATCCAACCATTGAAAGAGCTGTAAATTCAAGCTGCGGGCATCCATGGCATCGTATTCAAAGGGAAGCTTCATTCGCAGTTCCGCTAAAAAGGCCTGGGGATCGTCAATATTTTGGAGGTGGATCTCATAAGCTCCCACTTCATGAGGATCCCACTTCGCTAGTCTCTGCACGTGGTCCAAATCGCCAAGCAGAAAGGATTGATCCAGTTTATCGAAATCGGTGCGAAAAATACCTGCAACGGTGAACTTCCTGCGCAAGGGGGCTTTATTCGGACGCAAGAAATACATCTCACAATCGGAAAATAAGTCAAGCTTTAATTTTTGCGCCAAATTCGCGCTGATCAAAATACTGTCATCATAGGTCCCATCCCTGAATTGAGGGATATGACCTTCGGTGAGGTAGTCCTCAATAAAGTGCAAATCATAATTTTCGCTAACGCCCTTAAGAACCGCTCCCTCAAAGAGGTCATCAGCTTTTAAAATACCTGCATTCTGACCATAAGCCTGAAGCTTTTTGATGCGTGGATCATGTTTTAAACTATCGATAAGAGCAGCATCCAGAACAATGGGAACCTGTTCATAACCGGGATTTGGTCGATAATTCAGGATTTGAATATCTCCTCCAAATCCGGTTACTTTGTCTTTAATCGCTTTACGCAGACCGTTTCCGGTAGAAATGGCTAAGATCATGATGATCAAGCCTAAAGCGATGGCCCAAACGGTGATGTTTAAGACCGGTTTGGCCACCTTGCGGGTGGCGGATCGGTTTTTTAGAATACGACGGGCTATGAAAAACTCAAAGGACACTCAATGAAGCTTCAGAAAATTCGGCTCAAATATACCATAATGCTCTTGCTGCTGGCAGCAATTTTACCAGCACAAAGCCTGCGATTAAAAAGTCTGGATAGTTTGGTGGTAGCAGCCGATCGCCCGGGAGCCTATCTCGCTT
>DLRW01000007.1 GCA_002501205.1 Flavobacteriales bacterium UBA7878
GATATTAAAACCCTGGCTCCTTAGGACTCAGGGTTTTTTTATGCTCAATTCCCAAAAGGTTCCAGGCTGAAACTCCCCATCCATAGGAATTTGTACTCGAATTTGTTTACCACTGGAATGTTTGAGTAAAGCCAATTGACCGAAGGCATGGTATTCTAAGCGTACCAACTCCCAGGAGGAATTACCCTTCGCTTTTTGCAATCTACAGTGCAGTGGCCTGAACAAGCTTTCCTTCAGATCACAAGCCTCCTGCTCTTCCTTACTTAAATGATTAATCATTCCGGTTAATCTGGCAACTTGCAAATTTCGAGGCCGATGATACACTTCATCCACCGTGCCAACTTGCAGGACCCTTCCTTTATCCAAAACCGCAATACGATCGCAATAGCGCATTAAATCGGTAGGCTCATGACCAACCATTATAATACTTCGATCCCCACTCTCATTTTCCAGAAACTGCAAAAGCTCCTGTTTTAAATAATAATCTAATTGAGAGAAGGGCTCATCCAAAAGAAGCAACTCCACATCCGAAATTAAGGCACAAGCCAGAGCGACCCTTTGCTTTTGTCCTCCAGAGAGCTCTTTTAACTTTTGATCCTTTACCTTTTGCAAATGAAAGGCCCGATGTACTCGTCCCAAATACCGCTTCAAAGCACTGGAACTGAGATGCCGTCCTTTCCACTCTATATTCTCATCTGCAGTTAGGCTGGGATTCAAATCAAAATCTTGTGCCATTAAGGCTACCTTGGGATGCTTATTTATTCGATCGTTTCGCTCCAGACTGTAATCCACATTTTTGAGGACCAGGCTTCCACGACTCTGCACTAAACTTCCGTCCAAAACTTTTAGCAGCGTACTTTTCCCTGAACCGCTGGCGCCTACAATTCCCAATCGCTCACCCTGCTTCATTCTTAGCTTCAAACCATTTAAAACGGGCTGCTCATCGTAGGCAAAATGCAGGCTATCAATACTTAAAAAGTTAGTATTCTTTTCTTCCAACCAAACCTTCCTCATGTGTAAAACGTACCTATTATGAACCTCAAAGGTAATAATGCGAAGACTAGCTTTACTCTGCACCCTCTCACTGGTTTTTGCCTGTTCCAAAAATGATCAGGTCGATCAGCACATAAGCTCGCTCAGTTTAAATGAGCAGGTATCCGCTATTTCAGGAGCGAAATTGTTTGGTACTGCTATGGCTGAAGCCGATTTGGATTTAAGCGGACAAAGTTTAACCATTTTAGCCCCTACTGATGCCAGTTTACAAGACTTCTTGGCAGATTGGGAAGTAGAGGATTTTACCGAATTAAAGGCCTTAATTGGCAATAGTTATTACAATGCCTGGATTGGTTCCCACATTATTCCGGAAGCGGCCAAATTAGAGAACTTACACTCCGCCTTTGTCCCTACCCTGGCTCAGAACAGCAGTAATCGTAGTGTAAATATGCATTTCTGGAGATCAAAGTCTGTGGTACGCATCAATGGTCACTGGCTTAATATTCCCGGAAAAGATCGGGTACTTAGTCAAGGCTACTTACATCAAATTGATGAAGTGCTTCGTCCCGCTACTCTTAATGCCCTGGTAAGTGCTCACAGTGCTGAGTTTAGCATTTTGAATCGCGCACTCCAGGTTTGCAATCTGGCACCCCTACTCAATAACGATCAAAATCAATATACTCTGTTAGCGCCGAACGATGCGGCATTTGACCGCTATTTTCAAAGTATAGGATGTGGTGATTTGGATGGCTATTTGGCAGATCATGGAGTTGCCGCTTTGACAGATCTAATTAAGGCTCACCTGATTAATGGTGCGCATAGCCTGAGTAATTTATCGGGCCGAAACCTCAGCAGTCAGCTGGCTTCAGCGAACCTTAGTGTTGAGCTGCTTGGTGGAAATTTAATTGTTAGTCGAAACGCAAGTGCTTATGCAAGTCAGGCACAAGTTTTGGTTACAGATATAACAGCATTTAACGGAAGTTTGAATATCATCAATGAAGTGTTAAAACTTCCTTAACAGCATACGAAGGCTCCGCGAATGGAGTTATAAAGGAAACACTAGCGCCAAGCGCTAGTTCCTTTGGAGTAATAGTTTTGTTTGGTTGGTTGAAAAGCCGGATGCCCCTCGAGAGAGGATCAGCTCCGGCTTTTTTCATTAACATCTTAGCCCTTTATATAGCTTTTGTAATTTTACCCTTCATCTGCGCTTTGGGACCAATGATCGAAATTTGAGGTCCAACCAACGAGGATATCTGCACATTCGCCGTGTAAAGCAATTAATGATGAAGAAGTTAGCCCCCATTTTGATTCTAGCCCTGGCCTTTCAGGCTTGTTCTGAAGACAAATCCAATCAGCAGAATCCGATCGTAGCTCAGTCTTTCAACGAACTTACTGTGCCTAAAGACTTCAATTGGAGTAGCAGCGACCAGGTTCAAATGGAAGTTGAACTGAAAGAAAGCAGCCTCTTCCCAATGGATTTACAGGGAACTAAACTGGAGATCCGCAATGAATTAGGTGATCGTCTGGCCCTGGCCACTATTGATCATTATAATAGAGCCCATTTTTCAGTGCTTATACCCGATAACAGCAATGGCTTTTACTTTCACCTAAATGCCACTGGTCAAAGTTGGCCTTTAGAGCTTAAAAAGAATGTGGTTCTTCAATTAAGTGACCCCTTAGATCAAATTGCATCTACTAGCAATAAAGTTTTAGGTAAACAAGCTTTTACTGGTACTCCTCCTGGAACCAATATGTTAGGCAATGGCGGATTTCAACAAACCGTTGCTTATAAAAATGTGGGCTATTCTTTTGATCCTACCAGTGGAACTGCAGATGATCAGAAATGGTATGTAACTGATAATGAATTCAGTCAACCTCAACAAAATGGTTCCAAAGTTTTTAAAGTTGATAATAATCGGTGGACTCACTTATGGCAAATCCATACTGTTCAACCGGGAGATAGCATCCACTTTAGTGCCGATTACCACGGCTACGTGCGGGCCTATCTCTTCTTCTATTCCAATGCTAATTCATCCTATGCTCAAAGCAGCACTTCCAAAGTATTAAGCAGCAATGATAAGGTAATCAGTTCGGTGGTACCTAATAACAGTACTGTGGTAGTAGCGCTCTTCAATTTATATGATAATGCCTGGATTGATAATGCCTTTTTAAGCAATCCAGCCGCTATTACCGATACTGATAATGACGGGGTTGCCGATGGTGATGATGACTTCCCTAATGATCCTACCCGCGCCTATTTAAGCTATTACCCGACTGTAGGGCGCCAGACTATTGCCTATGAAGATATGTGGCCACTGAAAGGTGATTATGACTTTAATGATATGGTCATCAATGTAAAAAGCAGCTTGGTAAAGAATGGTGATGACGAATGGGTTTCTGCCGAATATGAAATTGCCCTGGATGCCTTTGGTGGTGGTATAGAAAGTGGTTTAGCCCTACGCCTTACCAACAGCGCTAAAAACAGCATGAGCTCTATCATTTCTTCAGTTAGTGGCAATGCCAGCCTCGATCCTGATGTAAGCAATGGTATCATACTTTTCTCCGATCCCGATCAAGTGCGCTCTCAGTATTACAATAATACCGAAGCAGGCAGAATGGCTGATCCAGATACCATTCGATTCACCATCAATTTCGTGGCCAATAACAATGGCGCTGATTTCTTAAATGATTTCTACATCTTCCATAAAAATCAAAGAGGACGCGAAATTCACTTATCCGGCTTTAGTGGTACTAATGCAGCCGACGCTAATTTGTACAATACTGGCGATGATGTAAACGGTACCTATAAAACTACTACCGGCCTACCCTGGGCTATGGATATTGTATTGGATGGTGATAACTTCAGACATCCCATGGAAAAGGTTGATATGATAACTGCCTATCCTAGCTTTAGTCTTTGGGCAGGTAGTGCCGGGGCCCAAAATAGTGATTGGTTCCAAACTCCAAATCTTAGCGACATTATCGACTTAGGCGGATTATAGTCTAAACTAAAAAGCAT
This sequence comes from Flavobacteriales bacterium UBA7878, assembly GCA_002501205.1. Lineage (GTDB taxonomy): Bacteria > Bacteroidota > Bacteroidia > Flavobacteriales > Schleiferiaceae > Croceimicrobium. Next base: position 4,013 of record DLRW01000007.1, read on the forward strand.
TAAAAAGCCCCGACCTTTTAGGACCGGGGCTTATTTTATTCAATACCAAATTGGCGTAAATGATGTTCGGTATGTTTCTTATGCAGTTGTAACCATTGCTCTACATTCAAGTTCCCAAAGATGGGATGTACTTTGGTGAAATCCGGATGCTTGTCGAAATAGGCCAGCATAGCCACCATTTCCTTGATCAATAGATACTTCATTTCCTCAAAGTCTTCCTTATTCGCTTTTATTTCTAAATATACTTTAGGAGCCGCTGCACCGGGTCGGATAGGCTTATCCGAAGCTAAAAAGGCTTGTAGCTTTGGTAATTGCTCTTCCGGACTGCTAATCTCCGCCTGAGTTTCATTATAGCTTAAAAGGAATGCTTTACGCAGATGATCCAGCATTTCGATTACCGACATTTCACCAAACTGACGCTTCGATTTGGGTTTTAGTGCCTTTAATTTCACTGGAAATTCCAGCAATAAATAGCGTTGTAGTTCCTTCATTTTTCAATCATTTTTACACGAATCAGATTGATGTCCTCCGATTGTACCAGTCCCGGACGAAAGGCTAAAGTATTAACCTTGAATAAATTATTTTTCACCCCCTTCTTCCGAAAGGTCCTCCCTATGGCTGAAGCACGCTGAGCACTTAAGCGGCTGTTATTGATATTATCGTAAACTTCGAACTCAAAAAAGAGGCCTTCCGATTCTTTAAGCATATCTGCAATCAGCGAAAGCATAAAATCTCCGGAAGGACTTAAACGAGCATTTCCTTTTATAAACTGAACGTTCATAACCGGCGCTTCCACTCTTAAACGGGCTTTGGCTTCTGCCTCCTTCCGATTGGAGTCATTATAAAGAATTTCGACCTCCACCCTTCTATTTAAAGCTCTCGATTCCTCATCCACCTCATCAAATAAAGGCTGCTTATTGCCATGGCCCTGATACTCGAGGCGGTTCTTAGAAATCCCCTGACTCAGTAAAAAATCGTAAACCATACGAGCCCGAGCAACGGAAAGCTCAAAATCATTACTACAGCAAACATGACCGTGGAGTTTAATTTCCAATTCAGGGTTTCGCTCCATTACCAATAGTAACTCCCGCAACTCATCCATACTATGCCACATGGGAATAGCCTGATTTCCGACGAAATTGAGATTAGCCAATCGAATCTTAGTTCCTGTCTCCAATATTTGTTCGCTCATCTTCCTTTCCGGATCTGGTAAAAGGGAAAGGTCAACTAAAAACTCCAGTTCTACTCGTCGATTCTTGAATCGTTCCTCAGGAGCATTTGAATAACGTGGTCTTTCCTCACCGTAAAAATCCGTACTAGCTAAACGGGGGTCCAGCTTTTGATACACCAAATACTGCAGAACCGACAAAACCCTGCGCTTCGATAATTTACGGTTGTAGTCAATATCGGCTAAGCTATCCGTATGCCCGTAGAGCTTAACCCCTTTAAGAATAGAGATAGGATATTGCATTAATAAGGAGTCGAGAGACTCTTTCTCGGAGGCCTTAAGTCGATCAGAGTCGAGATCAAAGCGCACCTCAAAATAAACCAAGGTATCCTGCTGAGCTTGGAGAAAAGAACTACTTAAAACCAGGCAAAGCAGAAGTATGGGTCTTAGTGACATAGAATCATTTCATAGGAACCCGAATCAGCGCATTCTCCCAGGCCAGTTGCATTTCCAAGCCTTCCCCGGCTTGTACCAGATTTATGCTGAGGGTTTCAATAATATTTGGGGTAGTTTCTTTATATACCGTGGTAGTAAGAACGTCGAATTGAGGATCTCTATTGGCGACTTGATCCCAATTTACGCCCCAAATACCGGTTTGTGAATTCCAAATCACTTGCCATTCCTTAGGCCCTGGAATGGTCCATAAGGTGTATTTACCTGCCGGTAAAGTTTTTCCTCCTATTTCTAAATCGGTCAGTGTACTAAATTCAGTGGCTTCATTTGCGCCGGTCCGCCAAACTTCATCATAAGGTACTAGTTCACCAAAGATGGTTCTTCCTTTTACCGAGGGTCGACTGTAGTTAATCTTAACGTCGTACTGCTCAAACTTAAAGGTTGCACTGCCCTCCGGCGACATTTTCTTGGTATTGTATTTCATCCATTGAAAAGCCAGATAGAGAACTAAGGCCAGAGCTGCCAAGCTGATTAAGATCCACTTTACTACTTTCATCCTCAAAATTTTCCCCTAAATTACAATTCTAGTCTAAGATCAATGAAGCCAAGCCCAAGCAAAAATCATTTTTACCTATTCCTTATTTCAATCCTCTTTATTCCGGCACTACATCAGGCGCAAGCACCACCGGATTGGGCTAAATATGCGATTTGGTATCAGATCTTCCCGGAGCGCTTTCGCAATGGCGATCCAAGCAATGATCCTCAAATTAAAGATCTGGCTTATGCAGATCCGCAGGAAATGCCAGAACATTGGCAAATTCATCCCTGGGGCTCCGACTGGTATCAATTGCAAGATTGGGAAAATGCCAATGGTGAACCCGAATTATGGAAGCATTTGCTACGTCGCCGCTATGGAGGCGATCTTCAGGGGATCATTGATCAATTAGATTATCTTCAGGACTTAGGTATTAATGCCATTTACCTCAACCCTATATTTCAGTCGCCCAGCTTGCATAAATACGATGGTGAATCTTATCATCATGTAGACCCCAATTTTGGCCCCGATCCCGCAGGCGACCGAGCTTTAATCAAAACCGAAAATCCGCTTGATCCTCAAACCTGGGTGTGGACCAGCGCTGATAAACTGGCACTGGAATTAATCGAAGCCGTGCATCGCAGAGGAATGCGCATTATTTTCGATGGGGTTTTTAACCATATGGGCTACAATAGTTTCGCTTTCGCTGATGTGCGTAAAAATCAAGAGCAGAGTCTTTATAAAGATTGGTTTACCATAAAAAGCTGGGATGATCCCAATACTGAAGCCAATGAATTCGATTATGAAGGATGGTGGGGTGTGAAGTCCTTACCCGAATTTAAAGAGGACAAAAACGGTTTGGTAGCTGGGCCCCGTAATTATGTGTTTGCTGCCACTGAAAGATGGATGAACCCACAGGGTAAAGGTCCGGCCTTTGGTATTGATGGTTGGCGTTTGGATGTTGCCTTTTGTGTGGACCATCAATTTTGGAAAGATTGGCGCATTCATGTTAAGTCACTAAATCCCAATGCCTATATCACGGCAGAATTAGTGAGCCCACTCAATGAAACTCTCCCCTATCTATCCGGTGATGAATTTGATGCAGAAATGAATTACAATTGGGCCTTTACCTGCACCGAGTTCTTCATCAACCCTGAAGGAAAAAACCATCGCAGTCCTTCTGAGTTTGAAGCCGAATTAAAAAGAATGCGTGAGGCCTTCGCTCCCGAATTCCCCTATGCGATGCAGAACCTCTTCGGTTCCCATGATGTAAACCGCATTGGCTCGCATATCGTAAATCGTGGAGGCGTAAATTTTCGAGATTGGGGCGATTATTTTGGCTTTTCGAAAGCGGCCGATAATCCCGAATATAAAGTGCGTAAACCGCATGCAGATGAAATTCAATTGCAAAAGCTTTTTGCCTTTTTCCAATTCACCTATTTGGGTGCTCCCATGATTTATTATGGTGATGAAGTGGGCATGTGGGGTGGTAATGATCCTGATGATCGCAAACCTATGGTTTGGTCCGATATTCAATATGCGGATGAAGTATATCAACCCGATCAAAGCAAAAGAGCCGAAGCCGACAAAGTGGAGCAAAACAAGGACTTACGTGCCCATTATCAAAAGCTCATTGCCATTCGCAAGGCACATCCTGCTTTAGCAGATGGTAGTTATAAGGTAATCTTGGCAGATGATGAAAAAGACCTCTTCATTTTTGAACGAATGAACAAACAAGAAAGGTTAGTTATTCTGATCAATAACTCTGAACAAAGCCTGGCGGTAACTGCCACTGAATTTGGCCTCAAAGGAGGTCGAGATTTGATGGAGGAAAGACCCTTGGAAAAAGAAATTCGAGTCCTGCCCAAGAGTGCAGTGATCTGTTTAAGTCTATAAAGAAAAAGCCTCCCAATGGGAGGCTTTTTCTTTATAGGATCCTAAGGAAAGCTTCGTATTAAAGCAATCCATTGGTTTTGCTTACTGCTTCAGCAGAGTTGCTTAATTCTTCCTTCTCAGTAGCGCTTAATTCGATCTCAACGATTTTCTCTACACCATTGGCACCAATTAAAGCAGGTACACCAATGCAGATATCATTTAAGCCATACTCACCTTCAAGGAAGCAAGAACATGGGAACATTTTGTGAGCATCGGTAGCAATGGCGTGTACCATAGCGGCCACGGCAGCACCTGGAGCATACCAAGCTGAAGTACCTAACAATTTAGTTAAGGTAGCTCCACCCACTTTGGTCGCTTCTTTAACCTCTTGCATACGCTCCTCAGAGATAAACTGAGAAACAGGAACACTGTTGCGAGTGGCTAAGCGAGTTAATGGAATCATACCGGTATCACTGTGACCACCGATTACCATCCCGTCGATATCGGAAATAGGAGCTTCAGTAGCTTCTGCTAAACGATATTTAAAACGAGCTGAATCCAAGGCACCACCCATACCGATGATACGGTTTTTAGGAAGGCCGGTAGCTTTGTGTGCCAGATAAGTCATGGTATCCATTGGGTTAGAAACCACGATGATAATTACGTTTGGAGATTCTTTGATCAGGTTCTCAGCTACGGTTTTAACGATACCGGCATTGGTGCTGATCAATTCTTCGCGGGTCATCCCGGGTTTACGCGGAATACCGGAAGTAATTACCGCTACATCGCTATTGGCGGTTTTGGTGTAATCGTTGGTACTGCCGGTAATTTTGGTATCAAAACCATTTAAAGATGCGGTTTGCATCAGGTCCATGGCTTTCCCCTCGGCAAAACCTTCTTTAATATCTACCAATACCACTTCAGAGGCAAAGTCCTTCATGGCGATGTATTCTGCACAGCTGGCACCTACGGCCCCTGCACCCACAACGGTAACTTTCATGTTTATATATAATTTGAGGATTATTAAATACTGCTTGCGAAATTAAGAAGCAGTACCCGAAATCCGGCATAGAATAGTTAAAAAGAAGAAGGAATTCCCCGATCCGAATATCATCAGCCTCAGCTAGTTCAGCACATCGGCTTTCACCAGGAATTCACCATTAAATCGAAACTCTTGATCCTCGCTTCGAAATTCATCGGTAACCGTTTCCAGACTTAAACTGAACTCATCCTTCAGTAAATACTCTTTAAAATTAGCCTTGCTGGTATTTAAGACAATCGTATTACCAGCATTGGCTGGAACCGGATTTAATTCGGCCAAAGTCTTATCTTCTAAACCATCGGCCTTAATGACCAGCTTCACACTTTCAAGGAAGGAGAAATCGCTGTTCTCAGGTGCGGTAATGGCAAACTGGGCATAGTCCATGGTTATGGAACTCACCAAACTGGCATTGGTATTATTATTACGGAAGGCTTGCTCGCTATTGCTTTGTACTGGCGGTGTTTGGAGGGTAAAAGGCACATTAATTCCCACACTGCTTTCTACCACATAATTGGCTTCGTACTTCATACGAAAGCTAATCTCACCCTTATCTCGAGTACAGGCGGATAATGCAAATAAGGCAATAAGGAGGCTAAAAGCTGTTTTTCTCATATTCATATAACGAATAGATATCAGGAAAGTTTGGCTAATTTCCTTTACGCCCTTTTAGGTCCAAGGCTTCAATAGGCTCTAAGTCCCATTCCTTAAAGGGCTCTATCATATAGCGGCGATCATACACCTGCCCATCAATATAAAAACTCAACCAAACACGGTTGTAAAAGGACAGTACTGAAGGGTCAACAGTTTCTACCTTCAAGCTTTCTCCGGCCGCCAGTAATTCAAAGAAATGACGCAGCTTAGAAGTTTTTCGGCCCGAGCCATCTTCTTTTTCTTCGGCCTCAGTCATTACCAAAATGTTCTTTAAATCAACCTCTTTATGGTTGATGATATAGAGATAGAAAGTAGACTCGCCGGTCTTTTCGGGGGTTTTAGCAATGGCTACTTCCACCCCACTCACGGGGTCGAATTTGAGGTCTTTTAACATTGGGCAAAAATCGCAAACAAAATTTGATTCGGGAAGTTTTATAAGCTATGCCTGTATTAAATACTGAAGCAATCGATCGAATTATTGAAATGGCCTGGGAAGATCGTACTCCCTTTGAAGCCATAGAATTCCAATTTGGACTAAACGAAGCGGAGGTTATTGCGCTTATGCGTCGCGAAATGAAAGCCTCCAGTTTTAAGATGTGGCGTAAAAGAGTGCAAGGCCGCAGTACCAAGCATAGCCAAAAGAGAAGCTCCAAAATTCAGCGCTTTCGATCGAGCAATCAAAATAAAATAGGTTAAAATCAGCTTGCTGATATTTTTGTGAAAAGCTTAGCCCCTCAGGACGCGGAGGAGGCTGATATTTCCATTATTTTCGGTTTAATTATGAGCATGACGGAAGCAGAAATAGAAGCCGAGGAAAAAGAGATTAACAGTCGCTTTAACCATCTTCTAAAAACCATGAAAGACCGCATGGATAAGGAAGATCGTGACCTCTTGAAACGCGCCTTTAGTTTAGCGCGCGATGCCCATTCGGAGGTAAGACGTAAATCCGGCGAACCCTATATCTATCACCCTATTGAGGTGGCGCGCATTGTGAGTGAAGAGATTGGACTAGGCCCAAAATCAGTGGCCAGTGCCCTTATTCACGATGTGGTTGAAGACAGTGATTATACTCTCGAAGATATTGAGCGTCTCTTTGATGAGGACATTGCGCGCATTATTGACGGGCTCACTAAGATTAGTGGCATTTTCGACATGGATGTTTCCCTGCAAGCGGAGAACTTTCGGAAAATGCTGCTCACCCTGTCGGATGACATTCGGGTGATCTTAATTAAGCTAGCAGACCGCCTGCATAATATGCGGACTTTGGAGTCGATGCCCCAGCATAAACAGCTGAAAATCGCCTCTGAAACCCTCTACCTCTATGCACCACTCGCCCATCGTATCGGGCTATATAATATTAAAACAGAGCTCGAAGATCTAAGCCTTAAATACACAGAGCCTGAGGTATATAGAGACATTGTACTTCGCCTCAAGAACAGTCAAAATGAAGCCCATCGCTACCTAAGTGATTTTAGCAAGTACATCCGAAAGTACCTTAAGGAAGAGGGCTTTGAATTTGAAATAAAGGAACGCACCAAGAGCATTTACAGCATCCGTAAAAAGATGCTCAGCCAAGGGGTAGGTTTTGATGAGATCTACGACAAATTCGCTATTCGGATTATCGTGAACTCCAGTCCGGAGCGCGAGAAATCAGATTGCTGGCGAGCCTACTCTATTGTAACCGATCATTTCCGTCCTAATACCGAACGCCTCCGCGACTGGATTTCGGCGCCAAAAGCTAATGGCTACGAGAGCTTGCACACCACAGTAATGGGGCCAGCCGGGCATTGGGTAGAAGTGCAAATCCGTACTAAACGCATGGATGAAGTAGCCGAAAGAGGCTATGCTGCTCACTGGAAATACAAAGAAGACTCCTCTGGTCAATCTAAATTGGATGAATGGATTAATCGTATTCGTGAAGTTCTCGAAAACAACGAAGGCAATGCGGTTGACTTTGTAGATGAATTTAAGATGAACCTGATGGCGGATGAGATTTACATCTTTACGCCTAAGGGGGATTTAATGATTTTACCATCTAGCTCTACGCCCCTCGATTTTAGTTTTAGCATCCACACCGACGTTGGACTGAAAACCCTGGGAGCTAAAGTAAATGGTCGCCTGGTACCACTGAACTATCGACTTAAAAGTGGAGATCAGGTAGAAATTATCACCTCCCAAAAACAAAAGCCCAAGGAAGACTGGCTTAACTATGTAGTTACCAGTAAGGCACGAAACAATATTAAGAGCGCCCTAAAGAGTGAGCGCCGCGAGATTGCCGATGATGGCAAGGAAATTCTGGAGCGTAAACTTAAATACATCAAGGTTAAGCCCAGCAAGAACCTTATCCAGGAGATGGTAAAATACTTCCACCTGAAGAACAGCACCGAGCTGTATTACAAGGTGGGCATGCAGATTATTGATAATGCGCAACTCAAGGAGTTTATGCGCGATCAAAATCAAGGCTTCTACTCCTATCTGCGCAAGCGTATTATTGGTCGCAGTAAAAATGACCTGAATAAAGCCAAGAAAAAGGAAAAAGAAGATGCTGGTGGCGACGATCAGAAATTCATTGTTTTTGGTCCGGATGAGCAAGAGTTCGATTATAAAATAGCCAAGTGTTGTAATCCCATTCCCGGCGATGATGTGTTTGGATTTATCACTGCCACAGAAGGAATTAAACTACACCATAAAAACTGCCCCAACTCCGTATACCTGCAGTCTAATTTCGCCCAGCGTATTTTAAGAGCTAAATGGGTAAGCACCAAGAAGAAAGAGTACTCCTCAGTATTGGTAATTCGCGGGATTGACACCGTTGGATTGGTAAATAAGGTTACACAGATTATCTCGAACGACCTGCATGTAAATATCCGCAGCATAAATATCGCTGGTGATGAGGGGATTTTTGAGGGCTTGATCACAGTAGTGGTGCAGGATAAGCTGCATTTAGAAAAAGTTATTGAACGTCTGCGAAAGATAGAGGGAGTGAGTTCGGTAGAACGCCGGTTTGCTGAGCGAGATTAACTATCTTTGCAGCTTTGTTTTAGTCCATGAATGAGCAGGAATTTGCGACGGTAAAACAGGTATTCACAGAATATCTGGAAAAGAATAAGCAGCGGAAGACTCCAGAGCGCTATGCGATCTTGCAAGAGATCTATGAAAATGAGGAGCATTTCGACATTGAATCCTTGTACATTCTTATGAAGAATAAGAATTACCGGGTTTCCCGCGCTACCTTGTACAATACCATCGAATTACTGTTGGATTCGAAATTGGTGCGCAAGCATCAGTTTGGCCAAAACCAAGCTTATTACGAGAAATCATTTTACAATAAACAGCACGACCATATCATTTTAACCGATACCGGTGAAGTGCTGGAATTTTGCGATCCCCGTTTGCAACAAATTAAAGATACAGTTGCCGAAATCTTTGGGATCGAAATTAATTCGCATTCCCTTTACCTCTATGGCACTCGAAAGCAAGAGGAATCGGAATCCAATGCTCAATCCGAATAATTACCAAGCTAATAAGCAGCTCATTTCCATGAATGTAGATGTACTACTCGGCCTCCAGTGGGGCGACGAAGGAAAAGGAAAAATTGTCGACGTTTTAACCCGTAAATACGATATCATCGCTCGATTTCAGGGTGGCCCCAATGCCGGTCACACTTTAGAGTTTGATGGCATTAAACACGTATTACATACCATTCCCAGTGGAATTTTCCACCCCGGAATTAAAAACCTTATTGGTAACGGTGTGGTAATCGACCCGGTAATTTTCTGCAAAGAGATTGATGCTCTGAAAGGTCATAATGTAGATGTAAAAGAGGCCTTGCTGATTTCGCGTAAAGCCCATTTAATTTTACCTACTCACCGTATGCTCGACGCTGCCTCTGAAGCAGCTAAAGGCAAAAATAAAATTGGTTCTACCCTTAAGGGAATCGGACCTACTTATATGGATAAAACCGGTCGTAATGGTTTACGAGTAGGGGATATCGAATTGAGCGACTTTAAAGATCGCTACAATACCTTGAAGGAAAAGCATGAGCAATTGCTCTCGCATTATGAATTCGACTATCAAAATGATTTGGCCGAAATGGAAGCCAAATGGTTCGAAGCCGTGGATACCTTGCGTGGTTTAACACTAATTGATTCAGAAAATTACCTTCATGAATCTTTAGGCGCCGGAAAGAAAGTACTTGCGGAAGGTGCACAGGGATCCTTATTGGACATCGACTTTGGCTCTTATCCTTTTGTTACTTCAAGTACCACCACTTGCGCTGGTAGCTGCACCGGATTAGGTATTGCTCCTACTCGCATTAAACGAGTTTTCGGAATCTTCAAAGCCTATTGTACCCGTGTGGGTTCTGGTCCCTTCCCTACTGAATTATTCGACGAGGTGGGTGCTTCCCTGCAAGAAAAAGGTCACGAATTTGGCGCTACTACCGGTCGTCCTCGTCGCTGTGGTTGGCTGGATATTCCTGCATTAAAATATGCAGTATCCATTAATGGAGTAAGCAACCTTATTATGATGAAAGCCGACGTTTTAAGTGGCTTTGATACGATTAAGGTTTGTACCAAATATTTGTACCAGGGTAAGGAAATTGAACATTTACCTTACAGTTTGGACGAAAATTTGATTGAGCCCGTTTACGAAGAGCTCCCCGGCTGGAAGGAAGACATCACTGAATTGAAAAGTTTGGACGATGCACCTCAAGCCCTGAAAGACTATCTGGCTTATGTGGAAGAAAAAATTGGCGTTCCGATCAGCATCCTTTCCGTGGGACCTAATCGTACCCAAACCATTGAGCTTGAAGAACTCGCTGTATAAAGTCCTTTGCCTGCTTTTAGTATTCTCCTTTTCTGAGCTCCAGGCGCAGGAAAAGCGAAAAACCAAGCGGATTAATTACAAGGCCGACAAGCAGCTTTCTTCTACTCAGGCTGGTAAAACCCGCTTATTCGGGAATGTACAGTTTGACCATGAAGGAGCTTTGATGGATTGCGACTCAGCCTGGTACTTCAAGGATGAAAACCGTATCATCTCCTTTCGGAATATTGAAGTGAACCAGGGGGATAGCCTCTTTATGTGGGGTGACCAATTGGAGTACTCCGGCGAAACTCGGCAGGCGGTTGTTACCGGCGATGAAGTGAAGTTGAAGGATAAGGAAATGACCCTTACTACCGATCGACTGCGCCTGGACCGTAATACCAATATTGCCTATTATACCACCGGTGGAATAGTGGAGAGCGACGAAAACACCCTCTTGAGTCATGAAGGCTATTACAATAGTAATTTCAAAGTTTTCAGTTTTAAGGATTCGGTGATTCTCAATAATCCTCAGTATACCATTTATACGGATACCATGGATTATGACAGTGAAGCCTATATCGCTTATTTCTTTGGTCCTACAACTATTATCAGTGATAGCAGTAAGATCTACTGTGAGAACGGTCGTTACAATACCCAAACAGATATCGCCCAGTTTAATAAGAATGCCTTTATCTATGATGGCCCTCGGTACTTAACGGGCGACAGCCTGTACTACGAAAGAGCGGGTGAATATGGAGAAGCCTTTCGCAATGTTTTGATTCATGATACCCTGGATCATTATCTGATTACCGGTAATTATGGCGAATACTTTGGGGTTAAAGATTCCGCTTACGTAACCGGCGATCCATTGTATACTGTGGTGGATGAAGAAGGTGATTCGCTGCATGTCCACGGAGACACCCTCTATTCGAGTACACGTACCGATAGCTTGGGTACTCAAAGCCGATTATTGCAAATTTTCTACGGGGTTCGTTTTATGCGAAAGGACATGCAGGGAACTTGTGATTCCTTAAGTTATAGCACCTTGGACTCTACCTTTAGGATGTATAAGGATCCTATTATGTGGGATGATTCGACTCAAATTACCGGAGATACTATTTACCTGCTTACAGCCAATGATAAACCGGATACCCTTAAGGTATTGAGCAATGCCTTTATGGTAAGCCAAACCGACAGCATTCGATACAATCAGGTGAAAGGTCGCCAAATGCTTGGGAAATTTGGCAATGGCGAATTGCGAAAGGTCTATGTAAATGGTAATGGTGAAGCAATTTATTATCCCAAAGAGGAAGATGGCAGCTATTTAGGCATGAACCGCAGCATTTGCAGTCGGATCTTAATTATCCTAAAAGACAGTGAGGTAAAGCGTATTACCTGGATTGGGAAACCGGAAGGAGTTATGCATCCCATCGATAAAATACCGGCCGATCGTAAAATTCTGGATGGCTTTAAACCTCGCTTTGATGAACGTCCTTTAAGCAAAGCGGATCTCTTTAAATGAAACCTTGGATCACATCCCTAATCTGTTTGCTTGCCTTGGGCCTGAATGCACAGATTTTGGATAGTGCTCAAAGTAAAATGGATCAAGAAATAGATCCTGCCAATTTTGATCGCAAGCTATTAGAAGAGGCCATTTTTGAGGCCACCAATGCCGCTCGATTGCGATTGGGATATTCCAGTCTGGAGCATGATCCTGTTTTGGATACCTCCGCCACTTATCAAGCTTATCGAATGCTCCGCGAAGGGAAGCTAGAACACCTTTGGCCCCGCGATCGCAATTTCGGAAAATTGAAAAGTCGCATTGGCTTTTTTGGAGGGGGCTTCGTGAATATGGGTGAAAATATTGCCCGAAACTTTATCCTGGCTGTAGCCAATGGGGAGCAATATTATTTAAATGACGAAGGGCAAGCCATAACGCGAAAGAAAAAACGTATCCCCAATAAAAGCTATCGCGAATTAGCGGAAGAAAGCGTAGAAGATTGGTTAAATTCACCTGGCCATCGAGCTAATTTACTGGGACCCTTTGATTATCTGGGAGTTGGAGTTTCCCCCTTGAAAGCAATTGAAAAAGGCCCCAATTTTGATGTATACCTCTGCCAAAACTTCGGAACAAAATGAAAAATCTGTATATCCTACTTCTTAGTCTTTTAAGCTTAGGAGCTTCAGCACAATTACGCTTCCTGCAAGCCGACGATTTTGAAGATTACGAATTAGTCCTGAAAAGTGCCCGCCAGAACCATCACCTCATATTAATGGCCGTACACGATCGCAGTGGTGATTTCAGACAGATGTACGATGATGGGGTGTTCAATGACGCCGGGCTAAACCAAGCCGCAAAAGCCTATACCACCGTAGCCATCGATATCCATAAACCAATGGGTGCCCGGTTCGAAAGTATTTTTAGTTTAAATGATCTCCCGGCCTTCTACATCATGAATGAAGAGGAATTTGTTTTAGATGTCCTCAGTGGTTATCAAAGTGCCCAAGACCTTCGCAGTGCCATGGCCGAAGCCGCCAAAGCCCCATTCTTATACGACACCTTGGTTCAGGCCTATCAGGCGAAAGCCTTAAACGACCAGCAATGGTTGAAGCTCCTGGAGCTATATGCCATGAACTTTGACTTTAGAAACACCACCCATTTAGCGCAAGAATACCTGAACGCTAAATCCGAAAATGAATTATTACAGCTGCCCGCGGCTTTGATTCTAAGTCAATATGGGGTAAGCCTGGAAACCATTTACCCCACCCTAATCCTTAGCAATACCAGTGCCCTGCGCAAGTCCGTTCCGAATTTTAATCTCTCCGATTTTTTAAACACTGCTATTGAATATAATCTCGACCTGGCCATTGTGAGCAAAGATTCCCTTCTCTGCGAAAACATCTGTGAAAAGCTGGTAGTTCCGCCCCTTTTCCCTAAAGACAGCCTGGAAGTGATGCGCATGAATATTCGCCGAGAATTTGCCTGGCAAAGTGAGCAGTTTGCTTTATACACGGAGGCATTTATCAAAAAGCAAGATTCCAAAGCTCCTGGCCTGGCCGCTTCGATGTTGTTTGACGAAGCTTATGATATTGTCGAGAATTTCAACAGTACATCAGCCTTAAATGCCGCTTTGAAAATGGCCAATCGTTCGGATGAAAAAGAAACCAGTTTCAGAGCTAAAATGCTAAAAGCCTATATCGCCTATCTGCAAGAGGACAGTGAACAAGCAAAGCTTTACTTACAAGATGCCCGCAGTCAGGTTAAGAGTCCACAACAATTGCGAAACCTGGAGAAACTGCAAGAATTGGTGAATGAGCAGTAATCTAGATAATTGATTGACGGTTTAAACGGCATTAAATTACCTTTAGGGTCCCATGAAAACCCCCTTCCCTAGCTTTAAAACAATCCTGATTATTGGGCTGATGAGTCTGCAATGGGCTTCAGCACAGGTAATTTATTCCATCAATACGCAAAAACATCCATTTCGAAGTTTTAATTATCTGGAGCAAAAGGATTTGAGCATCTATGCTGATGAGGAAGGGCAGTTAAAGCTTTACAGCCATGGCGACAGCATCAAACTAAAAGGAGATCGTGCTCGTATTTTCAGTAATGAACAGCAAATTCTTACTTACGATGTCCACCAAAAGAAGAGCCGCTTATACCTCTATTCGCTGGAAGGCAAATTGCTAAAAAAAGAAAAGCTCTCCTTCTCTTTGGCCGATCTCTGCTTAGTGGGAGACTCCATTTATATACTGAGTAGATCCTACAAATACGAACGAGGACAAGTGGCTCATCTCTATTTACTGAATAAAGATCTGGAAGTACAAAAGACCTGGAACACCAGCTTTGCCGGAATTAATGGAATCAACATCAATTATTATGCTCCTACAGAACGCTTGATTATAGGCGCAGGTTTAGAGTGGTATCAATTCGATTTAAACGGAAACGAAGTTTTTAGTGCAAATGTTCCGCACTCTTCCTACAGTTTTGTTAATGGGGAGTACTTCAGTCTATTAGACAAGCTTAGTGATGCAAGCTATCTTTTTATTTACCATGAAGACAGTTTACTTTTCATGTGGGAAACCCACTTGGAAGCAAGCTATATGCTAAATAATCTATTTGCAACAGATCATGCAGTTTTCTTCTCCTGGGCACTTAGTCTTGATGGGCGTTATGTATTAAGCCTGGACCATTCTCACCGCTTGTACTTGTATGATCATCAAAGCGAAGAGTTTGAAGAAATTATGCAATCTAAAAACATCGAGTTTGTTTTCTTTTTAGAGGATGGCAGACCGGCTTATTTGGATAGAAAAAGAGGAATACAAATTCTTGATTAATACTAGTAAATATGGATGTGTCCTATTAATCTAGAGCCTTCCTTCTTTTATTTCGATACATGGGAATTCGGATCGTTACGAAAATCTATCTGCAGCGCCGTATTTTGGAATTCAAAACCTGGCGTAAATAGAGATCATTCATGAAACTTCAGCAAAGCCTTTTCTATATTCCCAAAATGGATTGCCCCTCTGAGGAAAATCTCATCCGGCTCAAGCTGCAAAATTTCAGTCAAGTTCATCATCTAAATTTTGACCTAGAACAAAGACAATTAAAAATTCAACACCAGGGCAAGGTAGAGCCTTTAAGCCAAGCTTTGGATGAACTAAAGCTGGGCAGTCGTTTCATTAATAGCCATGAAGTTGATGCTAGTTCAGCAGATCAAAAACAGGAGAAGAGCCTTTTATGGGCCGTACTTCTAATAAATCTGGGCTTCTTTGGAATAGAAGCACTATGGGGCTGGTTGGCCAATTCGATGGGCCTGCTGGCGGATAGCTTGGATATGCTGGCTGATGCCTTGGTTTATGGATTAAGTCTTTGGGCAGTGGGAGCTACTTTAATCCATAAAATAAGGGTGGCCAAAATAGCGGGCTACCTCCAACTATCTCTGGCCTTCCTGGCATTTATAGAGGTACTACACCGCTTTATTAGTCCTGTGGAATTACCTGATTTTAAAAGCATGGTGATTGTTTCAGCCTTTGCTCTGCTGGCCAATGCCCTATGTTTATACCTGCTGCAAAAATCACGGACAAAGGATGAAGTGCACATGAAAGCCAGCTTGATATTCACCTCAAATGATGTGATTATAAACCTAGGAGTGATTAGCGCCGGGAGCCTGGTTTATGTTTTAGACTCGCCCTGGCCGGATTTAGTCATTGGAATGATTGTTCTATTCCTCGTCGCCAAAGGTGCGCTCAGAATATTGAAACTAAATTGAGCCCCTACCTATAGGGCTAGAAAATACTATTCCCTTAAAAGACCTGTTATACTAGACAAATCAATCAGTCTATGAGGTCTAAGCTAATTCTGTTAACCTTACTCTTTTTCAGCCTGTGGAGCAAAGCTGTTTTGGCCTGCGGGAATTTTTACGGTCATACTCTGGATGGAGAAATTAGATATACCCATGATATATATTTAAGCGCTACCATGCTCAGTTTTGATACCGATTGGCTTCGGTCGCAAAAGCAAGCCTACAAAGAAAAGATTAAGGAAGCGCCACATAATTTCCAGTACAAATCGGACCTGTCTTTAATACTTATGCAACTAGGCATGATCGACTCCACCTTAAGTATTTTAAGACCCTTAATTAAGCTCTATCCTACAGAATACAATGTAGTGGCCAACCTCGGCACTGCCTTTGAACTAAAAGGAAAATTAGACAGTGCACTGATCTTGATTCGCAAGGGCTATGAGCTTAATCCCGATTCACATCGAGGGAGCGAATGGATTCATATTAAAATCCTAGAGGCCAAAATCAAGGCTAAAAACAGGAATCCTATCTGGATGCAAAGGAACCCCATCATCACCATGGAAGAACTGGAGCAAAGGCTGGGAGAAGGAAAACGAAAAGCCGAACAAGTAAACCTTGACTTCAATTACCAAATTCGAACCCGTGTACCCTTCACTCCTGCTCCGAATGAGGTTCTTAGTAATCTATTAGAAACACTGGGCGATTTCAATAAAAAGCATGGAACCTATGAGCAAGCTATTTTGGCCTATGCTTACTCGATGAGATTCAGTAAAAATCCTAATTATAATTTTAAAATTCGGGACAAGATTAAGGACTTAAATCGGCAGTTAAAGGAAAATATGGGCGATCATAGTTTAAGCCTAGAATTCCACTCTATGTTAATACAAAGTGAAGTAGATCCCATGTTGTTAGTTTATGGTTTGGATGATTATGCCGAGCATTTGGATTCCATCTACCGTCGAAATCAAAGTTTTGACTCGCTTAAGATCGCCAAAATGCAGCTCGACTCGATTGACAAAGCTGTGGAAGAAAAAAGTAGATTGGCGGAGGAAAAAATCCGAAGCCAAAAAAACCACAGTTATCTGTATCTACTTAGTGGTATAGCACTGGGCTTACTAGTTGGAATATTAGTGAGGCAACTTGCAAAAAGAAAGGCTCAATGAAAGTTCTGGTAGTACAATTAATATTCATTTCCTTTCATTTATCCTTAATTGGCCAGAGTCAATTAATAACTGCTCCCCACGATCATCTCTACCAAGGTTTAGCAAATCCCCTCAGCATAAATAAGCATAACGTAGCCTTTGATAGTTTGATTTTTGAAGTTAGTAATGGCCTACTTGAAATTGACAGCACAATAATGATTGCTTATCCCGTTAAAATTGGCTCCTGGAAAATGAAAGTCTATCAAGTAGAAAATGGCGACAGTATTCTAGTGGACAGCTTGCTAACTGAAGTTCGGAAAATACCTGATCCTATCCCATCTATATACAAGAGACGAGCAGGTACTTTTAGTAAAAATGCCATTGCCGAAGCGAATATGGAAAGTTCGATTCATTCCTCTGAAATACTAGCTTGTGGCGTACGTTTCCCGATTCTTTCTTACCATATCGTTGCTTTTCGAAATCATGAAATCCTTTGGGAAGTGACGAATGAAGGGGCGAGAATCACAGATTCTAACCAAGAGCTGATTTTGACTTTAAAATCGGGAGACCTGATCACTTTTACTAATATCCTAGGGCTTAATACCTATGATGAAGAAAATGAGCTTACTCCCTTCCAAGTAGAAATTCAATAGCTTTAATCCCAAATTTGAATATTTGACAAAATCCAAAGCCCCCAAAATTCTTCGCTATTCTATATTCAGTCTTCTAGCGTTCTTCTTCATCTTGGTCATATTAGTTCGTTTTACCGATGGCACGATCAGTAGTGATCAAAAGGTATTGTTAGGTTACGATGAAAAGGCTGGGCGTTTTCAATTTTTTGAAGATCGGGTCTTTTACCTCAATGGCGTTGATGGTCCCTATATCTTAGGCGATAGTCTGATTCGTATAAATGCTGAAAATGAGCTTTTAACAGAGTCCATCAACCCGGATAGCATTTGGGTTGAGAGTAGTTCCGGCATTCAATTCCAATTGCCACTTCACGAAAGGATTGAGATTCCAGCGGATCATTATTCTCTAAATACCAGGCTTTTAGCTATATCTGACATTGAAGGGAATTTTGAAGCACTACAAGGGCTATTGCAAGCTCATTCGGTTATTGATCAAGATCTTAACTGGAGCTTTGGAGATGGGCATTTGGTTTTAGTGGGTGATTTTGTGGATCGGGGTATAGATGTAGCTGCCGTACTCTGGCTCATCTATAAACTCGAAGCCGAAGCTCTGGCGCAAGGGGGTCAGGTGCATTTTATCCTAGGTAATCATGAAATCCTTAATCTGCAAGGGAATTTCCATTACGCCAAAGGCAAGTATAAAAAATTGGTTTCCCTAATAGGTGATGAGGATGATCCTCAAGACAATAATCGCTTACTCTATTCGCCCCAATCGCATTTAGGTCAATGGCTTCGATCTAAGAATTGTATCGAAAAAATTGGCAATCAGCTCTTTGTCCATGCCGGACTTTCGCCCGATATCTTAAAGTATAATCTATCCCTATCGGAAATCAATGATCTGGTTCGCCAAAACCTGGATTTGGATTTGTACAAGAAACCAAATTCTGATTCAATTGCCAGTTTCTTAATGGGAATACAAAGTCCTTTTTGGTACCGAGGCTTGGTGCGCGACTACAAGTACTATTCAAAAATCAGCTCGAATGAACTCAGCACCATTTTAGGCTATTACAAGGCCGATCGCATCATTATTGGACATTCTGTGGTTCCTGAAGTATCCACAGACTTTGAAGGACAAGTGATTCGTATTGATGTAAAGCATGGTAAAAGGCTAAACAGTTCGCAAAGCCAAGGCCTGCTTATCGAAGGAAATAGGACCTATAAAATAGACGCAAGTGGTGCTAAACAAAGTCTTTTAATAACTTCGCCTTAAAACCTTTTATGCACGCTTCACTGGATAATATTCTAGCCAAGGTCTTCCCTCCTGCCACCCGATATTCCTTTTATGTAATTATGGCAGCGGGCCTGATCAATTTAGCTTTCCAGCCTATTGCGGGATTCGTAGCCATCCTAGTAAGCATTTTTGTAATCTTTGCTCAAAACGGTCTGCGCCTGGATCCTCAAAAGAACCAATATCAATCTTACACAAAGTTTCTCGGACTTAAAATGGGAAAATGGCAAAGTCTGGAGGAATATGCAGATCTCTGTATCCTAAAGACCAAACAGAGTACGAAAGCCTATTCACGTGCCATGGTAGAATCGGAGACGAGTAGCGAGGTCTTTTATGATATTTACCTGGTCTCCAAAAACCATCGTAAAAAATTATTAATCAAGCGCTCCAGTTTATTCGATCAAGCCAAATTGGAAGCCGAATTATTAGCTCAGGCTTTAGAGCGCCCCTTAGTGCCTTATCAGCCTCAGCTTAGTGCCGCTAGCCAAGCAAGACGCGCAAGACGACGTTAATCTCTCGGTCTCAAAGCTTTAAAGTTTTCTTAAAAACTACCTTATAGCCTTTCGGCTGAAAAGAATTCAGGTTCTATTTCGTTCCTTAAGGGAACCAAATTCAATTCCATGAAGCCGATCTATCCAATGCTTGTCAGCCTGGGCTTACTTGCTGCCTGTCAATCTCCCCAAGCAAAAAATCCTAAAATTGCCGAAAACCAGAATCCTCCTTCCGAATTAGTAAATGAATCAAAGTCAGAATTGGTCACTACCACTGCATCTGATTCCAAGGCTCCTCAAGTTGAACTAGTCTTCTGCCTGGATGCTACAGGAAGTATGGGTGGATTAATTCATACCGCCAGGGAGAAAATATGGGACATTGTAAGCGTCACGGCCCAGCAAAATCCAGCCCCGGAAATTCGCTTAGGAATGGTTTTTTATCGCGATCGCGGAGACAATTTTATTACCTATTCCTTGCCACACACCAGTAATATCGACAGTATTTACACAGAGCTTTTAAAAATTGAAGCCAGTGGTGGAGGTGATTCTCCTGAAAGTGTAAACCAGGCTTTGTGGGAAGCGATTAATGACTTCCAATGGTCTTCTTCACCTCAGGCTTATCGTAGCGTATTTGTGGTAGGTGATTGTCCTCCGCACATGGATTACTCCAATGAAGTGCGCTATCCGGAAGCCTGCAAAATGGCCAATCAGAAAAATATCCGCGTCAATAGCATCAAATTGGGAACCCAATGTACTGATGCCATTTATCACTTTCGCGAAATGGCCAAAGCTACGAATGGCGAATTCCTGCAATTAGATCAAAATGCCAGTGACCAAATTATTCGTTGTCCTCAGGATGATTCCATTGCCATTTACTCCTATCGCCTGGATGATTCCAAACTCTACTATGGCAGCGCTCAAGAAAAGGAACGCATGCTGGAGAAGAAAGAAAAAGCCCTGGGCTTATTCAGCAGTTCAAGCAGTAATGCGGCTGCATCCCGCGCTGAATACAATATGAGTGAATCGGGCTCTAAGAACCTTTACGGGCATAAGGAATTACTGAATGACCTGGAGAATAACAAACTGAATTTCGAGGATCTCCATGAGGAGGAATTACCGGAAGAACTGAAAGGACTGAGCGCTGAAGATCGCAAGGCGAAAATTGCTGAATTGCAAAAAGAGCGATCTACCATCCTTGCTAAATTGAAGCGACTGCAAAAAGAAAGAGACCTTTATCTTAAGGAGCAAAGAAATAAAGATCCTGAATCCATGTCCTTTAGCAATCAAGTTTTTGAAATAATAAAAGCACAAGCCGCGCAAGACGGCCTTATCCTCTAAAAGAAAAGAGCGGCTCCAGGGCCGCTCTTTTTATTTTATTCGAACTCTTGCAGGGTTCGAGTAATTATATCAACACAATCCAATAACTGCTCTTCGGTCATAACCAAAGGAGGTGCAAAGCGAATAATATTACCATGGGTAGGCTTAGCGAGCAATCCATGATCACGCAATCGCAAACAGATATTCCAGGCAGTATCGCTGGTGGGTGAATCATTAATCACAATGGCATTTAAGAGTCCGCGACCGCGTACCAGGTTTACCACCTTAGAGCTTTCGATATACTCATTCATCTTAGCCCGGAATAATTCACCCAATTTGCGGGCATTTTGAGCTAATTTCTCATTGCGTACAACATCCAATGCCGACATGGCCACCGCTACTCCTAAAGGGTTACCGCCAAAGGTTGAACCATGGGTTCCCGGCTGAATAACCTTCATAATTTTATCATCAGCCAATACCGCTGAAACCGGATATGCACCACCACTTAAGGCTTTTCCTAAAATCAAAACATCAGGACGAACATAAGTAGCTTCTTGGCGTTCGCAATGTCCTTCGCAAGTACAGTTACCGCAAACCGCTAATAAAGATCCAGTTCGGGCAATACCGGTTTGAATCTCATCAGCCATAAACAAGGCTCCCTTGGCATGGCAAAGCTCTGCAGCTTTACGCAGATAGTCTACATCTGGAGTTACCACTCCCGCTTCTCCTTGAATAGGCTCTACTAAGAATCCGGCTACATGATCGTCTTCCAAAGCTTTTTCCAAGGCTTTTAAATCATTGTAGGGAATGCGCTCAAAGCCTGGAGTATAAGGACCAAATCCACTGCGCGCCTCCTGATCATTGGAAAAGGAAATAATGGTAGTAGTGCGACCATGGAAGTTATTCTCGGCCACAATGATTTTGGTTTTGGCCTCAGGGTATCCTTTGAGTTCTTGAGCCCATTTACGACACAGCTTAATGGCTGTTTCTACGGCCTCAGCTCCCGTATTCATGGGTAAAACCTTATCAAAGCCAAAATATTCGGTGATGTACTTATCGTACTCCCCTAACTTCGAATTGTAAAAAGCACGACTGGTTAAAGTAATTTTCTCAGCCTGCTCTTTTAGTGTATTAATAATCTCTGGATGACAATGTCCTTGATTAACCGCCGAATAAGCAGAAAGAAAATCGTAATACCTCTTCCCTTCAACATCCCAAACATAAACCCCCTCTCCTCTATCTAAAACCACCGGAAGGGGGTGATAGTTATGGGCGCCATGTTTATTTTCAAGGTCCATTAAGTCTTTAGAGGATCGTAATTGAGGATTTTCAATCATCGTCTTAGGTATTTATTTTTTGAGTTCTAGGTGGCTTGCAAATTAGGTATTTTTGCCCGCTCTATGGCAGGAAAGAAATTATATCACCGCGGACAAATCTGCAATTTGGAAATCAAAGATTTGGCCTTTGAAGGCAAGGGAATTGCCAAAGTTGAAACTCCGGAAGGGCAATACATTGTTTTTGTGCCTAATACCATTCCGGGGCAAATTGTAGAATGCCGAATGGTTAAGGTGCAACGCTCCTATGCCGAAGCAAAATTGATTCGGATTATTGAGCATTCTGAATTGGAAGTGGAGCAAAATTTCGCCTCCATTCCCGGGGCTCCTTATATCAACTTACCGATTGAAAAGCAACGCGGCTACAAAGAAAAGACCACCATTGAGCTCTTTCGTCGCATTGGTAAAATTGAAGGAGCTGAAAGGCTTTTCGATGAATATATCGAGTCGCCACGCCTATTGCATTATCGCAATAAAATGGAATACTCCTTTAGTGCGGTTTATGTTGAACCCAATCAAGATACTTTCTTGGATGGCTTTGGATTAGGATTCAAGAAAAGAGGGCAATGGTTGGCTGTTGAAAATCTCCTTGGTGATTCGGGGATGTTTGATGCTCAGTTTGAAGATTTCCTACCTAAGCTTTCGGCCTGGTTACAAGAGCGTGATCATACGGCCTGGCATCCTAAAAAGCATACGGGTTTTTGTCGCATGTTAGCAGTGCGCAAAAGCTTTGCCCAGGATCAATTACTGATCAATTTTGTAAGCAGTAGTGCGGAGCTTGAGCAATTTGATCTGGAGGCCTTTAAGCAGCTCTTTAGCAAGGAATTTGGAGCCAGGCTTGGCGGTCTGATCCATACTATAAATGATGATGTGGGTGATCGCCCCAATGCCTCTGATGGCGAACGTCACTTGCTCTTAGGTAAAGAATATGTGGAAGAGCAAATTCATGGTCTGCGCTTTGAAATTAGCGTAGAGAGCTTTTTCCAAACAAATCCTGCCTCCGCTGAGCTTTTATATCAAAAAGCCCTGGACTATGTACAAGAGGACAAGGCCGATAGCAAACCGGTGATTTTGGATCTTTTTGCCGGTACCGGAACGATCACTCAACTTTTAGCCAAAGCCGTTCCTACCGCGGAGGTAATTGGTGTAGAAATTATTCCAGAGGCGGTTGAAGATGCCAAACGCTCGGCTAAGACCAATGGCCTGGAGAAACTAAAATTCTTTGCGGCGGATGTAGGTAAGTTCCTATTAGAGCATCCTCAATATCAAAATCGCATTCATACGCTTACTCTCGACCCTCCCCGAGCAGGTATTGCGCCTAAAACCTTGCGAAAAGTAATTCGCTTAGGCGCGGAGCGTATTGTATATATCAGTTGTAATCCGGCTACCCAAGCTCGAGATATGCAAACTCTGGCTGAGTTTGGCTATAGCTTGAAGAAGTTTTCATTAGTGGACCAATTCCCGCATACGGCGCATATTGAAAGTGTCGCCTTATTCGAGAAAATTAGTCATTAAAGAAACCCTTGAGGATGGTGCGCAGGCCTTTTACGGTAAAGAAAACGGCCACCAGCATGAGTAAAATGCTAATGCCCATCCAAATGTAATTTCCTTGACGGGCTGCTGGTAAGCCCATGGCCACATAAAGTGCGGGACCACTGAAAATTAAAGGCAGGGCTACTGCCATAAAACGCACGCCATTAAAGATTTTATCACGATCTGCTGCCATGCATGCAAGTTAGGAATATTAGCAGGGAATATTTACAATATGTAATTTGGAAAAAATTTAAATGTGAAGGTACTGGCAGTCATTCCGGCGCGCTATCAAAGCTCCCGATTACCCGGAAAACCTCTGGCCGAAATTCATGGCAAGAGCATGATTCAGCGGGTTTATGAAAGAACCTTAAAAGCAATGGATCAAGTAGTGGTGGCCACCGATGATCAACGAATTGTTGAGGCGGTTCAGGCTTTTGGTGGTGAGGTAATCCTCACTTCAAAAGATCATTGCACCGGCACCAATCGCTGTCTGGAAGCCTATCAAAAGTGGATGGCTGAGCGAGGTCCGGTAGACGTAATTGTGAATGTTCAGGGGGATGAACCGCTATTGGAGCCTTCCGAATTGCAAACATTAACAGGCCTTTTTCAAGACCCCGATTGCCAAGTCGGAACTCTGGTAAAAGCTATCGAAAGCCAGGCAGAACTTGATAACCGCAGTGGATGCTTTGTTACTATTAGCAAGAAGCACGAAGCGCTCTATTTCTCCCGCCAGCTAATTCCTTTTATTCGCGACCTCGATTATTCAGAATGGCTGGGTGCCCATACCTTTTACAAGCATATTGGCTTGTATGCTTACCGCCCGGAAGCGCTTGAAAAATTTGCTCATTTAGCCCCTTCTTCCCTCGAAAAGGCCGAAGCCCTGGAACAGAACCGCTGGTTGGAAAATGGCGGTCGAATTAAAGTAGGTTTTAGTGAGGTAGAAAGCCTTTCGGTAGATACCCCGGAAGATTTGGCCATGGTCCAAAAAATCATCGCCGACCTTGAAGGCTAAGGAATTAAAAGACTTTCTAGATACTAAGGCGGCTCAATACGAAGAGCGCAGCTTTTTGGATGAAGATCCAATTCAGATACCCCATCGATTCAGTCGAAAAGAGGATATTGAAATCATGGCTTTGCTCACGGCCACCATCGCTTGGGGTAATCGCAAGAGCATTATTCGTTCGGCTTTAAAAATTGCTGAGCTTTTAGATGAAGCGCCCTTTGATTTTGTGATGCAGCATCAGGAATCTGATTTAAAGGCCCTCCCTCCTTTTGTGCACCGTACTTTTCAATTGGAAGATCTGCAATTTTTTCTACGTGCCTTAAAAGGGATTTACGAGAATACAGGAGGGCTGGAATCAGCTTTCTATCATCCGGAAGGCCTGAAAGCGGGTATTGAACAGTTTCGTGGAATAATGCTTCAAACTCCGCATGCGCAAAGAAGCGAAAAGCATTTATCGAGCCCTTTTAAAAATTCTGCCGCCAAGCGCTTAAATATGTATTTACGTTGGATGGTACGCTCTGCTGATGCCGGAGTAGATTTTGGGATCTGGCAGCAAATCAAGGCTTCCCAACTCTATTGTCCATTAGACGTACATAGTGGTCGGGTAGCGCGAAAATTGGGGCTATTAGATCGTAAAGCTAACGACTGGAAGGCCAATGAAGAGCTACAGACTGCCTTGCTGAAATTAGATCCTGAGGATCCGGTTAAGTACGACTTTGCCCTTTTTGGATTAGGGGTATTTGAAAAATTCTAAGCTTTCGCCTTTTTAGGGATGTCCTTCGAGAGCACTAATTCTGGTGCGGTCTCTGCTAAGCTCAAATTATACAAAGCTCTAGCAATATCCTTGGCTTGAACGCCTCGGTATTTTTTGGGAATCAATGGATTCAATATCCGAAAGATAAACATGGCAATCGCTTCCAAAGGACGGGTTTCCTGGCGTGGGCCCATTATCATAGACGGACGCAGAACTACCGTTTCGGGTCCGAATTTGTGTACATCTTCCTCCATTTTCCCTTTTGTACTTAGATAGAAATTGGAAGACTGGGACTTCGCTCCCAAGGCTGAAACTACCAGGAGGCGTTTTAGTCCTTTAGCCTTTGCCCATTTTGCTGCCGATACCGGAATACCATGATCTATCTTAAAATACCAGGATTCATCCGGAGTTTTGGCCTTGGTAGTTCCAATGCAAATGAATAGTAAATCTGCATCCAGCGAAAGCTCCCAAAAATCCTCACTCATCAAATCACCGGTGATTTGCTCTAATTTAGGACTCTCATTATTCAATGGTCGACGTCCCAGGGCATACACCTTTTCTATTTCGGGAGAGGTGATTAATTCATCCAGAAGGAAGGAACCCACCAAGCCTGAAGCCCCTAATATCACTGCTTTTTTCATCCCTCTAATTCCCTTAGGTTGATAATACGCAATTCATAGCCCTTTTCCATCTTCCGCACTTTGTACCAAAACAATTTGGAGATAAGACCCGCACTTAGTAATCCTGCGCCCAGGTAAATCTGCCCTTCTGTTAAAATTGGCCGATCATCATTAATTAGGCTATTAACGGCAAAAACCCCGGTGAAAAGTCCAGCCCCTGCCAGGGCTGATTTCCCGAAGAAAGGAATCAAGCCATTGCTGTAACGCACAGCCAGAATTTGATTCCAGGTGTAGTATTTTGTGCCTAGCACCAATCCTGCCGAGTCTCCACCATTAAAGTAGCCTTTCTGCCAAAAGCTATCCTCACCATCGGATAAGAGTATTTGTAATTTCTCACCTTGCTTCCATCGATGATCCGGAAATTCACTTCCTTTTTCTACATACAAATAAGCTTGGGCATGCACTGAGGCGGCACTAAGTCCGATCAGAAACAGAATCAGACTTGCTATCCAGGTTTTCTTCATCCTTTGTAGTGTAATGGTAATGTACCTTTATATCACCCTTCTGATCATCGGTATTTTGCTTCCAATAATCCGGACCATAGCGGGCAATTTCTTCACTAAGATCGTCATCTATATCGTCATAACTAAATGAACGAGGAAAATCTCTTGGTGGTGAATTTCGGAAATACACTGCCAAGAGGCCACCTACTACTGCTCCGGCAAGATGGGCTTCGTAGCTAATCTGAGGATCTGCTGGCACCATACCCCATACCATGCTGCCGTATAAAAATGCCACCAACATACTTAAGGCCAATAAATTAGGATGAGCCCTTAATATCCCTGAAATAAAAATAAATGCCGCTAAGGCATATATTAAACCTGAGGCCCCGATATGAAAGCTGGGTCTTCCCCAAAACCAAATCGCCAAGCCCGATAAAAACCAGGAAATCAAAATGACAGGCAGCGCTTTCCGCGGATAAAAGTAGATAAGCCCGGTGCTTAATACCCACAATGATAAGCTGTTATTTCGAAGATGATCCCCATCACCATGGATAAGCGGTGAAGTTATTATACCCATAAGCCCTTGGGGATCTCTTGGTTTTACTCCAAATTCAAATAGATGTAAATGCATATTTACATCCAAAAAATAGATTAGCGCAAGAATTGCAATACTTGCCAAGGGAATCCAGGCATAGCTCTGGCGAAGTAATTGGAAAAAATCTTTCCAAAGATGATTGCGAGATATTGTCATCATTTGAATTGAAGGTACCAAAAAGAATTCCAAGCTTAGTAATTTTATATTTCAGTCATTTTGTCTGTGAAAACAGTTCTATTTCACAAAATTTGCAGCATGAATCAACCTTTGGCAGAGCGCCTACGCCCGCGCAGCTTTGATGAAGTTATTGGTCAGGAAGGTCTCTTGGGTCCTGATGGACAATTGCGTCTCCTTATCAATAGAGATCTGGTTCCCTCTCTTATTTTTTGGGGTCCTCCGGGCGTAGGTAAAACCACCTTGGCGCAACTAATTGCTGAGCAGTCCAAACGAAAGTTCTATACCCTTAGCGCCATCAACAGCGGAGTAAAAGAAGTGCGTGAGATCTTGCAAAAGGCCCAGGGTCAAGGCTTATTTGCCCAAGGCAAGTCCCCTATCCTGTTTATAGATGAGATTCACCGTTTCAGTAAATCTCAACAAGACAGTCTATTACACGCGGTAGAAAAAGGCACGGTGGTTTTAATTGGTGCCACTACCGAGAATCCCAGTTTTGAGGTAATTCCTGCCTTGCGCTCACGCTGCCAGGTTTATGTTTTAGAAGGATTGAATCAGGCCGAACTGCAAAAGTTGCTGAACCGTGCACTGGAAAAAGATGAATGGCTAAAATCTCAAAAGGTTCAGATTAAAGAATCGGAAGCCTTAATGCGATACAGCGGAGGAGATGCTCGGAAAATGCTAAATAATCTGGAATTGGTAGCAGGCCAAATGGGTCCAGGAGCTAAAATCACCAATGAGGCGGTAAGCAAGATTTTGCAAAACCATACCGTGAGTTACGACAAAGATGGAGAACAGCATTACGATGTTATTTCGGCCTTTATCAAATCGATCCGGGGTAGTGATCCCAATGCTGCCATTTATTGGTTGGCTCGGATGATTGAAGGTGGAGAGGAAGCACGCTTTATCGCCCGTAGACTAATAATCCTGGCTTCAGAGGATATTGGATTAGCGAATCCCAATGCCCTGCTTATAGCCAATGCCTGCTTTGATGCGGTACATAAAATCGGTTGGCCCGAAGGTCGGATTCCCTTGGCACAATGTGCACTGTATTTAGCGAATTCACCCAAGAGTAATTCGGCTTATAAAGCCATTGGTGAAGCGCAAGCTCGGGTAAAGCAAGAAGGTAACCTGCAAGTGCCTTTGCATTTGCGAAATGCTCCTACCCAATTAATGAAAGATCTAAACTATGGAGCAGATTATAAATACAGCCATGATTTTCCCGGTCATTTTGTAGATCAGGAATTCCTACCTAAAGAAATAAGTGGAGCTGTGTTCTATCAGCCAGCCGACAATTCAGCCGAAAAAAAAACCAGCGAAGTTTTGCAACAACGCTGGCCTAAATATTATCCGAAGAAATAAGTTCTAGAAGCCGTTAAACTGGCGAGTAGTACTGATTTCTGATTCAGTTTCTGTATTCTTCAAAAGGATGTCGAAGAATTTGTCACATCCATCCTGATTACCACCATCACCTGCAATAAAGTCGATTGTAGCTTTATTAAAGGTTAATGGATTAGGATCTACGGTAGTGGCAATATCTAAATCAAAAACACCTTCAGTTAAACGGTAGGTGCAAGTATTATCAATTACCATTGCCTTGCTAATTACCACATCAAAAGAGTAATTGCTGTTGTCATAAGTCGCATCAGCCGTTCCAATAATTGAGTAAACGTCATCGCTCACATCATTAGGAGTAGCAGAACCTGCGGTCCATTCTAAAGATTTATCGGTATTTAAAATGAAAGTCTTGGGACCACCGTCATCCGCAGAAGTATTGTCTTCCATGGTGAAAGCCGTTACATCCATATCGAATTTATTGCTGCCCATATTCTCCAGAAAAATACTGCCGCTTACTGGCTTATCGTCTTCTTTAAAGTTCACCAGGCTTACATCAACCGTAGTACCCATATCGAGATAATTAGCTCCGGTAAGGGTCATTTCGATAGCGCCTTCAATTACTTTACCGCGAGTTGCAGTACCAGTGCCATAATCGAGAATATACTTATTGGGATCGGAAGCATCGCGATCGAAAGTAGCATTGTCGATAGTGATTGGAACAGATGGATTAGCGCTAAAGTCGAAAGTACGCATAGCCTCATCTACATTGCGATAGATTTGACTAACATTACTCTCTGCTGAAACATAGAGCTCGCCCATAGCAGCTTCCACTTCACCCGTAGAAGTAAGATCGCCGTCTTCGCAAGCCGTAAAGGCCATTGCCAAAGCGGCAAGTCCTAAGAATTTGTAGTTAAACTTTCTCATAATTGGGATGGGATTTTGATTAAAATTTATAGAGTAGAGATGCCGTTTCCGTCGCCTCTTCCTTTTGTTCCTTTACTTTTTCTTCCTGTTTAGACATGCTTTTGGCACGCTTTCCGTAAAAACTCAAATTTATACCAAATCGGAAATTGGTGGTTTGCACGGTAGCATAATCTGCCGCCATCACATTATCCGACATCAGGTACAACTGAACGGCCCCTAATTTTAAATCGAAGCCTGCTCCAACATTATGCATAGTTCCATTAATGATGGAATAACCTGCAGTAAATTGGAAGGTACGTGACAATCGACCAACATAGTTAATACCATAGTCATTAAACATTTCACCGTTCCAAATACGAGTATGAAACAGCGCTCCAAAACTATGTTTGGGTGTTAAATGATAATTGAAAGAGGCATAGGCCTGACTCATCAAAGAGCGAGTATAGGTATTACCATCTTCCTCCCGGAAGTTAAAGGCCTTCTCCAAGCTGTCAGCCGTGGCATTACCTACATTACTGAAATCATCCTGACTTAAGTCTATTTCAACTCCTTCAAAGTCAAAAGTCCCCTCACTAACATAATCACGATTATATGAAGTGTAGGTTATACTTCCTAAATCCAGAACCGAAGCACTCACATCAAACTTGTCATTGATTTGATAGAAGGCTCCAAAATCAAAAGCAAAACCAGTATTATTTGGTAGAGCAATGTCCATGATTTCCTGATCTTCAAAAGACTCAAAGGCTGAAGGTCCGGAAGTGCGAATCAAAATATCCGAAGTTGCTTTGATATTGTAATTGCCATCATTACGCAAGCTTAAGTTCATGCGCTCGATATAAGCATGCTGCTGAACAAAGATGTATTTTGCCTTCAAGCCTACGGTTAACTTGTCTTGCAGAAACTTGTGCTGGTATCCTAAGTAGAAATTCGTGCGGTTAATAGTCTCCAGATCAAAAGTGTTTAAATCCAGATTGGTAATGCTACCATTTCCGCTGAAGAGAATTTGGAACAATTGATAAGGAAGATCCATCTTAAAATCAATATTCTGAGTAGCGCCCAAGGTCACAAAGCCCTTACCGGCTTTAAAACCAACACCTAATAACTCAACACGGTTATTAAGGTTTAGCTGGCTACGCTCATCTAAATTATTGCTGAGCTGGGCCAAGTTATGATTGATATCCGTTCCCTTCTCGAAAATATCAACCAGGGCAAATCCTGAATTGTGGTAATGCGTGCTTATACCCGAAATTCCTGGCAGGCCGATATACCATTTGGCTTGTTGCGGATATGCGGGATTGGTATGATGTACTTGCGGAATCGCATTAAAATTGTACAACATCATATCGCTCTGGGCAGAGAGGCCTAATGAAAATCCCAGGCCCAAAAGAAATAGTACTAACTTTTTCATTGGTCGTTGGAGATTTGATAGTTACCCTTCGCTTGCATGGCCGCTTTAATCTTAAGATCGTAGTCTGAATACAATTTCACACTGGTTTGACCATTATTTGTGGTATTCACAGAGGCCACAAAACGTAAGTCACGAGTCTTTAAAAAGTCCTCAATCATATCGCGATCAAAAACCACGGGATTTTCTTCTATTGTTGGACCGGTAACCCTACCGTTGCCATCTACAGGTGCTGCACTTAATAAAGGAAGTACAAATCCATTGATGCTATCACCTAAGGCGTTAATAAAGGAAACACTTAAGTTCAGATCAAAGGGTAAACGATTTTCGGATTGGAAGAAAACCGTTAATTCATCCAGATTGTCCAGATTTTCCAAATCTGCGCCAATATCCTTTACAGTTTGATCCAAACGCATATCCTCCAAACGGAACTCCATTGGTACATCTACTTCAAAGTCGAGTACTACATTAGAGGTATTCGAAATGAAGTTTGGATTGGCACCCGGACCATTAGGGTTAATTTGAATGCTTCCTGAATAGTAAATCTTCTGGGGAATATTGGCCAGAAATTCGGTGATATCCGAATTGGTAGGATCCAAACTTAAATCGGAAACTGCTACCACTCCTGGAGCTGGTGAAGCTTGAATTAAAAAAGGATCATTATTTAATTCAACACGCTGACGATCATTGTTCTCACCAATAAATTCGGTCACAATCTCAATAGGTAAACCTACGGTTGATCTTGTGATGAGTTTTAGTCGAGGATCTGTTAAATAAAATCCACCGGTAAAACGCTCCAAGCCATTAATCTGAAAATCAAAATCACCCGGAGGAGCGGCTTGAATACGGTCACCAAAATAACCATTGGCCACTTCAACTCTTAAGTCTTGCATGGCCACACCGCAAACAATAATATTACCTTGATTTACATTGGCAGTATCGATTAGCTCTAAACCAATGCTTAGGGCATTAACCGAATTTCCTCCATTGGTAAAGTCAAATACCAAACCATCTAAATTTGAGGAATCAATCAGTGTCTTGGTTCCAGCGGCCAGAGTAAAGGTATCTACATAGGTAGCTCCATTTAAACTTGCATTGCGATACGTAAATCGAAACCGAGTATCAGCCTGAACAGTATCATTACTATTTACCGTAAACTCGATCTTTCCACTCTCGAAAGTTGCATCGAACAACTGTGCACCTGCGATAGTACCCAATGCCACGTCCAAATCAAAGCTTGGTTGCGTTTTGTCTACCGGAAGCGGTAATGGATCCTGATCAGGAATAGTTAAGATATCATCAATTGAATACGTAAATACCGAATCCTGACGATAAAAAATACGGAGGGCATTACTGGGATCTACCACCAGGGTGGAATCTTCAATGTCGGAAACCAAATCTTCAATACTTAAAGTAAGGTTTGCCAGAGGAACTGTAGCGGAGCTCTTCACTTCGATATCATTAATCATATCAAAGTCAAGCTCTTTATTACAAGCAAAAACAATGAAAATCAGTAAGGCCAGGGGGCCAACTTTCTTCATAGAACGAGTGGGATAAGATAGTTTTTACAACAAATGTCAACTACAAATATGCGAATTTGTACGCTTAAGTCCCACAGAGTGTGAGTGAAAAGAGGGTTTTACCTATCGAATTACAGGGAATTCCGGTTTATAGGACATGTAATTCTGTCCGCCTGTTTCGAGCTCTATTTTGCTCAGAATCATTTGCTACCAATGGCTCCTTACTACCCTTTCCCTGGTATTCCATACGATTAGCCTCTATTCCCAGGGCCACCAAAGCATCGTAAACAGCCTTGGCCCTCTGGGTGCTTAATTCCGTATTGTAAGCATCCGAACCCTGATTGTCGGTATGTCCCTCCAAACGAATCCTTAATTCCGGGTTCAATTCCAGAAAACGCACGATCTCTCTTAACTCCTGATTACTGCGATCGGTAAGCTGAAAAGAGTCGAATTCAAAAAAGATATTCTCCAATATCACCTTTTGCCCTTTGGCGATCGGCACCAACTCCACTAATAAATGTAGGGCTTCCTCCTTGGTTTGTTCAGCCAAAGCAAAATTGCGTGAGTAAAAGAGATAGCCCTTAAGTGCTACCGATAAACCATAATCGCTGCGGGCCGGTAGTACAGCATAAAAGGCTCCTTCTTTATTACTACTGCCATGCACCACCTTAGTACTATCGCTTAGGTCAATAAACTTAAGCGGAGCTCTTAAACTTTTGCGCGTTTCTTTATCAATCACCTTCCCTTCAACATAGGCAATAGGCCTGGCCTGCGCCGCTTCGGGCAGCCTAAACTCATAAAGATCCAGTTTCCCGAATCCCTCTTCCATGGCATCCGAACTAAAGAAGCCAGTGCGACCATCCGGTCCTACAATTAAGCTGAACTCCTGAAAAGATGTATTGATGGGATGCCCCAGATTGAGCGGCTCTCCCCAAGTTCCATCAGGCTGCTTTTCCGATACAAAAAAGTCTAAATCTCCCATACCCGGATGGCCATTACTACTGAAATACAAATGCTCATTATCAAAATGGATATACGGAGATGTTTCCTGTGCCGCGGTATTCACCTTGCCTGGAACTTTTTGAGCCTTGGTCCAGGCCTTGCCCTTAAACTCACTGTAATAAATATCCATATTGGGATCGGTACCACTGCGACCTCGCACAAAATACAAAGTGCGTCCATCGGGAGAGATGGAGGGTTGACTTTCCCATAAATGCGAATTAATAGCTGGCCCCAGGTTTATTGCTTTAGACCATTGTCCATTGGGTCCCAAGAAGGAGGCATAGATATCACAACTCCCTAATCCACCAGGGCGATCACAGGCGGCAAAGAAAATCAGTTCCCCATCGGCACTTAAGCTTTGGGCTCCTTCATTTCCTGGTGTATTCAATTGCCCACGGAGCATCTGCGCTTCCGACCAGGGAGCACCGGCGCTGTCTCTGCGAGTAAACCAGAAATCCTCATCGAGCTTTTGCCCGTTCTCGGAACGATGCGTAAAAACCAAAGTGCGGGAATCGGCAGAAATACTGGGGAAGTACTCCAACTCTTCTGTATTGACTTTTGGCCCCAGGTTCTTGGGATTGTATTCTATCACCTTTTTTAAGGCCTCCAAGGCAAATTGGGAACTGGCGATCATCCTATCGATTTCTTCCTTATAGCGACTATTGGCTCGAGGGTGTTGCAAATAGGCCTCCAGAAAGGGAATGCATTCCTCATAGTGCTTCATGCCATATAATTGACGACCCTGAAAAAAATCGAGGTAATAGGGATATTCATATTTACGTGCCTTCTCATACTGCGCTAAAGCGCTATCCGAGTTCCCTAATTGATTATAGATATCCGCTTTAAAGAGATAAGCATCCACAAAAGACTGATCCTCTTCCAAAGCATCATCCAGAGCTTTTAAGGCTTTTTCCAATTCGTTCTCCTTAACATATTCCCTGGCTTTGGCCATGTATTTCTGAGCATCGCGGTTTTGCGCCTGAAGCAGACCTATGGAGAAAAAGAAAAGGAGAAAACAAACGAGGCGATGCATATAAACGTAATTAGAGTATACCTTCCTTAACAAGAATCCTGCAAATATGAAGAATGCAATCCGACTTAGCTTCTTCTTCCTCTTGCTTTTCCTTTTACAAGATTGCCGGAAGGAAGAAAATCAAAGGTCAACACCAGACCTTATCAATACCGTTATTATCCCCCATATAGAAATTGAATACGCCCTCACATGTGGCTGGAGTAGGGGAGCCGATACCTTGCGAATTAGTCGCGATAGTATCCACCTGTACCAACGTATTCAAGGGTGGGGCCAGGCTCCATACGATACCTTGATCGATACCGCCTTTTATGTGCCATTGGCCTGGTTAGACAGTTTGTATTACAATCTGGATATGGCGGCTTTCCAACAATTGAATTATCAATCAGGGAATTTACCTTCAGATGGTTGCAATGTTGACCTTTATCTGAAAAAGGACAACAGCAGCCATGCCATTCAATTTAACTTGATGGATAGTATCCCGGGCTGGGAAAATTACTTGCGACGTTTGGACTCCCTATGGATCGAAGCTGGTGGAGTTTTAGCTCCAGGTCAAAATTAGGACTCTGTCCAGCGACCCATTTTTCCGGACTGATAATCCATAATCGCTTGCTGGATTTCCGCTTCGGAATTCATCACAAAAGGACCATAAGAAACAACCGGTTCCTTAATGGGCTCCGCTTCACCTAAAATAATGTAGGCATCGTCCCGTACTTCGATATCCAAGGATCCTGGCTTGTTTTCAAATTGTGCCAGCTGACGTTTATTCATTTCTTGTCCATTGACCTTAATGGAGCCTTTGACCAGGTAAAAGAATAATTGCTCAGACTTAGAATCCCATTGAAGTTTACTTTCCGCTGGTGCCTCCAAAGTGCTCATAAACTGAGGATAGGGACTTTGCACCGGACCTTCAGCGCCATCGTATGCACCGCAAATTAAATTGAGCTTGAAACCCTCTCCTACTTGAAGTTCGGGAATTTCATCTTTTTGGAAGCCTTGATAATGGGCCGGACTCATTTTTTGGGCAGCAGGCAAATTGATCCACAATTGCAAAATTTCCATTGGACCACCCTTTTCCAAAAATTCATCCGAAGAAGTTTCGGAGTGGATAATCCCGGCTCCGGCGGTCATCCACTGCACACCGCCTTTTAAAATCCGACTGGAAAAGCCCTGGCTGTCTTGATGCACTAATTCACCTTCCACAATAAAGGTGAGAGTTTCAAAGCCACGGTGAGGATGCGGACCAAAAGGCAATCCTTGATTATTGGCTGGAAACTCTTCATAACCATGATGGTTGAGGAAAATATAGGGATCGAGCTGCGAAATGCCAGGTACCGGTAAAGCACGCCAGGTTTTAAGACCAGGCATATGGGCGGTCATAGCATCGCTAATTCGAATAATCTTACGCATGAGATGTTTTTGAAATTGACAAGTACAAAGATCAATTGTTCGAGTCAAATGTTGAAAATAAAATTCAATGTATTCTTATATTTTTAGCATTCTTTTTATTTTAGCAACAAATCTTTTTCTCTTGAAACAACTTGGACCTAATATTCGGATTTTACGCAAGCAAAAAGGCTGGACTCAAGCTCAGCTTGCCGAAAAGCTCAATGTTAATCGAAGCTTGATTGGCGCTTATGAAGATGCTCGCTCGGAACCGCGTTTGGACACCTTGCAGCTGTTTTGCCATCTCTTCGGAGTTTCTCTGGAGGCCCTGCTCTATAAGAAGCTGGACCAAAAGAGTCCCAGCCCCATTCGTAGTGATTATCCATTACGAATATTACCCGTGGCGGTAGAGCCTTCCGGCCGAGAGTTAATTAGCCTGATTCCCCAAAAGGCTGCAGCCGGATACACCCAAGGTTATGCAGATACAGAATATATCGAAGGATTAAAATCAATTAGCCTTCCTCTCCCCGAATTACAGCAAAGCGGCACCCTGCGGATTTTTCAAATTGAAGGAGATTCCATGTTACCAGTTCAACCAGGATCCTACATTATTGGTGAGTTTGAAGAAAACTGGGAAACCTTAAAAAATAATGCCTGCTACATTTTGCTTACCCTTAATGATGGTATCGTTTATAAGCGGATTGAAAATGAGCTAAGCTCAAAAAATCGCCTGCTCCTCAAATCTGATAATACGGAGTACAAACCTTATTATCTGGATGCCTTGGAAATTTTGGAAGTTTGGAGAGCCAAAGGAATCTTAAGCTTTCAGGTGCCCGGAGAAAAGGATTTACAGGATATGCATTATCAAAAAATGATACAGGGCATTGATGAACTTAAAGCGGAGCTCAAAGAATTGAAAAGCCAGGTTAAAAAATGAAGCCTGAACGCCGCGGCAGAGGCAGTCAGGATAAAGTTCACAATCCCTTTGAATCGCGAGAGTATATAGAAGATCCCGAATATCAGGAATGGCAGCATCAAAATGGTGAAAACCCATGGGCCGATGAAGCCACTCAATATACTGAGGTAAATGCCAAAAGCATTGTGAATGCGGTATTAAGCCCGGATCTTGGTCATAAATGGAGTTTAAATCCCTATCAAGGCTGCGAACATGGCTGTTCCTATTGCTATGCCCGCAACACCCATACTTATTGGGCCTTAGACGCCGGCCTCGATTTCGAAAGACAAATTCTGGTGAAACGAAATGCCGCCGATCTCTTAGCGCGTCATTTTGAAAAGGGCTCCTGGCAACCCGAAGCCATTATGCTATCTGGCAATACCGATTGTTACCAACCCCTGGAGCGAAAGCTGGAAATTACCCGTAGTCTCTTAAAGGTATTTTTAGAATATCGTAATCCCGTGGGGATTGTTACCAAGAACACCCTCATTGAGCGTGATCTGGACCTAATAATTGAACTCAATAAGCTCAAATTGGTACATGTGGCTTTTAGCCTGAATAGCCTGGAAGAAGATTTGCGCCGAAAAATGGAACCCCGCACAGCAACTGCCAAACGTAGATTGGCGCTCATCAAGAAATTAAGTGATTTAGGCATTCCGGTCCAGGTACTCATCGCCCCGATAATTCCAGGTTTAAACAGCCATGAAGTATTGAGTATTGCGGAAAAGGTGGCTGCTGCTGGAGCGCGAAACATCAGCTATACCATTCTCAGGCTTAATGGACAAGTAAAAGATGTTTTCCTGAGCTGGCTGGAAAAGCATTATCCCGATCGTTATCAAAAGGTCTATAATCTGGTCGCAGCCAGTCATGATGGCCAGCTCAATGACTCGAAATTTGGCCGAAGAATGCATGGCCATGGTGAAATGGCGGAACAAATCAAACAAAGCATCTTACTGGCACGTAAGCGCTATTTTGCTGGCAGGGAAATAATCGATTACAATTATCAAGCATTTAGAAGAATGCGAAAAGGCCAATACCGGCTCTTTGACTAAATAGGCCATTTGCCCTATAGACTTGAGGTCAGGCAGCGGATAGCTTTGCTATTAAAATTGTAAGATGCGCCAAATTCTACTCAGCAGCCTCCTGATTAGCTCTTTCTTCGCTTATAGTCAATGGGATTCCTGTGGAATTACCAATGCACTCAACAACCGCAATATTGAAGCCATAGATGCTTTTACCCATTTTCAAGGTCGACTCTATGTGCATACCTATTTGAGTGGTTTGCAATATTCCGATGATTATGGTGCGAGCTGGGATACATTAGCTCAATCTGCCTTTAACGGCATACCTGTGCAGTTCTACAGTCATAATCAAAAACTGTTTGTTTCCACCATGGTTTCCGCAGCCGCTGGAGGCATTCAATATTACAGTGTGGATCATGGGCAAAATTGGACCATTGATACCCTCGGCATGCCCTACAGTGCGATTAGCCAAACGTATAGAGCCAGAGTAATTAAGGCCCAACAAATGGGGGACTATATCTTCTATCAACTAAACACTCCCACTTCCTTTTATTGGCGACATAAAGACTCAACCGAATATCATGTAGATGCCTTTGCCAATGGTAATTTCATGAATGGTTTCGATGTGCATGATGATACACTATGGGCCTCTATTGGAGGTCGCTTCTACTATTTAAGCCAACCTCGAGGGAACTATGTCCAAAGCAACAACAGCAATCTCCCCAATCTCACCTTAGCCAGTATCCTCTTATGCACTCCACAAAAGATCTACATGGCCACTACGGATGCTAATCAGGACTGGACCTTGTATTCAACTGATGACCGCGGCAATAGCTGGAATAGCATTGCTCTGCAAAGCATTTTAGGAAATGGTGCCTTTGGCCAAAAACGTGGAATCAGTTGTATTTATGCCGAGGGGAATGAAATCTGGCTAGGTCTAAAATCTAAGGGATCTAATGAAAAAGCGGGTATTCTGTATTCCGCTGATGCTGGAGCGAATTGGAGCCTACAAGAAGCCAATCTTCCTACCGATCCTTTTGGTACCAATGCCGTGAAAAGCATTCGCAAGGCAGGAGGCTATCTCTTCGCCGAAATGAGTTTCAAGGATGTGTATCGCAAGGGGCAAAACATAGGACTCGAAAACTATGGTTTACACGAGATTAAAGTCTTTCCTAATCCCAGCGAAAACTATTTTAAAATACAGAGCGTAAAGAAGCCTGTTCGCATTGTGATTTACGATTTGCGCGGAAATCAAATGAAGGAATTTTGCCGAATGGAACGCTATTCAGTGCAAGGTTTGCGCAGTGGACTCTACAAAGTTCAGATCTATTTTAAAGATGGTCGGAGCAGTGAGTGTAGCTTGTTAATCCCTTAATCCAGCCATTCAAACACAAAGCTTTGTTCAAGCTGCGGATCCAGGCTTTTAGCTACCGGACAGTTGCGACCTATCCCCTCCAAAATTCGTTGCATTTTTTCGGAACAATTGGCTTTGAGTCGGATCCGTACTTGAACTGCCGCTACCCGTCGTGGCTCACTGGCCATAAGCTTATCTACTGTGGCTTCGCAGTCTTCCAAATCAAAACCTTCTTGCCGGGCCCGAATCCCCATCACCGTAAGGGCACAAGAAGCCAAGGAAGTAGCTAATAGGTCGGTAGGTGAAAATGCCTGCCCCAATCCATTATTATCCAAAGGCGCATCGGTTTGCATAATTTGCCCTGAGGCTAAGTGCTCTAGATCATTGCGCAGAGCGCCCTGATAGCGTACCTTGCTAATTGTTCCCATTCGAAGATTTTGCCGCAAGGTACAATATCGATCAATAGTTAATTCTTATTAATTTATAAAAACACATAGCAATACATTATATTACTTTTGTCAAAACGAAAAGAAAATGCGCCTACCTATAATCAAACATGCCGTAGATTTTATTGAAGCCAATGACGAAGATTGGGTTCATGAAAGTATCGAACTTCTGGAGCACATGGCTGATGCCAAAGGATTGAAAGACGAAGAACTGGAAACCATTGGTGAGCTCATGTCTAATTTTTACGGAGCTTTAGAAGTGCACAAAGCCATCAAAGCTGGAACACCTCGTAAAGAAGCGCTCAATCAATTTATGGAGCGTGTAGTGGGTTCTATAAATTAAAGCCATCAGCTCATCATCAAAAGCTTGAAACCTTCCTTGCATCTTCGGGTTAATTGTAGGAATTTCCCCTTATGCAAGGATTGCGTTTTAGCAAGTACAAAGGCAAAAATCAAAGTACTTTTGATCGCCTGCTGGAAGTGTTTAAAGAACTCCTCTTGCACACCAGTGGCGAGGTTGATGAAGCCATAGACTGGCTGCGTGCTCTGGATCAGGAGTACCAGCTGAGTACCAAAGAATATACAATCGACGACTTTATCGAAGACCTTAAAAAGAAAGGTTTCCTTCGAGAAGAGATCGATGATGGCGGAGGCTCTGGTTTAGCGATGACAGCCAAAACTGAGCGAGCTATTCGACACCGCGCTTTAGAGCAAGTCTTTGGAAAGCTCAAAAAAAGTCAACAGGGGAATCATCAAACCAGACAGGCTGGGCCAGGTGATGAACCTAGTAGCGATCACCGTCCCTATCAATTTGGCGACAGTCTGGAGCAAATAGATATGCCTCAAAGTCTAAAAAATGCCTATGCTAATAATGGCATTGATGATTTGAGGATGAGTCAGGACGACCTGGTGGTAAATGAGCAATTTTACAAGGCTCAACTTAGCACGGTATTAATGATCGACATCAGTCATTCCATGATTTTGTATGGTGAAGATCGTATTACTCCTGCCAAACGTGTAGCCCTGGCTCTCGCCGAATTTATCAAAACCCGCTATCCCAAAGATACCCTGGACATTATTGTATTTGGCAATGATGCCTGGCAAATTGAATTGGAAGAAGTGCCTTATTTAAAAGTAGGGCCCTATCATACCAATACAGTAGCCGGACTGGATTTAGCCATGGACCTTTTGCGGAAAAAGAAGAATAGTAACAAGCAAATCTTCATGATTACAGATGGTAAGCCCAGCTGTTTGCATGAAGCCGATGGAACTTACTATAAGAATAGCTTTGGCCTGGACGATTACATTGTAGGCAAATGCTACAATCGAGCGGCCGCTTGTCGCCGAGCTGGCATTCCCATCACCACCTTTATGATTGCCCAAGACCCTTATTTGCAACAATTTGTTGAGCACTTTACCCAGGCCAATAAGGGCAAGGCCTTTTATACCGGACTCAATGGCCTCGGTGATTTTATATTTCAGGATTACGAAAACAATCGCAAGCGTAGAATAAACTAAGATGGACTACTCCAAGATTAAAACTTTAGGTGATTTAAAGAAAAGCGGCTACCAAAGTCGCAGTATTAAAACTGAGATTCGCCAAAACTTGATCAATAAACTGCAAGCCGGAGAAAAAGTATTCCAAGGCATACATGGCTATGAAAATACAGTTATTCCAGATGTAGAAAGAGCCTTGCTGGCAGGTCATAATATCAATTTCCTGGGCTTGAGAGGGCAGGCAAAAACCCGCTTAGCACGTCAAATGACCGCCCTTTTGGATGAATACATTCCTGTTTTGGAAGGCAGTGATTTAAATGACGATCCATTGGCTCCCCTATCCCGCTGGGCTAAAAGTCGCATTGCTGAAATGGGGGATGACAGCCCTATTAAATGGCTACATCGTGAAGATCGCTATTTTGAAAAATTGGCCACTCCAGATGTAAGCATCGCCGACCTTATAGGTGATGTTGACCCTATTAAAGCGGCCAATCTTAAGGTTTCCTATTCGGATGAGTTGAGTATCCACTTCGGCATGATCCCGCGTGCCCACCGCTGCATCTTTGTGATCAACGAACTGCCCGACCTTCAAGCGCGTATTCAGGTCGCACTCTTTAATATTTTGCAAGAAGGCGACATTCAGATCCGTGGTTTTAAACTCCGTTTACCCCTGGACCTACAATTTGTATTTACTGCCAACCCTGAAGATTATACCAACCGGGGTTCCATTGTTACCCCTTTAAAAGACCGGATTGGCAGTCAGATATTAACGCATTATCCCAAGGATCGTAAAACCGCGAAGGAGATTACCCGACAGGAAGCTAAATTACAATTGGAGCAAAGTGAGCGTGTTGCTATTCCCGACCCGGCCTTAGAACTCCTGGAACAAATTGCCTTTGAAGCTCGAGAAAATGAGTATATCGATGCGAAGAGCGGGGTTTCTACCCGTTTAACCATATCCGCTTTGGAAAATCTGGTTAGTACGGCCGAACGACGTGCGCTTATTGATGGTAGCAAACAAACCCAGGTGCGTTTATTGGACTTTATGGGTATTATCCCTGCCATTACCGGCAAGGTAGAATTGGTATACGAAGGTGAGCAGGAAGGTGCAGGAATTGTAGCGGAAAACTTGATTGGTGGGGCGGTTAAGACTATTCTCCCCGAATACTTTCCTCCTTTGGAGGATTTAAAATCCAGTGATCAGAACAATCCTTACAAAGCACTAATCGATTGGTTTGCTCATGGAAAAACTTTGGATATGCTTTTCGAATGGAGTGATGCCGAATACCAAAAAGCTCTGGAAGGCATCGGCCCCCTTCAAAATTTGATGGATGCCTACCAAAGCAATGTGGCAAATGAAGATCGCTACTTCCTAATGGAATTAGTCCTCTGGGCTCTCTCCGAGTATTCGCGATTAAATAAGGAGCGTTTAGAGGATGGCTTCAATTTCGCAGACCTCTTTAGTTCCTATTTAAGGAGCGGTGAACTTTAAATGCTAAGGTCCACAATGGGTATGGCTTCCGGCCAAAATGCTATCCACCTCAGTTTGACTTAAAAACTGAGCCTGATAGCTGAGTCCCTGTTGTTGCAAATTGGAAACAAAAGCCCGCATGTGATTACCAGAACCGCATATTAAAGTGTTGTAGAGGTCGATCAAATCAGCATCCTGGCTATCGGCAATAAAGTTTTGCAAGTCATAGATGTCCAAATCCTCGATGGTGGCGCCAATATGCAGTCCTTCGGCTAATCCAATCTGGCCTTTAATTTTAAAATTGTTGTACAAGGCTTGTAAGCTGGTATCTGCAAACTGGCCGCGGTCGAGAATTTGATAGGAGATGGAGCGGCTATCTAAAAGATTAGCCACAAAATCCATGTGCTTTTGTTCGCTGGAAGAAATATTCTTAAATATTTTCAGGTAACTATATAAGCTATCGAGGTACAAATAGGTATCTCGAGCTAACTTTTCTTCTTCCAACATAAAGAGTAAGGAAGATTCAGATTCGGTAATAGTCGGATCTGTAGTATTGGTGTTTTGCTTCGCCAAGGTATCTTCCTTGGTACAGGCGCCCAGCAGCAAAAAAACGATCATCAGAACGCCCATCTTTAAACGTAACATCACTTAGAATTTTCATCTAAGTTAGACTCTGTGCGGCGCTTTTTCTGTGAACTTACTCACTTAAACCTTCTGCCTTTTCAGGCATCAAAGGCTTGGATTCCATTCTTTGGCTTTGGAAATTACGGAGTCTATTCATGAAATAGTGGGTGTTCTCCCAACCACCATCAGGCAATTGTTCCCATTCATAACCCGTACTGCATTTATGCTCTGCCTCTAAATGATAAGGAAACAGTATTCCAAAGCGCCATAATTTTGGAAGGAAGTACAGGCCTGCATCATAAGCCTGGAAGGCAAATGGCCCCGGTTCAGCATTAAAATTTGCTCTGAAATCTTTCACAAAAGAGCGAGTTGCACTATCTGCATAATTGATATCTCTAAACTCATAGGTATGGTAATGCAAGGCATTCAAATAACTGAGTTCCATTGTGGGATAGTTCAGCAATCGAGGGCTACCTACTACAGTGATACTGGTATCACGAATAACGTAGAGCTTAGAAATAATATCACTTAAGAAAACAGGATCCTCACCTAATAAGACTACTACCTTGGTCCCCTCATTCTCCGTCATACGATCTTTAAGATCCCAACGGCTCTGCAGCTCCTCACAGCTCACCATTGAAGTAATAAAATTCTTACTACGGGGATTCAGATGGGCCTTGATAAGTTGCACTTGTTGCTTTTCGGCCTCCGAGCCGCAATGCGCAAAAATGACGTGAGCCTCAGCATAGTGCTCATTAATCATATTAGCAATGCGCATATACTTGCTATTCGAAGGTGGT
The DNA here is from genome assembly GCA_002501205.1 of Flavobacteriales bacterium UBA7878. Lineage (GTDB taxonomy): Bacteria > Bacteroidota > Bacteroidia > Flavobacteriales > Schleiferiaceae > Croceimicrobium. The sequence continues at coordinate 48,003 of DLRW01000007.1, forward strand.
ACTACCTGATAGAGATTAGGACGATTCTTAACCTCTACACCTGCGCTTAATGGACTTATCACTGGAATATCCTTCTCCCTTAATGCATCAGCCATGGCCTCTACTAATCGTCCATATGCAGGACCCACTACTAAATCGGCTTGCATGGAATCAATGCTTCGGGCCAATTTGGGAACGTCCTTCATATTGGCGTGGCTATCGAAAACCTGCAATTGAATATTCATTCCCATGACACGCAAGGAATCTGCCGCCATTAAGAAACCCAGATAATATTGGGTGGCCATTTCAGTGTCGCGATGGGGCTTAAAAGCACTAACAGAAAGAGTATCGGCATACAAATCACTACGGAAGGGTAAAACCACCGCAATGCGATACTGCTTATTGATATCGATAAGGTTCGTATCCCGGTTTTCTTCTCTGCTAATTTCTCTACTACGCAGCACAGGCTTTATTTTCTCGCCATTTACTACGGCAGTATTCTTTTCCGTATCGCGCTTGTCGTTAAGAATTTTTTCCAACCAGGTTAATTCCCGTGAACCATTCTTTTTAGGAACCACGATATATTTACCCACAACCAAACCTCGCTGTAACTCTTTATTAAGTGCTAAAAGCTCCTCCTGACTTACATCGTAACGTTGCTTAAGGCTAAAAAAAGTATCGCCACTTTTCACTTTGTAGAGAAAGTAATTGCTATTGGCTAAATCCCCTTCTACATAAGTGGTATCCACATTTTCTTCAATGCGCTCACGCTCCTCTCTTTGTTGCTTCTCATTTTTACTCCCCTCAACTACCTCAGGCAAATTAGGGTCTACCAACACTGGGCGGTATTGCCTGCGGTTTTTAGGAAATTTGAGCCATTGATTAAGTAGTAAGCCTGAACTGGCCTCGGGATTTAAAAGATATAAGCTGTCTAAACTAATGTTATAACGCTTGGATAAAGACCAGACTGTTTCCTGGCGCTGCACTCGATGGTAAAACCAATCTCCTTCTACCTTAAAGGTGCCGGTATCCAAAGCCGCCATTTCATTCTGAAAATCCGGATGCTTTTCCGGATCACGAGGAATTCGCACAATTTGATCAATGCGCAAACCACCCTGCTCTTCCATGGTGGGGTTGAGCTCCCGCATTTCTTCAATACTGATACCATATTGCTGAGAGAGTGAAAATTGCGTCTCTCCCTTTTGAACCTTATGGTAAGTGTAGAGCAAGCTATCTTGAATCGCCTTTTGACGCTCTGCTTTAATAGCAGCGATTCGCTCATCACTGGGAATTACCAGTTTCATTCCCACTTTCAAATCTTGATCCTTTAAATCAGGATTGAAAAAGATTAAGTCATCTATGGTAAAATTATACTGACGGGCAATACCATAGAGTGTTTCTTTGGCTTGAACCTCGTGAATACGTGCTTTCCCCTGCCCAAAAAGATTGAGGCTGATTAAGCAGAAAAAAAGAAAATACCTGAAATGCTTTGTGATTATTCCCATTCGATAGTTGCGGGGGGTTTGGAACTAATGTCGTATACCACCCGGTTAACGCCTTTTACCCGGTTAATTATTTTATTTGAAACCTCCGCAAGGAAGTTATAAGGCAAATGTACCCAATCTGCAGTCATGCCATCGGTGCTCTCCACCGCCCGTAAGGCTACTACTTGTTCATAAGTGCGCTCATCGCCCATTACCCCTACCGACTGAACCGGTAATAAAATTGCACCGGCCTGCCATACAGAGTCGTACAGGTTATGCTCGCGCAATCCATTGATAAACAAGGCATCTACTTCTTGAAGAATGCGAACCTTCTCTGCGGTGATATCACCTAAAATACGAATAGCCAGGCCGGGACCCGGGAAAGGATGACGACCCAATAAATCTGGGTGTATACCTAAGGCTGCTCCTACTCGGCGTACCTCATCTTTAAACAAGGTATTCATAGGCTCCACCACTTTCAATTTCATGAAATCCGGTAAACCTCCCACATTATGATGAGACTTAATAGTAGCCGAAGGACCTTTAACGGATACGGATTCAATCACATCCGGATAAATGGTACCCTGGGCCAACCATTTCACTTCTTTAATGGCAGAGGCCTCATCATCAAATACCTCGATAAACACGCGACCAATGATCTTGCGCTTTTGCTCAGGGTCGCTAACTCCGGCTAATGCCGATAAGAAACGATCCGAGGCATCCACTCCTTTTACATTAAGGCCCATGCCCTTGTATTGCTCTAATACTCCTTCGAACTCATTCTTACGCAAGAGTCCATTATTAACAAAGATGCAATGCAAATTATCACCTATGGCTTCGGATAAAAGCACCGCTGTTACGGTACTGTCTACCCCACCACTTAAGCCTAAAACCACACGGTCATTTCCGAGCTTGGCACGCATTTGCTCGATGGTATCTTCCACAAAAGAGATTGGCGTCCAATCCTGACTGCACTGGCAAATATCTACCAGGAAGTTGCGGATAAGCTGTAAACCATCGGTGCTGTGATAAACTTCTGGGTGAAACTGAATACCATAGGTATCCTCCCCTTGAATATGATAAGCGGCTACCCGTACATCGCGAGTACTGGCAATGATTTCAAAATTCTCCGGAGTTTTTAAAATGGTATCGCCATGGCTCATCCAAACTTGTGAATTAGCTGGCATAGCCTGCATTAAAGGAGATTGACTCTGAATTTCTTCGAGGTGAGCCCGACCGTATTCACGGGTATCAGAGGCTTCTACTCTACCGCCATCCAACTTAGCCAAATACTGCGCTCCATAGCATACCCCTAATACAGGCATTTTGCTACGGAAAGCACTAAGGTCGATTTCAGGAGAATCTACATCATTCACCGAAAAAGGACTACCACTTACAATTAAGCCTTTTACCGAGTTATCCAGCTCTGGGATGGCATTGTAAGGATGAATTTCACAGTAAACATTTAACTCCCTAACCCTACGGGCGATCAATTGCGTGTATTGCGATCCGCAATCGAGAATCAGAATCTTTTCTTGCATGCGGCAAAGGTATTTCTTTTTGTTCCTTTCTACTATAGGCTTATCGCAAGGGTTTTCCCACAATATTTTAACATCAGTCAATCAATATAGGTATCTACACAGGCAGAATTTCTAAATTGCCCTTCCATCAAAACAATCAACATGCGAATTCTAAAAATTGTACTCTTCGTCCTGGCGGGCTTAGTTGGCTTGTATTTGCTGATTTCCCTATTCCTGCCTTCTAATTTCGATGTGCATAGAACCATAAATATCAATGGCTCTAAACGTGCTGTTTTCGAACAAGTAAATGACTTCCGTAATTGGGAAGCCTGGTCTCCTTGGTTAGCTGGCGACAGCACTATGGTATTTAAATACACCGATGATACCGAAGGAGAAGGTGCCAGTTACAGCTGGACTTCTGAAAATTCTGGAAATGGTAATCAGCAAATTCTTTCCGTTTCCGGGATGGACTCCATCAAAACCCAAATTAATTTTGAGGGGATGGATCCTGCTCATGGCTATTGGATTTTTAATGAGGTGGCCAATAATCGCACGGAAGTAACCTGGGGATTCCATGGCGAACTCTCCTTCTTCAGTCGAATTTTTGGTTTACTCATGGACGGCCAGGTTGGCAATTCTTTCGAAACCGGCTTATCCAATATTAAGTACATCGTAGAAAGTCAAAAGAACGAAATCGTGGAAAGACCCATCAATGAAGTGGAAAAGGATTCCATTGTTTACTTCAGTGTAACAGAATCGCTGGATATGGCCAAAATGGCTGATGAAGGATCCGCTCTTTTTGCCCGTAATTACGGTCGTATCTTAGCCTACTTTGGTGCATCAGCTGACAGCATTATCAGCGGCCCTCCCTTTGCTATTTATCACGAATGGGATGAGGAAACTCGCCGTGCCACCATCGAATTCTGCATTCCGGCTCAAACCGAACTCGAATCCAGTGATGAAGTAGATAAACGTATTCTGGGTAGTAGTAAAGGTTTAGAGATCGATTACTATGGTCCTTATGAATTAACGGGACAGGCTCACGTTCAAATCCATGAGCATGCTGCCATGAATGATATTGAATTAGCTCCCCTGGCTTTGGAATTTTATGTGACGGACCCGCAAACGGAACCCGATACCAGCAAATGGTTAACCAAAGTTTATTATCCAGTACTTTAGAAAAAAAATGCCTTTGTTCATGAACCCTGACCGCTGGTCGGGGTTTTTTGATGCTAAATCATCAACAAAAATTCGACAAAATTGAAAGTACGCTTCCTCTTCCTCTGCTTTGCTTTAGCTCTAAGTTCCGGCTTATCTGCCCAAAAGGGTCAAATTAAAGGACGGGTATTCGATGAAATTAATAATGAGCCCCTCCCCTTTGCAAATGTGGTTATCGAAGGAACCACCACGGGAACCAGTACCGATGTAGATGGTAATTATGTCCTGGAAGTTGAACCGGGTCTATACAATGTTACCGCATCCTTTGTGGGCTATACGAATAAGACAGAATACGAGGTACAGGTAAGTCGCTCTCGCCCCATTGTAATCAATTTCGCCCTTTCGGAAAGCAATCAAACTTTAGGTGAAGTAAGCGTTACTGCTCAAGATCGCATCACCCGTAAGGAGGAAAGCCCTGTTTCAGTAAGCACCCTGGGCATTAATGAGATTCAACGTAATCCTGGCGGTAATCAGGATATCTCTTTGGTTATTCAATCCTTGCCTGGGGTGGCCTCTACTCCTAATTTTCGAAATGATATTATCATTCGAGGGGGCGCACCCAATGAGAATAGCTTCTTTTTAGATGGAATTGAAATCCCCAGCATCAATCACTTTTCTACTCAAGGGAGTTCAGGTGGACCGGTAGGTTTGCTTAATGTGAACTTTATTCGGGAGGTAGATCTCTACACCTCCGCCTTTCCGGTAGAGAAGGCCAATGCTCTGAGTTCGGTACTCGACATTAAACTTAAAGATGGCCGTAGCGATAAAATTGGGGGGATCTTTCAAGTGGGTGCCTCCGAAGTAGGCTTAACCCTGGAAGGGCCTTTAGGAGAAAAAACCACCTTCTTAGCCTCAGCTCGTCGCTCTTATTTACAGTTCCTCTTTTCGGTATTGGAACTCCCTTTCTTACCCACTTACAATGACTTTCAGGTAAAGATCAAACACAAGTTTGATGAGAAAAACCAACTCACCTTTATTGGATTGGGAGCCATCGATCAATTCAAATTGAATTTGGATGCCAATGAAACGGAAACTCAAAAATTTCAATTGGCCTTTTTACCGGTGAATGAACAGTGGAACTATTCTGTAGGAGCCAAGTTTACCCACTTTGGAGAGAAGTCTTATACCAACTTCATTTTGAGTCGTTTTATGCTCAATAATGTTGCCTATAAATACGAGGATAATGATGAAGTAAATGGTCAGCAGTTATTGGATTATCAAAGTCAGGAAATTGAGAATAAACTGCGAATCGAAAATTTCCGTCGTAGCAATGGCTGGCGCCTGACCAATGGAATAGGTTTTGAAGAAATTAAATACCAAACCAGCGAGGTAGACTTACGCGTTCCGCCCGGGGCCGAAGCCCGTAATTATGAAACCGATCTGCGATTGTACCAATATTATCTATTTAGCAATGCCAACCGCAGTTTCTGGGATGAAAAAATCAGCTTAAACCTGGGCTTAAGATTAGAGGGAAACAGCTTTAATGCGAAAACCGCCAATCCCCTTTCGCAGATTTCGCCCAAGATTGCCTTTACCTATAATATCAATTCGGAGCTGAGCTTTAATGCCAATTACTCCATCTACTATCAATTACCACCTTATACCTCATTGGGCTTCCGCGACACCAATAACACCCTGGTAAATAAAGATTTGACCTATATCAGCACGCAGCATATGGTCGCTGGATTCGCTTATTATTTGCCTTTTAATGCCAAAGTAAGCCTGGAAGGTTTTTATAAGATCTATGCCAACTACCCTTTCCTCACCGAACGTGGCATTACCTTGGCCAATTTGGGTAGCGACTTTGGGGTAATTGGTAATGAACCAGCAGTTTCCAGTTCTCAAGGGCGTGCCTATGGTCTGGAATTCCTTTATCAACAAAAGCTTTATGATGGCTGGTTTGGAACCCTGGCTTATACTCTGGTAAAATCCGAGTTTGAAGATGCCGCTGGGAATTTAGTGCCATCATCCTGGGATAATCAAAACATCATCACCCTAACCGGAGGTAAGAAATTTGGTAAGAACTGGGAAATAGGTATGCAGTATCAATTCTTGGGTGGCGCCCCTTATACCCCAACAGATATTGCCACCAGTTCCTTGGTTCAGGTGTATGATCTCAATCGCCGCGGCCTGCCAGATTGGAATCGTTTAAATGAATTGCGTTTCGATAATTTCAATCGGGTGAATATTCGCATTGACAAAAAATGGTTCTTCGAATCCTGGTCCTTGAATGTGTACTTCGATGTTCAGAATTTACTGGGACAGGCGGTTGATGGTGAACCTCTACTGGCTTTAAACCGCGATGCTCAGGGAAATCCCATCATTTTGAATCCTGGTGCCCCAGCCAATCAACAGCGCTACGACACCAAATTATTGGAAAACGGCAATGGCACTCGCATTCCATCGATTGGGATTATTGTACAATTCTAAATTCTGCAAGCCGATAAAAACGCACTATTTAACTAAAGCTTAAGCCTTTACCAACAAGGATTGACAAGTAGCCCGCTAGCCTTTCAGCTAATTTAGTTGCTAACTAAAACTAAAAAGATGAAAAAGCTCATTCCAGTAGCGGCCTTGCTCCTTATTGCGGCAGCCTGCTCTAAAAATGACGATCGGGAGGAACTGAATCAAGAACCTCAACCCATTGTTACCGACACTAGTAATGACATCCCGCCAGAAGATGAAATAATTATCCAGCTGGATTAAAATTTAAGCCGCCTTTTGGGCGGTTTTTTATTGCTGGTAAAATTCACAAAAGCTAAATTACCCTATCATAATTCAGCTCGTGAACAGACAAGAAAAGCTGCGTATTCGCTATCGTGAAATACGGCAGTACAGCCTGCAACTCATGGCTCCGCTTCAGGAGGAAGACTATTTGGCCCAAAGCACTTTTGAAGCCAGTCCACCCAAATGGCATCTCGGACATTGCACCTGGTTTTTCGAATACCTGGTTATTAAAGCCATTGAAGGAGATAAATTTCAAGCTATTGATGAGCATTATAGCTATTACTTCAACAGTTATTATGAGGCCTTGGGTCCAAGGGTTGATCGCGCTGCACGTGCTTCCTTAACCCGACCCTCCTTAAATGAAGTGCGGGAATACCGGCAAAATATTGATGCCAAAATTGAAATCCTTTTAAAAGGTCCGGATTTAGACGCTGCTATTTTGGATACTCTTGA
>DLRW01000008.1 GCA_002501205.1 Flavobacteriales bacterium UBA7878
AAGCAATTCTTCAGGTAGCTCCTCTAGCTCTTCCAGCTCCAACGGAAGTACCAATGAGGATTCAGACCCAATTGGCACCATGACGAATTCCATCATGCAAAAAAGCAGTGGCTCCACTTCCTCTAGTTCCTATAACAGGGGTTCATCCTCATCCAGTCGTTCTTCCAGTCAAAGCCAAAGTCAAAGCAGTGGCAATTCTCGTTTAGACCGGGAGCGACGCATTCAACAACAGCATCAGGAACATGTAGAAGCCTCACGAAGAAACAGTGCAGCTAATTCTCAACAAAGTACAGCAAACAAAAGACAATCAGCCGCACAGGCAGAACAGCAGAGAAAAGCTGCTGAAGCGGCTCGCAAGCAAGCGGAATACGAAAGGCAAAAGCGAAAAGCAGCCGAGGAAGCACGCAAACGCCAGGAATATGCGCAGTGGAAGAATCAACAAAATCAGAAAAATGCGCAAGCAGCCGCAGCGGCAGCCGCAACTACAGTAACTTTATTGGCCGTTTTAGGACGCGAGATCTACAAGAATATGGGGGTGGTTGATTTTGACCAGGTATATCGCGATAAACCCAGCTTCTATGCCTCCACAGAATATGGTTATTCCTTCCTACTGCACCCAATCTATTTTAATAGCGAGGTTTATGATGGGGTGCGAACTTCCAATAATACAGACTATGACTTTGCCTGGCCTTTGAATTTCGATTTTAAAGCAAAAATCGGCTTTGAGTCCCCCTACTTTGGTGCTTATGGTTTCGGTGGAATGGGCATCGGCACCAGCCTGCTCTTCCACAGCTTCAATTTCCCATCCTATCAATATGGTGGTCAAGTGCATGCGGGAATTCCCAATGCTAAATTTCTCTTTGCATATGAAGCTGGCGGACGTGCTTTAACCAATGATTATTGGCTTTTGGTAGAAGAATCTGGCAGTGGTTTTACCGACCTCACTTATGGCAATATTAAATACGGTGCACGCTTTAGTTGGGGATCCTTTACCCGCAGCCACTTAAGCCTTGGGTTGATCTATGAAAATGTTGCTGGTGCAAATGACGATATCAAAGTTCAACGCATTAATGTAGAAGGCTTGGATTATACCAAGACCTACTATATACCGGGTTATTTTATCGAATATAAAAAGGACCATAGCTTTAATTTCTTCCTGCACTTTTATCCCAATTATCCTTTTTCGGGCGAGGTAAATTACGGCTACCGCAGTGGTGAAGATTATGATGATGGTAGCATCTACCTTTACCTTGGATTTTTACGCTCTTTAGACTTTTACAAATAATATTCAATGCGTTTAGCTCTACTCTTTTTAGTACTCCCTTTCTTCGCTTGGTCACAAACCGAATACATTGGCTATGAAGATTATCGCCTCCAGCAAATGTTGGAAGAAAGTATAGACGCTGGCGATAGCTTAAAGGCGCGTAAAACCATGCGTTACATAGAGTTCACCCGACAATTGGATGAATTGGAATTTAGCTTCCAACAAAGCTTTAAATCTCCCGGTACGCATGCAGATCTAAAACCGGAAATTGAAAAGCGCCTCAAAGCCCTTTCAAATCTGAATCTTGCTGGTCAGGCTTATCGGTTTCACCTGGAAGAAGCTAATGAAGGTGCGGCCCAAGATTCTCTGAATAGCTATTTCAATTATCTGGAGCAATTAGACCTTTCGGACTATTTCTTAAATCTCTTTGATGACCTGGAACCCAATCAGATCGCAGAAGAGTCACCAGACAACATTATATGGGAAAAAGATTTTGTAGAAAGTCGACTGAACACCTCAAGGCTGTCCTACCATTTCCAGCTAGGCCTGGTCTATAATTATTTCCACTTTTCCGATACTTCACAATTCCCGCCTGAAATTGATGTACAATGGTCCAAGAAAGGAAGCTTTGGCTTAGCCTTAAATATTGGAGCCTCTTATAGAATCAATAGTAAGGTTTCGGTTTTCACTGAATTGGGCTATAGTAGCTCTAATTTAGAGTATCAATCAGAGTTCACGGATCCCTGGCTGGGAGAAACCTTTATTAATGGCAATGAATACAGCTTTAGTCATCTGGACCTCATCCTTGGTGCTCAGTATAGAATAGCTGATAAATGGCAGTTGGCACTGGGATTAGCACCTTCTTTCACCCTTAAGTCCGAATCCATCAATTATCAGGAAAACCTTGATGGCACTCGTAATTACGGTACCCTTCAGGATTTAAAGGAATCGGAATGGTTCCGCAGCACTCAATTTCGAATGCTCTTTGAGGTGGCCTATTTAGGGCGATATATTGAAGTTTCGGATTATCCTATCCTTATCAGTCCCTATTTCCGTCCCATGCTCAGTACGAGCTCTTACCGACGGTCGGATGTAAGCATAGGTCCAAATTGGGAGCGATTTTCCATAAGTCAGTTTCAGCTTGGGGTACGAATTTCTTATTAATGTTCTGATGCAAATCAGGTGCTCATCAAAAGCTCTTGTTATTTTTGAACCCAGCCAAGTAAATTGAATTATCAATTTAAATGATTTGGCTATTAACCTGAAAATGCATGTTCAAAAATTACCTGGCCATAGCCACCATCATTCTGAGTCAAACGCTTTCAGCCCAGATCACATTAAGTCGAAGCGCCAATGCCCCCTCTGTCGGAGATAGCTTTCGATATATAATTGAGGCCAATGTACTTTACCATCCTGGATCTGCTGGCGCCAATGATCTTTGGGATTTCTCCGGAATTGTAGGAAGCCCTTTAGACTACACTTACCACGATGTTTCCAATTCTTCCCAGGCTTTCTATTTTCCGAATGCTAACCTTTTGGAAGACATAAATGGAACTGAGAATTTCTTAAGGGTTGATAGCAGCGGAGCTTCTATTGAGGGTAGTTATGACAGTGCCAGCTATCGATCTATTTATTCCGACGGCGAAGATTTTATTCGTTTTCCATTAAGCTTTGGCGACCGCAGAAGAGCTAATGGCACTTATAGTCACCATGCCCTAATCGCCAATCAATATTTCAATTATTCTGAGAATATTAGAATCGATGCCGATGGATATGGCGATTTGATCTTACCCTTCGATACGATTCACAATGTTCTAAGAGTTCGCGTTATTAATATTGTTACTGAAAACACAACCAGTCCATGGACACATGATGACTATACCGATACCATTTGTTATTGGTACAATGCTTTCACACGAAATTTTATCGCAAAGAGCTCCTTACGATATCGAAGAGGCTCCTACTGGCATGATTACATTATGTATATGGACCAGTCGGATTTAAAAACCAATTGGATTGGACTTGAAGAAAAGGCTTTGGTTTCAAAACAATTGGAATTTTATCCAAATCCGGCTCGAGATCTTCTTTATGTGGAGAATCCAAGCAGGAAGAAAATAGCCTTGGAGATTTATTCAATAAGTGGAGCCCTCCTTACTATTCAAGATGTCGAAAAGGGAAGAAATAAGATCGATCTCTCCCATTTAAAATCAGGCTTGTACCTTTTAAAATATATTCAAGGTAAGCAAGCTTATTCTGAACGCTTAGTGATTGAATAAGACCTTATTGAAATAAAGAAGCCGGTGCATTTTGTACCGGCTTCTTTTTTAATAAATCTCTGCAATGGGATAGCGCAGATGTTCCATTTCATAATATTCACTGCGCTGATAGAAGAAGCTCAGCACTGCCCATGGATTGCGCTGCAATTCTTGATGCTCCGCCATCCATTGATCGTATTCCCTTTTAATCAATGGGTGCTTTAGCATTTCCATAGCCTTATCTTCAAACACATAAGGCGAAAAATACTCCTTCTGCTGGAAGATAATATCAAAGAATCCCCAGGACAAATAAGAGTCTACCGACATAGGACTTAAAACCGAGGCTAAAAAATAACGGTGCAGCTGATCGCCCGGCACTAAATAATCCCCTGCATAAAAGAGGCGACTATCAGTACGCACTTCCACTTGTTCTACTTCAGTACGGAAATGCCCTTCATAAGGACTATCGGAATGATTCCACTTTTTAAGATAGGTAGAGCGAACCTCTATTAAGGTATCCTGAGCCAGGGGCCGCATCTCAATATTTTGGTATTGCAGTCGGCTCACTACTTCGCGCCAAGCTTGAGGGATCACATAATATTTCGGTACATAAGCTTCCTGCACTGGCTTATAATGGGGATAATAAGGAATCTTCAATTCTTCTATCTGATCCCGATGGTATTTCAATCGGCGATAGGCACCTAATTCGCTGAGCTCATAGCTGTATTCAAAGGCTTTAAAGTCCAGTTGCTCTACTTGATTACTATCCAATTCCCAAGCTACAGGAAAGGTTAAGCGCGCCTCTTCCCATTTTTGCGCCTCTTCGAAGGCTAACAATATTTCCGCTCGATGCGCTTCACTAAAACTGTTCAAGTGCTGCAAGAACTGGTAGGTAGACATTACCCTTTCGGGATAGGATTTGAACATGTGCGCCTCAGTTATAAAACCCAAGCTGTGAAAGAGGCTGGTATAACCACTGGCATATCGTGGGCTATCTAGAAAGGCCGCATAACCATCATTGGGAGGACGACCAAATACATTCACATAAGGAACCATTGGCCAGGATTTGGCCATTTCTGCATAGAGATAGGGTAGCATTTTCTCTTGCTGCAATTGAGCGAGAGAAGGAGCCAATTTATCCTGCTGAGTGGCAATTAGCGTTAAGGTGTAGGGATAGTCTGCCCCATTGCTAGTATGGGTATCCACAAAAATATGTGGCTTTAAAGCCTGATAGAGGGCCCAGAAGGAAAAGGTATTTAGGGCATCGCCTTTAATAAAATCCCGATTGAGATCAAGGTTGCGAGCATTTCCCCTAAAGCCCTGCAGCTCTGGTCCATTTTGATTAGCTCGCGTATGCGGTCGGGCCTGGAGGCTTCCGCCAATATTATATACCGGAATAATTGCGATTAAGTGCCCCTCAGCCGGCCCGCCTAAGGCCAGAAGATTATTAGCCCACATGATACTGGCATCCATTCCGCAACTTTCTCCCGGATGAATACCATTATTAATAAGGGTAACTAACTTTCCTTTAGCTAATTGACTTAAAGTTTGTTCTGCTCTAAAAGCTTCCTTTTGGATTAGAAATAAAGATAAGGGCCGACCACAATCCGTAGTACCCAATTGCAGGTACCGCGCATTTAGATACAGTTGGTCCAGCTTTTTATAAGATTCTATAAGCTCTGTATAGGTCCAGGCCTCATAGTATCCTTATC
>DLRW01000078.1 GCA_002501205.1 Flavobacteriales bacterium UBA7878
CTGCTATAATCGTCTGCAATGGGACCGAAGCGAAAGTCGGTTTGACTGTAATCCGGATCATTATAAAGCTGGTATTCTTGAACCGCTGTGCGAAGCGTATCATTAATAAAGCCTGCTAACCAAAGATGACCGGCAAAAAGCACCGCTTTGTCCTGAGCATTTTTAATCTTGAAGTCGCCCCAATAGTTATCGTCTTGAAAGAGGCCTCCATTGGGACTCACGCTGCATTCGATATTGTTGAGGTCAAATTGAGCACTGCTTTGGGCACAGACCCCTAAAGCAATAAAGGAGCTACAAAGAGCTAAGTAAAATTTATGCATAGTATTCATTTTTCAGTCATTAGACTGAGGATTATACTATGGTTGCTCGGATTGCGCTAGAAAGGCAAGTATTGACAAGGCTTGAGTAGATATTTCGGAGGGCAGTTTATTCTTCAGTGCGATACTGATAGGTCACTTTAGTGTCTTTATATAGTCCTTGATAATGAGCAATCTTTTCTGTCAATAAGCCTGATATTGAATCGAAGGTGAAGTGATTTCTCGGAATAGTAAAATCGTTGGAGAAATAGATCGAATCATTTTTAAAAAAGGACTGGGTGCAAGTAGTGTTTACATTCACAGAATCCGAATCCGGCGGATAGTTGAAGCGCTTCAAATAGCCATTATTGCTGTATTTCACATATAGCTTGGTTTCCATAAGCTTAGCCTTATGGAATTTCTCTCTAAGGCCTAATCGATAGGCGATTTGAATGGAATCTTTATACCAGTATTCTTTGATTTGATAGTGATCTGCTGAGTCCTTTTTGAAAATGGAATCAGTTCGTGACTTGTACTCAATTTTAACAAGGTCTTTTTTGTGGTAGCTGTATTTAAATCCTGAATAGACATCCATAGTCTTTAGATTGATGGAGTCCTTATAAAGCAATCGGATTTGATCCATGGTATCCGTAATCCATTTTTGATTTGGGGCGACCTTAGTGCTGTAGTAGCAGTTTCGATAAGTAAGCCTTCCAAAATGGTCATATTGAATGCTATCAAAATAATGAACTATTGGTCCATTACTCTCTATAAAGCAAATTCGACCGGTGGTATCATAGCTGTAGACCGTAGTATCACAAAATTCAAGGATACTGTCTTTCAATAAATTGATGGTTTCGGAGAAATAAACCTGCCCTAAATCATTGATCCAATAGGTATAGACAGTAGATGGCAGGGAGTCAGGATTCCATGTTTTAATTACTTTTTTGATACCTAGTTCCTGAAACTGATTCATTTCTTTCGCACTGAAAGGAAGTTTGGGGGAATCAGGAGCATAAAACCTATAGTAATTAGGTGCAATACTTTTGGGTTGATCTCCAGATAGGCTAATAAGCAGGCTGAAAAATCCGAAAGCTAAAATGAGTTTATTCAAAGCCACTGAAGTTTAGCTAGCGGGTTCCGTAAAGCGAACCACTTTATTTTCAACGGCCTCCAAGCTTTGCAGATAGGCAAACATCGCTTTAAGATCTCTTTCTTCCAGACCGCCATACATAGTCCAGGGCATAATGGTTTGGAAATCGCCTTTTGTTACTTCATGAGGAATATAGGCACTATCGCCATATAGTTTAAATCGCTCCACAAATTGGGCTTCAGTCCAATTGCCCAGACCGGTTTCCAGATGCGGTGTAATATTGGAAGAGCGAACAATGGAGCCATCTACTAATTTGAACTCCATGCCACCGGCAAAGTCTTTTCCGACGAATTGACCTTTTTCCTGTCGAGTATGGCAATCGTAACAAGCCGCTGCATTCATTAGATATTCGCCATAGGCCAATTTATCCTCAGGATTTGGTCGCTGTCCAAAAGCAGCCTTTTGTGGGATGGTATTAATGATAAAGTTCATGGGGAAATCAGCTTCGGATTGCGCATGTTCCGCTTCAATGGAAGGCAAGGTGCGGAGGTAGGCTATTACGGCTTCTACATCTCTTTGATCCAATTTTCCATAATGCGAATAAGGCATAATAGGGAAGAGGGCTTCTCCATCCTTGGAAACCCCAGTACTGATGGCCCGCATGATTTCACCATCGGTCCAATCCTTTAGATTATAAGGGGTGATGTTTTTGGATAGGAAGACTCCTGGGAAACCCAGATCATGATTAAAAACCTCGCCACCTTTTCCTAAGGTACCAGGTACCAAAGGGCCTGAAAATTTAGACCAATCGCGTTCAGAGTGGCAGTCCATACACACCATTAGGTGATTGGCCAGGTAATCGCCCCTTTCGATCATTGCTGCATCAGCATTAATGGTGATTTCTTGTGTATCGCCAACATCGGGGAGGGCCAGTTTAACATAGGCGAGGGCAGAACCGCCTAGAATCAATAATAGGCCTATAAGGATGAGGAGTAGTTTGCCGATTTTCTTCATGCTGTTTTGCTTTGGTTGCTTGTAAAATCAATAGTCTGAATTAATTCAGGGGTTTGAATTCTTATTCTGACTATTACTGCTCTAAGATAGTAGATATGAGCTGCTTAGAGAAAAAGGAAAAAACCTCTCTTTCTGAGGGGAGGCCTAAGTATGAAATCGGCTAATCCTGATTTGCCGTAAAAATCAATCAATCAAGATTAAGTGGTTGACAATTAGGATTTAATGATAGGTGTTTTATTCCCCAATAGCACTTAACTACTCAATAATCAGTTATTTAAGGAATTAATGGAGTCCCTTTTTAAATATTTATAGTTAAATAGTTTAAATACAAATTACTCAATTTCACAATTTTATTGTGGTTTTAACAAGCGATTTTACTATATTGAGTGGTATCAACTAATCCCTCTATATGCAGTTTTTTTCTCCCCCCTCATCACTGGGTGTGCCTGGTGATGCTGATACTCTCGTGGGTCAACGTGCCAATGTTATAAATGGAATTTGTTTGGCATCTTCCCTTATGGCTCTCTTCTTTCTTGTAGTATCTAATTTGTATCAATGGCCTTATGTGGCAAAATTTATTGCGCTTACTGTTTCTATTATAATATTAATTCCAATTGTATTAAATAGATTAAAAAAACATGTTTTGTCGGCATTATTCTTTATGCTGTTTACTATAGGCCTTATTACCTTTCTTCCCATCCTCTTTGGTTTGCGTTATCACTTTCAGGTCTATTTCTTAGGTGGGGTGGGACTTCCCTTTGTATTGCTTAATGCGAATTTTGGTAAATGGCGCTATATATTTTCTTTTAGCTATGCCATTCTCTGGGCTTTGGTGCAGTTTGGTTATGGTGAACAGGAAGGCTTGGTTTCTCTGGGTGATGATCTTGTTAATCAAATTGTTATGATGAACTATGGAATGTCCTTTATTACTATAAGTTGCGGGACTTTCATTTTTACCATTCAGAGTGATCGCTATCGTAAAATTATCAAGCAGCAATACGAGGGTCTGCTTGAGGTAAATAAGAAACTTGCCAATTTTTCCTATGTAGTGTCTCATGACCTTAAAGCGCCAATTGCCAATATATCTTCTATTGTTAGGCTTGTTAAAGAGGATTCGAAAGCAGTGCTTAGTGAATTCTCTATGGAGATGCTGACTTTAATTGATAAGAGCAGCGTACAATCTATGGATATGATTCAAGCGGTTTTACGCTATTCTCTGGTTACCAATGAAGAGATAAATCAAAGTGAATTTGACTTGGAGGCTTTTTTAGACAAGATCAGAGCTAAGTTTTATGGTCGCAAGAAATTGGAAATTGAATGCAGAGGCGAGATTCCTTCTTTATGGGGTAGTGAAGTGCAATTGGAACAAATAGTATCCAATTTGGTAGACAATGCCATAAAATATCATGACAAGCCAGAGGGCTGGGTTAAAATTGCCGTTGATCGCAATGGTCCTAATCAGCTTCATTTTAAAGTACAGGATAATGGGCCGGGAATTCCTCCCAAGCTCCAATCGGAGGTTTTTAAGCTCTTTAGTAAAAACCCAAATACAGGAACTGAAAGCAGCGGAATTGGCCTGGCGGTAGTGAAGAACCTGGTAGAAAAATCCGGTAATTCCATTGGAATTCAATCCGAAGCAGGTGAAGGAACCACCTTTTGGTTTACCTGGGATATTAAAGCTCCAAAAAGCTCTGTTTCTTAAGCTTTAATTAAGCTGGGAACGAAACTCTTTAGGGCTGATTTCGACCATGCGCTTAAACAATCGACTAAAAGACTGGCTATGCTCAAAACCCAGATCATAAGCAATCTCACTAATGCTTAATTCGGGTTGTGCTAGCTTTTCTTTGGCCTTATCAATCAAATAGCTTTGGATATGTTGCTGGGCGTTTTGACCACTATGCACTTTCAAAAACTGACTGAGATAGGAGGGCGACATGTTTAGAGATTCGGCTAAATCATGAACGCTGGGTAGGCCTTTTCTAAGCGGGCTGTCTCTTTTAAAATAGTCATGCAACCATTTTTCAACCTGGCTAAGCAGGCTATGGTGACTAACTTTTCTTGTTATGAATTGCCTTTGATAGAAGCGTTCGGCATAATTGAGCAGGACTTCAATTTGTGCTAAAATGATATTCTGACTAAATGCATCGATGGGATGATGGTATTCGGCTTCAATATTCTTCATTAATTGAATCATGGCCGATTCTTCCTTTTCAGAAAGATGCAGCGCTTCATTCACACGATAACTGAAGTATTCATAATGCTTGATTTTAACGGCTAAAGGGCTTTTTAGAAGAAAGTCGGGATGAAATAAGAGAAGCCAGCCATAAGGTTTGCTGCCTTCTTCATAATGGGCTTTTACACTGATAACCTGTCCTGGAGCGACAAAAGACATCAGGCCCTCATCAAAATCATAAGCTTGATGGCCGTAGCGCATTTTGCCTTGTACTCCGTGTTTTAAAGCGATGGTATAGTAAGGAGAACGTAGGCTGATTTCATCCCCATCGTATTGATAATTAACGTCACTATAATTCACCAGGCTAATAAGCGGGTGCTCCGGTGAAGGGAGCCCCGCCAATTTATGGTATTCGCTTATCGACTTAATTAAGTGCATGGCCATCAAAGGTATTTTAAATAAGAGTGCCGCCGGAAGCTTCGATGCGTTGGGCTGTGAGCCAATGAGAGGCCTCACTGCAAAGGAAAGCGACTACCGAGCCAATATCTTCGGCTTCGCCAACTCGGCCCAAAGCGGTGATATTGGCGATATGCTGGCGTTTTTGCTCATCATCGCGATTAGAGCCTCCACCAAAATCGGTGGCTATGGCACCTGGCGCTACCACATTGGCACGAATGCCACGTGGCCCCAATTCTTTGGCGAGGTAGCGAGTAAATACTTCAATGGCCCCTTTCATAGACGCATAAGCGGAAGATCCGGGAAAGCTAAATCGAGCCAGGCCAGAGGAAATGTTTACGATGCTGCCACTGTCCTTGATTAATGGCAAAGCCTTTTGGGTGAGGAAATAAACGCCTTTGAAATGGATGTTCATCATTTCATCAAAATCGGCCTCGCTGGTTTCTGCAAAAGACTTGTAGATTCCCGTCCCCGCATTGTTCACCCAAGCATCCAATTGATTGCGATCAAAGTGATTTTTAAGGATAGAGCTTAATTGATCTATAAAGCGATCAAAGCTGCTGAGGTCCCGACTGTCTAATTGAATAGCATGAGCCTGCACGCCCAAGGCTTCTATTTCGGATTTTACCTGATCGGCTGCAGCCTTATTCTGATGATAACTGAAAAT
>DLRW01000062.1 GCA_002501205.1 Flavobacteriales bacterium UBA7878
GACTCTAAGAAACTTACTGAAAAACAAAGAGACGAACTGCGGATTTACATCGAAGAAAAAGCGCTGGCCTGGGCCGTAGCCTCTGTCTCGGCTGCCGAGATTGACGAAATAAATATCCTCAAGGCCTCCTTCCTGGCTATGCATCGGGCCTTAGATCAATTAAAAACCCGCCCCGAATTTTTGCTGATCGACGGCAATCGATTTACCCCTTATCAGGACTTAGAGCACAGCTGCGAGATTAAAGGCGATGGTCGATTTAAATCGATAGCCGCCGCTTCCATTCTAGCCAAAACCCATCGTGATGAGGCCATGCTTAAATTAGCTAAAGACTACCCTCAATACCAATGGGAGCGAAACAAAGGTTATCCAACCCAAGCCCATCGCCAAGCCATTCGAGAGCATGGAGCCTCCCCTTGGCACCGACAAAGCTTCACCTTACTTCCCCCGCAGTTAAAATTAGACCTCGATTAGTTTTCTAGTACTTTTGTACAAACTCAAGGGGTTCATGTCGTTGAAACATTCTTTCTTATTAATTCTTTCTCTCATTCTATTTGGTGCTTGCCGCGAAAGCGAAAAAAGCAAAAGCCAGATCCACGAAATACTACCTCTTAATACAGTATGGTTAGCGGAAATAAATGATTGGGAGGAAGTAATCGCCAAGAAATCGAATTCGCGGGTTTTGGATTTACTCAGCCAATTCGGAAACATTAAAAACTTCCATTCGCATTGGCGCAATGCTGCGGAGCTCAGCAATCAGGATAGTCTCCAAGAGCTCATGAGCAGCAGCCAGGTATATTTGGCAGAAATCCTTTCCGGTGCCGACCGATACAATTGGCTCTTGATTCTTCTTAATGATGAGGCATCCGCCGAAAGGCTCTTCCGAAATTTCCAGAAAGCAGATGGATTGCAAAGTCTAGAGTACTCGAGTGAAAAAATCTACCAGCTAAAGCTGAATGAAAAGCAAGACCTCTTCCTACATCATAGCGGTGACCTTTACTTAATTAGCGGAGACCGTATCGCTTTGGAAGCTGCCATCCGACAAAAGAACAGCCCTACTCAGGTGGCTGAAAATGACCGACTGCGCCAAATTCGAGAAAGCCGCAACCCTCGATCTCCCCTGAACATTTACCTGAACTTAAAAAGCTGGCCCGATTATTTAAGCACCCTGGGTAAGCTTAAAACACAGTTTTTAGCCGACATGGGCGACTGGCTTTTGTTGGATTTAGATGCAGAAACGCACGACCTAATAGCCACTGGCCTACTCAACCACCCTGAAACTGAAGCCTATTTCCCTCAGGCCCTGGCCTCCCTGCGCAGCGATCAAATTCAAGCACAAAAATTAATTCCGGTTAACCTGGCCCGCTGGGTTCATATGAGCATCGGCAATATTGGTCAATACCAAAGAGCTTTTGAAGCCCAACTTGAAAAGGCAGGCACGCTTAAAGATCATCAGGAGATAATCGCCAAATTACCCGCCAATGTAGGCAGTCAGCTGGCTGGAATTATCGACTCCGAAATGGGCACCTTTCAGGCAGGAAGAGCTCAAAACCAAGCTTATGAATTTGCCTACTTCAATTTCCGTGATGCCGAGCTAGCGGAGAAAACCCTGGAAGCGCTTTCTGACAGTAATTTCATCGAGGGTTATCGCGGGCATGTCATTCGCAAGCTCAGCCCCATGAACCTTTTACCCCGTTTGTACGGATCAGTATTCGAGGCCTTCCATCAGCCCTATTACCTCATCCACAAGGACTATGTTCTATTGGGCAATCAATTAGCCTCCTTAAAAGTGGTTTTGAACGATATTCTCGATTCTAAAACTTTGGATCGCAGCGACTCGTACCTCAATCTTAGCAATCAACTACCAGGAAAAGCACAGGTGCAAATCGTGTATGGTATTCCCGAATGGCTTCCCAATCAAAAAGAAGCTCTCAATAAAGGACTGAGTGAGGAATTGGAAAGCCTGCAAGACAGCTTACAGAACCTGCGCTGGGCCATCTTGCAGTTAAGAGCGGATAAGGATCGCAGCTTTGTTTCGGCCATGATTCGGGAGGAACAAGCCATTAAAGAGAAAATCGTTAGACAATGGTCCGTGCAATTGGAAGGCCAACCCAGTGGAGCCCCTCAATTCTTAAAGAATCACAACAATCAGAAGCTCGATATTGCCATTCAGGATGAGAACCACCGCTTATACCTTATCTCCCGCAAGGGTGAGGTGTATTGGACCAAGGAACTGGATGGTCCCATTATAGGTGATATCCGTCAAATTGATATTTACCGCAACAATAAATTGCAAATGGTATTTAATACTGCTAGTCAATTGTGGGTACTGGATCGCTTGGGTCGGAATGTAGAAGGATTCCCGGTAAAATTGAAGGCCGAATCTACCGCTCCGGTGGGCGTGTTTAATTACGATCAAGCGCGGAATTACCGCTTGGTAGTGCCCTGTGGACCGATGCTCTATAATTTCGATGTAGAAGGGAAAGTCGTAAAAGGCTGGAACTTTAAAAAAGCCGCTTCCGACATTGTTAGTGAGCCCCAATTCTTTAGTGTGGCTGGCAAAGACATTATCGTTTGCCTTACGGCAGAAGGTAAACTCTATCAATTAAACCGACGCGGAGAAGAACGCTTTAAGGTGGAGGAAAAAATTGAAGAACTCAAAACCAGCTTCTACCTTAAGGCTGGGGAAAGCTTGAAAAAATCCGAGTTGATAGCCGGCTCAAATTCGGGAAAGATGTATGTGATTAATCCCGAAGGAAAGGTGGATGCCTTGTACCTGGATCGCAGTCATCCGGCCAGTCATCTGATTTACTTCGAAGGTCGTTATATCTTTAGTGATGGCGCCCAGCTCTTTGTTAAGGACGACCGCATGCCCTTCGAAGCTAGCCTGGAAGATGACATCAGCCTAAAGCCGAAGGCTATGATCCTCAATAATCGATTCTATACCGCGGCCTTCTCAGCTGGAGCTGAAGAAATCCGACTCTTTAATGAGGAAGGAAATTTAGTGGATGGCTTCCCAGTATTCGCCCAGGGCCCCTTTGATATGGGATCGCTAAACCGAGACAAGAGCCTCAATATTGTCACCTACAGCAATGATGGCACCTTGATTTGCTATCGTCTACGCTAAACATAAACTAGGTCGAATTTGAAATTCGACCTAGCGTAAAGCAGCTATTTGCTCAAATTCCTTTTCTGCCGATCTACCTTCCGGCACAAAATAGATTTCCTCGCCGTTCTTCAATTGAATGTACAAGAGTGGGGATGCTTTCGATAGCACTAAAAGCTTCACCTTATCACCCGTTTTGGTGCGGAAATAACCTTTAAAAACCGGATCCATAGCGTAGCCATTCAAACGACTGCTTATAGGAGGTAATTCATCTACCAGGCGAAAGCTTTCGATACCATCTATTTTAAAGTCGGCTCCATACATCCCCGAGATATGAACCTCTTGATCCTGGACCACAAAATCAATATTCTGATCGCCATAAATAAGCAAGGTACTTACCCCAATAATGCAGACTAAAAGGACACCAATTGCCCAATAAGAATAGCGCGGTGGATTATGATCAAATCGTTTAGCTCGAATGATAAAAACCAGATAAGCCAGCATAGGAAAGAGTCCTAAGAACCAACCCGCCACATTCTGACCCCATTGAAAAAAGAGGAGTACCCCAATGATTCCGAAACTCAATCCCAGGAAAATATGGAAACGCTTAAACTGCTTCAAAAAACCCTTCAAATCAAAATGAGCTCGCTCCTTCTCGGTCATGGTGTTATAACCGGAAAGCAGGAATCGTGCATTATTCGTATTCACCACAAAGGCCAGAACCAGAAACAAAAGGCTCATGCCAATAATCAAATACAACATGATAAATGATTTGAAAAAGCTAACGCAGTTTAGCTAAAAAACGGATGTATGCATTAGAAAAAATTGCGAAGTGTAAAGCTGAATTACAAATTCAGCTTAGAATCTAGCTTGAATTTGAATGTTACCTCGCCTGAATTTGAAATTCAAGCGAAATCAAATCGCCTGCTCATCCTTCAAAATCAGCTTATGATCTAAAAACTGCACTAAACAAACTCCAATGCTGTAGGCTAAAATATCTGACCATAAAAAGCCTTGCCCTAAAACTAAATGACCGATGGTGGTAGAACGCAAAGCGGAAAGCCATTCCCAAGAAATCATTTGTTGAAATTCAATGGCATAGCAAAAGAATAAAGCGGCTAAGGCCGAAGGCCTTACACTTAAATTGGGGAATAAGAAGCGAAAGCCGAAGTAGACAAAAACAGCGTAAAGGGCATCACCAATATAGGCATGACCCCATTCTACCAATTTATAACTACGGGAAGCAAGTCCCAAGCCAATACTACAAAGGCTTAAGACGAAATACATAAATCTAAGGTTCATAGGGGATAAAAAGTATGCAGTTTTAGGGTTTAACGATCATGAAATCCTTTACCGATCAATATGTGATCTTTCCATTTTTCAATACGTGCCCAGCGCGTTTTACTTTGCTTAGCACCGTTAAACTGAATTAAATAAGCCCTTTTCCTCCCCGGGCTCAGCGACTCAAATGCCGCTTCAAATCCTGCATCCTCCTGAAATGCCTGCTGCAATTCTTCTGGATAATCCATAGCTTCAGGAGCACTGGCAGGCACTTTCGCACCTGACTCTTCCACCGCAATGGCTTGTTGAATAAAATCTAGAATGGCTTGCTCCTGCTCTAAAACAGAATCACCTGCCTTGAACTTAAAAAGTTTGGGCACCCGACTATTGGGTCCAGCAAACTCCAAAAAATTATTTGGATCCTTAAGCAAAGCCCCCTTAAAAAAGTTGAGTGAACAATAATCCTTAAATGCACTCAAGATTAAGATGTTCTTCCCTTTATGCGTATAAGTAGGCATGCTCCATTTGCGCTCTTCCACCAAAGGACTGCTCAACAGAATACTGCGCAATTGCTGCAGTGGCTCTGCCCAGCGGTGTACTTTGCAATCGGGACTTTGGTATAAGTCACAACGACCGCATCCTTCTGTAAAATAAGTATCTACTTCCGGGTTCATGGAAAGCGGCAAATATTAGGACATCGGAGGCCCGAAATTGCAATATTTTATTGACCCGGATAAACTGAAAGGGAATAAATTAAGGTAAAGAGAGCTTAAACTTTAAGGCTGAATCAGCGTAGCTCTAATCGCGTGCCGGGCTTTGGTGTTTCACCTACCGGAATATCATTACGTTGATAGATTTTCTCAAGTCGAATGGCAAAACGCTGCGAGATCTCATACAAATCATCACCTTCCACAAAGGTGTAGTAGCGATTCTCGCGCGCCGCTCTGCTGCGTTTGGGTTGCAAATAAATGATTTGCCCTGGTTCTAGCTTGGCATCATAGCGCAGCTCATTGTACTCCAGTAGATCTTCGGTTCGCTTATTAAAATATTCTGCCAGACTTTCGAAAGTATCGCCCTTCCTGGCAATCACAAAATCTACCTTATTAGGGGATTCCTGCACTAATAAATCAGCTGGATCTGGCACCTCTTTCGGAGGCTTGGTTTTAATCACCGCCCGCACATCGTACTTATGCAATTTATGGCGTTCAATAAGGTCGATCAATAAATCAGCATATTTAGGATTGGTAGCATATCCAGCCTTTTTCAATCCTTTGGCCCAACTTTTATAATCATGAGACTTTAGATCAAAGAGCTTAGCGTAACGACTGCGTTCCTTTAAAAACCTGGAATGATCACGAAAGCTATCCTCTGCATGATCGTACTTACGAAAGCACTCATCATCCTCATCGTCGTCATGGTACACCTTTTCCCCTTTCCAATCAAGATGGCATTTAATACCAAAGTGATTATTGGCCTCTTTAGCTAGTTTACTTTGACCACTGCCCGACTCCAAGATTCCCTGCGCTAAAGTGATACTTGCGGGAATGCCATATTCCAACATTTCCGCTTGGGCTACCTCATGCCAATCGGTAATATATTGTTCGGTGACCGTTTGAGCCGAAAGGCCCAAAGCACAAAAGGCAAACAGGAGTATAAATAGCTTCTTAGTCATAGGCAATCAATTCTTCGGACTTCTTAGCCAAACGCCGGTTCATTCCGGCAATGCCTTGTAGTCCTCCACTATGCAAAACTAAAACCCGACTGCCGGCTTTAAAACGCCCTGCCTCAATATCTTTCAACAATCCAAACAACAGTTTAGAGGTATAAACCGGATCAAGCTTAAGCTGATAATTACGGTAGGTTTCATTCATGAACTGTACCAGCTCCTGATTTATTCTAGCAAAGCCGCCAAAATGATAATCCGTACACAATTCTAATTTACGGTTAAGCAAATCCCTGGGAATCGGCGCCAAGCCATATTCACTTTGATATTCTTGTAGATATTGCGCTATGGCCGGCTTCAAAAAAGCTCCTCCTTTCAAGGCGGCATAAACGCGAATTTTAGGCGCCTTAGGATGAGCAAGTAATCCTGCTGCAGTTGTTCCAGTCCCTGCCGCCAGGGCAATACAATCATATACCCCCTCCAATTCATCAATAATCTCCGCACAACCTTTTAAAGCCGGGGCTCCTTTACCGCCTTCGGGCAAAATGTATAAACCGGGACGCAGCTCTTGCAAGGCTTCCAAAAATTCTGGATTCTCCTTTAAACTGTAATCTTTTCGTGAAATCGCTTCCCATTCCATTCCTTGGGCCGAGCAATAATCTAGTGTTGGGCTATCACCCGCCTCTTCGCCCCTTACCATGGCATAAGTAGGAATCTCGGCTAATCTCCCCAAGGCTGCCAAGGCTGCAAGATGATTGCTAAAGGCCCCACCAAAACTTAGTATTTGACGATAATCTCCCTGGTAGAATTTCTCCAGATGGTATTTCAGCTTGCGCCATTTATTGCCACTTATTTCGGGATGAATCTGATCATCCCGTTTCAGGAATACGTCCACCTCATGATGATTTAGCAAGAATTCTTCCTTGCTATTCAGGGTGTTAATTGAAAGCTCCATCAAAGGCCTACACTCATTACTTGCTTGGGACTCACATTAAAACGTTTGCGGAAATTACTAGAGAATGTTTGACTACTACTATAGCCTACTTCCAAACAAACTTCCCGCACACTTAGCTCCTGATCATTATTGGTCAGCAGATCATAAGCGCGTTGCAAACGCATATCCCGAAGGTAATCACTAAAGCTCGATTGTAAGTCTTCTTTAAAGCGTCTTTGCAACCATCGGGAGCTCACGCCAAATTGCTCCGCTACTCGGGTTAAGCTTATAGGCTTATGTAGGTTTTCACGCATATAGGCCAGCACTTCAAAGAGGGCCGAAGAAGTGCGTGACTCTCTTTCTTGTTCCCCTAAAAGACCACTAGAGGGTCTTTCCAAAAACAACATGGTTTTATTGAGAATCTTCAAAACCAGGCTTTCTGCTAAAAAGAGATTATTCACATCCTGATCAAGAGGAATAATATTGAGCTTATCGAAATAAGCGCCTAGGTATTCATCTTCGGGACGAATGGCAATCATCGATTCTTCATTGAGCCTCTTCGCTACCCCTCCACTGTTCTCAAACTTTTGCAATATGCGTTGCAAAACCCGATCATTAAAAGAAATATTAAGGGTTTCATAGGCCTGCTCACAATAGATTCGCTGATAGCTTATATGATCGTTTTGCCGATAGACCACTACCGATGGGGCATCAACGCGCCTTCCTTCACTCACATCGCCACCGTGAAAAACAAAAGACCCCGAATACAAGAAACCTACGGTGAACAAAGGTTCATCGATCTTCATTTCGAACTCCACCTCATCTTTTAAGGTAGCTCGTGTTTTTTTAATGGTATAATGTCCAATCCCCCGCACGGAGCTTACGTCTATCCTTCCTAAGCCGGGCTCCTCAAAGAAACCCCGGTACTCGGAGAGAAAGAGATCATTTGCTGATTCAAATCGCTCCTGATGCAAAGTGTTATCGCGCAGCACTTTAGAATACTCCGCCCATTGCAATCTCCTCATTTAAAAAATCCTCATTAGGTGCATTTTCCCCCTAGCATCCCCTTAGAGAACGATCAAATTTAATTAAACCACAGCGGGAAGCCACAAAAACAGTCTGGTGTTTTAATAATTTTCTATAATTCCAAGCTCTGATTTAAAAAGGGCTTCCACATTATCGCTTGATTTAATTAGACTTATCATTAAGAAGTGATAAAGGTAAAATGCCGCTACTTTTCAATCTATGATGAATCTCACATCTGAGCATCTAATGGCTTCAATCTTGCCTCAATAAGATAAAAAGAGTCCTGTTCTGGCAGGCAAAGGCAGAGATTGTAATTTTGCCAAAAATTCAGCAATGCCCCAGCTCGATAAGGGAGACTATTATTATTCTGATGAAGGTTTTATTGTTTTCACCAAACAGTATCACCTTAAAAGGGGTTATTGCTGTCAAAGTGGTTGCAAGCATTGCCCTTACGGCTATGATAAAGCAACCGGAACATTTAAATGCAAGCGATGATCGATACCACTATTGACTTTCAAACAGCCATTCGCCAGGGTATTCCCACTGAGCTCCCTGCTTCTAAAGCCCCAAATGCAAAATGGAGTCATGCTCCAAAACGAAAGGACATTTTAAGCGAGGAGGAAAAAGTTTTAGCCCTAAAAAATGCCCTGCGCTATTTCCCTAAAAAATGGCATGCTGAGCTTGCACCCGAATTCGCCCTCGAACTAAAAAAATACGGTCGTATTTACATGTACCGCTTTAAGCCGGATTACGATATGTACGCCCGCCCCATCAGCGAATACCCAGCCCAATGCCAGCAGGCAGCGGCTATTATGCTGATGATCCAAAATAATTTAGACCCAGCGGTTGCGCAGCATCCAGACGAACTTATCACCTATGGAGGCAATGGAGCGGTATTCCAAAACTGGGCTCAATACCTGCTTACCATGCAGTACCTCTCCGAAATGACGGAGAACCAAAGTCTACACATGTATAGTGGTCATCCCATGGGATTATTCCCCTCCAATCCTGATGCCCCGCGTGTGGTTGTCACCAACGGAATGGTTATCCCGAACTACTCTAAACCCGATGATTGGGAACGCTTTAACGCCCTGGGCGTAAGTCAATACGGTCAAATGACCGCCGGCTCCTACATGTACATTGGCCCGCAAGGAATTGTACACGGAACCACCATTACCGTATTAAATGCCCTGCGCAAAGTTGGCGCAGAACCCAATAGCGGTGCCTTATTCGTAACCGCGGGCTTAGGCGGCATGAGCGGTGCCCAACCTAAAGCCGGAAATATTGCCGGTTGTGTAAGCGTGACCGCCGAAGTGAACCCTGCAGCTAGTCGTAAGCGACATGCTCAAGGCTGGGTGGACGAATTAATTTCGGACATAGACCAACTGGTAAGCCGAGTAAAAGAAGCTAAGGCTGCTCAGGAAACTGTATCCATCGCCTATGAGGGCAATGTGGTAGAAGTGTGGGAAGCCTTTGATAAGGAAGGCATTTATATTGATCTCGGCTCAGACCAAACCTCATTGCACAACCCTTGGGCGGGAGGCTATTACCCTGTTCAGTTAGGATTTGAGGAGGCCAATGAAATGATGGCTAATCAGCCGGAAGAATTTAAAGCTCTGGTGCAGGAAAGCTTACGCCGACATGCAGCAGCGGTTAATAAACATACGGCCAAAGGCACCTACTTCTTTGATTATGGCAATGCCTTTTTATTAGAGGCCAGTAGGGCTGGGGCCGATGTTATGAATCCCGAACCTAGTATTGGCCGCGAATTCAAATACCCCAGTTATGTGCAAGACATTATGGGCCCCATGTGCTTCGATTATGGCTTTGGACCTTTCCGCTGGGTATGCACCTCTGGCAAGGCCGAAGATCTGGCAGAGACCGATCGCATCGCCAGCGAAGTATTGAGTGAATTGGCGGAAACTGCTCCGGCGGAGATTCGCCAACAAATGGAAGATAATATCCGCTGGATTGAAGCTGCCGGCGCCAATAAAATGGTGGTTGGCTCCCAAGCCCGAATTCTCTATGCCGATAGTCAAGGTAGGATTGAAATTGCCAAGGCCTTTAATCGAGCCATTGAAAGCGGTAAAATTGGCCCCGTTGTTTTAGGACGCGATCATCACGATGTAAGCGGCACCGACTCCCCTTACCGTGAAACTTCTAATATTTATGATGGCTCCCAATTTACTGCCGATATGGCGATCCAAAATGTAATTGGCGATAGCTTCCGGGGCGCAACCTGGGTAAGCATTCACAATGGTGGCGGCGTTGGCTGGGGCGAAGTAATTAATGGTGGCTTTGGAATGTTGCTGGATGGCAGTGATGCTGCAAATCGCCGCTTAGAGAACATGCTCCTTTACGATGTAAACAATGGTATCGCTCGCCGCAGTTGGGCTCGTAACGAAGGCGCTGTATTTGCGATAAAACGCGAAATGGAGCGCACACCCGGACTTAAAATTACCCTGCCGGAAGAAAGTGATATTGACCTGAGTCAAATTCTAAAAGACTAAAATTGAGGCTCTGATTTACACGATCAGAGCCTTTTTTCTTTTAAAGCACTGACAATCATTTCCTAAGGAAAGGATTTAGCTATCTTTGGTATTCAATATATTGAGCACCAAAACCTTAGCTAAAATGAACTTAAACACCCTCGGATTAAGCCCTGCTGCTCAAGCCTTTACCGAAGACGAAAACCTCAACGACTTCCTCCTGGCCCGTGTGAGTGCCGTCCATCGGGATCGCTATACCCTTCAAGATGCAAAACAAACTTACAGCGCCGAAATCACCGGCAACCTTCGCTACAGCGTCCACGACAGTAGTGAATTGCCAGCCGTTGGTGATTGGGTAAAGGCCATCCCCAGTGGAGAAAACAGCGCTGTGATTCTCGAAGTTTTGGAACGCAGCTCCTTACTGAAGCGCAAAGCCGTGAATAAATTCGGCGAAGGCCAAAGCATTGCCGCCAATCTGGATCAGGCCTTTATTGTGCAGGCGGTAGGTCAGGATTTTAATCTCAATCGACTGGAACGCTATCTAGCGATTTGCAATGCAGCTCCGATATCGGCGATTTTAATCATTAGCAAAGTTGACTTGATTTCGAAGGCAGAATTGCAGAGCTATATTGATAAAGTTAAGGCGCGCCATCCGGATTTGGAGGTTTTAGGTTTTTCCAATTTTGATCCTGCCTCCATCGCTCAGATCGCTCAAAAAATGCAGGCTCAAAAAAGCTATTGCATATTGGGCTCTTCGGGCGTGGGTAAATCCACCCTTATCAATGCCTTAAGAGCGGATGACCAAATAAAAACGCAAAGCATAAGCAGCAGCAATCAAAAAGGTAGGCATACCACTACCCATCGCGAATTATTTATTCTCGCTAATGGTGCTATTGTAATTGATACTCCGGGAATGCGGGAAATCGGCATTACCGATGATGCTTCGGCCCTCGAGGCTACTTTTGAAAGCATCCAGGAAATTGCTCAAAATTGCAAGTTTAGCGACTGTCAGCATGAAGGTGAAAAAGGCTGTGCCATTCAAGCTGCCTTAGATTCAGGCGAACTATCCGAAGAACTCTATGCCAGCTATCTTAAATTAAAGCTGGAGCAAAAGCATTACAGCACCAGCCTCAAAGAAAAAAGGGCTAAAGAAAGAGCCCAAGGCAAGCTCTTTAAAGCCGGAAAGGCACATCGAAAAAATCATAAATACTAGTCCATGAATTTGGAGCAAAACAAGGAAAATGCCATCGCCTTTTACCGCATGGCTTATGAAGGAAATCCCGCCGAAGCGGTGGCTCAATATCTGGATTCGGAATACGTTCAACATAATCCAGATGTAGCGGATGGAACGGCAGGCTTTATCGCCTATTTCGAGCGCATGCAAGCGGAATACCCCGAAAAGTCAATTGAATTTGTGCGCTGCATAGCAGAGGGCGATCTGGTGGCCTTGCACACGCATCAAACCTGGCCCGGTAATGAAGAGTACATCACCATGGATTTCTTTCGTTTTGATGCCGATGGGAAAATCTGCGAGCACTGGGATGCCATCCAAAAGATTCCCGAAAAATCGGCCAACCCAAATACTATGTATTGAAAAGTTCTGAGATCAAATACAACCGCATCGGCCAAAGCTATAATAGCACTCGCAAGGCCGACCCTTATTTATTGGAAAGACTGATCGCCATGCTCGACCCTCAGCCCGAAGAAGCTTTCTTGGATTTGGGCTGTGGCACCGGAAATTACAGCATCGCCCTGCAAATGCGCGGCCTCAAACTTATGGGTATGGACCCCTCGGAAACCATGCTGAAAGTGGCTCGAGAAAGAAACCCAAAGGGAGATTGGCAAATAGGTGAGGCTGAAAATACCGGACTAGAGGATCAATCCATGGACGGCATTATAGCTACCCTCACCTTGCATCATTGGACGAATCTGGAAAAAGCCTATTTGGAGATTTGTCGCGTGCTCAAGGCTCGAGGCCGGATGGTAATTTTCACCTCCACTCCGGAACAAATGCAAGGCTATTGGCTCAATCATTATTTCCCGCAGATGTTAGCCGATTCCACCGCCCAAATGCCCAGTCTTAAAAGAATAAAAGCTGCTGCCCAAGGAGCGGGCATGTTTATCGAAAGGGAGGAAATCTATGAGGTGAAAAAGGATTTGCAAGATCAGTTTCTACAATGTGGCAAGGAGCAACCTGAATTGTATTTCCGAGATGAGATTCGAAAAGGCATTTCTTCCTTTGCGGATCTTAGCCGACAGGAGGATGTTGACCAGGGATTATGGCTATTAAAACAGGATGTGGAAAGCGGAAAATTCTGGGAGATTAAGAAGCAATATGATTCTGATTTGGGTGATTATCTCTTTCTAAGTCTTAAGAAAAGTCATGAAGCTTAAGCTAAAAAAACGCTACAAAATCCTTTTAGGCCTCTTTACAATTTGGTTACTAGGCATGCTTATTCCTCAGAACCTAAAAATGCCCGTGAAGGGCGCCAGCCAAGCGGATTATAATTCAGAATCTTTCTGGTATTATCCCTGGGGCAAATCAGTAACGCATAAAGGAGTCGACATCTTTGCCAAGGAAGGCACCGAACTGCAAGCCGCCACTAGTGGTCTGGTATTGTATTCGGGTGAAATCCGCATGGGTGGAAAAGTCATTTTAATTTTAGGACCCAAATGGCGCCTGCACTATTACGCCCATTTAGCCGATATTGACGAGAAGCTTGGTACTTTTATCTCAGGCGGTAAAAAGATAGGTACGGTTGGAAGCACTGGCAATGCCGCCGGCAAAGCTCCGCATTTGCATTACAGCATCTTCACTCTAACACCTTATCCCTGGCGCATTGATAGTGCTCCTCAAGGCTGGCGAAAAATGTTCTACCTTAATCCTATCGATTATTTAAGCAGCACGCCTTGATGTCTAAGTCCATTTCAATTCGAGAACTAAAAGCGGAGGAGTCCGAATGGAAAGATCTCATTCATCTGCGGGAAGCCATATTACGTCAGCCTCCCGCCCTGCCTTTTAGCCCAGAAGAACTGGAAGAAGAAAAAAAGCACTTCCATTTTGGATTATACGAAGCGGATCACTTATCTGGTACCGCCGCCTTGGTTCAGGAAGGAAAGCAATACAAGATGCAAAGGGTGGCCATTCGCGCTGATCGTCAAAGTCAGGGATTAGGCACTGCTCTCATGAATTATTGCGAAAGCTGGATTCTCAATCGCGGAGGCAACAGGGTTTACTGCCATGCCCGGGATAGCGCCATTAATTTCTACCTCCAACAAGGCTTTCAATCGGAAGGCGACTATTTTGATGAAGATCAAATTCCGCATTTAAAAATGTCCAAACTACTAAGCTCATGACCGGCGACTTGCTCTACAAACAACTAAGCTTCAATGAGGAATATGCTCGAAAACTGGTAGCGGATCTCAAAGAAGAGGAGATGACTCAGATTCCAGCAGCGGGACTGATCAACCATCCGGCTTGGACCTTAGGACATTTAATATCGGGACGTGCACTTTTGGCTGAGGATCTGGGCGCTGAATTCTTTATACCAGTAGGCTGGTCCGAACTGTTTTTACGAAAGGGGCCTGGGGACCCGCGTACACCCGCATCCAATACAGAACTTTACCCCAAGAAGGATGAGCTCCTTCGTGAACTACATAATCAAGGAGAAGCTTTAAAGCCATTGCTCTTAAACCTCAGACCTCATCAATTAGAGGAAAGCTTTCAGTGGCGCTTCCAAAGTTGTTTCCCCAGTTTAGGGGATATGCTTTTGTTTATGTGTGCCAACCATGAAGCCATGCATTTGGGGCAATTAGCCGCTTGGCGTCGAGCTATGGAACTACCTTCTGCCCTGGCTCAGATTAAATAATTCAATACCATTTTACGATGTCAAAAAAACTCTTCATCCTTTCCATCTGCTTTCTTCTAGTATCTGGATTGAATGCTCAAAACCTGCTACTTAAAAAGACTTTAATCGAGGACCTTTCCAAAACTCCTATCTATTCGCGCCTCAGCGAAACTATTGACGGCCAAACCCAATGGAAAAAGGAATACCAGTATTTGGATTCCATTGAAATCTACAGCATTAGCTACCTCAGCGACGGACTGAAAGTGAACGGTTTGATGGTGAAACCTAAGGCTGAAGGCAAATACCCTTGCATCATCTACAATCGCGGAGGAAATCGCAATACCGGCAGCTTAAAAATTGCCCATGGCGCGACTTTATTGGGACAAATGGCCAGCAAAGGATATGTAGTCATTGCCAGTCAATACCGCGGTAGTGGCGGCAGCGAAGGCCAGGAAGAATTTGGCGGCGCTGATGTAAATGATGTTTTGATCCTTCCTCAAATATTGCAAGAAATTCCGGAGGCCGACACTTCCGCTATAGGTCTTTTTGGCTGGAGCCGAGGCGGCATGATGACTTATCGCGCCTTAAGCGAAGGCATCAAGGTAAAAGCTGCGGTTGTGGGTGGGGCTTTAGCCGATATGCCCGCTAATATTGAAGATCGCCCCGAAATGGAAAAGGGCGTTCTCGCCGAATTAGTCCCTAATTACGAAGCCAACAAAGAGGCTGAATTGCAAAAAAGATCAGCTGTATACTGGCCAGAAAAATTCCCGAAAGACGTACCCTTACTAATGCTGCACGGCAATGCCGATTGGCGAGTAAAGGCCGATCAAAGTTTAAGACTAGCCCTATTACTCGACCAAGAAAGAGTAGCCTACCGCTTAATAATCTACGAAGGTGGAGACCATGGAATTTCGGAATTCAGGGACGAGGTAAGTGCTGAGGTAATCGCCTGGTTCGATCGTTTTCTCAAAAATGGAGAAGCCTTACCCAATATGAAGTACCACGGTCGCTAGGAGTCATTCCCAATCCCAGCAAGCCAACCACATTACCGGACGGTTCGACTCGATACTTTGGCTACGGAAAACCACATCAGGTCCACCTAAATCATGACCCAGCAGATAGAGTTTGCCCTTACGCCAAAATAAAGCGGTGGCATAGTCTGTACCTTCCGCACCACCAACTAAAACTCGCTTGAGCTCTCCGCGCTTGCTTTCTTCGATCACAAAAAAGTCGGTGCTTCCTTTAACCTGATAACTTATTTCGGGTGCTCCTTTGCGACTATTAAAAGTACTGCCGTAGCCATGCCCATAGAGCAATAGGTTTTTACGGTCCTTCCACTCCATCCCAAAAGCATAGCTAGAGCGGCCTTCACTGCGATGGCGCCAGGCTAAATCCCCATCCCTCTGAAGCTTACCTACTGTAAGTCGTGAAAATATACTCCCCGCAAAATAAATACGATGCCACCAATCGACTCGCAATTCATTGACCACCGTTTGGGCATGTTGATCTGTCGTATCGGTAATAGCCCCGTTTAACCACTTGAGCTCTCCTTCCTCATTCCATTTTGCCACAAAGGCCTTATTGGTTTCATGGCGCAAATTGCACTCCTGATCATCAATTTTCAGATGCCCTGCATAAGCTCCTCCAGCATAAATATTCCCTCTACCATCCAAATCGATAGTCAATAAATTGGAACGCCCTGCAGAATCTCCCGCATGCATCCATTTCTGCTGAAAACCCCTATCATACTTCAGTAGCAGCCAATTGCGTATCACCTCCCTTTCCTTGCGATACATATAATTACCCGCCAATACCACCTCACTTTCTTCCGTTAAAGCCATAGCTAAGGCTTTACTATAGGGTAAGTTTCCGTCAAAAATTGCTTGCTGAAAAACACCATTCGAATCCAATTTAGCCAGGTATAAGCCATGACGCAAATCGGGAATCATCTTTAAACTATCTATTTGTCCATTGGCAGAAATAAAGACCAAATCAGAGCTCCAAACCTCGCCACAGAAATAAACCGAAGATTCGGCATCCACCTTTAAATCATGGAGTCGAGCCTGGCCCCATACCCGTACGGTCCACAATAAATCACCCTGCTCATTATACTTCTGAATGAATGGAAAATCAGCAAAGGTTTCCCGGTAGGAAAGAGGCGGCATGTCATAGGCTGTATCAATACAATCTAAACCCGTCTGAAAGGTTCCGCCGGTATAGATATTACCCTTTTCATCCACATCTAAGCTGGTACTTAAAAAACCATAGGAAGTATTGTATTTAAACCACAGTGGATCCTGACGAAGATTAGGACTTTCAGGAGCCAGGTCTTGGGCAGAGAGACCAAAGGCATAAAGCCCGATGAGGAATAAGAAGGGTATTTTCATGCGATTAAATGTAGCAAATCGACTCAGGCTCAAAGGGCTTTAGGACTATTTTAATACCAGCCCCCATTGAATTATGTATTTTCCGAGGGTGAAAAAACTCAACCTCCTATTATTTATAAGCCTAAGCCTCTGGTCCTGCCAAAGTGAATTCGCTCCAAATGAAATGGAGTGCACCGATCGGAGCTTTTCCCCGGACAGCAGCATAGAGCGTTACCAAGCAAACAATGGACCCCTCCTAAATCTGGACTACAGCACTAAAATTGCCCCAGAATATTTGCAAAGTGACTATCGGATACTAAGGCTAATGCTGGAGGAGTCTAATCCAAATTTGTATCACTATCGTAGTCAGAACGAGATGGACAGTTTTTTCGACACTCAATTCTGTGCCTTATCGGATTCCGCCTACTACTTGGATTTTATCCGCAGTCTCGCTAAGACCTTTAATTTTATGGCCTGCGGACATAGTGGCTGGTCGCATCGAAACAGCTACTTCCCTTATCGGGATACTAGTCTTAAACTACTGCCTCTAGATCTGAAAATAGAAGGAAATCAATACTTCATTCGGGAGGATTACTCGGAAAATCCCGCTCTAAAAAAGGACATGGAGATTATACAAATCAATGGCCGCAGTCCTAATGAAATTAACCATTTGCTTAGCCAGCACATGTATAGGGATGGGCGATCTGCTCCGGAAGCTCGACAAGAAATCGAAAAGTACTTTCGGAATGCCTATTCCAATTTCATTGAAAACCCGGAACACTTTGAAATCCAAGTTCGTCATCCCCAGGGTATACAGCAATTGCAATTAATTGCCCTACCAAAAGGGGAAATTGACTCTATCCAAAAGGCCCAGCAACCCATAGATCACAAGCCTTCCAAATTTTTGGAATTCCAAAGCTGGCCTCAAAAAAACATGGCCTATTACCGCATTGGTTGGTTTAGAAATGAAGGTATTGAAGCGATGGGGCAAAACTTCAATCACTATACCGACTCAGTATTTACCGCTATAGCCGAAGAAGATCTGGATACTTTAATCATTGATCTCCGGGGTAATACCGGCGGCTGGACTGCCAATGGCAAAAAGCTCCTGTCTTATCTGCTAAATGAGCCCCACAGCTATATTGATGAAGTGCGATTCAAAAAACTGGGGAATTTTAGTTTTCAGGAATTAATCCTATCTGACCAAGGTCTGAATGATACCATGCATTTTACGCAAAACGCAGACAGTCTTTGGACCTGGACCAATTACCCTTCCCTCCAAGTTCAGCCTGCTGACAGTAATCGCTTTCAAGGTCAGGTCATTATCCTTATTGATGAATGGACCCGCTCAGCTGCGGGCATCTTCTCTTCTTTAGCTAGAGAATACAGCAATGCCCTTTTTATCGGCCCGGAAAACGCTTGTGCTCGAGGCGGTCAGGGAGGCATGGTAATGGTTACCCAATTACCCTGGACCGGAGTGACAGTTCACTTCAGCACGGCCCAATACAGTCTGAATATCGATCCCGAAAAAGTCGCGAGAGGCCTAAATACTGACTTTGAAAATTTAGAACAATGGATGGCGCTTCACCCCCAATCTGCACTAGCCACAATATGGAAAGCGGAGGTGGGAGATTCGATGATCCATTAAGAGCAAATTCAAGTCCTGACTTATTTCAAAGCCTGGGATCGAAGTCCTAAATAAATTCCTTAAAAACCTACATTTAAGGAAATGACCAAGCCATGTTTAGAGACAAAATTTTGCCCGTACTACTAGCAGGTATCTGGATTAATCTTAGTGAGTTTTTTCGCAATGAATTCCTGTTAAAATCCGAATGGCAGGCTCATTATCAAAGCATGGGCTTGGAATTCCCTTCAGCGCCTATCAATGGGGCGATTTGGGGAATCTGGGGCTTTCTCTTCGCCCTTGCAATATCGGCGCTAAGCCGAAAATTCAGCTTTAAGGAAAGCCTGCTTTGGGCCTGGCTCATGGGTTTTGTTTTGATGTGGTTAGTTACGGGAAATATGTTGGTCTTAGCACCAGGAATTTTGATTTATGCTATTCCCCTGAGTTTGGTGGAAGTAGTTGTGGCAGTTTGGATTTTGAAGAAACACCAGATTCAAGCTAAAAATTAACTTTTTGGATCAGCCCTTCTTCAAACAACTTTGAACTTATTCAAGCATTGATTCTCTAAACTCATCACACTCAATCCTCCGGTATCCTATTTTTCTAAATTCACCCAATAATATATGCATATTAGCTTAGTTAAAAACCAAATAAACACTATAATAATTTAGGGATTTTCTAAAATTTTTAGGGTGAAAATCCCCCTGACCAAACAAATGCCAACCTACTCACTTTCATAGATTTGATTAAATCTAATTACTAACTATTTAATCAATTTCTATGCGAATATTCTACAGCAATTTGAGTAGCTCAATATTTACATTAAAAACGCTGCTGATAGTTCTTTTCACCAGCCTACCATTTATAAACCAAGCACAAGAAATTCCCAGCAGCCTCATAGACCGAGCCAATGACACGCGTTTTATTTTTGAAGGTGTGGTAATCAATTCTGAGCCCTACTACAATAGCTCAGGCACTTATGTTTATACCTCCAACACAGTTGAAATCACCAGGCTATTAAAAGGCGACATCGAATGTGGAACCATAGAAATCATAACCGAAGGAGGCACTTATAACGGCACTACCTTCGAAATGACACACAGCTTAGTTCTAAGCCAGGGAAGTCGGGGAATTTTCCTTTGCAATGAAACAAATCGCCCCTTATCTACAATTGATTTCTACCCTGAATCAAATGTTCAAAAATTGGAAGCGACCTTCGAGAACCAATCCTTCATAAGATACTGGTGGGATGGAGAAGGGGTAAATGCAGCCGACATCTGGGCCAATTACGATAGCCTGGCAGCTGTATACGACATTACTGAATTGGTGACAGGTCTGCACTATTACGATTGTAATTCGGGTTTAGATATGGAATCTCCTGGCAAGAACCTCCCCTTATCATTTCCCAAGCCCAATAGCCAAGCAGTAAATAAAAAACCGCGCTATAGCAAAAAGGAATTTAACTCAGTGATGGAATATCATCGCTATAAAAGAGAAAACTTCAAGGTGGAGGGAGTAAACGCCACCGGCACGGTCACTTACGACATGGAGAACTTTAAAATCTCTGGAGACAGCCCTAAGTTTGTTGAATTCGATGTGACAATTAAAGACAACCTAGGCACAAAGTATATGCAATTTGGAGCGGTACGAATTAGCTACGACAGCTTTATTTTCGGAAGCTCCATTGTCGCTAACAATCAGGTAACCGTTAGCCGAGGCACTTTAAACAGCGACCCGAATTGCTACATCGACCCCATCCCTCAAGATCACACCGGTAGCACTATATTAATTTCTGCTTCAGAAACTAATGCCTCCCAATGCAAGGCACAGGTGTTAACTACCCCCCAAAGCATCATGCATGTGAAAATTGAAATGCCCAATTGCATCACCAGTCATCAGATTGAATTGGTAGATACCGCAATGATAGGTATACCAGAACCCAGCATGATCCTATTTCTTACAGGCTATTCCAACTCTGCATCCGACCCGAACTATTATGAATACTCCAATCTTAACCACAATGATCTGGAAAACATTAACAGCTGTGGAGCAAAAATCACCAGCTTCGCTCCTACGGCCTTGGCGGGAGGCATCGAAGACACCTTAAGCATTTTTGGCGAACAATTTGGATTTAGCAGAGGAAGCAGTAAAATCTATATGAAAAATGCCGATGACGGAGGTAACTCAGAAGTCTTTCTCGATAATTATGACATTGTAAGCTGGAGTGACACCCTGATAAAAGTTCTGGTTCCATCTTACGACTCCTCCATAGTTGGCGGGATAACTCATCGTGGAGATGCCGCTGGATCTGGTGATTTCAGAATTGCAACCACTAGCTCAACCGCTTATTCGAGCAATGCTTTACAAGCCCCTCTAAAAGTCAGCTACTCCATTAAAACCAGACTTTACTCAGGCATAGGAAAGGTGATTCGTCCGATTGCACCACCTACCAGCATGAATCAAAAAATCATTTTCCGTTGCGACACCACTGTGGCACAATACCAAAATGGTGCGATGAAAGCGGTTATCGACAAGGCACTACGAGATTGGACCTGCCTAACGGGTATTGAATGGGAGCTCGGCGCAGACATTGCCTCCACTCAAACCGGAGCCAGTGCTGATAACGAATGTATCATCCAATTTATTAATGGCACCGGACAGAATAAATTAGCCACCGCAAGCTCCATATCTACCACTTGTTCTGGTGGCAGCAAACATTACATCCGGGAAATAGATATTGTAATTGACAGTACTCGAAACTGGCACGTCGACAGCACCTCTATTCCGGTGCCGGGTTCTGACTTCGACTTCTACTCTGTAATTTTACATGAACTAGGCCACGCATTGGGCTTGGATCACATCATTGATAACGCTGCCATAATGCACTATTCTATCGCGGCAGGAGTTAAAAAAAGAGACTTGGAACACGATATATCTTGTGATCTGGGTGGCAACTGGTCGATGGCCTATATGCGTGATCCTGCTAATACAGTTAGCTGTAGACAAAACGTCAATTCCAGTCTAAACCCTATTTGCTCTAAAGTCTCTATTAATCAAGAAAACTTGCAAAACCTTCATTTTGATGTTTTCCCAAATCCTACTGGCGACTATATCAACATTCAATTTAAGGGAACCGAACCGGATGAGTACATTGGTGAAATCACAGATGTTTTTGGACGTAAGGTGTATCATTTTAACATCCCTTCCCATAAAAACTCTAACTTCCAACTTAATCTGGCAAAACTGCCCGCTGGATATTATTGGTTGAGTCTAAGTAAGCCTGAATCCGGACTTAAAGAGACCATGAAGATTTTAAAATATGCCTATTAAAAGACTGTTTGGCCTACTCTTCCTCTTGAGTGCTTGTTCCAATTTGCAACCTCAGCAAGGAAACTGTCAACAATTTGAATTGCGGGGTAAAATCTCCTCTAAGGAACTAAACTTGGCCTTATCAGGAGATTTGGAAATATGGCAAAACCGAAGCTTACTCAAGGAAAGCCGAGTAGATCCATCAGGAGAATATCGTTTACTGCTTGAAGATGTAGATCAAAAGCAGCCCCTCGAATTGCGATTTAAACCGGTTAATGCGGTTGCCGCAAATCCTGCAGATTACAGCTCAGATGCTGATTATTACTCAAGCGATGGATTTGGGGTGTACTGCGATTATGAGGAACACTTTTGGTTACAAGTGGAATCCTGTTCCATGCAATTTAACTTGGAACTAGACTCCTGCACCATATACAGTATGGAAAGTGAACATTAAGAGTGAAATGTATTTCTAAATTTAAGCCCCGGAAATTCCGGGGCTTTTTTATTCCGGCTTCAGCAAAAATCAAAATAGATGATCTGGAAAATCCGCAATACTGAAAACCTAAGCTTAAAAGACCTGGAAACAGCAATTCAGCAGGGAGCTCGTTTCAAAGTTTTCGCCTATCGGATAGGGGTGGTGAAATTCAATTTTCTACGATTGTCGCCAGCCATCTTAATCCGTCATAAAGAGGAAGAAAAGCGATATAAGTCTAAATACAATCGCCTTAACCTTTTCCTGGATCCATGGTCCCTATTTATGGGCCCAACCTATACCTATCGCACCTGGAAAGACAATCGCAATGGCGGAATTGATGTTACGGGCGACATCATGCTCAATCTTAAGGAAGAAAACCTGCAAGAACAAAAAGTGGAAATCGAGCGGGTCCATCACCTCTTCAAAAAGATGGACAAAACTGACCTTAAAGCCTTAAAGAAAGCTTTGCAAAAAGTGGATCCGAATAGCATTGGAATTCAAGCCGCTTATGCCGGGGTCTTTGTAAATGTTGGCGACTATGAAGAACCTCCATTTACCATTGGATTTGAAGGATTCCGAAATCAGGAATTGGATGAGGAAAAATTACGCAACGCCCTTCGAAAATACTTTTACTCCAAAGTACAATTCTGGATCTTCAACTTGAAGGATGAACCGGAACTAGCTGGTCCCTTAAAAGAGCAAGGTGAGAAAGTTTGGTAAGATATCTAAAAGCAGAATTGATTCACTTCAAGCCCATCTCCTACCCCCTCCTATTTGGTATAACTCTTATTCTCAAGCCTAGCCTCTAATTCCACAATTTGCTTCTGGATATCCCCCAACAATCCTCTTTCAATAGAAACGATATCGTATTTACAAAGCCTGCCTAAGAGCTCTAGCACATCGCCGGTTTTGGACTCCGAATCTAGGGCCAATAGCTGATCTACGGTAGATTTGGTGAACTCCGCATACACATCATGAAATTCGTAAATGCTGGATATCAACTGAATGGTTGAAATATTCAAATCTTGAAAGACCCCGCTAATCTTGGCACTTTCATATATGGTTTCGGATAAGCGCACTGTACCCACTCCCTTCCAAGATGGCAGTTTATTATGATTGATTTTGGGATTACCATAATAAGGCATTTTAAAATCTTCCTCCCCCAGTCCCTGCAAGGCACTATCTAGCTCCAGGGCTAATTGTTCGTGATAGGCCACTGCTGATTCCAACATCCGGGCATTGGCCTTCATCTCAGCAATTATCTGCTCCAAAGCATTGCGAGTATTGGCATCCACTTTCTCCTGATTACTCTTTTCACTGAGGTAAAAACCCAGGAAAACCCCGAAGGCCACAATCAGTAATTCCAGGATGTATTTGAGAATAGATTTCAGATAGCGCTTGAACATGGCTTAGGAGTATTGCTTATGGGTCAGGAATTTAGCAATTCCTTAAGTTTCCTAACACAGACCAAACGTAAGACCAAAAACACAAATTAATCCTTTTCCAAATAGGTTTGTTCCTCTCGGCCTTCTATTGTTTGTCCGCAGGTAGCACACACCTCCGCACCTTCTTTTCTACGCGCTAATTCCTCCGAAAAACCTGAAGCCAAAATCCCAGTTGGCAAAGCAAACAGGCCAATACCAATAATGGAAATCACACCCCCGAGTATTTTCCCCAAGGCTGTTATGGGATACATGTCGCCATAACCCACTGTAGTCAATGTGGCAATTCCCCACCACATCGTCTCGGGGATACTTGAAAAACGCTCAGGCTGCGCTCCATTTTCGACATGATACATTAAAGTAGAAGCTATTAATAAGAGGAATACGGTGAATATTAAGGATACAACTAACTCTTCCCTCTTGTCCTTCATTACTCGATTGATCAAGCTTAATGCGGTTATATATCTAGCGATTTTAAACAGTCTAAAAATCTTGAAGATTCTTAGAACTCTTAATAAGCGTAAGTCGACACCCACAAAGGGAAGATAAAACGGTAAAATGGCCAGCAAGTCAATTATTGCAAGCGGACTTAAGGCATATTTAAAGTTCCCTATAATAGGTTGCTGATATTTGGCTTGCAAATTAGCCGTCCATAATCTTAATAAGTATTCAACCGTAAATACCCCTACTGAAAAAGTCTCAAAAATTGAGAATTCCTCTTGGTACGATTCGCGAAGTGAAGGCACCGACTCCAACAGCATCGCTAAAACATTGAGAATAATTAGCGAAACGATAAAGACATCAAAATACCAACTGGCGACTCTGGTTTCTTTGGACACTGCCAAAAGATTATGAACTCGATGCTTCATTGCTTACTAAAGTGAGTAGAAAAATATGTGATCATAGATTCAAATGAAAACCGAAGCCCCATCCAAACCCATTTGCCTCAAGCTCTATTGAAAAAAGGATTGAGCTATTAGAGGACCTCATAAAAATCAACCGTTTTCAAAAGTTGCTCATCGAATTTATAGATATCATCCAAGG
Source organism: Flavobacteriales bacterium UBA7878 (assembly GCA_002501205.1). GTDB lineage: Bacteria > Bacteroidota > Bacteroidia > Flavobacteriales > Schleiferiaceae > Croceimicrobium. The sequence goes on from DLRW01000062.1 coordinate 24,605, forward strand.
ACTCAATCAGCTCCCGCGTCTCCTTCTTGTTCTCATCAAATAAGCCGAGATATTTTTTACCTCCATTTAAATGTAATCGGCAAATTGGTTTGCGGTTATTATCATCGAGCAAAATGCCAAAATAGGATTGAGTATCACGATGAACAATTCTTTCAACTGGTAACTTTCGTCTTAAAATCGCTACCACAATCCTAAGAGCATCCAACTCTTCCTCCGTGGTATCAACCTTGCTTTCTACTACATCTTCAACCTGCTCCTCTGCCTTTTGCTTTTCTTCTTCATTATTTAAGGCCGAGTTTAATCGGTCATTGACCTTTTCACTCACTAGCTGGGAAAAAGCCTTCGAAACTATATCCCTAAATTCCTCGATTACATTAGCCGTGAGTCTTCCAGAATAAGCCTGACCTGCAAAATGTTTTACGAATTCCGTACTTGGCTCGGTCATTTCATTCTCTATCAACAACTTCACTTCGCGGGTGTACTTTAAATTACTGGCATTTCCAATAATCTTTGCTTCATCAAACTTTGATTTGGAAAACTTCTCAACCTCCTTAACAGTGCTTTCTTTCAGCTTTGTAATGTCGAACTCTAAAAATGGCTTTTCATCCATTTTATTAGGCTCTTCTAAATCGGTATAAAACCGGTATTGAATTCCATTCGTTAAAAGTGCAAAGCGAGTTTTAGTAGCATGAAAATACCGGAAAAGTTGAGAGCTATGAACATTCAAATCCTGCTTCCAATGTTTACACTCGATAATCAAAATGGGGTTCCCACTTTGAAAAATGGCATAATCCACTTTCTCTCCTTTCTTTAAACCAATATCCGCAGTAAACTCGGGCACAACCTCTGTCGGATCGAAAGTATCATACCCCAAAGCATTAATAAAAGGCAAGGTAAAAGCATGTTTTGCTGATTCCTCGGTTTCAATTTTGTCTTTTAAAAGCTCGAGCTTATCCGCCAGGCCCTTAAGTTGGTTAAATAATTCCATGTGATTGGTTTAGAGTTAATCTCATAACTTCCTGAAAAAGGTGGGGTAACTTCAACTAAAAACATTGACAGAAACCTTACGGTATAACTCACTATCTCTGAAAAGACAAGTCAACTTCCCCAACTCTCCGACAGAACTTCAATTTCCTAAGCTAAATATTCTCCCCTAAAGAGCACTCATTATCAAGCCTTGACACTTAAAAAAAGGGGAAAAACCCCTATTCAACACTTGGCTCAAAACAGAATATTCTGGCATCCCCCCCAACCTACAATTGAGATTCAAACAGACACATTAAAATCAACCCCACTTTCCCCCACCATCAAAAAACACAGTATTAATCCTTATTTTACAGGCATTTAACACAATTCACCTAAAGTGTTTTTCGTTTCAAGTGAGGAAACTTATCCACATAATGGCACTTAGTGGGAAATTGTGGGGCAAAGTTTCTATTTTTGAATCAAGAAGTGGAGAAAAGCTAAAATGCTGAATCTGATAGGAGTACATGAGTGTAAAATGGATGCGAAAGGTCGCGTGGGAATCCCCAGTGGCCTTAAGAAGCAGCTTTTACCCCTACTCGATCAGGGCTTTGTTTTAAAGCGCAGCGTTTTTCAGCCTTGCCTCGAGCTCTACCCCATGCAAGAATGGGAAGGCACCATGGCCAAGGTGAATCGCCTGAACCGCTTCGTGAAAAAGAATAATGATTTCATCCGCCGCTTTACTGCCGGTGTTAAGCTGGTTGAAGTGGATGGCAGCGGCCGTATTAATGTCCCCAATGACCTTATCGCTTTCAGTAATCTGAAAAGCGAAATCGTGCTTTCCGCGTCAGTGGGCACCATCGAAATTTGGGATAAGGCCGCCTACGAAGCCACTATCAATGATCCTGAGATCGACTTTGGTCAATTGGCCGAAGACGTAATGGGCGGCCTTAATGAGGAGGCAGATGGATTATCATAAACCCGTTCTTTTACATGAGAGTGTTGATCTGATGTCGATCCGCGAGGATGGCGTTTATGCCGACCTCACTTTTGGCGGTGGCGGACACAGCCAGGAAATCTTGAATCGCCTTGGACCAAATGGCAAATTATTCGCCTTTGATCAAGATCCCGATGCCAAGAACAATGTGCCTGATGACCCCCGCTTCACCCTAATCGAGTCTAATTTTCGCCATCTCAAGAAAATGCTGCGCATGCATGGCGCCCGCAAGGTAGATGGCATTTTAGGTGACTTTGGCATTTCCTCCCATCAAATCGATGAAGGCAGCCGCGGCTTCAGCCTACGCTACGAAGCACCGCTGGACATGCGCATGAATCCTGACCGGGCTTTCAGCGCCAAAGAGGTCCTTAATCAATACGGAGAAAAGCAATTACGCGATCTCTTTTTCCGCTATGGCGAGATTCGCTCGGCCGGAGCATTAAGCAGAGCCATTCTGCAAGCCCGCCCCCTCGAAACCACTTTCGACTTAGTGAGTGTTGCCGAAGGCTTTGCACCCCGCAACAAAAGAGGACAGTTTTTAGCCCAGGTATTTCAAGCCATCCGCATTGAGGTAAACGAAGAGCTTTTGGTGATTGAAGAAATGCTCCAACAAGCCCCGGAAGTATTAAGCCCTGGAGGTCGATTGGTATGCATCAGCTACCACAGCCTTGAAGATCGTTTGGTGAAGAATTTCTTCCGCACCGGAAATTTTGAAGGTCAGCCTGAAAAAGATTTTTACGGAAATCTGATCCGCCCTCTCGAACCTGTAACCCGCAAACCCATCGCCCCGGAAGCGAACGAAATAAACGAAAACCCCAGAGCCCGCAGTGCTAAGCTGCGTGCCGCCGAACTACTCATTAAGAATGACTGAGCCCAAGCAAAATACTGGCAATCGCCTGAGCACTTTGCTAACTGGCCGCTTCTTGGTAAACCCCAAGGTGCTGCAGCAGTGGCCCTTCATTCTATTCCTCTGTGTACTGGCCCTCATCATGACCGCCAGCAGCCATAGTGCCGAGCGCAAGGTGCATCGCATTGCCCGACTGCGCTCCGACATGAAAGAACTACACTCCCAGTTTATCGATACCCGTTCCCGCCTGATGAGTGAGAGCATGGAAACCAAAGTACTGGCGCGCGTAGAAGAGGCAGGGCTCCCGCTGCGTAAAAGCGAGTTGCCGCCCCTAATTATCAAAAAGCAGGAGGACGAATAGTTGCAAGAGCAAAAATCCATATTAAGCAGGGCATTTGTGGTATTCATTCCACTGGGGCTCCTGACCCTCGCTATTTTCGGTAAGCTGATTAGCATTCAGTTTATTGAAGGTCCTGCTCTGCGCCAAAAAGCCGAAAATGAGGTAATCCGCGAGATGGACATCCAGGCAGAGCGTGGCAATATCTACAGTGCCGACGGTAAGCTCCTTGCTACCTCCATGCCGGTTTACGATTTACACTTCGACCCGGTAACCGTTAAGGAAGACCTCTTTTTCGACAACATCGATGAACTCAGCATTGCTCTGGCCAATTTCCCCGGCGAACGCAGCGCTGCAGGCTGGCGATCCTATTTGGTAAGCGCCCGCCAAAAAGGCAACCGCTACCTGGCTCTAGCCGATAAACTCAGCTACACCGAACTCAAGGTCATTAGCACTTATCCTATTCTGGAAGAAGGCACCTACCGCGGTGGTCTGATTATAGAACAGGAAAACCATCGCAAAATGCCGCTTGGTAAAATCGCGGAACGCACCATTGGTCGGGAGCGTAAAAATGTAGCCACCGGTTTAGAAGGCGCCTATGCCACCTATCTGCGCGGCAAAGACGGCAAACGCCTGAAGCAAAAAATTGGCAATGGAAACTGGAAACCCTTAAACGACCTCAATGAAATTGAGCCTATCAATGGCTACGACCTGGTAAGCACCATTGATACCCGTATGCAGGATATTGCACACCACGCCCTGCTGCACATGCTCGAAAAACAAGAAGCGGACCACGGTTGCGCAGTGGTAATGGAAGTAAAAACCGGTGCCATTAAGGCGATTGCCAATTTGGGTCGCACCGATATGGGCACCTATTTCGAGAAACGAAATTATGCCGTCTGGGAAAGCACCGAACCTGGTTCCACCTTTAAACTAGCCTCCGTTTTAGCGCTATTTGAAGATGGCTATGCCGACACCAGCTCTCCCGTGGATACCGAAAACGGAGTTTATGAATACCTCGACAGTAAAATCAAAGACAGTAATGGCAAGGGCTATGGCAAAACCACCCTTAAAGTGGCCTTTGAGAAATCGAGCAATGTAGGCATCGCCAAAACGGTAATCGACCATTACGAGAATCAGCCTCAGCGCTTTATTGACCGACTTTACAGCATTGGCTTAGATCGTGAATTAGGGATCCCCATTAAGGGAGAAGGTAAGCCACGAATCCCCAAGCCCAGCGATTCGGACTGGAGTGGTATTTCCCTCCCCTGGATTTCCTTCGGCTATCAGGTAAGCTTTACCCCTTTACAAATCCTAAGTCTCTACAATGCCGTGGCGAATGATGGTATAATGGTGCGCCCTCGCTTTTTAGCCAGCGTTCAAGAACATGGTCGCGAAGTAGAACAAATGGAAACCGAGGTTTTAAATCCCGCCATTTGCTCACCCGAAACCCTGCAGAAACTTCAAGCCCTATTGCAAGGGGTGGTAGAAGACGGCACCGCTCGCGCAGGAGCTTATTCGGTTTGTACTATGGCCGGAAAAACCGGTACCTGCCAATTGAATTATTGGAAAGAGGGCACCAAAGAATACCAAGCTTCCTTCGCAGGATATTTTCCCGCCGAAGACCCGCAATACTCCTGTATTGTGGTGGTAAATAAACCGAAATACGACTATTACGGCTCTAATGTGGCTTTTCCGGTTTTCCGTGAAATCGCTGAAAGAATATTCCAAAACACCCCCCTGCAAGTAGAGGCTAATGAAAAACCCTTATTGGCCCTTCTCGACCAGAAACCCGCAGAAAGACAAGCCGAAGCTTTGGCCTTTGAACCCAAGGAGGGAAAAGAAATTCCTGACTTAAGCGGCCTCAATGGTATGGAGCTTTTAAGTCGACTTGAAAACGCCGGCTTTAAGGTAAATGTACGTGGCCTGGGCAAGGTGTATTGGCAATATCCTCCCGCAGGAAGCCTCCTCACCAAAGATCAACTGATAGAATTAAAACTGCAATGAAACTACTAAAAGACCTGCTTTATGGAGTTCCACTTACCGAGCGCTCGGGCAGCACCCAGGTAGCGGTAAGCAAAGTTTGCTTCGATTCTCGCGAAGTGAGCAAAGGCGCCCTTTTCGTTGCAGTAAGAGGAACTCAAGTAGATGGCCATCAGTTTATCGACAAAGCCCTGGAACTGGGAGCCGCCGCTATTGTAGCAGAAGAAATTCCCGAAGAACCCAAAGAGAATGTTTGCTTCATCGGCGTAAAAGACAGCAGCTTAGCCCTGGCTCTGATTGCCGCCAACTTCTACGATCAACCTTCCGAAAAATTACAATTAGTAGGTATCACCGGCACCAATGGCAAAACCACCACAGCCACCCTACTCTATAATTTATTTAGCCTCTTAGGCTCCAAATCCGGACTACTATCCACCGTAAAAGTATGTGTAGGTAAAGAAGAATTTCCCGCTACCCACACCACTCCGGATCCGGTACAGATTAACCGTTACCTCGACCAAATGGTAAAGGCCGGTTGTAAGTACTGCTTTATGGAAGCCAGTAGTCATGGCATCGTACAAAATCGTACCGCCGGACTCCATTTTGCTGGAGCGGTGTTCACCAATATCAGCCACGATCACCTCGATTACCACGGTAATTTCGAGAATTACATCAAGGCTAAGAAGAAGCTTTTTGATGATCTGCCCAAGCAGGCCTTTATGCTTACCAATGCAGATGATCGCCATGGTGAAACCATGACCTTGCACACCAAAGCCAAGGTGTATCGCTACGCGCTAAAAAATGATGCCGATTACAAAGGCCGCATTTTAGAACACCAACTCAATGGCATGCTCCTGCGCTTAGGTCAGCAAGAAGTATGGACCAAGCTTATTGGCGATTTCAATGCCTATAACCTATTAGCTATTTACAGTGTAGCCCTTTGCCTGGAGAAAGACCCCTTGCAGGTAGCCACTGCCATTAGTAGCCTAAAATCGGTTGCTGGTCGCTTCCAATATCTGCAAAAGCAAGAGCTCACCACCATTGTGGATTATGCGCACACGCCTGATGCCCTGGAAAATGTATTAAAAACCATTGCCAGCATCCGCAGTAATAGTGAGAAAGTAATCACCGTAGTGGGCTGTGGCGGAAATCGCGATGCTGCCAAACGTCCCTTGATGGCTCGAATCGCCAGCGAAATGTCGGATCAGGTAATTCTCACTTCCGACAATCCTCGTTTCGAAGACCCCGAAGCCATTATTGAAGAAATGGAAAAGGGCATCGAAATGCACCTCAGTCATAAAGTTTTAAAAATCACCGATCGCAAGCAAGCGATTCGGACTGCCATACAATTAGGTCAAAGCAAAGACCTCATCCTCATTGCCGGAAAAGGGCATGAAACCTATCAAGAAATTAAAGGCGAGCGCTTTCCCTTCGACGACTTAGCCATTGCCCGTGAAACCCTAGATCAAAAATATCCGGACTAATGCTGTACTACCTCTTCGAATACCTCAACCAAGCTTATGACCTGCCCGGAGCCGGTGTATTCCAATACATCACCTTCCGCGCGGCAGCCGCTTTAATCAGCTCCCTGATCATCTGTCTGCTTTTCGGCAAGAGCCTGATCGGCCTCTTACAACGCAAGCAGGTAGGCGAAAGCATTCGCGATTTAGGCCTGGAAGGTCAGAGTGAAAAAGCCGGCACCCCAACCATGGGTGGTTTGATCATTCTATTGGGAATTCTCGTTCCGACCTTACTTTTTGCCAAGCTCGAAAACATTTACATCCTCATGTTGCTCATCACCACAGTTTGGATGGGTGCCGTAGGATTCCTGGATGACTACATTAAGGTGTTTCGTAAAAACAAAAAAGGCTTACCCGGAAAATTCAAAGTGGTAGGTCAGGTTGGTCTGGGCATTATCGTAGGCAGCATGCTCTATTTTAATGACAGCGTAACCATTAAAAACCGTGAGGCCACTGCCCATGTGTATGAAACAGAAGAGGGTCAGCGAGCACAAACCTTACCCGTTTACGGCGATGCGGAGAAATCGCTAAAAACCACCATCCCCTTTGTAAAGAACAATGAGTTCGATTACAGCAGCTTAATTTCTTGGATGGGCGACTGGACCAAGGATTATGGCTGGTTACTCTTCATTCCGATTGTAATCTTCATCATTACCGCCGTTTCCAATGGTGCCAATCTTACCGATGGAATTGATGGCTTAGCCACAGGTACTTCCGCCATTATAGGCATTGCCCTGGGCATCTTTGCCTATGTATCAGGCAGTATCATTTTCGCAGACTACCTCAATATTATGTACATCCCCAATACGGGTGAGCTGGTAATCTTTATCGCCGCCTTTGTGGGAGCCTGCATCGGATTCCTTTGGTATAATACCCACCCCGCTCAAGTATTTATGGGCGACACTGGGAGCTTAACCCTGGGAGGTATTATTGCGGTATTCGCCATCGCCATTCGCAAAGAACTTTTAATTCCCATTATCTGTGGAATCTTCCTGGTCGAGAACCTCTCGGTAATTATTCAGGTAAGCTATTTCAAACGTACCAAAAAGAAATACGGTGAAGGACGTCGCATCTTCTTGATGTCGCCCTTACACCATCACTACCAAAAGAAGGGATTCCACGAAAGTAAGATCGTAACTCGCTTTTGGATTATAGGCATTTTCCTGGCTGTACTATCCTTTGTAACCCTCAAACTCCGCTAGTGAACCGCAACTTAAACATAGTAGTTTTAGGTGGCGGCGAAAGCGGCTTGGGAGCAGCCAAATTGGCGCAAAAGCTCGGGCATAGTGTGTTCCTTAGTGATCGCTCTAGCCTTTCGGCTGAAAATCGCCAGGCCCTTATTGAGTCAAAGATTGACTTTGAGGAAGGTCAGCATTCTGAGGATCGTATCCTGGAAGCCGATCTCATCATTAAGTCACCCGGTATCCCCGAAAAGGCCGCTTTAATTCAGAAGATCCGCACTGCTCAAATCGAGTTGATCTCCGAAATTGAGTTTGCTGCTCGCCATTGCCAGGGAACCATTATTGCCATTACCGGCACCAATGGTAAAACCACGATAACCAGCATGGTACACCACCTTCTGGAAACCGCCGGTAATAGCGTTGCTCTGGTAGGTAATATCGGCACCAGCTTCGCCGGATCCTTAGCCGAGGGCAAGCACGATTTCTATGCTTTGGAGGTAAGCAGTTTTCAGCTGGATGACATCATCCACTTTAAGCCGCATATCGCCATCCTCACCAATATTACCCCCGATCACTTAGATCGCTACAATAATTCGGTAGATGAATATGCCGCAGCCAAGCTGCGCATCACCGAAAATCAGGATGAAAAGGATCATTTCATCTATTGCGCAGACGATGCCCTGACCAATAAATACCTTCAGGGTTATCCCCTCCGCGCTCAGCAATGGCAATTGTCTTTGGAGCAATCCGTAGACAATGGCGCTCAAATCAATTCAGACGGAATTCTACAAATCATCATAAACCAGCAAATAGATATGGACATTAATGAACTGGCCTTACAAGGCAAGCACAACACCTACAACAGCATGGCTTCGGGTGTAGCCGGACGCTTATTAAACATTCGCAAAGAAGCTATCCGCGAAAGCCTGGCTTCCTTCGAAAGCATTGAGCACCGCCTCGAATCGGTACTACAGATTTACGGTATCGAATTCATCAACGACTCCAAAGCCACCAATGTAAACTCTACCTGGTACGCATTAGAAAGCATGCAAAAACCCACCATCTGGATTGCCGGTGGGGTAGATAAAGGAAACGACTACAGCCAGTTGGCCAAATTAGTGGGCGAGAAGGTGAAAGCTTTAATCTGCCTGGGAACCGACAACAGTAAATTACACGCGGCCTTTGAAGGTTTAGCTCCTATGGTAATTGACGCGGCCGACATGGACGAAGCCGTGCGTATGGCCTATAAAATGGGCGACAAGGGCGACGCTGTATTACTGAGCCCAGCTTGTGCCAGTTTCGACCTTTTTGAGAACTACGAAGACCGTGGACGTCAATTTAAAAATGCCGTTCGTCAATTGTAATCCATGACTCTATTCGGCAAGGAAATACGAGTAGAAGGAGATCGAACCCTCTGGATCCTAAGTGGCATTTTAGCCGCTGTGGGCACGCTTACCGTTTACAGTGCCAGTAGCAATCTGGCCTTTAATAATGGCGGCAGCACCATGGTGGACCTATTAAAACACAGTGCCTTTTTATTCAGTGGATTTGTAATCGCTACCCTGGTGCATCGGGTTAATTACAAGCTCTTTGGCAATTTGGCCAAGCTGCTCATCATTCCGGTGATTCTACTGCTTATTTACACCCTGGTAAACGGGGTGAATATTTCCAATGCCGCTCGTTGGATTCGCCTGCCTTTCGGGCAAACCTTTCAGCCTTCTGCCCTAGCTGCCATTGTGCTGGTAGCTTATGTGGCACGCTATTTAGCCGTACATACTAAGGAAGAACTCAAGGGCTTCCGCAAACATTTTATTGGCTTGATATTACCCATCCTGCTGGTGGTGGGCTTTATCCTTCCAGCCAACTTTAGTACGGCAGCCCTGATTTTTGGTGTAACCTACCTATTGCTGTTTATTGGCGGTTACCCCATCCGAAATCTCTTAATTCTGGCAGGTTCCGGTATCGCCGCTTTGGCCCTTTTTATTACGCTGGTTTTCGCTTTCCCCAATATGAGCAACCGTCTCGAAACCTGGAAAACGCGAATCGAAAGCTTTAGCAGTGGTGAAAGCACCGAGAACTATCAGGTAACTAAAGCTAAAATGGCCATTGCCGAAGGCAAAATTGTAGGTAAAGGTTTTGGCAAATCCGTAATGAAGAACTTCTTACCTCAATCCAATTCCGATTTCATTTTCGCCGTAATTACGGAGGAGATGGGCACATTGGGAGGAGGCCTAACCATAATAGTCTATATCTGGCTCATCTTTAGGATACTCACCATCGCCACCAAAGCCCCAACCAGCTTTGGTAGTTTACTCAGCTTGGGCTTAGGCTTAACCATTTTAGCTCAGGCCCTGGTGAATTTAAGTGTAGCCGTAAATCTTATCCCGGTAACGGGTCAAACCCTACCGCTGGTCAGCAAGGGCGGAACCTCGGTTTGGATGACTGCTTTAGCCCTGGACATGATCCTCAGCGTAAGTCGTGGCAAAGCCGAAAACGACAGTGAAGAAAATGAAGCCTTTTCCGATGCGGAAGATGCAATCGACAGCGAACAGCCTCTAAAACCGATTCTCGATGGAAAAGCTTAGAGTAATGATTAGTGGAGGCGGCACCGGAGGTCATATTTTCCCGGCCCTGGCCATTGCCGATGAAATTAAAGCAAGGTATCCTCACGCTGAATTTCAGTTTGTTGGGGCTCAAAATAAAATGGAGATGGAAAAGGTACCGCAGGCCGGTTACCCCATCGAAGGACTTTGGATTAGTGGATTGCAGCGAAAAATGACAATCGACAATTTGAGCTTCCCTTTCAAAGTACTAAGCAGCTTAGCTAAGAGCCGCAAGCTGATTCGAAAATTTAAGCCCGATATCGCCATTGGAACCGGAGGTTTTGCCAGTGGGCCGCTATTATGGGCGGCTGCATCTAAAGGTGTGCCCTGCTTGATTCAGGAGCAGAACTCCTTTCCGGGTATTACCAATAAGCTGCTCAGTAAAAAGGTAGCTCGCATTTGCGTGGCCTATGATAAAATGGAAAGGTTCTTTCCGAAAGAAAAGCTGGTTCTTACAGGCAATCCCCTGCGTAAGGATCTTCAAATAGCGCTTCCCGCGGATGCGCAGGTAAAAGAGAAATTAGGCTTAAAGCCTGGATGGCCCACCCTCCTGATTTTAGGAGGCAGCCTGGGTGCCCGCCGCATCAATGAATTGATCAGTTCTGAATTGGAGAATCTCCAAAAAATGGAGCTCAATATCATCTGGCAATGCGGTAAACTCTATTATGATTCTCTGACTGCCAAACATCAAAACTTGCCGGATCACATCAAGCTTCAAGCATTTATTAGTGATATGCGCGAGGCCTATGCAGCTAGCGATATTATGATTAGTCGTTCCGGTGCCAATACTTTGAGCGAACTGGCAGTGGTAGGCAAAGCCGCCATCCTTATTCCTTCGCCCAATGTAGCCGAGGATCATCAAACCAAAAATGCCGAAGCCCTGAGCTCCAAGTCAGCGGCCTTGCTATTTAAAGAAACGCGAGACTCCCAAGAATTAGTAGCCCTGGTGCAGGAATTACTGGAAGACCCTCAAAAGCAGAAAGACCTGCAAAACAATATTCAAAAACTGGCCCTGCCCAATGCAGCCGCCAGCATTGTTAACGAAATTGAAAGCCTGCTTGGCCATGTTGGATAGACCGAATGTATACCTCATTGGCATTGGCGGCATTGGCATGAGCGCCCTGGCCCGCTATTTCCAGCAATCAGGTCGAAAGGTGGCTGGTTACGATCGCTATCGTTCCCCGCTCTGTGAAGACCTGGAAGCAGAAGGCATGAAGATCCACTATGAGGATGATGTGAAGCAAATTCCATCACGTTTTAAAGCGGAGGACAGTTTGGTGATTTACACCCCTGCGATTCCTGAGGATCACAGTGAGCTAAACTTCTTTCAAAAAGAGGGCTTTGAAATTGTGAAGCGTGCCCGAGTATTGGGACTTATTGCCCAAAAGCATCGTTGTCTGGCCGTTGCCGGTACTCATGGCAAGACCACTACTTCCAGCATTTTAGCCCATTTATATCGTCATGCAGAAGTAGAGATTAGCGCCTTCCTGGGTGGCATCAGCACTAACTACCAATCCAATTTTTGGGGTCATGATGACACCGACCTTTTGGTAGCCGAAGCGGATGAATACGATCGTAGTTTCCTAAACTTAAAGCCTACCGCTGCTGTAATTACCAGCACTGATGCAGACCACTTGGACATCTACGGCGAAGCGCAAAGCCTGGAAGACACCTTCCGTGAATTTGCTGAAAGTGTAAGCGATTTTGTGCTGGTTAATGAAAGTACCAATCTGAATCTGGGCCTTAAATATGGCTTCGGTAATCAGAACTCCTATTATGCCGACCAGGTTCAAGTAATAGAACATCAATATCATTTTGATTTTGTGCATCCGCAGGGTCGTATTAGCGATATCAGCATGCTCCTGCCCGGCCGACATAATGTGGAAAATGCGGTTGCCGCCGCTGCCCTGGCATTGAAATACGGCTTAAGTGAAGAGCAAATCAAAGCCGGGCTCGAAAGCTTTAAAGGCGTAAAACGCCGTTTCGAATACCATATCCAAAAGGAGGATCTGGTGTATATCGACGATTATGCCCATCACCCGAAGGAGATTGCCGCCTTGCAAAATTCGGTGCGTGAACTTTATCCTAAACGAAAGATCACCGCGATTTTCCAACCGCATTTATATTCTCGTACCCGTGACTTTTTAAAAGACTTTGCCGAAAGTCTTTCTGCCTTCGACGAAATGATTTTATTAGAATTATACCCTGCCCGCGAACGTCCGATTGCCGGAATTAACTCCAAAGCTTTATTGGATTTGATACAATCGGAGACAAAATCATTGATGGGCCGGCAAGAAATCCTCAGCCGATTTAGCGAGGAAAAACCCGAATTAATCCTCACCATTGGAGCTGGAGATATAGATCAACTGATCCGACCCTTAAAATTGGCCTTATTAAAATGAAGCTCTGGCATCAAATAGCGATATGGACCGGAGGGCTAAGCACCTGGATACTATTAGTTTCCAGTGCTATCAATGCCTATGAACGGCAAGAACTTAAGGACTTCAAATTGCAATTTGAAAACCGCCAGGATCGCTCCTTTTTATCGCTGCTGGAGATGGAAAAACAGGTTCAAAAAGAACTGGGAGACAGCAGCCTACAGCTGGCAGAAATTAACAAGGCCTTGTTAGAAGAAAGCATTGATAATCACCCTGCTATCAGGAAAGCGGAAGTATATTCGAAGATAGATGGTAGCTTAAGGATAATGCTATGGCAGCATGATCCATTAGCAAGAGTTATCGGCAGAAGAAGTTCTTTTTATCTATTGGATGCTGGAGAAAAAATGCCTTTGAGCCCCTATTTCTCCGAAGAAGTTCCTCTGGTGAGTGGTGACTTGAATGATGAGGATTTGGCGCTGATTGCCAGCTTTTGGCAGTCGCTCAAACAAGATGAGTTCTACCAGCAATTCTTTACGGGATTGCATTGTAATGAACAGAAAGAATGGACGCTTTTTCCTGCAAAAGGAAACTTTAAAATACGGGTAGGAAAGCCCGAAGAGCTGGAGGAAAAATTGACCAAACTAAAGGTCTTTTATACCCAAGCCCCCGCTCCGAAATATTTAAATAAGCTTAAAGAGATTGACCTTCGCTTTGAAGGACAACTCATTTGCCGCAAAAACTAAAACATGAATCCGGAAGAGATTTCAGTAGGTTTAGACATCGGGACCACCAAGATCGTGGCCATGATCGGCCGGAAGAACGAGTTCGGCAAGGTCGAGATTCTCGGGATTGGCAAAGCCCGCTCCCTTGGCGTGCAGCGCGGTGTGGTGACCAATATTGTTAAAACCATCGAATCCATTAAAGAAGCCGTTGAAGAAGCAGAAGCCCAAAGTGGCCTCAATGTTTCGGAGGTAGTGGTGGGAATTGCCGGTCAACATATCCGCAGTACTCAGCATAGCGATTATATCAATCGCCAAAATCCAGATGCCGTTATCGAAGATCGCGACTTGCAAGAATTGATCGATAATGTGCACAATTTGGTGATGCTACCCGGTGAGGAGATCATTCACGTCCTCCCACAGGAATATAAAATCGACGGACAACCCGATATCCGCGAACCCAAAGGCATGTATGGCTCTCGCTTAGAGGCCAATTTCCATATTGTAGTAGGTCAGATTTCTTCGATTAAAAATATTGGGCGCTGCGTGCGCTCCAGCGAATTGGAGATTGCCGACATTACCCTCGAACCCCTCGCCTCGGCTGAAGCGGTGCTTTCGCAGGAAGAAAAAGAGGCCGGTGTAGTGCTGGTCGACATTGGTGGCGGCACTACAGATGTAGCCATTTTTAAGGATGGCATTATTCGTCATACCGCGGTAATCCCATTTGGTGGCAACGTAATTACTGAAGATATTAAGGAGGGCTGCACCATTATTGAAAAGCAAGCCGAGCTCCTGAAAATCAAGTTTGGATCGGCTTGGCCCGGTGAAAACAAGGAGAATGAAATCGTAAGCATCCCTGGCCTTCGAGGAAGGGAACCCAAAGAGATTTCCATGAAAATGCTCTCTAAAATTATCAATGCCCGGGTGGTAGAGATCATTGAGCAGGTTTACCTGGAAATCAAGAATTACGGTTACAATGAAAATAAGAAGAAACTCATTGCCGGCATTGTATTAACCGGTGGTGGTTCGCAGCTTAAACATATTAAGCAGTTGGTAGAATTCGTTACGGGTATGGATACGCGTATTGGTTACCCCAATGAGCATTTGGCCAGCCCTAGTAGCGATGATCTTTCTTCTCCCATTTACGCTACTGCCGTTGGACTAATCCTTAAAGGACTGGAAGGTAAACCCAAAGATCATCCCAGTGATGTAGAACGGGCTGCAAATGAAGAAGCCAAGGCCACTGAAAAACCCATTGCAGAAGTAGTACCTGAAGAAGCAGAGAATCCTGAAGCGGAAGCACCCGAAGATGATCAGGAAGACGCACCCGAAAACAACGAAAAGAAAAAGCCCTACCGTTCCAATGTGTTCGAAAACTGGGCTAATAAGTTCCGAAACTTTTTAAACGAAGATCTATAAGCCTCTCATAATGGAGAATACAAACCAAGACATGATGCCCTTTGACCTCCCTAAAAACCGTTCGTCCGTGATTAAAGTTGTGGGCGTTGGCGGAGGTGGTAGCAATGCGGTAAATCACATGTTTAGCTCCGGGATCAACGGAGTAGATTTTGTGATTTGCAATACCGATGCTCAGGCCTTAGAAAACAGTCCGGTTCCCAATAAAATCCAATTAGGAGTAACCTTAACCGAGGGCTTAGGTGCCGGCGCCAATCCTACTGTAGGAGAGCAAGCAGCCAAAGAAAGCCTGGATGAAATTGCCAAGGTCCTGGAGACCAATACCAAAATGGTGTTTATCACTGCCGGTATGGGTGGTGGTACCGGAACTGGTGCTGCACCCGTTATTGCCAAGGCAGCCAGAGACCAGGGTATCCTAACCGTAGGTATTGTTACCAGCCCCTTCGTATTTGAAGGCCGCATGCGTCAAGAACAAGCCGAAAAAGGTATCGACTCTTTGCGCTCGGTAGTGGATTCACTGGTTGTGATCAACAATAACAAATTGCGTGAGGTATACGGTAACCTGGGCTTTAAAGCAGGTTTTGCCAAGGCCGATGAAGTATTGGCCACCGCTGCCAGAGGTATTGCCGAGGTAATTACCCATCACTACACTACCAATATTGACCTTCGGGATGCTAAAACCGTTTTAGCCAATTCCGGAACGGCAATAATGGGTGCGGCTACTGCCATGGGTGAGAATCGCGCCAAGGAAGCTATTTCCGCCGCTCTGGATTCTCCCTTGTTGAACGACAACCATATTCGTGGCGCCAAGAACGTGCTCCTGTTAATTGTTTCCGGCACCAATGAAATTACCATCGATGAAATTGGTGAGGTGAACGACTTCATTCAAAATGAAGCGGGTGGCGCTGCCAACATCATTATGGGTATTGGTGAGGATGAAAGCCTGGGCGACGAAATCAGCATTACTATTATTGCCACGGGCTTTAATGCCGATCAGCAAAAGCAGGTAATTGGCAAGGCTCCAGCTAAGATTGTACACCCTTTGGAAGACGATCAAGCGATTAGCACTTCCTTATACGATGCGCCGGTAAAAATGGACGAGGAGGATTTAGACCACAACCTCGACCAGGAATTAGACCGAGCCCTAAATGAAGAAAAAGAACTGGAGCGTCAACGTCAGACTTCGCTTTTCGCGGATGATGATTATGACAAGCCCCTGCATCCTACCGCTCAACCCATCGAAGACACCCAAGTTCAAGAAGAAACCCCATCTATCGAAGAGGAAGACGAAAGCCTACCTCACTTCGAATTAAAGGAGGAGGAAGAGCTGGTGGTAGAAGATCATCCGATGTTTGAATTGGATGCTAAGCCTGAGCCAGAAACGGAAATCGAAGAGCCTGTGGTTCGACACAGCCTCGATATGGAAGAAGAAGTTCCTGAAGCAGAAGAGCCTGCAGCCAGTCCGGAAGCTGAAGTTCGAGAAGAAGATATCGACTTCAATTTCTTTCAAATCGATATTGATGAAGAGGAAGAGTTTGAGGCTCCCAAAATGGAAATTCGCGAAGAAGCTCCTGAGCAAGAAATTCCTCAAGCTAAGGCTCCTGAAATGCCAGAAGCTGAATTCCAAAAGCCCGTTCCTGCGGAGCGCAAAGTATTTAGCCTGGAAGACTATCAGGAATTAGAAGCCAAGCTTAATCAAGGCATTAGCCCCAAGGCTGCCAGCCCCAAAGCTGCTCCTCAAGCGAAGGCTGAGAGCGATAAAGATGAAGATTTACACTTCGAAGTTAAGACCCGAAAGGAAGATGCCCCTGCTGCCAAACGACAGGGCCCTATTGACCCTATGGAGAGTAGCATCGAAGAAAGTATGCGCTTGCGTGCGGAAGAACGTAGAGCGAAGTTAAAAGCCTTTAACTACCGCTTTAAGAACAACCCACACAGCCTTACTGAAACGGACAATGAGCCTGCCTACAAACGTCATGGAATTAATATTGAGCAACGCTCACTTTCCAGCCAGGAATCACGCGGACGCATGACCCTGAACGACGGTGAAGAAGGCCCAAACTTTAAAAGCAATAATAGCTTTTTACACGACAACGTTGATTAACAGACTAGTTCCCTGTTCTCATAAAAAGCCCGGCACCCTCTACCGGGCTTTTTTATTGGACTGCACCCAAAAGAGCCAGGCAAGTTTTACCTTTGTTTGAAAGGAAAAAAGATCATGAGCTTAATTAAAAATATCGCTGAGGAAATTAAGACGGCCATGAAGGCCAAAGACAAAGTAAGACTGGAAAGCTTACGTAGTATTAAATCAGCTATTATGCTGGCCCAAACCGAAAAAGGAGCTGGAGCAGAATTAAATGAAGAGGAAGAATTAAAAATCCTTACTCGTTTGCAGAAGCAGCGTAAGGACTCATTGGCCATTTACGAAGAACAAAACCGTGAGGATTTAGCCTCGGAAGAGCGAGCTCAATTGGAAGTAATTGAAGAGTTCTTGCCCAAGGCGCTTAGTCCGGAAGAATTAGAAGACTACCTCAAGAAGCTGATTGCAGAAGTTGGGGCCGCCGGTCCCCAAGACATGGGCAAGGTTATGGGCCGCGCCAGTAAAGACCTGGCAGGTCGTGCCGACGGCAAAAGCATTAGCACTAAAGTAAAAGAGCTTTTAGCCAACTAAGCTAAGACCATAGATATTTGAGAATCCCGGTTAGCGCCGGGATTTTTTATTTGGGCAAACCCACTAAATACAAAACCTTGGCCGGTCCTGATTTTACCTTAGCCACCTCCCATTCGAAATGATCCGCATCCCTAAGGCTGGCAATAAGCTCCTTCATTTCAGCCACGGAATAGGTTCGTAAGGAGGAAACCACGCCATCCCAAAGTACAAAGAGAGGCACTATCGGAATGAGATAGGTAAACAGCAATCGACCCCAGCGAAAAGGACGTATGAAGGGGGTACTTAAAAGCAGGCTGATGGGCGAAAAGACCATGGCTAAAACACTGGGAATACTGCGCTCCTGACCTTCAAAAACGGCTATCCCCTGACCGCTATCCACTGCATTTTGAAGTATAGCTCGGGCATCCTTCGGTTTGAAATGATGCAGCGATAAAAACTGAGTGCGTAGGCCCTTTAACTCCTGAGGTACGGCACGAGCATCAACCGCCTCTGCTTTAAAAGCAATATTGGCATGCTCATTACTAATACGCTTGAAAGCCGATAGATTGGGATAGTAATCGCTAAGGGTTATTTGCAAACCGGGCACTTCTTTTTGAAGCTCCTTATTTAAGCCGGGTAAAGCCCCTCCTCCTCCGGAGGCCAAATCGATAATCTGATTAGTCTCTAAACGCTTTAAGGCTTTGCTAAGGACTGGAACTGCCGGTTGGAATAGCCCTGTTTTTTGCGCTAAAAACTCTAAGAAATCCGTACCGTAATCGCGAAGATTTTTCGGGAACCAGCTAAGATCTTCCCATTCAAAAAGATGTATTCGGCCCATTGCTGATTTTAGGGCCAAGGTACGTCTAAACCAGCCTATTCCGCAAGGCAAGCTGCACGGCCTCCACCTTATTATGCACCTGCAATTTTTGGTAGATGTTCTCTATATGCTTGCGAACAGTAGATGGGCTAATAAAGAGGTTTTCGGCTATTTCCTGATAATTGCGCCCGGCCGCCAGGTGCTCCAATATTTCCGTCTCTCTTTTAGTGAGATTATAGTCCACCTTTTCTTCGGGCATATCCGCTCCCATGCGAATCAAGCGCAAAGCTTTATGGGCCACAGCCGCCGACATCGGGGCTCCGCCTTCCATTACTTCTTCTATCGCCAGATGTAATTTCAAGGGTCGCTCATCCTTTAAAAGGTATCCATTGGCGCCGGCCATAATTGCTTTAAGGATATAATCCTCTTCGTCAAGCACGGTACTCATAATCACCTTTATCTGAGGGAAGCGCTTCCGCACAATCTCGGTAGCTTGAATACCATCCATTTCCGGCATATTGATATCCATTAAAATCACATCCAGATTATGATCTTCCTCCAAGTGATCGATAAGGGCCTTGCCATTGGGTTCATGCCACTTCACCTGAAGGTTTTCTGCCAACTCCAGTTTCTCTATTAAAGTGCGGGCCAAGCGATAATTGTCCTCGGCGATAGCTATGTTTAAGGTCATGCTTGGACTTTTCACAAATATGACAGGCTAAGTTTTAATTTCCTATACGGCAATTGCCGTATTAATAGGTAAGCTCAAGTAAATACGAGTACCCTTTCCAATTTCAGACTCCATTTTAAAGCTACCCTTCATTTGCTGCATTCTAGCTTGCATATTCTGCAAACCATAACCTTTAACACTGCCATCCATCTCCATTCCCACTCCATCATCTTCAATCCTAACCTGGAGGCTATGCGCATCCGAACTAAAAGCGATCTTAAGTTCATGGAACTCGGCATACTTTACCGCATTCTGTACCGCCTCCTGGCAGATGCGGAAGAGGTTAATAGTTTGCTCCGGACTTAAAACTAATTGAGGCTCGCAGTGGTTTTGAACCATTAAGCTACGACCTTCATGCGCCGAGCGATTCATAAAATCCTGCAATTTCGCGCTAAGCATTTCCAGGTTTATCTCATCATTATTCATGGCCCAGATTGTTTCTCGCAATTGCGCCATAGTATCGCGGGTGTGATCGCTAATTTTCTCGAAAGAGGTGCGGCGTTCTTCAGAGGCCTCCTTAAAAGCCAGATTATCGATTTGTGAGCTGATAATGGTAAGTTGCGAACCGATGTGATCATGCAAATCACGAGAAATCCGATTGCGTTCTTCTTCCAATTTCCTTCGACCTTCAGCACGCGCCCTCTCTTCTTGCAAAGCAGCTTCCGTTTCTAATTGACGCCTTTTTATGGCCTGTTGTCGGAACATGGAAACACCAAACATGATGATCAACACCACACCGGCAATCAATAAGATCATCCATTGAGTTTGGCGCTGCACTGTGAGTTGCTCTTGAGCTAAAGCAGCCTTAGCCTCGGCGGCTTCCTTTTCCTTTTTCTCCGTTTCATAAAGGGCATTGGTTTCCGCTATGGCCTTAGCTTTAGCCTCATTGTAAACCGAATCTTTATACTGATCGTAGAGTCCTTGATAATGATATGCCCTTTCAAAGTTTTGACCTTCCGAGTAGTAATGGGCCATCTTCTCATAAAGACTATAAGCTAGATTTTTAAATTGTCCTTCCTCAATAATCTGAGCGGCCTTCAAAAAATAGCTTTCCGATTTTTGGGCCTGGCCAGATTTCGCATAGAGATCTCCCAAGTTAATATTGACCAAAGCCAGGGAATAAAAGTCTTCAGCCTTTTGGTTTACTTCCAGGGCCTGCATGTAATAGTCTTCTGAGGCCTGCCAATTTTCCATATTGCTGTAAACGCTGGCGATATTATTAAGGGCATTGGCCAATTCCGAACGGTCATCCATATCGCCTGCGATGCGCAAGGCTCTCTGGTAATAGATCAAAGCTTGTTCATGTCGACCCAAGGCTTCATTTATCGCTCCAATATTATTGTAGCCCTGCTTGGCACTGAGCAGGTTTTGCATGGATTCATGCACCTTAACGGATTCCAGAAAATACTCAAGGGCCTTATCGTAATCCCCTTGATAATAGAATACCACTCCAATATTATTAAGGCCTTGGGCCTTTCCTTCAGGATTATCGATTACCTCTTCACATCGTGTCGCCTTGGTAAATCCCTCCAGAGCTTCTGGAAACTCCCCCCTTTCAATATGGATAAGAGCTACATTATTATAAAGCTTCGCCAGGCCCTTTTGGTAGTTTAAAGCTTCCGCTTTTTTAATCGCCTTATGGTAGAGTACCAATGCTTCTTCGGGTTTGGATTGACGCTGCAATACATTGCCCATTAAGTTCTCTGCCTCAATTTGCAACTCCTCAAGCTCATGCTCTTTACTTAGACGCAGAGCATCTTGCACATAGGGTAAGGCAGAATCTTGATGCTTGATAATCCATTCTTTGGCTAGGATCAGACTAAGTTCGGTGCGAGTTTCAGGGTCTTGACTTTGTTTTAGAACGGTCTCCAAACTATCAATGGAATTCTGACCGAAACAAAAAAGGCCCGACCAAAAGGTCAGGCCCACCCATAAGAGTATTTTCAGGGGGGACCTCTTAAAATTCATAAGCATGATTAACGCCCTGAATTTAAGGAATCCCCAATTAATTATTCTTCTAAATAATCGAGGATCATTTCCCTGCGAACGGCGAAAAACTCTTCGCGCATCTCAGATTGAAACTCTTTAAAATCTCGTAAAGTAGCTTGGGCTTCTTCTAGATCATCCTGGTCCTTATACTTAAACTTGAACTGTTCTGCCATGGGGCGTAAATCCGAATCAATGGCATTATTCAATTCATCGAAATAGTAATTCGCCTGCTCATGTAATCCTTCGTAGTCTTCCATGGGTTCAGAAGCATCAAGGTTGGACATTGCCGCTTTGGCCGCTCTGCGCAGGTCGGTAATAATAACATCCAGATCATCCGTTTTATTCGAATCAATCGCACTGAACAACTTACTTAACTGTGCATCCACTCGGAAATACTCCAGGGTAACCTCACGAGCCGAAACTGTAATCTCATCCAGCTTTAAAAGCTTATTGGCCATAACAGTATCGCGGCGCAGATCCACCATATAGGTCTTCCCAAAATAATCCTCAGCCTTCTCGATCTTATACGCTGCATCCAAAACTTTAATCTCAGCTTTATTAGCTGCCGCATAATAAGCCTCCAAGTTTTCCAGAGAATTGTAGCGCGTACTGGTCAGTTCCTCTGCAGCCCCAAAATCCTTTTCATAGGCTTCCAGGTACATATCAATTCCGGCGATGTACTCTCTTTGCAGCACATCATCATCTTTATAAGCTCCTACCCGATCCAAGATTTTACGACTTTCCTTCAATTGATCCACCACCATTTGGCGGAACTTATTGATAATTCGGGCATCATCTCCGCGAGCGACCGCCTCTACATAGCGGAGGTTCTTGGTTTGAATACGACGGGTTTGGCTGTAAAATTCGCGGTAATAACTGCGTGGATCCTTATAGCGCTGAGCATCTGCTTCCGGCGCCATGATAAAGATTAATAGAATAAGGGCTAGTACTCGTTTCATAGTGTGAATTACTATCACAAATATAGGATTGTAAAAGGTCCTCCCAAAGAAGCAAAAAAAATCCCGACTCTCAGCAAAAAGCCGGGAGTCGGGAGCTATTATATAGAGTATATATGTGCTTCTTACATCATACCTGGCATACCACCACCCATTCCGGCAGCAGCAGCGGCAGCAGCAGCATCATTCTCATTTGGAATTTCACTGATTGTAGCTTCGGTAATGAGTAACATTCCGGCTACAGAAGCAGCATTCTCCAAAGCAACACGGGTTACTTTAGTAGGGTCGATAATTCCTTGCTCGTACATATTTCCGAAAGCTTCGGTTTTGGCATTGTATCCAAAATCGTCTTTTCCTTCTTGTACTTTGTTGATGATTACGGAAGCTTCCTGTCCGGCATTATAAGCAATCATGCGTAATGGCTCTTCAATGGCACGGTGAACAATGCGGATACCGGTAGTTTCGTCCTCATTATCGCCTTTCAAGTTCTCGAGGGCTTTAGCAGCACGCACTAAGGCTACACCACCACCAGGAACGATACCTTCTTCAATAGCAGCGCGAGTGGCAGCTAAAGCATCATCTACACGATCCTTCTTCTCTTTCATCTCTACCTCAGAGGCAGCACCTACATAAAGCACCGCAACACCACCGGCCAATTTGGCTAAGCGCTCTTGTAATTTTTCTTTATCGTAATCGGAAGTAGTGGTTTCAATCTGTGCTTTGATTTGGTTCACACGACCCGCAATATCAGAAGCTTCTCCTGCTCCGTTTACGATGGTAGTATTATCCTTATCAATGCTCACTTTCTCGGCAGAACCCAACATATCCATGGTGGCATTCTCCAATTTGAAACCGCGCTCTTCAGAAATTACGGTACCTCCAGTAAGGATAGCGATATCTTCGAGCATAGCTTTACGACGGTCGCCAAAGCCAGGAGCTTTAACAGCGGCAATCTTCAAGCTTCCGCGGATTTTATTTACCACTAAGGTGGCAAGGGCTTCGCTTTCCACATCTTCAGCGATGATTAACAAAGGACGACCAGACTGAGCGGCAGGCTCAAGGATAGGCAACAACTCCTTCATATTGCTGATCTTCTTATCGTAGATCAAGATCAAAGGGCTGTCGAGGTCAGCTACCATTTTCTCGCTATCGGTAACGAAGTAAGGAGAAAGGTAACCGCGATCGAACTGCATACCTTCTACAACCTCAACATAAGTTTCGGTTCCTTTAGCTTCTTCAACAGTGATAACACCTTCTTTCTTCACTTTGCCCATGGCTTCAGCGATAAGCTTACCAATGGCAGAATCGTTATTAGCAGAAATAGCCGCTACCTGCTCAATTTTAGCATCGCTATCACCTACTGCTTGACTTTGAGTACGGAGGTTTTCGATTACCGCAGTTACCGCTTTATCAATACCGCGTTTCAAATCCATAGGAGCAGCACCAGCAGTAACGTTTTTCAAGCCCTGGTTAAAAATAGCCTGAGCCAAAACGGTGGCAGTAGTCGTACCATCACCCGCTACATCAGCCGTTTTACTGGCTACTTCCTTCACCATCTGAGCACCGATGTTCTCCACTTTATCTTCCAATTCGATCTCCTTGGCCACGGTAACACCGTCTTTGGTTACATGAGGAGCACCGAATGATTTTTCGATAATTACATTACGTCCTTTAGGTCCAAGGGTAACTTTTACCGCATTGGCCAGCGCATCTACACCTCGCTTTAAGCCATCGCGAGCTTGAAGGTTAAATTTGATTTCTTTAGCCATCTGTATTGTATTTTCTTTTTTGGAATTGGTTTAACCGATTACGGCATAAATATCAGACTCACGCATGATCAGGTAGTCCTTACCTTCATGCTTAATTTCAGTACCACCGTACTTTCCGTACAATACGGTATCACCTACTTTAACGGTCATGGGCTCATCTGCTTTACCAGCCCCTACCGCTACAACAGTACCTTGTTGGGGTTTTTCTTGGGCAGTATCAGGAATGATAATCCCGGAGGCAGTGGTAGTTTCGGCTGCGCTGGGCTCCACCAGTACGCGATCTGCCAAAGGTTTTAAGTTAATATCAGCCATTCTAGACTTTGTTTAGGTTAAACTTATTTTAATCTGATTGTCCTCCCTTAAGGCAGAAAATATGCCAGTAGAAAAAGGCTGCGAAAAAGGTGGCAAACTGACATTCACCCTATCCATTCTGTCAGTTTCTGTAAGGCCGACTGACAGAATCTAAATTCATCATCCCAAATCAACATTCTACCTTTGCCAGGGTTTTATAGAAAAATTGAAATATGACACATCTTAAAGAGGGCGACAAAGCCCCGGATATTAATGCCGAAGATCAGAATGGCAATCCGATCAAACTTTCGGATTTCCAAGGGAAGAAGGTAGTGCTCTACTTCTACCCTAAAGATGATACTCCAGGCTGTACTGCCGAAGCTTGTAATTTCCGAGACAACTATCAGGATCTAAAAGACAAGGGTTTTGAATTAATCGGAGTAAGTGCAGACACCGCCCAAAAGCATCAGAAATTCGCCACCAAATATGATTTACCCTTCGCATTGATCCCTGATACGGAGAAAGAAGTTATCGAAGCTTATGGGGTTTGGGGCTTGAAGAAATTTATGGGTCGCGAATACGACGGTATTCACCGCGAAACCTTTGTAATTGACGAAAAAGGAAAGATTGCTAAAATCTACCTGAAGGTAAAAACCAAAGAAGCTACCGAACAAATTTTAGCCGACTTCAGCTAATAAAACTAGCTCCTTAAAACACAAAACCTGGCCTCCATAAGAAGCCAGGTTTTTTTTATGCTATTGATCTCGATTCCTAGTAAATGGTAATGGCAGCTTGATAGCTGAACTCGAAATCTTTATTGTCTGCATCCTTACCAGAACCAGTAATGGTGTAAACATTATTGCTACGAGACACCTCAACACTTCCAGTTTTCAATTGCTCTGGGGAACCGTTGATCTCACCATTGCTTACCGGAGCAACAAATGCACCCTGGAAAGTATTTACGGTTAAGGTAGTATCCATGCTGTAAGTTCCGGCACTTAAGAAAGTACTGTCTGCACTAAACATTTCGAAATACATCATATAACCGTTTCCACTGATGGAATCTGGATAATTGTCCGCATCATAATGAGCGGTTAAACCATCACTTAAAAGGATGAGATCCAAATTATGAGAGTTCACACCATAGTCAGGGTAAAACTCCATAAAGGCAGTACCCAATCCATGACGGGTACCATCTAAAACCAATTCTTGTGGGAAGTCCCCGGAATTGTTAGTACCATCATTGTCATCGTCTTTCTTACAAGCAGAAACCAGTAGTAAGGTACCCAAAAGCCCTACAAAAAGCTTTGATTTAAACATAGATATTAAATTAATGTTAAGCGCGTGAAGATAGCTATTTCGGGCAATTCTCAAAACCTGAAAAAGCCTGTAAATACTGAGGTTTTCGCCTGATAGCTACTGGTAAAGGCCTATTTTAACATTTACAAATTCACCATTGAACAAAACAAAGCTATAAACAGCAAACCTAAGCTTTAGCCCTAAAAAAAGCCTTCCCTGAGGAAGGCTTAAAATATTTTAGTCGGATATACCTTACTGATTAATCAGCGGTATCTACAGATTGTGGCATACTTGAAGGATCCCCAGCAGGCATACTAAATTGAGCAGGAGTTTGTGGTTGATCTACTTGAACATCATCTATAGCAGATTCACGTTGCTCCACTCTCACATTATCCGGACTTAAAGCAATATTGGAAATCATTACCAAAACCACTAATACAATGGCCAAAGCCCAGGTACCGCGATCTAAAAAGTCGGTTGTTTTCTTAACGCCACCGAATAATTGAGTACCGCCACCACCGAAGGACGAACTTAAACCACCACCTTTTGGATTTTGTACCAAAACAATGATAATTAGTAAAATACAAGTTACGATGATTAGGGTTGTAAGTAAAAGGGTCATCTTTTATTATTTACTGTTAGCCAGTTTCTTGATCTCTGAAATTTGGCTGGCAAAGAAAGAACTTTTTTCGGGATATTTCAACATCAGAATTTCATAGGCTTGAATTGCCTTTTTGTAGTGCTTTTGTCGAATGTAAACCTTAGCCAGGGTCTCGGTTACCAAACCACTTCCTTGATCCTCACCTTTCTCTTCCGGCACCTCAACTTTAGTTGGTTTTGGACTGGTAGGTCCAGCTTCGCGACTTTGCTTCTTCAGCTCCGGTAATTTCTCTACAAAGGAATCAAGCAAATCAATCTTTTTAGAGATTTCTTCCTTCGGTTCTTGATCTTCTAATTCCTCCTTAGGTTTAGCCGGTTCTCTTGGTGATTCACCTTTGGCTATACGTTTTAACCACTGTGAGAAACTCGGTTCCTTCGCCTGGCTTGGAGTAGAAACTTCTGGCTCTGAAATCTCTTCTATTTGCTCGGCTTCCGCTTCTTCGGGTTCAGATTCAGTTTTGGAATCTATTTCCTTCTCCGCTGTTGACGGCTCAGACTGCGAGCTGGATTCCGCCTCCGGTTCTTCGATCGGCTCATCCACTTCTGAAGTTTCTTTCGCTACCAGCTGTTCCGCTGCTGTGGTCGTTTCTTCGACTTCGGCAACACGATTTTCACTCTCCTCCTCTTCAAGCGACTTAGCTTCATTAGGCTCTTCTGCCTCCTGCTCTTTCTCCGCCAAGGCTGCTTCCAAGCTTTTCTTGCGCTCTTCAATCAGCTCATTCATGCGCTGCTCCCGCAATGCCGATAAGGAATCAGTATCCCCTTCTTCATTGGATCCGCTGCGCATTTTCTCGGCTAATTGTTCAATGCGACGTATCTCTGAATCTAAATCTTCTTCCGCTTCTTCTTTAACATCCGCAGGCTCTTCAGCCTCTGCTGCTTTTATTTCTTCTGAACTCTCTGTGGAGTCTTGTTCGGAATCTTCCGCATTAGTTTCTGCCTCAGTTTCCTCAACTTCCGAATCAGAGTTCAAGTCCGCTTCTTCTTCAACTTGATTGGCTTCTTCTTGACTAGCTTCTTCTGGTTGCGATTCCTCTGTTTCCGCCTGAACCTCGTCTTCTACCTGAGGGATTTTAATCTCTACCTCAAAAAGTTGCTCTTCATTCAAAGGTAAATCTGCCATCAGAGCCTCTAACTGACGATGTTCTTCCATTAACACTTCCAGCTCCTCCCTGCTCAGGGCATCGCTATTGCGCAGCGTTTCCAGACGATCGCGAATCATGCGAATACGCGAGGCTAAGGCTAAATCACTTTTCGCCTCCTCCGGACTTAAATCTGTTGGTATGCTCGTATCCGAATTTTCTTCTTCGGTATTTTCGGGTTCGGAAGAGCTTTCCGCTTCTATTCCTTGTTCTTCTTCAGAGAAGTATTCTGGGCTTTCAACATTTATGGAGTCCAGTTCTTCCTCTTCATCCCAATCGGCTTCTTCCTCTTCAGGTTCCTCAATACTTTCGAAACGACGCGCAAAACGACGACGGATTAAGGCTTCAATATCAATAGGTGAGTCAGCCCAAGGCTCACGTTCTTCTTCCTCGAAGGAAAGGCTCGACTTAGGTTCTGGCTCGGTAGCTTGTTCAACGGAATCTTCTTCAATGGAACTTGAATCCTCTGTTCCTTCTTTCGGTTCGGATACGGGCTCGGATAAGTCCTCTTGACTTTCGGTTGGAATTTCGGTTAGACTTTCATCCTGAACACCAGGAACCTCATTTTCAGTTGCTTTTACAGCTTCTTCTGTGCTAGCATCTGCTTCTTTAATTTCATCTGTAGCTTCCTTCTGAACGGAATCCTCTTTAACCTCTTCTTTTGGTTCTGGCTCGGGGGCCGATGGTTTACCCTGATCAAAAAGCTTGGCTTCACCTTCGGATTTTTGGGACTCAAATTGTTCGCGAACCTGACGATTGCGCTCTAAAATGGCTTTTACTCTCTCCTGCGGACTAAGCTCCGATAGGTTCTCGGGTAAAGCAGAAGGCAAATCTTTTTTAGGCGTTTTTGGAACTTCAGCTGGTTTCTCGGCTTGCGGCTCTACTTTTTCTTCTGGACTACTTTCAACAGCAGGTAAGGCTTCTGCTGCAATATCTTCAGGAACCGAAATCTCTTCTACTTGCGGCTTAGGTTCCTCTACCACTTCCTGTTCGGCAACAGGAGCTTCGGTTATCTGCGCCAGAACAGGTGGACTGCTTACCGACTCTACTTCAACTGTTTCGACACCACTATTTAAGGTAGGTTTTCGATTTTCGAAGAGTTCAAAAAGTACTGATCGGTCATTGGTCAGGACCGCTGTTTTCCCCAATTGCTGATTAAAGAGATGTTCGGAAGAAGTGCGTAAACGCAGGCCATACATCAGCTGTATCAACTGACTGTAAGGATATTTCCGGGCCAAATCGCGCAAATCATCCACCAGATAATCTGCTACATGTTTGGGGTCTTCAAGTAGTTTATGAAAATCTTCGGTTCTCAATTACCAATCTCCAATTGCGCGGTTAAGGATATTTTCTGACAATTCTTGACAAACCTGCTCATGCAATTCCGCTTCTATGGCATTGATATCCTGATTGGCATCAAAGTCTACAAAACGGCTAAAACGTTCCTCAAATCCTTTGTCGGGGTCTAAGGTATTGATAAAGATTACATTCACCTCTACCGTTAAGCGGTTTTGCGCTACCGAACCTATATCAGAAGCCTGAGCATTAATAGGTTGTATAGTATATTTTTCAATATTACCTGAAAACTGCATATGTCCATTACGTCGGACTAATTCCAAGGGAGTTTGCTGCACAAAGATGTCCCGCAGCTTTTCGGTAAAGACCTGCGCCAATTGGGGTTTCACCAAATCCGCGGTATTGGGGAAAAAGTCGATGCTTACGGTTTTTGCATCACCAACATCACCACCGGTAAAGCTGTATCCGCCACAAGCCTGTAATATCAGGATCAATGCAAGTGCAAGGGTTTTTCGCATCTTATAAATTGTATTGCTTGATTTTACGGTAGAGAGTTCTCTCAGAAATCCCTAATTCCTCCGCAGCATCTTTACGTTTATTGTGATTGCGCTCCAAGGCGCGTTTAATCATCTCCAATTCTTTTTCCTGTAGCGTTACCGGCTCATCCTCTACAATATCATGACTGGCATCGTAGATGTCGGTTTGCAATTCAGGCTCATCATTATCGCTGTAAACGGGTAAATAGGTGTTTGAATTTTCTTCAACCGCATTTCTTCCTTCCGGAATCTCCCTTTCTTCACGATAAATCCGACGGATCAAATTGCTGTTGTCGCTCTTCCATTCCTCGCTAATCTCATTATTCTGCATTAGCTCACCGGTCAACTTTTTCAGATCCGCAATATCCTTACGCATATCGAAAAGCACCTGGTAAAGAATTTCCCGCTCATTGCTAAAATCGCTACTCGACTGTTTTTGCTCTTCGCGATACAGGGCGGGTAAGCCCCCTTTTCCAGCATCGGGTAAATAGTTCATCAGGGTATTAGCCGAAATGGCCCGATCAGTTTCAATCACGGAAATTTGTTCTGCCAGATTTCGCAACTGACGGATGTTTCCCGGCCAATGGTAATTACGAAGGACCTCCACTGCATCCTCATCCAATCGCAAGGTTGGAGTATGGTATTTATCAGCGAAATCTGCCGCAAACTTTCGAAAGATTAAATGAATATCATCCTTGCGCTCTCGCAATGCCGGCAGATGAATTTCCACCGTATTTAAACGATAATAAAGGTCTTCCCGAAATTTCCCTTTTTGCACGGCCCCCATCATATCTACATTGGTTGCCGCCACAATACGCACGTCGGTCTTCTGAATTTGAGAGGAACCTACTTTAATAAATTCTCCAGTTTCCAATACCCTTAGCAAGCGCACCTGGGTTGATAAGGGTAATTCCCCTACTTCATCTAAAAAAATGGTCCCACCATCGGCTTCTTCGAAATAGCCCTTTCGGGTTCCGGTAGCTCCGGTAAAGGCTCCTTTCTCATGACCAAAAAGCTCACTATCGATGGTTCCTTCAGGAATAGCACCGCAGTTTACGGCGATGTATTTATTGTGTTTCCGATGACTTTGCGAATGAATTATCCGGGGAATAGCTTCTTTACCCACTCCACTTTCGCCAGATACCAAAACCGAAATATCGGTACTGGCTACTTGCAATGCTTTGTTAAGTGCCCGCTCCAATCCGGGACTATTGCCGATAATACCAAATCGCTGTTTTACTTCTTGTAAGCTCATTACTTCACTCGGTATTTTACACGGATCGCCTTATCCTGATGAATCCGACTGGCTGTACTCTGATTAATAACCCAGGGTTTAAAAGCAGTAATTTCTACTTCATAAGCCTGAGGATAAGCCTTGGGGAGCTTCACACCTCGACGGCGACCACTGGCGATGCCTTCATAAATCAGTTTCCCCTGCGCATCGTATAGTTTTAATTCAAAACCAGTGGAAAGGTTTTGGATGCATACCTCTCGAGAGGTATCCGCTACACAATAATAAAGTACGCCCTCGCTGCGGATTTTATCCTCTTCGATCCAAATGGTAAGATTATTATCTACCCAGCGACCATTCACCTTTTCTTGAGCCTTAAGACCCAAGCCGCTTAACAAAAGGCCAAGGATTAGCAGTTGTATTCTCATGCCTGGTTTTAGTCTTGTACCATCTCCCCAAAGAGGGTAGCCGTGGTGCAATCGGTAATTTTTACTTTCACGAAATCCCCTGGTTTATGCTCTCCTGTTTTAGGGAAAACCACCATGGTATTCTGAGTATTCCGTCCTTTCCAATCCTGATCGCTACGCTTGGAATCACCTTCGATCAAAATTTCTTCTACCCTGCCAATATGCTCTTGATTGCGTTGCAAGGAATGCTCCTGTTGCAAGGCGATAATCTCATTCAAACGACGTTTCTTGGTTTCCATATCCACATCGTCTTCCATCTTGCGTGCGGCAAAAGTGTTGGGACGTTCACTGTAGTAGAACATATAACCAAAGTCGTACCGAACATATTCCATCAGACTTAAAGTCTCTTTATGATCTTCTTCGGTTTCGGTTGGGAAGCCGGCAATCATATCGTGGGAAATACCACAATCAGGGATGATCTTCCTTAGTCGATCAATCAAAGCGAAGTATTCTTCACGATTATGACCACGATTCATTTCCTTTAATATTCGGCTACTGCCGGATTGCACTGGAAGGTGAATGTAATTACAGATATTATCATGACGGGCAATGGCATACAGCACTTCATCCGTCATATCTTGTGGATTACTGGTACTAAAACGAATGCGCATTTCGGGCACCGCCAAGGCTACCATATCGAGCAATCCTGCAAAATTTACCGCCGAAGCTTTCGCCGTTTCCGAAGCTTTATCAAAGTCCTTTTTCAAACCACCTCCATACCAGAGGTAGCTATCCACATTCTGACCTAAGAGCGTAATCTCCTTAAAGCCACGCGCTTGCAATTCGCGTACTTCGGCCAAAATGGTTTGAGGATTGCGACTACGTTCGCGACCGCGGGTAAATGGAACCACGCAGAAGGTGCACATATTATCACAGCCTCGAGTAATAGACACAAATGCTGACACTCCATTTGAGTCAATTCGCACCGGACTTACATCAGCATAGGTTTCTTCTTTAGACAAAAGCACGTTCACCGCTTTTCGCCCCCCGTCAACCTTTTCAATCAAATTGGGCAAATCCCGATAGGCATCCGGACCTACCACTAAATCGACCAACTTTTCTTCGTCTAAAAATTTATCCTTCAAGCGCTCAGCCATACAGCCTAAAACGCCAATCTTCATGTCGGGACGTTCTTGTTTCAACTTATTGAAACTACTTAAGCGCTTACGCACCGTTTGCTCGGCCTTATCACGTATGGAGCAAGTATTGAGCAATACTAAATCTGCCTCTTCAACATTTCGGGTGGTCCCGAATCCTTCTTTAGCGAGAATGGAAGCCACGATTTCGGAATCCGAAAAGTTCATCTGACAGCCGTAACTCTCAATATACAACTTACGATCGCCGCGCTCTTCGCTTCCTTCCAGGGCGGTACCCTGAATATTTTCGTCCATCAATTTCGCCTCGGTGGCAGTCTCTTTCATCGTCATTTTATAAGGTCTGCAAAGGTACAAATGTAAGTCGATTGCCAATTTGACAGACCAAAAGATCGGACTCTCTTAACAAGGGTAAAACCTAAAAACGAAAAACATTGATTTATTTTGCGCCTTATTCGCATGCTAATTCAAAGGAGTACATGGCAAAAAATTTAGTGATCGTCGAGTCGCCTGCCAAGGCAAAAACTATTGAGAAATTTCTCGGAAAAGAGTATCAAGTAGAAAGTAGCTACGGGCATATACGCGACCTGGTACAGAAGGATATGGGTGTTGATGTGGAAAACAACTTTGAACCAAAGTACGCCATCAGCAGCGACAAAAAAGAAGTCGTAAAAAAGCTAAAAAAATTAAGCAAGGACGCCGAAATGGTGTGGCTTGCATCGGATGAGGACCGTGAAGGAGAAGCCATCGCTTGGCACCTTTACGAAGCATTAGGCCTAACTCCTACCCACACAAATCGCATTACTTTTTCAGAAATCACGAAAAAAGCGATCGATAAGGCCATCCAAAATCCACGTCGGATTAATACCGATTTGGTAAATGCCCAACAAGCTCGCCGGGTTCTGGATCGCTTAGTAGGCTTTGAGCTTTCTCCGGTTTTATGGAAGAAAGTGAAGGCAGGCTTATCGGCGGGAAGGGTACAATCCGTAGCAGTTCGCCTGATTGTAGAGCGTGAAATGGAGATTCGCAATTTTGAAGCGAAGTCTTATTTCCGCGTCGTAGCCGAATTCCAAAATGCTTCAGGCAAAAGCTTTAAAGCGGAGCTCAACAAACGTTTCGACACCGAAAAAGAGGCTCGCGAATTTTTAGATAATTGTGCCAAGCACTCCTTTAAAATTGACTCGGTAGAAACCAAGCCTGCGAAAAAATCGCCTGCGCCACCCTTTACCACTTCCACCCTGCAACAGGAGGCCGCTCGGAAACTGTATTTCTCAGTAAGTCAAACCATGTCGGTAGCCCAAAAGCTATACGAAGCAGGTTTGATTACCTATATGCGTACCGATTCTACCAATTTATCAGACGACGCTTTAGGTGCCGCGCAATTGGAAATTGAAGATCAATACGGAAAAGATTATTCAAATACCCGTCGTTTTGCCACCAAGAGTAAAGGAGCACAAGAAGCGCACGAAGCCATTCGCCCTACTTATTTTAACCGCCATAGTGCCGGAACGGGCGATCAACAAAAGCGCCTATACGATCTAATTTGGAAAAGAGCCATTGCCTCTCAGATGAGCGATGCGCAATTGGAAAGAACTGTTTTCCATATCGATGCTCCCGGTGAAAAACTGGAATTCGTGGCTCGTGGTGAAGTAATCACCTTCGAAGGTTTCTTAAAAGTTTACCTGGAAGGCACGGATGATGAAGATTCGGAAGAGCAATCTGGAATGTTACCTGCTTCTAAGCAAGGGGAAAGCTTAAGCTACGAAGATATTGTTGCCACTCAGCGATTTACCAAGCACCCACCGCGCTATACCGAAGCGAGCTTGGTTAAGAAACTGGAAGAATTAGGCATTGGTCGTCCTTCGACTTATGCACCTACCATCAGCACCATTATTAAAAGGCAATACGTTGAGAAATCGGAATTAACCGGAACTCAGCGCGATTACCTCCAAATGAGTTTAGCGGGCGGAATGGTAAAGGATCAAAAACTCAGCGAAACTACCGGAGCGGATAAAAACAAATTGATCCCTACCGATATTGGAACCGTGGTAAATGGATTCCTAACGGAGCATTTCGATCAAATTCTGGATTATAACTTCACCGCTTCCGTAGAGGCTAAATTCGACCAAATCGCTCATGGTCAGGAAGAGTGGACCGCCATGTTGGATGAGTTCTATCAAGACTTCCACCCGCATCTAAAAGAGGTGGAAGAGAATTCTGAACGAGCTACCGGCGAAAGAGTTCTAGGAGAAGACCCCAAGAGCGGTAAACCCATTATCGCGCGCATTGGCAGATATGGCCCCATGATTCAAATAGGGGAAGCTGAAGACGAAGAAAAACCTCGCTTTGCAAGCTTACAAAAAGGACAGAGCATCGATACCATTAGCCTGGAGGAAGCTTTGGACCTCTTTAAACTCCCACGTGAATTAGGAGAGTATCAGGGTGAAAAGGTAAGTGCCAATATTGGCCGATTTGGTCCTTATGTAAAGTATAAAAGTGTTTTTGCTTCCATTAAAGCGGCGGAAGGTGATGATCCGATGACCATTGAATTGGATCGGGCAATCGAATTGATTGAAGCAAAAATAGAAGCCGATAAAAACAAATACATCAAGGTTTTTGACGAAGCTAAGCCTGTTATTGAGGTGCTAAACGGACGTTATGGTCCCTATTTAAAATCGGGGCGTAAAAACTATAAGCTTCCAAAAGATATTGAAGATCCTGCTAAAATAAGCCGGGAAGAAGCCGAGGCCATTATCGCGGATTCAGCTAAAAAACCCGCTAAAGGACGCGCTAAGAAAAGCACTAAGAAATGATTTTGGAAGATTTCCTTAGCCCGGTGGGCAGGAGCATAATTGAGTCTTGTGCTCAGGCCAATGAGCAAATATTTGGTAAGCGAATTGGTATCCATCAGGAAATCGAAGGCCTTCCGGAAATAGAAAATTACAAGTTAGCCCTGATCGGGGTCATGGAAGATCGCGGTAGTGATAATGCCGGATCGGCTCAAAGCCCGGATCAAGTGAGAAAGTACCTCTACAATCTCTATTGGGGTAATTGGGATGCCCCGGTTTGTGACCTGGGAAATATCTATTCCGGCGAAAAACTGGCCGACACGATGTTTGCCTTGCGTGAAGTTTGCTTTGAACTGATTAAGCGCAATATTGTCCCGATTATCATCGGTGGTAGTCAGGATTTAACTTACGGTAATTACCGCGCTTACGATCGTTTGGAACAGACGGTAAATTTAGTTTCGATCGATTCCCAATTTGACTTAGGTAAGCAGGATGACAAATTAACGCATCGCTCTTTCCTAAGCCATATCATATTACAGAAGCCCTACATCCTTTACAATTTCAGCAATATTGGCTACCAAAGCTATTTTGTGAATCAAGAAGAAGTAGACCTGATGGAGCGCATGTACTTCGATATTCACCGATTAGGCAATATGCGACAGGATATCGGCGAAAGCGAACCCATATTACGAGATGCCGATATTGTAAGTTTTGATTTATCCGCACTTCGCCAAAGTGATGCTCCAGGCAACACTTTTCACAGTCCCAATGGGTTTAGTGGAGAGGAAGCTTGTGCCCTGGCACGCTATAGCGGAATTAGTGACAAATTGAGCTCCTTCGGCATTTATGAATGCAATGCTTTAGCTGACAAAGAAGGTCGAACTGCCCATTTGGTAGCGCAAATGGTCTGGTACTTTTTAGAAGGATTTAACCTTCGAAAAGGTGACTATCCCTTCGCGAGAAAGGAGGATTATCAA
The DNA here is from genome assembly GCA_002501205.1 of Flavobacteriales bacterium UBA7878. Taxonomy (GTDB): domain Bacteria; phylum Bacteroidota; class Bacteroidia; order Flavobacteriales; family Schleiferiaceae; genus Croceimicrobium. The sequence goes on from DLRW01000062.1 coordinate 60,242, forward strand.
CGATTTACCGTACTTATTAACGATGGTGAGTACGAATTGGTCTTTTATAAAAGCCCTCTGAGTGGTCGCTGGTGGATAGAAGTTCCGGTACGTGAAAGTGCTGGCTTAAGCTCCGACCGACACAAGCTAATCCCCTGTTCTTATGTGGATTACCAAGAGGCTATGCAGAATGAAATACCGGACCGCTGGTGGCGCGCAATGCAGAAAGCATTGTAATAAATCGAGCGTTCATCAACAAAAAGCCGTGAAAAATTAACTGCGGCTTAAGGCATATTTGTTCAAAGCTTTATATTTGGGATTTCAACAAAGTGTTGTCAACAATTAATACTAACCCGATTTGATGAAGAAAATCTACCTCATCATGGTGCTTGCATTCCCGCTTTTCCTTTTAGGTCAGCAGGATGTGCAATTCAGCCAATACATGTTCAATCGCGTTTATTACAATCCCGGTGTTGCTGGTTCCGGAGGCGCCATTTGCATTAACGGTTTGCACCGCAGTCAGTGGGTAGGTTTTGAAGGAGCCCCCATAACCCAGAATATCAATATCAATGCGCCTTTTAAAAAGCTACACGGCGGAATTGGCTTAAGCATTGTTAATGATCAAATTGGCTTCTTCAATAATATTTCTGCCCGTTTAATGTACGGTTACCAAATCGAGTTAAGCACCGGTTCCTTGGGTATTGGTTTAGGAGCCTCTTTCCTAAATAATCAAATCGCCAGCAGCGGTTGGATTCCTTCGGATGGTGTAAATGGTGCATTAGATCCAGGTGTTTACGGATTAAATGAAACCGGTTTTCAAGTAGACGGAATCTTTGGTATTTACTACGAGAGTCAAAATATTTGGGGTGGTATTTCCTCTACCCGCGTTATTGAAAGCTCCACAGAGGTAGGTTCTTTTAATGGTCTTACATCTACTTTGATCCGCAATGCCCGCCACTATTATTTAATGGGTGGATACAATTGGGCAGTACCCGCAAGTAACTGGGAATTACGTCCTAGCATGTTATTAAAATTAGCATCCGGCTCTACTACCTTCGACATAAATGCGATGGGAGTATATAATAATAAGTTTTGGGGTGGCGTTACATACAGGCTACAGGACGCGGTTGCGGTTATGATAGGCTGGCAAGCGACACCTGGATTTAAACTAGGGTACTCATACGATGTTGCAACATCAGCGCTTTCTACCAGAGGTGGTGGAAGCCACGAAATAATGGCGAGTTACTGTTTTAAAATAGTAATTCCCCCTCCCACAACGGGAAGTCATAAGAACCCAAGATTTTTGTAATATAGCAGCCCCTGTTTTCAACAGACTGTTGATCAACGGAAAACAACGTCAAGAGACATGAAGAAACTGATTTCCATAGCCTTAAGCTCCGTGCTTCTGATCAGTTGTAGCAGCAATGACTACGGCGAATTAGTGGGCGTGCAGAATAGACCTACTTGGTATCCTGCACAACCTTACGGAATGGTTTATATCCCCCAGGGCTCCTACAATATGGGAAACTCTGATCAGGATGTGCCTTATAGCTTGATCTCTCCAACTAAAACCGTTTCGGTTCCTTCCTTCTGGATGGATCAAACCGAAATCACCAATAACGAGTATCGCCAGTTCATTCATTGGGTGCGCGACTCAATTCTTCGTTTTCGCCTTGGTGAGGACGGATTAGTGGAAGGTTACGAATTAATTGAAGCCGCTAACAAAGAAGATCAAACCTTCTTTGATGAGTACGTTTCACTTAACTACCCCGATAGTATGCAACGTCATATTAATTGGGAGCCCATGTTAGAGTGGCGCACCGAAAACTATCCTTCGGCTGAGTACACTGAAATTATTGAAGGTTTATACTTACCACCAGAAGAACAATTTATGGGAGGCCGTATGATTGATTCTCGCCAGTTGAATTATGCCTTCTTCTGGATCAACAAACAGAAAGCTGCACGTAAATCAAACCGTGTGATGTTTGATCATAATGATTCCGATCAGGATGGTGAGCGTTTCTCTTACCGAGATTATATTAAGGACAATAAAGAGATCTCTGACCGTAGCTCTTTCTTTGAAGGTGGGGTGATCAATATTTATCCTGACACTTTATGCTGGATTCATGACTTCACCTACAGTTACAATGATCCGATGCACGACAAATATTTCTGGCACCCTGCTTTTGATGAGTATCCCGTAGTGGGCTTAAGCTGGTATCAAGCGCGTGCTTTCTGTAATTGGAGAACCAAGTATCGCAATGACTACTTACGTAATTCCGGTTATTTCACAGAGCAAGAATTCCGATTACCTACTGAAGCTGAATGGG
>DLRW01000043.1 GCA_002501205.1 Flavobacteriales bacterium UBA7878
GTCCTTGGTTCGAGCCCAAGAGGGAGCGCAAAAACAGCGAAGGCGTCTAGAAATAGACGCCTTTTTTTATTCCTTGATTTTCAGGTTTCTCCTTCGATTTCCAATTCAAAATTCAAGCTGCAGGGATTGCAGGCATTACCTATCTTCGCTGCCATGCAATTAGAGCCCGGTAAAAAGATATACTTCGCCAGTGACTTGCACCTGGGTGTGCCCGATTATGCTTCAAGCCTGGAGCGTGAAAAGCATTTTGTGCAATGGCTCGACCATATTAAATCGGATGCAGCCGAGCTCTTTCTGGTAGGCGATGTCTTCGATTTTTGGTTCGAATACCGCAAAGCAGTTCCACGCGGTTTTGTGCGTCTCTTAGGTAAACTAGCGGAAATCAGTGATGCCGGAATACCCATCCATCTTTTTACAGGAAACCACGATATGTGGATTTTCGATTACCTACCGAAGGAGATTGGCTTAAAACTCTATCGGGAGCCACAAGAAAGGGAATGGAACCAAAAGCGTTTCTTTATAGGTCATGGTGATGGTTTAGGGCCGGGAGACCATGGTTATAAGTTTATCAAGAAGATATTTAAGAACCCTTTCCTGCAGTGGGCTTTCGCCCGATTGCATCCTAATTTTGGCATTGGCTTGGCGGATTATTTCTCGCGCAGTTCCAGAGCTAAAAGCGGACATAAAGACGCGGTTTTCCTCGGTGAGGAGGAAGAATGGTTGGTGATCTATGCCAAAGAAATGCTGAAAGAGTCTTATCGCGATTATTTCATTTTTGGCCATCGCCACCTTCCTTTGGATATTCAGCTCAATGATGCTGGCAGTCGCTATATTAATCTGGGCGATTGGATTCAGTATTTCACCTATGCCGTTTTCGACGGTGAACAAATGCAGTTGATGGAGTATCCGCTTAAGGGAGAAAGTCCAGTTTTATGGACAGATAAAAAGTCCGCGGTAAAATAGGCCCGTATATATAAGAAGCGTCTCGTTCCGGACCATAAGGCAAATCATCCTGATAAGCATTCATTAGGTTTTTAATTCCCGCTTTAATAGAAGTCGTCCATTTTTGGTTGCGGATAATTTGATACTCGGCTGCTATTTGCCAGTCTAGGAAGTCATCACTTTTGCGTATTTCCAATTCTTCGGACACTGGATTTACCAATCGGCTTAGGTGCATGGGCCCTGTATAATTAAGGGCAGAGCTTAAGGTCCAGGATGGATTGAGGTCATAGGCCAAACTTACATAGCCATAGAGATTGGGGCTACGCAGAAAATATTTACTCCATACTGAATTTGCTTCGCTTTCTTCATCCTGCCAAAGAAGCTGGTCTTTGGTATACAAAGACTGCTGTGCTGTAAAGGAAGCTTGCCATTGCCATCCACTACGCAAGGCCGCCTGATATTCCAGATTGAGGCCCTTTACAACCGCCCCGTCACCATTGCTTTTGGTTTGAACCGCGGTGCCATTGGCTAAGGCCTGTCTATTGCCCAATACAAAGGGGTCCATTAGTAAGGTATAAAAGCCTGAAAATAATAGCTTATGTTCTCCAAGAGAGTTGATAATCAAATATTCAGAAGAGGCAGTAAAGCTGTGACTTTCTTCGGGTTTTAACTTTTCATCTAATTGAATAAAGAGAGCGGCTCCACCTACGGTTTCGATGTGTAAATCCTCATTAAAAGCTTGTGGTATGCGGTATCCACGGGCATAGGAGCCCCGGAATTGCCAGTCTTCATTTAGTATATATTGGAGGTTAAACCTTGGTGACCAATTAATGAATTGGGATTTTTGATTGAAATTAGAGGAAGACAGTTGATAGTATCCATTAAGATTGCTGATATCCAATCGAATACCAGCTTGTAGTTTCCAGTGTTCGTTTAAGTCAAATTGACTTTGCAAATAACTGCCCCAGTTGTTTAAGCTTTGATCAATGCTGCGCTGATAGCCGGGCATTGCCTCTTCAACCTTATTGTTTTGGTATTCACTGCCTAAGCTTAATTGCCACTGTTCATCCAGCTTTTGATTGACTAAGAAACCACCTATTAAGGTATAGTCCAAGGCATTTCCGTAAGCATTAAGTGCCAGTAGATCGCTTTCGCGGATGCTGTCACCAGCAGGTATAATCCGTCCTCCGGCGCCGTAATAGCTATTTCTTTGGGTGTTTTGCGCCGAGCTGTAAATGGAGATTTGTCGGCTGGCGTCTTTGGAAAGCTGCTCCCAGGCCAATCCTCCACCAATGATTCGATGTTCCAATTGCTCAGCAATTCTGCTTTGATGGGCTTGAAGGTCAAAATCGCTACCTCCTCGCCGAAACTCGGAAATATGAAAGAGATCAAGGGACCATTTACTGCGGGTTTGGGCTTTCCAGAAGGCATTAAGGCCCAAGGTTTGATTTCGAAGCCGGGTTATTTCCGAGAACTCATCGGCATTGGCATCCCAGTCTTGTCGATTTCGATTAAAGGCAAATAGGTTAAAACCGTAGCTTAGGTCATCGGCAGAATAGCTGGCGCCTAAGCTATGACTCTGCTCCCAGGCTTCTCCGTTTATAGCTTGAACCTGGCTTTGCAAGTGAAAGCCGTTTTCTGTTGCTTCTTTGGTGATGATATTTACCGTTCCACCAATGGCATTTCCACCATAGAGCGCAGATCCTCCACCACGAACCACTTCTACTTTTTCGATCATTGAGGCCGGGATCATTTCCAAACCATACACCGCCATTAGGCTGGAGAAAATGGGGCGAGAGTTGAGGAGAACTTGAGAGTAAGCACCATCTAAGCCATTAATTCTAAGCTGAGTAAAACCACAGTTTTGGCAATTGTTCTCCACTCTTAATCCCGGGCTGAAGGAAAGCCCTTCAGCTAAACTTAAAGCCGATACTCGCTCAAAAAGCTTATTGTTTATCGTTTCAACAATCACGGGCGACTGATGGCGCTTAATTGCTTGTCGACTGCCACTAACTACCACTTCTTCCAGGCCTAAATGGTCTTCTTGCAGTTGGATATCCAAATGATGTGTTCCTGGCTTTAGCTTGAGACTTTGACTTAGATAGCCCACATGGCTAAATTCTATAATGAGCCCTTGAGCAGGAATTTTCAGGTCTAAATGATAGCCCCCTTCTTCATCGGAGCTAGTGCCTATACCCAGCGATTTTACCTGAACATTTACTTTTTCCAAAGCTTGACCGGAACTGGAGTGAATATGGCCACTTATACCTTGTGAAGATAGTCCCAGTGTCCAAAAAATTAATAATGAGGAAATTGCTGTTCGCAAAAGAAAAATTTTAGGCAAATCTAAAAATGTTTTTTTATACTTTTGAAAAAATTTTAGATTCCCTTTAAAATTGGAAATAAGCTTAACCGAAGAGAATTATCTCAAAGCCATCTTTTTTATCAGTGGTATGGAAGGCAATTTGGTAAACACCAATGCCATTGCGGAGCGCTTGGATACCAAGGCTGCAACTGTAACGGATATGTTGCGAAAGCTCAAACAAAAGGAGCTTATCCATTATCAACCTTATAAGGGTAGTCGTTTAAGTGAAGAAGGCCAGGTTTTGGCGATTCGCATTTTACGAAAGCATCGTCTTTGGGAAACTTTTCTGGTAGACAAACTAGGTTTCGGTTGGGAGGAAGTGCATGAAATTGCAGAGCAACTGGAACATGTGCGTTCTCAGAAATTAACGGAGCGCCTATCTCAATACTTGGGAAATCCCCAGTTCGATCCGCATGGTGATCCTATTCCGGATGAAAGAGGAATTTTTCCCATGCGCGAAAATCTTACCCTTGATAAGGCCAGTGCAGGAGAGCAGGTTTTGGTTAAGGGAGTGAAAGACAGCTCGCCAGACTTCTTGAGCTATGTCGCAAAGCTGGGTATTCGATTGGGGGATGAAATGAAGGTTATTCATATCGAGCCCTTCGATTCCAGTGTTTTAGTAAGTCATCAAGGAGAGGAGTTTCGCCTTTCAGCCATGGCCTGTTCTAATATTTACATATCACGACTATGAGAATCTGGTGGTCTATGTTCCTGGTCGTTTTTCTCATTTCTTGTGAGGAAGCTCCCAATAGCGATAAATATCAGATCGTTTGCACCACGGGCATGTTGGCTGATATGACCACCGCCCTTTGCCAGGGAATAGATTCTTTGGAGATTCAATCTTTAATGGGTCCGGGAACGGATCCCCATTTATACAAGGCCAGTCAGGCAGATGTATTTGCCTTAAGCAGAGCAGACCTCATTGTATTTAATGGCCTACACCTCGAAGGGAAAATGGCTAAGCTCTTTCATAAACTCCCGGAAGAGCGTGTTTACCCTGCGGCTGAAGTACTTTCTGAAAAGGAATTGATCAATGCCAGTGCCTATCAACAAGCTTATGATCCGCATGTGTGGTTTGATTTGAGTTTGTGGTCAAAAATCTGTTTTGGCCTGGAGCATAAACTTCAAGAGAAGCTACCCGATCATAAAAGCTTGATCGCGAGAAATGCAGAAAAGTATCGAAAGGGATTAGCAGAGCTTCATCATTGGGCTTTAAAAGAGTTGTCGCAAATACCTGAAAAACAAAGGGTTTTAGTAACCGCGCATGATGCTTTTAAGTATTTCGGCAGGGCTTATCAAGTAGAGGTAAAGGGCTTGCAAGGAATCTCCACGACAGCCGAATTTGGCCTGCGTGATATTAGTGAATTGGCTGAATTTATCAGCTCTCGTAAGATCAAAGCCATATTTGTGGAAAGCTCTGTATCGCCCCGTGCCATTGAGGCGGTGCAGGAAGCAGTAAATAGAAAAGCTTGGGAATTACAAATAGGAGGCGAATTGTACTCCGATGCCATGGGGCCGCCTCAAAGTGGAGCCGATCATTTCTATGGAATGTTCCGATCTAATGTTGAAACTATTCTTAGTGCATTAAAATGAAGTCTGAAAATCAATTAGATAAAGACACGGTATTGGAGGTACATAATTTAAGTGCCAGTTATAACCGCAAGCCGGTTCTATGGGATATTGACTTTCGCCTAAAGGGTGGTCAACTGATTGGAATTGTGGGGCCTAATGGCAGCGGGAAGACCACTTTACTCCGTAATATCATGGGCTTAATGGAAGCCGATAGTGGCTATGTGCGCTTGTTTGGTCAGGATTTAAATAAGGTACGCCAGCGAGTTAGCTATGTGCCGCAGCGGGAATCAGTAGATTGGAATTTCCCGGTATCTGTGCGTGAGGTAGTGGAAATGGGGCGTTATCGACCATCTAATCTTATGCGCCGCCTGCAAAGTTCGGATCAGGATTTGGTGGATTTAGCCCTCGAGAAAGTAGGGATGCTGGAATATGCCACACGACAAATAAGCCAGCTCTCAGGAGGGCAGCAACAAAGGGTTTTTCTGGCACGATCGCTAGCTCAGAATGCAGATCTCTACCTAATGGATGAGCCTTTTGTAGGTGTAGACGCCGCAACTGAAGATGCCATTTTAAGGGTGCTTTCAGAACTGCGCGATGCGGGAAAAACAGTGGTAATTGTACATCATGATTTGCAAACGGCCTATCAGTATTTTGATGCCATGGTTTTGCTTAATACCCGTTTGGTGGCTTATGGCGCCAAGGATGACGTATTTACACGTGAGAACCTACAGGAGGCCTACGGAGGTCGTTTGACGGTTTTATCCAAACTGTCTGAATTAATTGCACGCTCTGAATTTCCAGTGCGGGAAAAGGGCTTTAAAGAAAAAAGTGGGGAGGGCGATGCAGCAGGAAAGTAGCTGGATATTGGATAGTAGCCTAATACTGGTGGCTGCCGGAACCTTTCTTTTGGCGGTATCGGCTGCCGTAGTAGGTTCTTTCACCTTTTTGCAAAAACGTTCCCTGGTTGGCGATGCCGTAGCACATTCTATCCTACCCGGAGTAGCGGTAGCATTCTTGTTTTCCGGTACTAAAGATCCTTGGTGGCTAATGCTGGGAGCCTTAATTAGCGGTTGGCTTTCATTGAGCTTAATGGACTTCCTCAGCAGGAAGACCAAATTGAGTCAGGATACCGCAATTGCAACCGTACTCAGTGTCTTTTTTGGGATAGGGATTTTACTCCTCACCTATATTCAACATTTGGAGAGTGGTCATCAAAGTGGTTTAGATCAATTTCTTTTTGGTCAGGCAGCGGCCATGAAGAGCCAGGAACTATGGATTTACGGGGGGCTGGCGCTTGTTTTAATCGTTTGCACCCTGATCTTTTTTAAAGAATTTAAACTTTTAAGCTTTAATCCAGACTTCGCTCAAACTCTGGGTTTACCGGTGCGGGGATTGCGAATTTTGATGAACAGCTTGATGGTATTGGCCATCGCATTAGGTATTCAGGCGGTGGGAGTAGTTTTAATGGCGGCTCTATTGATTACACCTTCGGCTGCGGCTCGAAATTTCACCGATCGGCTCAAAGCCATGATATTCATTGCGGCCTTAATCGCCGGCTTCTCCGCCTTACTAGGCAGTGCCATTAGCTTTAGTGCAAAGGGAATGCCCACCGGACCCTGGATTGTGATGTGCCTATCTATCCTTGCACTCTTATCCCTCTTTTTAGCTCCTAAAAAGGGCATGTTGGCAAGGATGCTTTTGCAAAGACGCCATCAGCAAAAGATTAATGATGAAAACTTACTCAAGGCCTTCTACCACTATGGAGAACGCCATGCCAATCTCGCTCAATGGATTCGTCTAAGTGATTTAGAGGAAATTCGTGATTTTGCCGAGGAAGAGCAATCCGGGGCTTTGAGGCGCCTTATTCACAAAGGCCATTTACTTCGTAAAGGGGAGGCCTTTCAGTTTAGCCGGGCTGGATTAGATGAAGCACGAAGGGTAGTTCGCCTGCATCGTCTTTGGGAGATGTATCTCAGTCAACGGTTACGCTTGAAATCGGATCACATCCACCCCAATGCCGAAACCATGGAGCATATTATCTCTCCAGAGATTGAAGCGCAATTGTTGGAAGAATTGGATTATCCCGATAAGGATCCACATCAAAGCCCAATACCGTATCGCTCATGAGTATCGAAGCTTTTTATATCATCTTGACAGGAGCTTTGGTAGCTGCCAGTTCCGCTCTATTGGGAAGCTTTTTGGTGCTGCGTAGAATGGCTATGCTGGGCGATGCTATATCCCATGCGGTATTACCGGGAATTGTAATTGCCTTCTTGATTTCAGGACATCGCGAAAGCTTAAGCCTCTTAATTGGTGCAGCGGCCAGTGGCTTGTTGGCGACCTTTTTAATTGAGCTCTTGCATCGTAAAGCACGCTTGCAGGAAGACGCCTCCATCGGAATTAGCTTTACCTGGCTTTTTGCCATTGGGGTATTGCTCATTAGCGCCTATACGGGCCAGGTAGATTTGGATCAGGAATGTGTTCTCTATGGTGAAATTGCCTACGTTCCTTTGGATCAGATAAGCTTTGGAGGCTTGTGGACCGGGCCTCGACCGGTATTGATATCCGCCACCTTGTTTGTGCTGACACTTGCTTATATCATCATCTCATTTAAGGGTCTAAAGCTTCTTTCTTTTAATGAAGACCATGCGAAGTCCTTGGGGATCCGCACTCAAGTTTGGCATTTCAGCTTTATGGCCATGGTTTCTTTGGTTACCGTATTGGCCTTTGAAATTGTAGGTGCCATTTTAATCGTGGCGCTATTGGTGGTGCCGGCAGCAACCGCTTTCCTTTGGACGCGATCATTAGTTCCGATGCTTATCTTGGCCGTGGCCCTGGGCATTGCTGCTTCGGCGGGAGGTTATTATTTGGCCCTGGGCTTAAATGGAAGCATTGCTGGAGCGATGGTAAGCGTGGCGGGAATCTTTTTAGCGATCACTGTTTTGCTAAAAGTGCTGGTTCGGAAGAAGGCTTAAAATTAGTGCTCTGATTTGCAGTAAATTGCTCTTCCATTTTGGGGCTTTTATTTTTTCTATGCCTTTGTTTAAGGCATACATTACCGAATTATATTTGCCCGCTTTTTTTGGGATTGAATGAACTATGTGCAATCCTCTCTGGAGGAGATAGCCGATGCTCTCGCTGAGCAGGAGCTGGTGATTTTAGATCAGTTTTTAAGTCAGCAGGAAGTAGAAGCTCTACTCCGGGCTTTCGATTACCATGCCCAGGAGGAAGACTTTAAAGCAGCGGGCATTGGCAACACCTATCTCTATACTCAAGATAAAAGCATTCGCTCCGATCGGATTATGTGGCTTTCGGATAATCCTGAGAAAGACGCCCTTTCTGATTTCAAGAAGAGAATTGAAGCCTTGATGGCCGATTTAAACCCTATGCTTTTCTTAAGCTTAAGGGATGTAGAAATGCACCTGGCCGAATATGCACCGGGGGCTTTTTATGAAAAACATGTAGATCAGTTTAAGAAGAATGGCCACCGCATACTATCCTTTGCTTGCTATTTAAATAGGGGCTGGCAAGATGGAGATGGTGGCGAACTGCGCATTTTTAAGGAGGGGAGTCATTTTGATCTAGAACCTCTGGCGGGTAGATTGGCTTTATTCAGAAGCGATACGGTAGAGCATGCGGTTCTGCCGGCCAAGGCTTTACGCCGTAGTATTACCGGCTGGATGCTGGACCGGCCAATCGGTTTTCCTATTCAAGATTAATCCTGGCTTTTTTATACCTTGTCTAAGTGCTTAGTGCTCAGTCTGCTATAAGGGCTGAGCCAGGGGCCGAAAAAAATCGAGTAGAGGGCTAATTTTTCCTTGTTTGAAAACCTCGATAATGCATATTTGTAGTCACGAAACAGAATATACCCACTAAATAAAATTTTAAAAATCGATACTATGTCTGTCTCTAAAGGATCCGATGCTAAACGACGCGTAATCGTAGATTACAAGAATGTAACCAACGAAATTTTGGATCTGTTTACAGACCGTTATCCCTATGGTTATGACGATGGTGATATTATTCGCTTTAAGAATGCCAAGGGTGAAATGGTAAAAGCGGTGCCTTTCGAAACCGCAGATACTAAGTACCTGGTGAAGGTAAGTGTTCAAATGGATCAGCAGATCGAAGCCTTTTTGGAAGACGATGATGATGACAATGACGATGTTGGTGAAAACGATAGCACCGCCGACATGGATGATGTGGAATCGGATGATTTAGACGATTAAATGCCTTTAAAAGCCCTTGACTACTTCTTGGTAAGCCTGCAAGGGCTTCTTTTTATCCTGTTTTTTATTCCTGTGGATTGGTTCAATGCAGTGCAAATCCCCGACCTCATGCTTTGGCCTGCTCAGCTAGCCATGATTATTGGTGTCATTGAAGTAGTTTGGGCCTTAAAACAGATGGGGAGATATCTTAGCCCTTTCCCCAAACCAAAAGCGGATGCGGAGTTAATTACCTGGGGTGTATTTGGCTTGGTACGTCATCCAATTTACAGTGGAATCATTCTTTTTGCAGCCGGATACGGTATCTATTTCAAAGATCCTTTTCAAATCTTAATGGCAGGAGTACTGGCCCTTTTCTTCTACTTGAAAAGTCGTTATGAGGAAAAGAACCTCCGAGCCTATTTTCCCAATTATGCCTCCTATCAGAAAATGACGGGGCGTTTCATTCCCAATCTATTTACTGCTAAGCCAAAGTAGTGGGTTCACCGCCTGATTGTCTTTCCATAACTGGAAGTGCAGCATCGTTTGTGAGTTGATAGGGTTGGTATAAGTAATACCAATGGACTGCCCAGCCTTAACAGTATCACCTTGATCTACACTGGCGGCTTTAATGCCCAGGTATACGCTGAAGTAATTTCCGTGTGATATTACCACCGCTATTTGACCATTTGGAAGTATCCAACGACGAGTAACGGTGCCATTAAAGACGGCCTTTACCGGCGTATTTTCTTGGGTAGTGATATCAATACCCTTGCTGTCGATAATAACTGATTTTACCACCGGATGTCGTTGCGGACCAAAGTTTCCGGTTACCAAACCCCGCTCTACCGGCCAGGGCAGGCGTTTTTGGTTGGCTTCGAAATTAGCGGCCAATGTTCGGGCGGCAGGAGTTAATTCGAAGCTCTCAGGCTTAGCAATGGCCGGTTTATTTTCGGCAGCTCTGGCTTTTACAGCCGCATCAATTAACTCTTCTAATCGGCTATTGGTGGTGTTGCTACTAAAATCTTTTCCGCGAATTAAACCTAAGTCAATCGCTCGGTCTTCCAGGGCTTTGCGGGCCGCTAAAGCACGGGCCTTAGCTATTTCCTCGGCAATAACTTTTTCAATCTGCGCTTCTACCTTCGCTGCCTCTTTAAGCTTTTCCTTGAGCTTTTTCTCCAGGTCCTTCTCCATGGCGGCATAGGTTTTAATCGCCTCTTCCTGACTCAGTTTTTCATTGCTCAGTTTGCGATTTTCTTCCTGCAATTGACCACGCACGGCGTTTTTACGCACTTTTTGTACCCGTAATCGCTCCATTGCTTCTCCTAGCTCAAGTTCCTGCTTTTCAATTTCTTTGATCTTTTGCTGTCGATAAGCGCTGTATTGTTTGAGGTACTCAATGCGGCGCATGGCTTGGTTGAAATCCTCGGAAGAGAGGATAAACATTAGGCGGCTGGAGTTTTTACGGCTTTTGTAAGCTTGTTGGATCATGTGAGCATACTGCGCCTTTTGCTTTTCTACTCTTACTCGTAACGTGTCAATTTCGCGTTGCATTTCGGCTTCCTCCTCTTCCATTAACTCCACCTCGCGATCCAGGGTGCGAATAAGCTTTTCCCGCAGTTTGATTTTTTGCTGTACCGTTTCAATTGTACCCAGTGTATTGCTACGATCTTTTTTGGTTTCTGCCAGAATACGGTTGGCGAGTTCAATTTCGTCCATAATGCGCACCTTGCGCGCTTCCAATTCTTGTCGCTTTTTACTTTGCGCCATCGTCCCTTGACTCCAAAGGAGGGCGAAAACAAGGAGACCTATGTACCTAAAGTTGCTCATAATTCCCAGGGATCCGGAATGGATAGCTTAAACTCTCATTACGTTTAAGATCAGTGATTTCTAAGTCGATAATAATCTCAGACTTCTCGAGGTATTCAAAATGCATTTGAGCAGGAAATAAGATCTCACCAAAGTTCCGATAGCCATCAAGACGGATCAATAGGTTTTGACCTTCCTGCGGTCTTTGAAAGCGAAAGCTGGATGGACGATAGCTCTTTGCTGAAAAGCTTTGGGTCATCAAAGGATATTCTGGAGAGGGAGGAATTTGATCTTGATTAAGCGGATAGTTCACTAATTGGTATACTCCGGGCTGATAATCCTGATACCAGTTTTGATTCCAATCCAAATAACTGGCACTTAAAACCGACATTAAGGGTTGAAAATCGAAACGAAATCCAATCTTTTGGGCGATTTCGGAGCTGGAGCCTTTTTGATAATTACGCTCCAAGCGATTGTAATAGGCTACTTCATCTTGGCTTATCAGGCCTCGAGCCACTTTTAAACCCAAAAAGGGATCAGCCAGGTCTACCCAGATCAAACTGTCTTTGGCAATGCGCATTTCGAAGCGAAAGCTTTGCTTGCTGCTACCACTTTGATAGCGCCCTTTTCCTTCCAGTACCAAAGTTTCGAAAGCTAGACTTTGGGCCTTTACTTTTTCGATGAGGTCCTTGGTTTTAAGATAGGCGGGAGCACCTTCGGGTAATTTTACCTTCGGCTTACAGGAGGCTACAAAAAGCAGCATCAATAGCATGATCCCAATTTTGCGCATTAGGGTAGAGCTTTAATTTTAGCTTTCAAGGCCGGGCTCGATTGCAGGCTATTGGCCATTTCATATTGCTTACGAGCTAATTCTTTTTCACCCAGTCCCAATAGGATATCACCATAATGTTCCGCCAATTCGGGTTCTGGCTTAGCTAATAGACTCAAGGCTTTTTCAATTACTTCTCGTGCTTCTTCATCGCGACCCAATTGATGCAGTACCCAAGCCTGAGTATCGAGGTAAACGGGATTAGAAGGGCTTATGGTATTGGCATCTGTGCTCATGCGCAAGGCATCTTTCAATCGTTCATTGCGCAGTGAGAGATAATAGGAATAGTTATTTAGGGCACCCGCATGTTTGGGATTTACACTGAGCACGGCATCAAAATATTGGTCGCTTTCCAAATGCTGACCCAACTCATGACTAACCTCTGCTAAATGCAGATTGAACTCGGTTTGCAAGCGGGCATTATTAAAAACATAAACCTGACCGTCTTCTAAAAAGTCGCGCGCCTTGCTGTATTCTTGAGACTCTTTAAAGGCGATACCCGCCAATAAATAGGGGAGTGGTTGATTGGGGAAACTTTCCAAGGCCAAGGGCGCATCCACCTTTAAAGCCTCAAATTTTCGATTCTGAATTTCGATGAGGAGGATTTGCTCCCATATTTGAAATTTCTCGCCGTATTCTAGGGCCTTCTTATAGTAAGTAAGGGCTTCATCATCACGACCTTCGCGAGAAAGATAATCGCCATACATAGCATATATTCTGGCATCGGCGGGTTCCTGACTTACAATTTCATCAAGCAGTTCAAAGCTCTTGGCAGTGAGAACACTGTCGGAACGTGAGGCATCAAAGAGACTAAGCAGAACTGCGATTTTACGTTCCATATCGAGCTGCTTGCTGCTCATGGCCTTTTTAAGGTGAAATAGAGATTGATGAAAATCTCCCTTTTGCTGATAGTAATTTGCTAAGTCCAGATGTGGTCTGGGGTCCAGGGAGTCGATAGCCAACATGTCCTGATAAACTTCAAAGGCCTTTTCATCCAGATTATTGGCTTGGTACAACTGCCCTAGGGAGCCACGATAATCTAGGTTTTTAGGGTAGATTTCTATGAGCTTTTGCAATTCGGCGATGGCCCCTTCGAGATTACCCATTTCGAGGTAAATGCTCTTTTTTTGATTGGAAATTTCTTCGTGAGGACCACTAATCGCTTCCAGCTTATTCAGGCTCTCTATGGCTTTTTCGGCCTGGCCATCACGATAATAAGCTTCTGCCATTTGGAAAAGCAGATCTTCATCTTGCGGATGTTTCTCCGTGGCTTCTTCCAGACTTTTAATAAGAAGCTCCGACTTTCCAAACTGCCCGTACACTGCTAGTTTTAAGCGGAAGTACCAGGGGTTTTCGGGATCAATTTCACAGGCCTTTTCGGCATAAAAAAGGGCATCTTGCTCCTCCTCTTCGCGGGCATAAAGTTGGGCCAGTTCATAACAAACCAAGGCGCTCTCCGGGTCTTTTTGATAAAGGGCTTCGAATATTACCAGGGCCTTATCATACTCTTCCCGCAGCTTCGCATTTTCGGCGGCAAAAAATTGCTCATTAAAAAGCCGCAGCCTTTCGCCCTCAATTTTCGATTGAGCGGAAAGGCTGAGACTGCCTAATAAGATACAGATTGAGGCGATATATTTATTCCAATACGCTATAGTCACCAATGGAGATTTCGCTAAAGTTACCGTCGAATTTAGCTTTATTTCCGATCATCGAATTGCTCAGATTGGCATTAACAACCAAGCTGTCTTCTTGAATAAGGACATCGCTAAGCTTACTATTCTTTACCTCAGTTCCAGCGCCAATACTTACGCGAGGTCCGATGGTACTGTTGCTTACTTTGGCTCCCGGGCCGATAAATACCGGAGCAATGATTTCGCAATTATCCAGCTCGGCCTCACTGCTAATCAGCTCTTCCTCGCCATCAATAAAGCCTAAAATCTTACCGTTAGTTTCAACGGTTACATTTTTATTACCACAGTCCATCCACTCATTTACTGTTCCGCTGGTGAACTGACTGCCTTTGTTTTTCATGTTTTCCAGGGCATTGGTAAGTTGGTACTCACCTTTGTCGCGGATATCATTATCGAGGAGGTATTGCAGTTCATCACGCAAGAACTCTCCGTCTTTGAAATAGTATATACC
Source organism: Flavobacteriales bacterium UBA7878 (assembly GCA_002501205.1). Taxonomy (GTDB): domain Bacteria; phylum Bacteroidota; class Bacteroidia; order Flavobacteriales; family Schleiferiaceae; genus Croceimicrobium. Next base: position 13,865 of record DLRW01000043.1, read on the forward strand.
GATAATTGCTTCGTCAGAAACAAAGGTTTCGGGTTTTTCTACGAAGTCGGTGATCACACCTTCCGCGTTTTTCTTAACCACCCCAAAGGCTTTAGGGTTTTCTACTCTTTTGGTCCAGATAACACCATCGCTAGCTGTATCCAGACTAAAATCAGCACGGAAAAGAGTATCGGCAAAGGCCACCACCAAATTGCCTTGCATGCTTTCTTTGGCACATAAAATGGCATGAGCGGTACCTAAGGGCTCATCTTGATAATAGATGCTTCCTTTAGCGCCTAAACCTTCGGCAATGGTTTTAAGGTTAGCTTCTACTTCTTTACCAAAGTCACCAATGATAAAGGCGATCTCGTCTACCTTTTCTCCGGCTACTTTAACAATATCTTCTACCAATCGTTGAACGATAGGTTTACCAGCAATAGGAATCAGGGGCTTGGGAATGGTGAGGGTGTGGGGGCGAAGCCGGCTTCCTCTTCCGGCCATAGGAACGATAATTTTCATTCTGATGGTTTGTTATAGGGGCAATGTTAATTACAAAAATAGCTTTTGCCTAATATTCACAGGATTATCTTAGTCTTAATTCTTTAGTGGCCGGTGCTGCCAAAACCCCCGCTGCCACGTTGGGTTTCATCCAATTCCTCCACCTCATTCCAGGTGATATTTTCATAGCGCGCCAGCACTAATTGGGCGATGCGCTCCCCGGGTTCGATAAGCACATTTTCATTGGAAAGATTCACCAAAATCACGCCCACCTCACCACGGTAATCGGCATCAATAGTTCCGGGGCTATTTAGTACCGACAAGCCCTTTTTTAAGGCCAACCCACTGCGAGGACGAACCTGGGCTTCGGTACCGGGCTCCAAGGCCATAAATAATCCGGTTTTAATCAAACTACGCTCCAGAGGTTTTAGCTCCAGAGTTTCATCCAATACGGCTCTTAAGTCGAGTCCGGCCGAATTCTCCGTTTGATATTCGGGCAGGGGATACGGAGAACGATTAATGATATTTACTTTACTCATCTGCGTTTAAGGAGTTTTAGTTGGGGCCATTCCAGCCAAAAAACCAGGCTGCTGTAAGCACTGAATATAATCAGGCCGTAGAGCCAGTAATGATCTAAAAGGTAAAAGCTAACTATACTTCCAATCAAAGAAAGTCCCAGATAAAAGCTAATCGCCCGCAAAGGATAAGCGGTGGGTTGATGCTTTTGATTGAGGTAATAGGAGTAGGCCGTCATGGCGGCATAGCTAATCAAAGTCGCCAATGCTGCGCCGGTATAATTAAAAAGTGGCACCAGAAGCAGGTTGGCCAAAACGGTGAAAATCAAACCAAAGAAATTGATATAAATGCCCATGCGGGTTTTGTTCTCGAGCTTATACCAAATATTAAGGTTGAAATTGATTCCGAGCAAGAGGTTCGCAAAAAGCAAAATCGGCACAATATGCCAGCCCTCCCAATACTTGGGGTGGATGAAGTGAGTCCACTGCAGAAAATCGGTAAAACACACCAATCCCAAGAATATCAAGCTTTGGATAAGCACGAAATAGCGCATTACCTGAGCCATTTTCGATTTAAAATCACCTTCCCCACTAAAGAAGAAGGGCTCCGCCGCAAAGCGGAAGGCCTGAATAAAGAGCATCATAAAGGTGGCAATCTTCATCATTGCTCCGAATATCCCCATAGAAACCGTATTGATTTCCAAGGGCAATAGATACTTCATGAATTGATACTGAGCCTTTTCATTGGCAATGCCCGCTAAGCCGCCAATCACCAGGGGGCTGGAATAAATCAGCATTTTCTTGAGTAAATCCTGATTGACCTTAAAACGGATTTTCAGAAGCTCCGGCAAGAAGAGCAACATCATAAAAGCATTGCCAATCAGGTTGAAAAGGAAAACGTAAATCACGCCGTATTCGGCATTATATACATTAAATATCCATGAGTCTGGACTGGCGTCTTTAGCTAATTGGGGTAAGAGCCAGAAATAGATGAGGTTTAGTAAAACCATCAAGCCAATAGTGCCCAAGCGAATTACTAAAAAGCGAATCGGCTTATTATCGGCGCGCAAGCGAGCAAAAGGCACCGCGGCAATAGCATCCATGGCTACAATGCCCATCATCCAAATGAGCAGGAAGGGGCGATCTTCATACTGCAGCAGGCTAGCCAGGGAATCGCGAAAAATAAAGCTGAGGCTGATTAAAAGTCCGCTGCTAAAGAGCGTAAAGAGCAAGGCATGACTAAATACGGTATCCGGATCGTAGCGTTTATCGCGGTTAAATCGGAAAAAAGCGGTCTCCATACCAAAGGTTAAAATCACCATTAAAAAGGCAATCATGGAGTATAAATCGTTCACCACCCCATAATCCGCTTTATCAATTTGACTGGTATGCAGCGGCGTAAGGGCGAAATTGAGCAAACGCGCTAGAATGGTGGTTAAACCATAGATCACCGTTTGCGAGGCTAAATTTCGAAGTGAAGACATAGTGCAGGGAGCTAAAATACGGTGTCGCTCTAAACGCTGCCGTTAAAATCTAGCGGATTTCTACACGGCACTATTAACAACGCGCCCTTTGCAATCTTTATATTTGAGGCCCTAATAAAGGAACAATGATTCGCAAAATACTAGTACTCTCTTTCTGGGCCCCTCTGCTCTGGGCTCAGGGCAATGTTTCCAGCTGTTACGAGTTTCCCCGGGATGCGGTAGAGCAAATCCGCCAGGATGTGGCTTACCTCGCTTCGGATGAATTAGGTGGCCGTAAACCCGGCAGCGATGGAGATGAACTGAGCCGAGAATACATCATGGCGCAGTTTAGAAATCACGGTGTAGAACCGTATTTTAAAGAAACCTATTTACAGGAGTTTAGTGTTCCCAATCGAGTAGATCGTCCTGCGGATGGTAATTACTTCCGCTATAAAGGAGATGCCCTTAAATTGGATGAAGCCTATTATCCTGTAATGTATTCTGGCAATGGTAGCTTTAAGGGTGAAACAGAATACGTTTCATTCGGCATTGAAAGTCAGAAATTGGATCGGGATGATATCGATGATGAAGATTTGAAGGGCGCCATTGCGGTGATGGAAATTAGCTCTCCCGACGGCATACATCCACATTCCAAATACAAAGACTGGCATGATATCGCCAAACGTATTCGACTGCTAAAAACCAAGGGCGCCATAGCCGTTATTCTGGTGCATACCAAGGGGAATGCAAACAGCCCTAAAAGTGAGTTTAAAAGCCTGGAGAATATCGGTATTCCGGTTATTTATGTGAGCGATCCCAAGATTGCTAAAAAGTTGCGTCGCAGTCGCGAGGTTGAAGGTTCAGTTTCCTTGAATGCAGTTGAGGATGTAACCTATAATGTTGCCGGTATGATTAATAATGGCCAAAGAAGAACCATTATAGTCGGTGCCCATTATGATCATCTCGGATATGGAGGAGAAAGTTCACGCTATACCGGCGAAGAGCCTATGGTTCACAATGGGGCAGACGACAATGCCAGTGGAGTGGCCGGTTTATTGGCCATGGCCCGTTTCCTCTCTACAACTCAAGATCCCACGATGCGCCGCTTTAATTATCTTTTAGTAGCCTTTTCGGGCGAAGAAATGGGCCTTTTAGGTTCGAAAGCCTTTGTAGAGCGCACCGCTACCCGCCAGGAAAGCTGGTACTATATGTTTAATATGGATATGATTGGCCGCATGGAAGATGATCGCATTGCCGTTAATGGCATGGGAACTTCTCCCCAATGGCGAGATTTGGTAGAACCGATAGAATGTGGCCTAAATTTCGAATTTGGTGAAAGCGGAGTGGGGCCTAGTGACCATACCAGTTTTTACTACGCCAGTGTTCCGGCTTTGCATTTCTTTACCGGTACCCATCCTGATTACCATAAGCCCAGTGATGATGCCGATAAGATAAACGTAGTTGGGATTTACCGCGTAGTAAGCTTAATGAGCTCTATCATTCGCAATTCCCCTCAGGGAGGAGACTTTGTTTTTAGTACCACCAAGATTGAAAGCACTAAAGCCCCTAAGTTCTCAGTTACCCTTGGGGTTATGCCTGATTATCTTTACAGTGGTAATGGCATGAAGATCGACGGGGTGAGCCCCGATAAGCCTGCTGCTAAAGCCGGATTAAAAGCCGGGGATATTGTTACCCAATTGGGCGAAGTACAGGTGAGTGATATGCAGAGCTATATGCAAGCTTTGGCGCAGTTTAAAAAAGGGGATAGAGCCACCGTATTATATCAGCGCGAAGGGAAGGTAGAAAAAGCTCAAATTCAGTTTTAGGATGAATATTGCAGTAATTGGTGGCGGTAGCTGGGCTACGGCGATTGTTAAAATATTAACCGAGAACAACGACTATGTAGGTTGGTGGATGCGGGATGAGGAGAATGTGATGCACATTAAGAAGTACCACAACAACCTCAAATATTTGAGCTCTGTGGAGCTGGCCACCGAACGCATCGACATTTCGAATGATCTGAATCACATTGTAAGCAATGCCGATTGCCTGATTTTCGCCATCCCCTCCGCATTCCTTAAGTCTGCCCTATCCAGTCTGGAGGTAGATATTAAGGACAAGTATGTATTTAGCGCGATTAAAGGGATTGTGCCCGATGAGAACCTCATTGTGGGCGAGTACTTTAATCAGAATCTGGGGGTGCCCCTTGATCAGATCGGAGTGATTACCGGTCCCTGTCATGCGGAAGAAGTGGCCTTAGAACGCTTGAGCTATTTAACCGTGGCTAGCACCAATGCCGAGATGGCCAAAAAGGTAGCCAAGAACCTGGCTTGCGATTACATTCTTACCAAAACATCAGATGATATTTATGGTACTGAGTACGCAGCGGTATTAAAGAACATTTATGCCTTGGCCGCCGGTATTTTCCATGGCTTAGGTTATGGCGATAACTTTCAGGCGGTATTGGTGAGTAATGGGATCCGGGAGATGAAGAAGTTCATTAAATCCGTGCATCCCATTAAGCGCGATATCAATGGATCGGCCTATTTAGGTGATTTATTGGTAACAGCCTACTCACAGTTTTCCCGTAATCGCACCTTTGGGAATATGATAGGCAAGGGCTATACCATTCGCAGTGCCATGTTAGAAATGAATATGGTGGCCGAGGGTTATTATGCCGCCCGATTGATACGGGAAGTACGCAAAGAAAATGAGGTGAAAATGCCGATTGCCGATGCAGTTTATAAGATTCTTTACGAAAATCGGAACCCTAAAAAGGTAATGGCCAAATTGGCCCTTAAACTCTCTTAGGTCCTTAAACGGGAGGACCTGCCAAGGGCAGGTCCAGGGGGAGAGAATAAAAAACATTGTTTTTTCGAACAACTCTCTAATGTACTAAAAAATACATTAGTTTGCTTGTTTCGAGGAGCTTGCATTCACATCTCTTTTATACTATGGCCAAAGAACACCCCTTTATACCCCTGTCCTTTAGCATTAAATTCGAAGGTGAAGCTTTGTTAAATGCATCGGAACAATTGCGAACAGAAATCCTGCAGCGTCGCAGTTGTCGGGATTTTTCCGATCGGGATGTTCCAGAGGTCGTAGTTAAGAATTTGCTGCAGATAGCGGCCTCAGCACCCAGCGGTGCTAATAAACAACCCTGGCACTTTGTGGCCGTGCGTAATCCAGAGATAAAGGCTCGTATTCGCGAGGCCGCAGAAGCCGAAGAAAAACTCTTTTACGAAGAGCGCGCGCCCAAAGAGTGGTTAGAGGATTTAGCGCCTCTTGGGACCGATTGGCAAAAGCCCTTCCTTACCACTGCTCCCTGGCTTATAGTTGTGTTTAAGGAAATCTATGGGCAGGATGAAAATGGCAGTAAAAACAAGCACTATTATGTGAATGAGTCGGTGGGTATTGCCTCAGGCTTTTTAATTACCGCTATTCATCAATTAGGCCTGGCGACTTTAACCCATACACCCAGCCCCATGAATTTCCTTTCCGAGATATTGGAGCGGCCACCACATCAGAAGCCATTTCTGCTATTGCCCCTGGGCTATCCGGCAGATGACGCCCGGGTTCCGGAGCTTCGCAAGAAGAACTTCGAAGAGCATAGTTCCTTACTCTAAAAACCTAAGCCTTAGCCGTTCATCGTGTGAATGGCGCTTCTAATCGAAAGATTCAGAGCCCTTTAATAGGTCTGTTACACATTTGTATCGGATAAGATTTAGGGTAATGACAATCATCGACAGAATTAAAGTTCCATTCTTTTTAATCATTGTGGCCTTGGCCTCGGTGATTGGTATTAATCAATACCATTTTGGGATGTGGAATCAATTTATTTCCCTTCCCTGGCTGTACGAATTGATTGATCCCGCCAATTATCCTCACGATCTTTTAGTAGAGCAATACAGCAATTCGCCTACCTTTTTCTTGTTCCTCTTAAAGTGGGCTTTGCCCTTTTTCGGAGAGAATGTACCTCTGCTCTTCTTTAGCTTCTATCTAATTTGCCTGGCCCTTACTATTTATAGCTTTTATCGCTTAGGCCAGGAGATTTTTAAGTCCAAAGAAGCCGGAGTTCTGGCCGTGGTACTCTTAAGCTTTGCTTTTCCCGTTATTGGGGATGTAAGTATTTGGGATACGCTTTTAATGGAGCGTACCATTACCTATCCAATTTTGCTCTTATCCATACTGCACTTGTACAAAGGTCGCTTGTGGTATGCTATTTTATTGTTAGGCTTGGCTTTTAACATTCACCCATTATCAGCGATTTATGTAATTGCCGCCTCCGCATTAGCGGTTCTATTAACCGAAGGGTTTAAAAAAGAATATATCTGGCAAGGCTTCTTTTTGCTTTTAATGGTAAGCCCCGTATTACTGCTTAAATTTAGCAATACTGCTCCTGGCGAATCATCTTTAAGCTTCTCTGAGACCTGGATGGAAGTGATGCGTTTGCGCAATGGACATCATACTTTCCCCAGTGAGTTTCCTCCCAGCATTTTCCTGAAAACGGCTTTGATCATCCTTTCCTACTATGTGATTTTAGCCAAAGGGAATTTTGCCCCTAAAGCCAAAGTTTTCTTACATGCTTTTGGCGGAAGTATTTTGTTTATGATGTTGTTAGGAACGGTTTTCACCGAATTCTTTCCAGTGAAATTGATCATCCAATTCCAGTTTTATCGCGCTTTCCTTTTTATGGGCACCCTTAGCTTAATCCTATGGGCGGGTATGTTGGTTAAAAATCCGAAACCGGTATTCTACCTTTTGGCGATTCCCTTCCTGGCGCAGTACGCTTACGGAGAATGGGCAAAAACTATTTCGGCTTTAAGCCTGATAGGCCTGGCCTGGTTTGTAATTCGCTACTTCGGGTTTAAACGCAAAGCCAGCTTAGGACTTTCTTTTGCCTACCTAAGCTTAGGATTGATTGCCATGTTGATGCGAGGGGGTCTTGAAATTCATCAGGGCAACCAGGAAAATGATTGGTATGAGGTGCAGGATTGGTTCCGCGAGAATACCGCTCAGGATGCTTTGGCTATTGTGCCTCCAGCCGAATTAGGCTTTAGAGTGCGTAGCTTGAGAACCTCTTATGGTGATTGGTTTGATGGCACCAAAGCCTTCTTCAGTGAGCAGTATGCCGAGTATTGGTACGATCACATGTCGCGCCTCAAATGCACCGATCCGGACCATTTGAAAGAAGATTACAGCACTTTACAGTCCCAGGACTTCCTGAATATTTGGGATCGCGAATCCGATAAGCACAGCGAAGCTTATGTAGTGCACTATGCAGATCGCAGTGTAGATAAATTACCTGTGGCCTATTTAAATGAGCACTATGTGGTTTATCAACTTCCTACCAAGGAAACGCCGGTATTCTTAGCCAGTGTAGGGAATTAAAGCGACTTTAAGGCGATCGCTAAACGCTGCTGCCCCACAAATTCACCTTCAGCACCTGGATATAGGATTAGGCTATCTGCCGAAAGGCAAAAGGGCAACATATAATTATTGCCGGTAACAAAGGCCCTTTCATTAAAGTTTCGACCTTCTTTTTCTGCTTTCCATTTTTCTAAATGAGCCAGAACTTTCGGATAAATATCGGCTCCTAAAACCAGGTCGATTGGAGGAAAGAAAGCTTCGGGAAGATGCAAGCTGATCGGATAATACATCTTTTGCCATTCTTGATTGGCACTGGCTTTTACCTTGCGGTAAAGCTCCAGACTAATCAGGCTGTCACTTAATTTGTGTAGGCGATAATCGCTTAAAATTACCTGACGTTGGCCGCTGTCAGATTCCAGGCACTGAGCCAGGTATTGCTCCAATTGAGGCGATTTGCGCAGGGTTTCATTTAAACCCATACTGGTCATGCTGTCTTGGATACCTCGAATTTGGGGATAGCGCTGATGAATTAAACAGTTTTCGTCGTTCAGAAGCTCTCGCTCCACGGCTTCAACCTTGTAAATCGATTCATTTTCGCAGGCCCCTAAAATCATCAGGCCTAAGCCTAAAATCAGAAATTTTCGCATGCTCTAAAGGTATTAAAATGACCATTTTAAGCGCAGGTAGGTGGCACTCACCAGCCATTGCCAATAATCGTTCTCGATGGGGTTATCGGAAAGGAAGAATTGGCCTGCCAACATCAGATCTAAATTGGTGCTTAGAGAATAACTTAAGCTGGGGAAAACAATAGTGCTGTGTGCATCTGGACTGTACATCAAGGTAAATGAGCCGTTAAAAAGCGGATTGAAAGCATAATTACTGTTTACAATGGCGGTATGCTGGAAAATGAAGGGGTTTTTAGGGCTTAAAACCTGACCGGCCCCTAATTGACCGAAATCGCCGATCCCTCCTTCTTGGGGGGCACTTTGATTGTAGAGGTAACCCGCGGAGATGTAGAGGCCATTGCTAAGTACATAATCCAAACCGGTGCTAAAAACCCAGGCTTCCTGCTGCAGATCATTTAGAGGCCAGTAATAATTGAACTCGCCTTTGAAACCCAAATCCCAAATATTACCAGCCCAGCCAGCCCCCAGAGTAAGATTGTCTTTAAAATAGCCGGCAATTCCTTGTAGGTCGTAAGTGAGGGCATTATTGCGATAGCGCAGAGCGGCCGTAGACTGGGCAATTTCTTTGGCCGGGGCCAGGGCCAATTCCAATTGACTGTCGAAACTGGGGAACCACTGTACGCGCACCGCATCGGTACCGGGTCTTTCTTCATAATCGAAGTCGAAGAAATTGTATTGGTTTAAGATGTCGTTAGGATTGAAAATGGTGTTGATACCCCAGTTGATCCGCTGTCGGCCCAGACGAATATTTCCATTTTTAAATTCATATTGCAGCCAGGCACGATCGAAAATGGTATGTAGCAATACTTCATCACTACGCCAGTACAAAAAGCTGAGGTCTACCAGGCCGGCATCGGTCTCCAAAGCATCCATAAAGGCATCTCCTTGCGCCGGACTGGCACCTTGGAAGAGGCGATTCCGCATGCTAAGGGCACCGCTCCAATGCCCTTTGTAGTATTTAAGATCAAAGCGGTTATGGATCAGTTGATCGTAGTTGTCCACCTTTAAGCCCGGTCGCAGCGATTCCGGATAAAAATTAGCATTGAGATGGCTATAACTCCCCAGGTATTTAAGGTAGCCTTGAAATTGCCAGGGAGATTCCTGAGCCCAGAGGCCCAGGGGTAAAAGGCTTAAAATGAAAATCAGGCGTTTCACTGTCGGGTGTCACTTTTGATTTTACCGTCTTCCACATAAATTAAACGTTCGGCTCTGTCGATTACCCTTTGATCATGAGTGGAGAATAAAAAGGTAATGCCCTCTTCTTTATTGAGGCGGTGCATAATGTCGAGCAGGTCCTCGGTACTTTTTGAGTCGAGGTTAGCGGTGGGCTCATCGGCTAAAACGAAGGTAGGTTTGGAAGCCAGTGCTCTGGCCACGGCCACTCTTTGTTGTTGGCCGCCACTTAATTCGGAAGGGCGTTTGTGCATTTGATTTTCCAAACCCACGGCATTGAGCAATTCCCTGGCTCGAGCTTCCCGCTCCTTAGCGCTTTGGCCTTGGAGGAGCATAATGAATTCCACATTTTCTTGGGCGCTTAAAACCGGAATAAGGTTATAAGCTTGGAATACAAACCCAATGTGGCGCAGGCGGAAATTGATTAAGGCATTATCGCGGAGTTCATGGATTTCTTTTCCATCTACTACCACAGTTCCTTCGCTGGGGCTATCCAAGCCGCCAATTAAGTTAAGGAGGGTGGTTTTACCGGATCCGGAAGGACCAATAATGGCGGTAAATTCTCCGGCTTCCACCGAAAGGTTGATTTTATCTACCGCATGAATGGTGCTTTCTCCATCCTGATAAATACGGCTGAGGTTTTTGGCTTCAATTACAGACATGTGGAAATATTTTAAAGAGTTCGCATCGTTTCAACCGGGTTGAGTTTAAGCGCATGTCGCGCAGGATAGATCGCAGCCAGTAAGGTCATGATGAATACAATGGCAGCGGTTCCAAAATAAAAGCTTTGGGGTAAGCTGGGATAGATAATGGTGCCAATACCATAGCTGGATAAACCATCGCTAAACATGGCCAGGTTTAAGCCGCTTTCGGCAGTGGAGCTAATACTCAAATAGCCTGCAATAATGCCTAATGGTCCACTAATTAAGGCCAGCAATAGGGTTTCGATAATCACCATGGCAAAGACCCGTCTTTTACTCATACCTACGCTCATCAGCATGCCTAACTCCTTACGACGTTCCAAAACGGCCATTAACATGGTATTGATAATACCGAAAGAGAGGGCCAGCATAATGATGCCGATAATGATATAGAGCATTTGTGACATCAATTCATCCGCATAGGCCAATTCGGGGGCCAAGTCTTTCCAGCTTTCTACCAGAAGTTTTGGGAAGGCTGTTTGGGCTTTGGCCAGTTCGGAATCAACCTGACTGTCATCTTTAAGAAGCAAGGCCGCTTCATGGTATTGATTGGCCTCCAGACCTAATAAACTTTGGAGGTCTTCAGCACGGATGTACACATTCAATTTTTCAATCTGAGAGGATACATCGTGGTAGAGCCCCTTTACCTTGAAGGAGGCCGAAACCAAATTCTGTGCACCATCACTAAAGCTGAGAATTACTCTGGAGCCGGGTTTTACCTCCAGCTTTTCGGCTAAGGCTTCACCAATAAGGATGGGGTTGCGACCTTTATCATTGAGATAGTCACCACTATCAATGCGGCCACCTAAACCCGTTAATTGGCTTTCTTGCTCAGGGTTAATCCCAATGATTTGAACACCTCCACTATAATGGGCGGTAGCAGCCATGCCCATGGTTTTCAGTCGAAAGGCATAGGCTTCGGGCTTTTGCTGCTCCAGCCAGTTTTCCACCGCTTTAGCGTCTGAAATGAGGTAGTTAACATTGGGCTCTTCCTCCCAGCGAGGATCGTGGAATTGCAAATGGGATATCTGGTTGCGGATCATGCTCACCTTGCGCTGATCATTCAATCCGAAACTAAAGGCACTTACAAACACACCGGCCCATATTCCCAAAATGATGGAGATGATTACCACCAAGCTGCGCAGGCGATTACGCCAGATATTACGCCAGGCTATTTTAAATAGAATTTTCATCGGCGCATGGCTTTTACGGGGTTCAAACGGTAAATGCTAACAATCGCATAAAGACTTACCAGCACACTAATGCAAAGCACTATTCCGCCATGGGTAAACCAGATGTCGGGGTCGATGCTAAAAGGTAAGAGGGGTTCCATACCATAGTCTTCCATCATGGCGTCCATATCACCGCTTAATTCGATGGGATTGTAATGGTAGTAAAGAGCAATGGGCAGGGCTAATAGGCTGCCGGTAATAATTCCGAGGAGGTTCAGGAAGGTGGTTTCCAGGAAGGTGCTGAGGGCCAAACGACCACGATTCATACCTATCGATAGGAGTATGCCGAATTCAGGCTTTCTTTCGGCGGTAAGCATAAGGATGGTGCCAAAGACTCCGAAACCAATTACCAGGTAAAGGATAAAGAGAATGGCCAGACCGCCGGCGCTATCGGCTTCCATAGCCTCAATTAATTCGGGGAGCATTTGCCGCCAGGTGAGCAGGGTAGTGCTGGAAGTGTCAATGTCGCTAATTAAACGACTTTGCAAGGCTTCCAAATCTTCTGGGTCTTTAGGGACCAATACTTCGGCACTCACTCGATCATAAGCTCCGGTGAGGTATTGGAGTTCCCCTAAATCAAGGTAAACAGTGCTCTTATTGGCAACCGGGTTTTTCAGATCGGCGACACCCAGTACCGGATATTTGCCATTAGCGCTTATGCCGTGGTAACCTTGACCAACAATAATGAGGGTGTCCCCCACATCAAGCTTTAAGCTTTCTGCTAATTTGCTGGCTAGGCAAACTCCTTGCTCGCCCTTTTGGGGGAGAGTTCCACGCAAGAGCTTTTCGTTGAGATTGAAGTATTGACTTTCCATTTCGGCATCAATGCCTTTTAGGAAGCCGGGTTTGGTTTCACTTTGATCGGAAGCGAGCAAAGCAAAGCTTTCAAGGCGAGGTAAAAGTGCTTTTAAACCGGGGTCGCTAAGCATTTTTTTACGCTCCAGGCTGTCGGGGATAAAGCTCCGTTCTAAGGTTTGCTTGTCCCAATAACCTTTGGCTTGCCACTGCATAAAGCCAGTGGTGGCATTAATTACGGAGGAGTAAGCTTTGTCATAAGTACCCAGCTGCATGCTCCGCATTACGATGGCAAAAAAGAGGGCAAAAGCAACCGAGGCCAGAGTAATCAGGCTACGGCGTTTGTTGCGCCAAATATTTCGCCAGGCAATCTTGAATAGCATTTTAACGGACGCGTTTCATGTATTGTGTGGTAAAGTGTTCGCGAGGAATATTTACCGAAAAGTCTAATTGATGGTATTGAAGAATGGTTTTATGTCCGGGTTCGGCCACTGGCTCCATTTCTACAATTACCGGGAGGATTTTACCACCGAGATTTCCAATTTTCTTGGCGGTCATCACATTAACTAAATCCTCCTCTTCGTCATAGAACTCCGTTTTCAGGTGGATGTATTCTTTTTGGTCGATATGCAGAACGACCTTGCCCCAAACCACAGCGGCATCGGCCTTAGGCTTCAGCTCAATTTTCCACACCTTACGGCCATTGATGCTGTCTTCTCCCAGGAGCTTATGCTCATAATCTTTTAATAGTGAAGATTCGGTTACCAGATCATCATTGGTAAAGTCGGAGCCCATCCAACTTTGATTCATCATGCTGGGCGGAAGCTTAATTTGGCGCTCGATGCTGGGAATCCAGTTGTAAATTTCCTTGCGATTTTTAAGAAATACGGTGCCTTTATCCCGAGCGGGAGAGGTAATTAAAATCAGCGAGTAATCGGTACCGCGACTCCAGGTTTTCATGGTGATGGTACGACTCCAGCTGGGGCGTACAATGGTCATGGACAGCTCCGCATAGGACTGCTCTCCGCGCAATTTGTTTTCGGTTTTCTCCACTATTTCCGCCGGGTTTTGAGCAAAGAGGCCGGCCGAGAGGATTAAGCACAGACTGAGGATTTTCGTTTTCATAAATGATATTTAGTTAGGATTTTTTGCTTCATATCTTCCAGAGGATAGTCGGGGCCCAGAGCTAAGTAGCCGAGAACGGTACCATCCATCAAAGCACCAAAAGCATAGGCCTCCGCTAGAGGGGCATCATAGGAGAGCGCTTTAAAAATGTCGCGGTACATATCTATGCTGAGGTTTTTATGCTTGGTAATAAGCTCCTTGAGCCTGGCTGTAACCTCAGGTTGAATAGCAATAGCGGTCATAAAGCGAACAATGTCCCTTTGCTCATCCATAAACTGAAAGCCCATTTCTACGGTAAGACGCAACTGCTCTTTGGGACTTTTACCCGTAATTTGATCTTCCATGCCTTCACCTACGGCTACCAGCATTTCGAATATGCCGTGTAAGAGATCTTCTTTACTACTAAAGTAGTGATAGCTTAAGCCTTTGGAAACGCCTGCCTCCTTAGCAATATAAGCCATGCTGGCGGCGGTATAACCTTTTTCGGCGAAAGCCTTTAAGCCCGCCATTAAGATTTGTTGACGGGTTTGTGCTCTTTGAGCTTCGTTTTGAGCGGGGTTACGTGGACTCATTTTTCATTGAACGATTGGTCAAATGTATAGAACAAGTTTTAATTGACCGCGTGTTCAATGAAAAAATTTTTAGAACCAGAAGCCTAAACGAACGTAGGCGTAAAGGTCTGGGTGATTGGTACTACCGGCGATATTTAGCTCCAGTGGTCCAACCAAAGAATTGTAGCTGTAACCAATACTGTAGCCTCCGAGAATAAAGTCGTCGTAATCAAAAAGTTCCTCAAAAGTGCTTTCCATCCGACCGAGGTTTGCCTTTAGCTGGATGAAGTGATTTTTAAAGGGCTCGTAATTGAGATCAGTTCTTAGCATTAGAGCATTTCGGCCGGTGAGCTCCATGAAGCGATAGCCCACAAAGGGTTCTATATAATTAATATAAGACATGCCCATGCTACCAAAATAGATACGATAAGGATCGTCCAAATTAGGTCCGATGGTGGTGGCGCCAAAAACCCGGCTAATCAAGGTCCACTTGGGTGCGATGCTTAGGGCCTGTTTCAGGGAGAAGTCCAAAACCGAACTGGGTTCACGGAAAACCTCAAAACCCTGTCTTTCTGAAATGATGCGGTAGCGCGCATTTAGCTGAAATCCTTTCCGCGGAAAATTGGCTTCATCGAAGGAATCGAAGTCGATAAAGGCGTAATAATTAATAAAGCCTTTCTGGAAATTGGGAAAATTTTCCTGATCAAAATTTTGAATAATCCCAATGTCTTCAATTTGCAAACCGCCACCAATGGCATAGGCATCGCGCCATGTAGATTGGAGGAAGAGGTCGAGGGTGTAATCCTGATATATCCGCTCATTAAGCGCTTGCCGATTCAAATAGTTTTGATAACGAAAGCGATAGCTGCGCAGCTTTAGTCCCAGGGTTGGGATAAAGCCTCGATCTACGAAGTAACTGATTTCACCACGGGGCATATCCCCAAGTGCAAAATCAACGCTAAGCCGGGAGTTTTTGAAGAGTAGATTGCGATTGGTATAATTAACCAGTACCGCAGCATTGTAGTCGTCGCTGTAATTAAGTCCTAGTTTTAGGCTCTGAAAATAGTGCTGTTCCCGAAGATTAATATTGAGGATATAGCCGGTATCAGCAGGCACCAAAGTATAATCGATATTGGTGAAATACTTGGTGCCATAGAGTTGATCCAGACCTTTCTCCAGTCTGTTCACTTCACAAAGCTCACCCTCGCGAACCCTTAGTTTTCCTTTTACAAAATTGGGCGTGAGGCTTACTAAGCCATTCACTTGAATCTTCTTTACGTAGAATTCTTGCTTGGGAGTAGCTTTGATGATTT
The DNA here is from genome assembly GCA_002501205.1 of Flavobacteriales bacterium UBA7878. Taxonomy (GTDB): domain Bacteria; phylum Bacteroidota; class Bacteroidia; order Flavobacteriales; family Schleiferiaceae; genus Croceimicrobium. The sequence continues at coordinate 29,266 of DLRW01000043.1, forward strand.
CTCGTTTGGGTCCCTGATCTTTTTCCGCCAAGGCACGTAATTCATCCCAATGCTTGCGGGCTTCGGCTTCTCCTTTGGCTACAATTTCATCAAAGAGGTCGAAGGTGGTTACACCTGCTTCCGGTATTTTAGGGGTTATCCAAATATCAGAAAGTGCCTCCGAGGCGGTTTTATTGCGGGAGTTTAAAAAGGCAGAAGTTTGTTCCAAGACCCGCACTACCGAGTTCAAATCATCTCGATCGTTGAGGTAGTCTTGCATATCTATCCCAATGATATAATCGAGTTCTTTTTCGGCCATAATCTGGATGGGGTAATTCAGCACTACACCGCCATCGATATAAAGGCTGTCTTCAAAAAGATATGGCGTAAAAAGCGAAGGAAATGCGGAGCTGGCTCGCAAGGCATCGATTAATCTTCCATTACTAAAAATGCGGGGTTTTCCGGTTTCCAAATTGGTGGCGACGCAATAGAAGGGAATGGGCAATTCTTCGAAATCGATATAAGGATAACTCTGCTGGGTTATGGTGCTGAGCTCCTTCATGATATATTGCGCAAAATTTACCCCGCGCGGAATATGCACCCCTCCGCTATCAATGGGGAAGCTTAACATATAGCGAGAATCAGCCTTACGGTCGAAGAAGCTTAATCGGTTGCGTGGAACTTCGTTGGTTAGCAGGGCATCCCAGTTTACCTGTCCGAGGTAGCTTTCAATTTCAGAGGCACTATAGCCCAGGCTGTACATGGCCCCCACAATCGCGCCCATGGATGTACCCCCGATATAGTCGATTTGAATTCCGGCTTCCTCAATTACTTTAAGGGCTCCGATTTGTGCCATGCATTTGGCACCTCCTCCGCTCAAGACTAAACCAATTTTAAGGTCTTTGTTTTGGGCATTTAGGCTTATACAAGCCAAAATCAGAAGCAGGGTTTTTTTCATTTTCCCTCGGTATCGGAGTGGTAGTGATTATATATAATTCCCGCACGCTTACTGCCAATTACCTCTTCCAGGTTTTCGCGGCTGGCTTCGCGGATATTCTTTACGCTTTTAAACTTCCTCAGAAGCAGTTTAACACTTTCATCGCCAATGCCCTTAATCTCGCTTAGTTCACTCTTAAAGGTGCCCTTGGATCGCCGGTTGCGATGATGGGTGATACCAAAACGATGCGCCTCATCGCGCAAACGTTGGATTACCTTCAAAGTTTCTGAGCGCTTATCCAGGTATAAGGGGTATTTATCGCCCGGGAAGTATAACTCTTCCAATCGTTTTGCGATTCCCAAGATGGCAATTTTTCCTCGGAGATCAAGGTCCTCCAAGGCATTTAAAGCTGATCCTAATTGTCCTTTGCCCCCATCAATAACAATTAATTGGGGTAAGGGCTCATCTTCATCCAATAAACGTCGGTACCTTCTAAATACCGCTTCGTACATACTGGCAAAGTCATCGGGGCCTTCTACCGTTTTGATATTAAAATGACGGTAGTCTTTTTTACTGGGCTTTCCATCTTTAAAAACCACACAGGCCGAAACGGGATTGGTCCCCTGAATATTGGAGTTGTCGAAACATTCGATATGCCGCGGCTCTACCTTCATGCGCAAATCTTGTTGCATTTGCTTCATGAGGCGTTTTACATGCCGATCGGGATCTACAATTTGAATGTTCTTGAGTTTTTCGAGTCGAAAATAACGACCGTTCTTTAGCGAAAGCTCAATTAAGTTTCGCTTGTCTCCCCTCTGGGGGATATGGATTTTCACTTCTGGGATTTCCAGATCCACTTCGTGGGAAACAAAGATCTCGCGGGCGGTAGACTTAAAGCGCTGGCGCAATTCGGGGATAGCCATCTCCAAAATTCGGGAATTGCTTTCTTCCAGCTTTTTCTTGAGTTCCAGGGTGTGAGATTGCAGCACGGCGCCATCTACTATTTTCAGCAGGTTTACATAGGCAAATTCCGCATCGCTGAAAACCGTAAAAACATCCACATTGGTAATTCCCGGGTTCACCACGGTACTTTTGGCTTGATAGCGATCTACGATCTCAAATTTTTCCTTCAGTCTCTGAGCTTCCTCAAATTGAAGATTCGTGGCGGCAATTTGCATTTGCTCCTGCAGCATTTGCTTCACCTTAGTAAGATGGCCTTTAATAAGCTCGCGGGCGGATTGCACATCTTTGAGGTAGTCTTCCTCTGATTGTAGTCCTTCACAGGGGCCTTTGCAATTGCCAATATGATATTCCAAACAGACCCGGTATTTCCCGGATTCGATAGCTTCGGGCGATAAATTAAGCTTGCAAGTACGCAAGGGGTACAGTTGGCGGATCAGCCCCAGTACTGTTTTCATCACCTTTACCGAGGCATAGGGTCCAAAATATTCGCTGCCATCTTTTACCGGGTTCCGAGTTGGGAAAATTCGTGGAAAGGGTTCCTTTTTGATGCAAATCCAGGGATAGGTTTTGTCATCTTTCAGGTTGATATTATAACGCGGTTGATACTCCTTGATTAGGTTGTTTTCCAAAATCAGAGCATCGAATTCGGTTTCGGTAATGATGGTTTGAATGTCGGCAATCTTACTTACCATTACACGAATGCGTGCGCTGTCGTGACCTTTTGTGAAGTAGGAAGAAACTCTTTTCCGAAGATCCTTAGCTTTGCCGATATAGAGGATTTTTCCGTTCTTATCTAAATGCTGATAGATGCCCGGTTTATTGGGCAAAGTCTTTAAGATGTTGGAGATTTTTTCCTCAGGCATGGAACAAAAATACTTAAATGCTGAGCTAAATGATTGAAGTGGTTTGCGCCATTATTTTGAATCCTGAGTCTAAGATATTTGCAGCCCGCCGAGCCCCTGGAAAAAGCTTTGCCGGCTACTGGGAATTCCCGGGAGGGAAAATTGAAGAGGGCGAGAATGGCGCGGAGGCACTCCAAAGAGAGTTGCAAGAAGAGCTGGGCCTGGATTTAGAAATTGGACCTTCTTTACATGCGGTTAATTGGGAAAATAAAACCGGCGTATTTCAATTGGAAGCCTTTATCTGCGAAAGTGGTTTAGAAGGCATGGACCTCCAAGATCACGATGAATGGGGCTGGTTCGAAATCGAAGATTTATTGGAAATCGAAATGATGATTGCAGACCTGGCCCTTTTACCGTATTTGGATAAATACCTGAGCCAGAATTAAAGCCACTTAGATTAGCTCAACCTCAAAAATTTCGCAGAAGTATTGCTTGGCCTTAGCTTCAATTTCGGCCATGTCTACCGGATGACCTAATTCGCGTTTTAGTGAAGTAACCTCTTTATCGTAAATACCGCAGGGTACGATATGCCCGAAATAGGAGAGGTCGGTATTTACATTAAAGGCCCAGCCATGCATGGTAACCCAGCGACTGGCTCTAACTCCGAGGGCTAGGATTTTTCGGGCTTTTGGAGTGCCTACATCGAACCAAACTCCGGTTTCTCCATCCGAACGCTCTCCTTTAAGTCCATAGTCGGCCAACACCTTAATAAAGACTTCTTCAAGGTAGCGTAGGTATTTATGGATATCGGGGAAGAAATGATCCAGGTCCAGAATAGGATAACCCACCAATTGACCAGGTCCATGGTAAGTAATATCGCCTCCTCTGTTAATAGGATAAAAGGTAGCCTTTAAGTCTTTAAGCTCTTGCTCAGAAACCAAAAGGTGCTCCCGTTTTCCGCTTTTCCCCAAGGTATAAACATGAGGATGTTCGCAGAAGAGTAAATAGTTCTGCGTGGGCTTCTGCTCCGCTTCCGGCAATTTGCGGTTTTGGAACTTACGGTCTACCGTTTCCTGAAATAGTTGTTCTTGATAGTCCCAGGCTTCTTGATAGTCAATTAAACCCAGGTCGCGGAACATAACCTGATTTACAGTGGAATTTTTGATAATTCGGATTTAAGGAGATCAATGGATTTGATGTCCATAATATCTACCTGATTTAATTCTGAGAGGTAATAGGATAACCAATCGCCGTAATGAATTAAATACAAGGCACGCTCAATATTGTTTGCTCCTTTGCTTTGCAATTCGAAAACATGGGGAGTCTTTTCACCAATAATTTCACGAATGATATCCATGCGCTTTAAGTTGCGAGGGTTATCAGAGTCATTACGTAAGAAGAGGCAAGAATACTGATCGGTACCCCCTTCCCAGCCTACCAGCTCGTTGTGGTTCATTTCGGGAACTTCGGCCTCCCAGGCCAACATTTTGGCGTTTTCGTTCAACTGCTGACGAATGCGAGCAGCAACGCCAATAAAGCCGGCATTTGCCAAAATTTGGACGGTGGTATTTTGCAGCTTTTGAGCTAAGACTTCGGAATCTTGACGAATAGTGTCTTCCTCAGCATTTAATAGATCAATAGCTCCGCTTATTGCGCTTTGCGGATCACTTTCGATTACTCCAAATGCACGCAGATAATAGAGTAAGAAAGTAAAGGGGTAAGCGAACATGGAGCGTGGGGCATTGCCGCCAATCATGCTCAAGCAATTGTAGCCTTTTTCTTCAGCCTTAGCTTTAAGTTGACCGCCCGAGCTAATGCAAGCAATCATTGCTCCTTGTGCTTCCGCTTTAGCTACCGCTTGTAAGGTTTCCTCAGTATTACCGGAATAGGAACAGGCAATTACCAGGGTATGACGCCCTACAAAGGCGGGGATATCGTAATTTTTGTTTACAGTAACCGGAACTTTTGCTTCGCTATTGGTTAAGTCCAAAATAGTACTGCCTCCAATGCCAGATCCTCCTAAGCCGGTGATCATTACATTTTGAATGGCCCGATCCGGAGCTTTGAATTGGAAACTTTGCAATGTCAGTAAGGCATCTTGCAAGTGAGCACTAAAACTCGCGATTAAGTCTTTCACGCTTAGTTGTTTTGGTTTGCAGGCGAAACTTCTTCTTCCTTAGTCGAAGGGTCGTCTTCTTTAAAAACAGATTTCTGGTGTAAAATTAAGAGTCCTACTCCAGTTGAGATAGCGGCATCGGCTAAATTAAATACGGGCCTGAAGAAAACGAAGTAGTCACCTCCTAACCATTCGGGTAAATAACCTTTAAAGAGGGGGAAGTAAAACATGTCTACCACCTTTCCAAACAGAAAGGGAGCATAGCCGCCATCTGCCGGAAAGGCTTGGGCGATATGATCGTAGGTAGAGGCTTCGAAGATGATCCCATAAAGAGCAGAATCAATAATATTTCCAAGAGCTCCGGCTAAAATTAAGGCCACCGCTACTATACCTCCAAAGGGGATATCACGCTTGCTTAATTTTTTGAGCCACAGGAAGATCAGGACCACCGTAGCAATCCGGAAAATGCTGAGGAGTAATTTTCCCCAAGTACCCCCAAATTCCACCCCGAAGGCCATGCCCGGATTTTCGGTAAAATGTAAAATGAACCAGTCTGTGATGACCAGATCTTCACCCAGGGTAAAAGAGGTTTTTACCCATATTTTAAGGGCTTGATCGAGGATCAGTACACCCAGAATGATCCAAAGTGCTTTTCGCATTTTACTGGCGGTTTTTGGCCTCGATGCTTAAGGTTGCGTGAGGTACTAAACGCAGGCGATCTTTACTAATGAGTTTACCGGTAACCCGGCAAATACCATAAGTTTTGTTCTCGATGCGATTAATTGCATTGTGCAGGTCACGAATAAATTTCTCCTGACGTGCCGCTAATTGGCTGTTTGCCTCTTTGCTCATGGTATCACTACCCTCTTCAAATGCTTTAAAAGTAGGAGAGGTATCATCTGTACCATTATTGCGGTCGTTGGCGAAGTTTTCTTTTAATACTGCCAAGTCGGCTTCGGCTTTTTCGATTTTAGCCAGGATAATTTGACGGAACTCATCCAGTTCTTCGTCACTATATCTCATTTTTTCTTCGCTCATAATGCGTTGAAATTAAAATAGTTGCGTTACAGGCCTAGGCCCGTTTTTTAGAATTTGCCAAATATAGAAAAATCCCTTAATGGCTTCGCTTTAAGCTAAGTTTGCTTTGGATATCATCAAAATCAAGGACTTCCCCTTCAAAACTGTTGGAAAACCATTCGATTGAATCGGCCAGAACCTCAGCTTTAACATAACTTTCATTTTCGGATAAAGCACGCTCCAGCATTTCCTGGCGCTGCAATTGCACCTGAATGCGATCGGTAACCTCCAAGCCGCTGTCCTTACGCAGGTTTTGGATGCGGTTAACCAGTTCGCGGGCAATACCCTCTAATTTGAGTTCTTCGTCGATATGAATATCTAAGGCTACGGTGAGTTTGTTTTCACTCATCACCAACCAGCCGGGGATATCTTCGGTATGAATTTCTACATCATTCAGTTCAATGGTAAGCTTTTCTCCCTCGAGTTCCAGCTCAATGGCGCCTTGGTTTTCCAAGTCAGAGATCTGTGCTTGATCAAAGTCGCGAATGGCCGCAGCCACTTGCTTCATTTGCTTACCAAAACGAGGTCCGAGTTTTTTGAAGTCAGGTTTAATGCTTTTCACTAAAACACCCTCCACTTCGCGAAGTACTTCCAGCTCTTTAACGTTTACTTCCGCTAAAAGTATATCCTTAATACTGGCTAAAAGCTCTGCTTTCTCATCGCTTAGCGCCGGTACCATAATTTTCTGCAGTGGTTGACGAACTTTAATGCGCTCTTTCTTGCGCAGAGATAATACCATGGAGCTCAAATTGCGCGCCGTGGCCATACGCTCGTTCAAATGCCCGTCAATAGCTTCGCTACGAACTTTAGGCCAATAGCTTAAGTGCACCGACTCACCTTTGCCAGGCTCTAAATCCTGATACAAACGATCGGCAAAGAAAGGAGCGATCGGTGATATCAACTGAGCCAAATTGCGCAAACAACGGTATAAGGTTTCATAAGCCATTTGCTTGTCTTCGCTCATTTCGCCTTTCCAGAAGCGGCGACGGTTTAAGCGTACATACCAATTGCTCAGTTCCTCATCTACAAAATACTCAATGGCACGGGCCGCCCTGGTAGGTTCGTAATCGGTATAGGCCTGCTCAACATTTGTAATGAGCTCTTGTAAACGTGATAATATCCAACGGTCTAACTCCGGACGTTTTTCCCATGGGGTCTCCCGACTTTCGTCGAAAGCGAAACCATCGATATTGGCGTAAAGCGCAAAGAAGTTATAGGTGTTGTACAAGGTTCCAAAGAAGCGACGTTGCACTTCAGCTACTCCATCCAAGTCAAATTTCAGGTTATCCCAGGGCGAGGCATTGCTAATCATATACCAGCGCACGGGATCACTGCCGTACTTTTCAATGGTTTCGAAGGGATCAATGGCATTGCCTAATCGCTTAGACATCTTTGCGCCATCTTTATCCAATACCAAACCGTTAGAAACCACATTTTTATAAGCCACTTTATCGAAAACCAAACTAGCAATGGCATGTAGGGTATAGAACCAACCTCGGGTTTGATCTACTCCCTCCGCAATGAAATCGGCGGGATAAAGGCTATCAAATTTGTCTTTGTTCTCGAAGGGGTAATGCCACTGTGCATAAGGCATAGATCCTGAGTCGAACCAAACGTCAATCAGGTCTGCTTCGCGACGCATGGGCTTACCGCTAGGGGAAACTAATACGATTTTATCTACGATATGGCGGTGCAAGTCTACCTGATCGTAGTTGGCATCGCTCATGTCTTCCGGATTGAAATTGGCAAAGGGATGTTCCTCCATCAGGCCTTGAGCCACTGCCTGATCACAGGCTTCTTTAAGCTCGGCCACACTGCCAAAAATGCGACGTTCATTACCATCTTCGGTAGACCAAATAGGTAAGGGGATGCCCCAATAGCGGGAGCGGCTTAAGTTCCAGTCATTGGCATTTTCAAGCCAGTTTCCAAAACGTCCTTCACCGGTGCTTTTAGGTTTCCAATTGATGGTTTTATTTAAAGCAACCATCTTTTCGCGTTCCTCGCTTACGCGGATAAACCAGGAATCCAAAGGATAGTATAAAATAGGCTTGTCGGTACGCCAACAATGGGGGTAGCTGTGGCTGTACTTTTCTACCTTAAAGGCTTGATTGCGCTCCTTCAGCAGAATAGAGATTTCTACATCCACCGATTTTTCAGGTGCTTCGCCATCGGCATAGTACTCGTTTTTAACGTAGAAACCGCCATAAGGACCTACCCCTTCGCGGAAGCGACCTTGCAGGTCTACCAGAGGCACGGGATTTTGGTTTTGATCGAGCACCAACATGGGGGGCACGGGAGGATTGGCTTCTTTCGCCACCTTGGCATCATCGGCACCAAAGGTGGGGGCTGTATGTACTATTCCGGTACCATCTTCGGTAGTAACAAAGTCCCCTAAAATGATACGGAAGGCATTTTCAGCACCTTCATAAGGCAAGGCCCAATCCAGTAATTGCTCGTAACGCAGGTTTTCCAGATCACGACCAATACCTTCCCAAACTACGCGCCAGGGAGCTACTTTGGCTCCTACTTCGTAAGAATCCATTTCGAGCTCGGCGCCTTCGGCCTTAAAGTATTTGGATACCAGGTTTTTCGCTAAAACCACCTTTTGCCGTTTTCCGGTATAAGGGTTAAAGCTGTCTATCATCTGATATTCAATCTTCGGTCCTACGGTAAGAGCCGTATTGGAAGGAAGGGTCCAAGGGGTGGTGGTCCAGGCGATATAATACACCAGATCATCCGCTTGCACGGCATCACCAAACACCTTTTGGAAGGCCTCATCGCGAGTGGCGATAAACTGCGCAATAGCAGAAGTATCTTTTACATCGCGGTAGCTACCGGGCATATTTAACTCATGGGAGCTCAGTCCGGTACCTGCCTTAGGGCTGTAAGGCTGAATGGTATAACCTTTATAGATAAGCTCTTTATCCCATAATTGCTTGAGTAGCCACCATACCGATTCCATGTATTTAGGTTGGTAGGTAACATAGGGATCGTCCATATCGACCCAGTAACCCATCTTTTCAGTGAGCTCATTCCAAATGTCGGTATAGCGCATTACCGCCTTTTTACAGGCTTCATTGTATTCTTCTACGCTGATGCTTTTACCGATATCCTCTTTGGTGATGCCCAATTCTTTTTCCACTCCCAGTTCCACAGGTAATCCATGGGTATCCCAACCCGCTTTGCGGTTTACCTGATAGCCTTGCAGAGTTTTAAAGCGACAGAAAATGTCCTTAATCGCGCGGCCCATAACGTGATGAATACCCGGTTTTCCGTTTGCGGAGGGCGGGCCTTCGTAGAACACAAAACTTTCAGCGCCATCGCGGCTGCTAATGCTTTTCTTAAAGCTCTCATCCTCCTTCCAAAACTGAAGGATTTCTTGATTGATTTGAGCGAGGTTTAAGTGCTTGTACTCTTGGTATTTGCGAGACATTTACTTGTCGATTTTTAAAAGACTGCGAAGGTAAGGAAATATGAGCGCTTTGCTTTTAGAACTTAGATCGTTTCACTGTTAGATTTTAGATCGCTGCGCTTTTAGAAAATAGACTACAGTAACTAATTCTCTGTGTACCTCCGAGTTCTCGAAGCCAGAGTTTACGATGGCTGTACTCTGTGTTGAGGCAAATGGGTCGCTACGCTCCAGATTTTAGATCGCTGCGCTTTTAGATTTTAGACCGCTACGCTATTAGACCTTAGATCGCGTGCTAATTCTCTGTGTGCCTCTGCGTTCTTAAGGCCAGAGCATGCGATGGCTATCCTCTGTGTTGAAGCAATTAGTTAGTGGTCTTACAATTGTGAGAGCGCTAGCCCTTTCTTACTTTCGGGCTTAAATCCGAATGATGCGCGTTTTTAAAGCTTTCCTACTCTTCATTTTAAGTACTTCAATTTGGGCTCAGGACTCCACCCTAACCATAGGCCTTAAGCCTACACCTCCTTTTGTGGTGCAGGAGGGTTCCGGTAGACCGGCAGGTTTGAGTTATCGCTTTTGGGAGCTTATCGATGATCAGGTGCCGGCGCGAGTGCAGTACCGCTGGTATGATGATGTGGAAGGTATGCTGGAGGCTATCGCCCGAGGTGAGGTGGATTTATCCATAAACCCCATTACGGTTACCGAACAGCGCATGGATAGCCTTGATTTTTCGCAGCCCTACTTTATCTCTGGTGCAGCCATGGTGCGTCGTTCGGAGAGTAGTTGGATGATATTTCTGGAGAATTTTTTTAGTCGGCAGTTTTTTTCGGCAATTGCCATTTTATTGGGTGTGATTTTACTTTTCGGAACCTTAGTGTGGTTCTTTGAGCGTCGCCATCCCGAAGGAGTGCAATTCCGCAAAAACTGGCGCGGCATTTTCGATGGCTTTTGGTGGAGTGCGGTCACCATGACCACCGTAGGCTATGGAGATAAATCGCCCGAAACGGGAGGAGGTAGAACTATTGCTTTTATCTGGATGTTTACAGCCATCCTTCTGATCTCAGGTTTAACCGCTGGGGTGGCCTCTGCCTTGACGGTGAAAAGCATGGAGAGTAAAATTGAAAGCATAGAAGATTTACGACGTTTTAAAACCGGCACCATCGATGCTACCGGAACCGCAGAGTATCTGGGGAATTATGGTTTGCCCGATAATTATTATGCCAGTGTAGAAGAGGGTTTTGACGCTTTGCGCAAGGAAGAGATTGACATTTTTGTTTTTGATCGCCCGGTATTGCGTTTCTATTTAGAGAAAAGTGATAATCAAGACTTGGTGCTAGACAGCCGAAATTTGAAGACCGACTATTACAGTTTCACTTATCCAAAGGGAAGTCCTTTGCGGGAAGCCCTGGATCCTAAAATTGTGAAAGCCTTAAAGTCAGATTCCTGGAATTTTATTTTGCGCAAAGCCAGCAAAGGACAGAATTAGAGAGATAACAGAATTTTTGTAAAAAAAAGAAGATGAAGAAGCAAGTACTTGGTATAGGCTTAATAGCCTTGATGGGAATGCAAGCCTGTAATTCCGGCCTGGCAAAGGAGGAGGGTCAAAACTCTTCCAGTGAGGAAGCGCCGCAAGAGACTCAGGTTGAGGCTGAAAATGGTGTGAGCCTCGAGCCTCTTTGGGAAACGGAAATGTGGTACCCCACTAATGAGTCGGTTTTACTGGATGAGAGTCAGGGTCTTTTATACGTGAGTTGCATTGCTGGAAATCCTACCGATAAAGATGGCAAGGGCCATATTGCCCGCCTTAATTTGGATGGCACTATAATAGACTCAGCCTGGGCTCAGGGCTATAATGCACCTAAGGGAATGTGCATTAGCAATGGGCGCCTGTATTTTACAGATATCGATCGAATTGTTTCGGTGTCCCTGGCAAATCCCAAAGACGAATTGATTTTTCCCGTACCTGGATCCACTTTTTTAAATGACATCACCCCCGGTTTAAACGGAGTGTATTTTTCGGATATGAACACCGGCAAATTGCAGTATCTAGAGCAAGGTGTGGTGCATACTTTAAATGAGGATTTGACCGGTATTAATGGACTGAGCTTCTTTGAAAATGAGCTTTATGCGCTAACGGGGCAGGGTCTTTTGCGTTTGTCTTTAGGAGGAGAGGTGCTGGAAACCATTAATTCGGAATTAACCGGTGGTGATGGCCTGGTGCCTTTGGGTTCCAATCGTTTTATTGCCAGCAGATGGCAAGGAGAAGTTTGGTATCTAAATGGTGGGCAGTCCACCAAATTAGTGGATAGCAAAGCAGAAGAATTGCAAACCGCTGATATTGGCTATAATGCTGCTGATCAAGTTTTATATGTGCCTCGCTTTTTTGGGAATAAGGTTACGGCTTTTCGCCTGAAGGGATTGCACTAAAAAGTCTTTCGATAATATAGATACTGCAACCATCGATGGAGCAGGGGGTCTTTGATACGGTAGCCTTTTTCATCGCGAAGGATATAAGCGCTGTCCAGTAAGTTGCGCAGGGCGCGTTCTACGGAGCTGGCGGCACCGAGTTTGTGGCGTACCAAAAAGTCGAAGGCATGCGGTTGAGTAACCACTTCTTCTGAAGCCAGGGCTCTAAGCAGGCGCCATTGCAGGTCGGTAAAGCGCTGGCGCAGCATTAGAAATTGATTTTGATGACTTTTAAAAAAAGCATCCGGATTGAAGCTGCCTTGATGCTGCTTGATATTTTCAATTAAGGCTTTTAAAAAGGAGAGATTACCCAGGGAATAGTCGAGCAAGTTTCTTTGTTCAGTAGTGGCTTCTACCCAAATTTCATGAGCCTCCGGTTTTTGCAAGTGGATTTGCTCGGCCGCTCTTAAATGCGGGAATTCTGAAAGGATGATCAACTGAATATTAGCAGCGGTGCTCATTTTTTTAAACTCCTTTACTAATTCTTCAGGCTTTATTTCCTGCACCTCACAATATTCTGGGTCTTCCAGGCTAATGATAACATCTTGCCCCGCCTGAAAAAGCATGGTGGTCAGGGCTTTTAGGTATTCCATTAAATCCTGAGCCTGGCGAATGCGGTGAGGTGGATGTTCTTGATGCAGGCGTTTGATCTGATACTCTAAACCGGCATGTTGAGCACTGGTTTTTTCGATGCCTTCATGGAGGCGAAATACCAGTTCTTCAAATTGGAAAACCCCGGTAAAATTGAGTTCAAGGAGAATTCTGCGGCCTTGTAATTTTTGCCCTAAAGCTCTAAGTAGGTAAGATTTCCCCATGCCCGGAGCTCCTGAAATTTGGAGATTTTCGCGGGCCATTATGCGGTCGTAGGCAAGTTGCAGTTCCTTTTCGCGTACCAGATCCTTCATAGGGGGGATTTGTGGCGAAGGTATGAAAGGATGATTTTTGAAGCCCGACTTTTAAAATCCAATTTTGGCTTGGGCTAGCAATTTTCTTAGGTCTCCTCTTCCAGAGGCTTTTCAAGCAGGGCCTTTAATTCCAAGATTCCGTTTTGTGAGGAGGCTTCAGTGCTATTACTGCTTTTTTTGAGTCTTAGGGCCCTAAGATTAGCCTTGTCTAAAAGCAGGAATTCATACACGGAGGTTTCTAAAAGCTCCGCAATTTGATAAAGACGTTTAACGCTAAGACGGGTTTCTCCGGACTCCAGCTTAGAATAGGCACGAGTACTTATTTCCAGTTCTTGGGCCATATAGCTTTGGGTGTAATTCCGCATTTCGCGCGCCTTGCGGATTTTTTGGCTCAGTGCATATTCGTCTAGTATCATTTCCCTCCAGGCTTCAAGTATTCAAATCCACATTTCTAAAAATGGAGATTAATTATTGAGGGGGTGTCAATTAATAGCGAAGGAAAATAAAATATTGTAATATTAAAAGAACTTTCGACTTTTTTAAACTTTACATTGTCGTAAATGGAATAATTATTCGATCTAATAATAATTATTCTAAACCGGAATTATTTCTAAGAAGCTCCCCGTTGCTGTAGTCGGCGACCTTAAGCTCTGCGGCTGTGCAAAGCAATAAAAGTAAACCTCTGGTTCAAAGCTTGAACTTTCATTTCCTGTAGTTGAACTTTTTATTCGGTTTATTACATGCTATAATTAATAGGTTTGTAGGGTGATTGTTTGAATTTTAAAAACAATAAAAATTCGATGTTAAACTTATAAAATAGAAATGAATCTGATAAAATTGATTTTTTGCCTGTTATTGTCCTGGGGCCTAAAGGGGCAGTCGAAGGCCTTGTTTGAGCCAGGAAAGCGCCCTGCTTCCTGTTCTGTGTCTTATACCGATAGCACTCGAATTTACCTGATTACCGAAGGGGGCTTTCGCTATGAGCCTGAGACTTTGAACTGCAGTTTTCAAGGACATCAAAGTGATTCTCTTTTTGGCTTTATCAATACTAAAGACTTTCGAAGCGTAGTAGATCACTGGGGCCCCATGGCCTATATCGTGATTTATGGTCTGGGAGAAGATTTTAAAACTAAGGGAAAGCTCATTTATCGAGAAGATCCCACAATCAAAGAAGTAGTCGCCTACTATATCCAAGGTTCCGGTGAGCTGATAATCTATCGGCCGCAGCTTTAACCTCAACATTCATTCTCATGAAACAATTGAAAACCAAAGCGCTCCTGAGGGGCGCAAGACTGCTGGTGCTTATGGCCAGCCTTAGTATCCTTCCTTCTTCCTGCGAAGACAGCCCCGAACCAAGCACTACTCAGAACATCGATGACCAACGGTTTAAGGATGATCCTGGGGGAAACTCCTGGCATCCCCCGCTGGTTTATCTCTCGATGGGTTGCGAAACCGATTGCAATAATGGTGGGATCTGTAAAGAAAAGCGGGAATTTGGCCCCTTGTACCCTGGCGACACCCACTCCTCGCATTATTTCGAATGCAGTTGCGAAGGCTGTGCCTTTTTAATTATTGAAAATGGTATTGCCGTAGATCCTAATAATCGAGAGGCTTATTTGCAGAACCTCTTTCGAACTTATCCTCTGGACTCCATCGATCATTTAGCAGATTATCTAAGCAGCAAGGGTATTAGCAATTATGATATTGATGAAATCCGCTTTTTTACCGGAGATACGCTGGACTTCTATTCCTATGAATACCTCTATCATTTGGACGATGGTACTATTGACAACCTCATTGTGCAGTACAGTAAGAAAGAAGGAACAGTAATTCGGGCGGTTTGTGAACAGCCCTGCGAAGCAGAATGTCTGATTCGGCACGGTGGGGCAATTGGCGATTTTACCTGTTCCTGTGCAGACTGCAAATTAAAGGTGACTGAATATACTAAGCCGGAGAATCCTCAAAACCCGGAATAGTGAGGCGATCCATAGATGGGAAAGGGGGCCGAAAGGTTCCCTTTCTTTTTAGGACCATTCCTGATAAAACTGCTCCAAATAATTTAGCATAAACTGATGGCGTTCTTCGGCCATCGCCTTGCCAGTAGCGGTATGCATACCGTCCTTCAATTTGAGTAGCTTTTCGTAAAAATGATTAATGCTGCTGCTTTTACCCTGGCGGTATTCCTGGGTGCTCATTTGATCCCGAACCATGATTTCCGGATCATAAATTGCCTGATTTTTAAAGCCGCCATAATGAAAACAGCGGGCAATGCCAATGGCCCCAATGGCATCCAGTCGATCAGCATCTCTTAAAATCAGCACCTCCAATTGATCGCTTTCTTTTTGATTTCCTCCTTTATAGGAGCAGGCGGCAATCCAATCGGCAATCTGGCGACTCATCGGTTCTGATGCTCCTAAGCTCAGAAGCAGGGCAAAGGCTTTTTCGGCCCCAGCCTCCTCATCGCCACCATTAAATTTGGCGTCATCAATATCATGTAAGAGGGCGGCTAGTTCCAGGCTATCCCGGTCACCGCCTTCCAGGGCTTGAATTTTCAGAGCATTTTGGCGCACCCGATTAATATGAAACCAATCATGACCCTTTTCAGCATCAGCGCTTAGGGTGCGGATCTCAATTTCACAGGCCTTAACTAGCTCGGCATTAGTCATTGGGCTCTGCCACGCATTTTAATTCAATGGCAATAGGGGTAGGCAAGGCATTAATGGCGATGGTCGTGCGGCAGGGCTTGGGGTCGACATCTGCAAAATACTCGGCATAAATACGGTTGAAAGTGTGGAAGTCCCTTTTCATATCAACCAGGAATACCTGAATGTCGACCAGCTTTTCCCAGGAACTGCCATTTTCTTTGAGGATGGCTTTAACATTGGCAAAAACACTGTGCACTTGAGCAGCAAAATCAAATTCTTTGAAATTACCATTATGGTCGAGGCTTAAACCCGGTACCCCGGAGTCGTGCTGATCACTACCGGCAATGCGGGGCCCCACCCCACTTAAAAATAAGAGTCCGCCTGCTTTACGGGCTAAAGGATAAGAACCAACCGGCTTGGGTGCTTTGCTCATGTTCATGGATTTTCGACAAAGGTACTAAAGCAATCAGAGGCTTTTCTTTCGCTGATACTCGAGTTCTTCACGAGTGGGTTTATGTAGTTCAGTACCAAAATAAAGTGGGGTACTAAGGCTGCTGCGAGTTCCCAGGGTGTAGCCGTCTTTAACTAAATAAGCCACCAATTGATAGCGATGACTGGCCTCCGGAAGCTGAATGGATATATAGGGTCCTTTTTCGCGCAGTCGCTTGATTAATGCGGGTTCGTTAAAATTATCAAGCTTGAGGAGGTACCAGTCTACCTGTACCTTCTCTTCGTCCAAAGCTCGCCACTGTCCATTTTCTTTGAGCAAGCAGAGATAGGACTGATATTGCCCGCTAAAGGCCGCTCTGGCCAGAGGGATCACTTTAAAATCTTCGGCCCTGCTCAGGGGATTTGTAGCTGAATCTATCTGAGCGGTTTCCAACTTAGCATAGCCTCGCTTTTTGTAACCATCTAAATTCTTAAGCCCTTGCAGAGCAACATGGCTGGAGAAGATATCATCTTGCCAGGCATTAAAGCTAACCCTGAAGCCCATTTGTGCCAGGGGAACACCTAAATCCGGGCCTACCGATTGGATGAATAGCGGGCTTTGACATTGCGCCATTCTTTTCTGAAGCTCGGCTAAACTGGTTTGACCTTCTTCAATATTCACCCCGATTCCATCCAAATCACTGGCACCGGTAAATATGCTTCGGGCTTCCTCAATGAGGTTTACACTAAAGTTTAATTCAGCAGAAAGCGGCCGGGTAGAATCCAGAGCTTTTATTTCCTTACTCAATTTATCCAACCAGCGGATAAGATGATCTTCTTCATATAAAAGCTGCGGCGGCTGATAAAACTGGGACAATTGGCTAAAGGCTGCTCCCCCTATATGCCAGGCTACTATGCTCTTTTCATTGCGGTTATCGCGAACCAGGTCCAGAATATTTTTTTCTACCGCCTGTAATTCTTCATTGTCCGGACTAAAGCTTTTGATATTACCGATATAGAAACAATAGCTGATTTCCAGTCCTTCTTTTTCTGCTTCCTTGAAAATATTAGCATCGTAAAAGCTCGGTCCATAGCGGTTGATATGGCTTATACCGAGGCTTTTCATTTCTTTAAAATCCGATTCAATAACCCGGCGGAAAAGAGGATGCTTAGTGTGCTTCCAATCTAAGCCTTTGTAATAATTGCAAGCCATTTTTGCTTGCGAGTAGAATGCGGATTTGAGGGGGGTAATTTTGTTTTCTCGCTCCACCATCTGGGGTTCGGGTACCTGGTTTTGGCGGAAAAAGCGAAAGGGCTGGTTTAAACCATCAGCAATAGGCTCTTTAGCATCCGTACAAAGGATACCGCTAAAGTTCGGATAGAGGGTGCTTATGCTGTCCAAGAGATTCCGATTGGAGTCACTTACCGTTTCTTTAAAGCGTAATACCCAAGGCACATCATTTTGAAAGCTGGCCCGCACTAAATAGGATTGGAGGCTATCGAGAGGGTTTTTACTCTTAAGCATTACCCCGGCATCGATTTCGATAAAACTTAAATACTTAAACCCGGGGAAGGAGGCTTCGATAAACTCCGGACTGGGGCAATTATAAACCAGCATTAAATTACTAATGCCCGCCAGATTAAAGTACTGATTCATGTACTCCCAAAGGTCGCGATGCAGACTCTGACTGGATGGATCATTGAGGTCTCCAATTTCGGGGAAGGGCGCCAGGTATATAGGGTGTTTAAAGACTTTAATGGCTTCCGACCAAATGGCCAATTGTGGATCTAAGGCACCAGAGTGAAGCAGCTTATGAAACTTAAGGAGATCAATACTATCGTTCTGAATCTGCCAGTGGATATAAGGGTATTTCTGATTGCCATTACAGCGCAGTAAAAAACCTTCGATAGGAATAGCCGGACTTAGAAAGGGAAAGGAACGATACTGCACCCGATAGGGTGATTCTGCATTTTGATCCGCCACAAAATGCTGAGCCAGCTTTGGATCTTCCTTGGTGGTTTCCATATTGGTGATATCGCGCTGTAAGCTTATATACCACAGGAAGCCGGCCAGGAGAATTACAATTGGAAAAGCTACTGATCGCACAAATTGATAAGAACCATGGCGCACCTTCCAAAACCAATCCTTAAGGTACCAGATGCGGACAAACAAACGCTCGAGCCAGGGCACTTCTTTTTTATAGGCTCGCCAGCGGTTTTGCATACTGGCAAAAAAAACGAAGCCAATGAACAGGATGTTCAGGCCGGCAAAACCCGCCATAATCATATTATAGGGGTTAAAGTCGCGCCAAAGGCCATAGATAATAGCGGCAATGCTTAGGCCAGCCATGGCCAGATTGGGGATATTTAAGCGAAGGGTGTTTTCTTCCTGCCCGTCTTTTGGAGTAGGATTATAGGGCACCTTACGGCGGAGTAGGGTATAAATGAAGCCCAGGGCATGAATCCACCAGGTGCCAATGGATATAAGACCTCCTTGCACATGAAAACCCCTTTCATCTTCTTCCATTACCCATTTTTGGACATAATGTCGAATGAGGATAATGAATACCAGTAAGGGCGCAGCAAAGGTGAGGAAATAGGCCAGGCCCACTTGCATTGGAATATATGAGCTAAACAGCGATAAAATGGGGATCATGAAATTGATCAGGAAGAGGAATCCCATGAAATAATGCCAGGGCAGAAGACCATAATGAAACCTTTGTCGCCAGCTTAGTTTGCTGAAAATACGAGGATAGGTGGTGACCAATAATTCAAATACACCGCGCGACCACTTAAGCTGTTGCTTGTAATAGGCAGATAGGGTGTTGGGCACGAGACCCCTGCTTAAAACGCGAGGTACGTATACTGACTTCCATCCGGCTGCATGCAGCTTCATGGAAGTGTGCATGTCTTCGGCGAGGCCTGGGGCATGTCCGCCAATACTATCCAGGGCCTTACGGCGGAAGGTACAATTAGCGCCTATGGCCTGAGCGGTGCCATAGCTATTCATGCTCATCATAATGGGCCCGTAAAACTGAAAAGTTTGCTGAGCTGAGGCCTTGGCAATGAGGTTTTCGTAAATATTATCGTAAGCCTGCACCACCTGAACAAAGCCTACTTCAGGATTTTGAAAATGCGGTAAAACCCAATCTAGGAAGTCAGGAGCGGGTACATGATCCGGATCCAAAATCAAGCAGATATCTCCTTTCGCGTGTTGGTAAATCGCATGGTTGATATTTCCGGCCTTGGCATTGGTTTTTACAGTACCACGGTATACGTGCACGATCCCAAGTCGCTCACATTGTTCTTTGAGGTAGGGGTCGTTTCCTTCGTCGCAGAGGTAAGTAGTATGGGGATAACTAATCGCTTGAATCGCTTCCAGAGTGTGGATGAGCATATCATAGGGCTCTCCCGGCACGAAGGTGGTAAAGATGTCTACTGCAAAATCTTGCTTTAACTCCGGCGTTTCGGGTACCGACATGTCCCAGTAATGGTACCATTCGTATAAAATACGCAGGCCCATATAGCCCAATGAAAGGAGCAGGGGATAGTAAAAGTAGGGGTAACCGATGTACTCCTTCCGGGTGATTTCGGTGAAGAAAAGAACCATAGCCGCTATACCCACGACGATCATCGCTCGAATCACGAAACGCTGACGCGGATTAGGTGCAATCACAGGTTTGGGTCTTGCTCTATTGTACCACATAGAAGGGAAGGTTAGCCGCAGCAAAATGCCTGGAGCGATTGTGAATACTTACATAGAGCCTAAATGGACCCGCCTTGGAAGGAGTTTTAAAGCGAATTTTCTGACGATCCTTTGCGCACTCAATTAAATCAGGCAGGGGAGGCGGACTATCAGCTTTTAAGAAAAACCAATCCTCGGTGCGTATAGACCAACGAATTTCTAAACTGTCTTTGTTTAGACTTTCGGGGATTTCCAATTGGGCCTCATGCCATTGATTGCTTTCAAACCAAAAGTTGTTGGCTTTAGTGCTATGGTCGATTTTAAGGCTTTTAATTTTTGGGATTTCTGGCACCGGACTATCGCCATATTGCATAGCTAGGGCGTAATAAAGAGCGCTGCGTTCTCCATCTTTGGAGAAAACATTAAACCAGGTGTGGGTTTGCTCGTGGCGCCAGCCCCAATTGAAAAAAAGCGCCCCTAAAAAATTAGGATGCTCGCGCGGGAGCTCCTTAAATCGCCTTCCGGTAATTTCTGCTTTTTGACTGCTGCTGGGTTCAAGAGGGGCTCCCCATTTAGTCCATTCCGTTTCCCAGGGGCCATTTTCACCAAATTCCCCAATTAAGAAAGGTTTCGACCAAAGGAAGTCCAGGTCATTCATGTCCTCACTTAATTTGGGTAAGCGCCCGAAGGTGTTGATGATGAGATAATCCACGCTACGGATTTTCAGGGCAAAATTGAGAATAGCCTTATGGCCATAATTGGCAAAGGCCGTTCCTATAGGATGTTCCGGATCTCCGCTGCGAAGCGAATCCAAGAGGCGATTATAGGTCCTTGAAAAATCAAAATCCATGAGATCGTAAAAGATCAATTCATTGCCCAGGCACCAACTTAAAAGCGCCGGATGATCGCGATATTTTCGACCTAAAGCCGCTAATTCCTTACTCAGCTTTATTCTTTGCACTTCGTTTTTATAGAGCCAGGGAACATGACTTTTAGGAAGCCAAATTCCAGCTACCACTTTTAGTTTGTAATGATGAGCACTGTCTAAAATGGCTTGCAATCCAGTGGTGTCGTAGGTACGGATGGTATTGGCGCCTATGTCATGGGCCTCTCGTAAATGGGTATGTCCGGCCAGCCCTTTTATTTCATGCACCTGGCCATCAATAGTAAATCGTGCCTGTCCATTGATTTCTTTAATTTGAACCCGGGTATTTTCTGGCCTCTGATTTTGACAGGAAGCGATAAGGCCGCTAAGAAATAGTATTAATATAATACGAAGCATGTCAGCGCCTTAAGGATTTTTTTGGGGTTGGTACAATTGGCATTTTACAAACTTAGACGCTCTTAATGCTTAAAAAGTTTCAGGCTTTGCTAATTTTCAACAGGTCGAGAAGTTTATTCCAGCAGGTCAAATTGGGCTTTTACTGCAATTTCGCCGGAAGAGATCAAATTTGGAAAGCCCCTATCCATTCATAGCCGGCTTGGCTTTCCTTATTTGTTAGATACCCCCTCATGGCACTATATAGACTTAGCGACAGGCTAAAGATATTAACATTCGCACTCTAAATTGAGGCTTTCATCACCAAATTAAGCTTCTTTGGATGAAGATCGGGCATTGTGAAGAGGAATGAATGCCAGCTGATCCCCTTTGCTAAATTCGGGCAGGTCTCTTGCGATAACTTCTAAATTATCCTTGTGGATTCGGAACATGGGGATGATCTGCGAATGGTACTCTTTGCAAATTTGCTCGTAGTCTTCCATATTGTTGCAATCCCGAATGGTCATTTTCTTCGCCTGTCTAACCGATTGGGCCAGGTTTAGATAGTCGACCCTGCCACCAAATAAAACACAGGGGGGGTGTTCAATTTCAGGTAGCTCCTGCTCTTTCTTGCTGCAGAGTCTAAAGGTCTTATTAGATCCAAATTCTTCATCAAAATACTTCAAGGCCAAAGTATTGATCTCCGCACTGGAAGTCATGGCCATCAGAATTCCGATATTATTAAGGTCGAGTTCTTCGTAAACATTATCACTTAAGATACTGCCTTCAAAAACTTCAAAGCCCATGCGTCGGGCTTCTTGTTGATTGGTTTTGGAGGTATCGGCTAAAATCACATCTACACCTTGACCTTGTAAAAACTGAGCCAGGAAGCGTGAGTTTTCATTAGCACCGGCGATGAGAAATCCGCGGGGCTCTTCGCGCTCAACCTTAAGCAGTCGGGCGAAGGGCTTGGCGGTGGCACCTTGGAGGATCACCGTACCCACGATCATTAGGAAGGTAAGGGGCAATATCAATTCGGCTTGAGCTACATTCACATCTGCTCTTTCGCCGGAAGTTAATTGTAAGGCAAAAAGAGAAGCTACGGCTGCGGCCACAATTCCTTTCGGGCCCACCCAGGACATAAACACCACCTCGCGCCAATTGAAACCTGAGTTCCGGGTGCTAAGCCAAACGGCTAAAGGCCGTAAAATGAGAATTACAATCCCAAAGAGAATTAAGGCATTAAGTCCGAGTTTTTCAATTTGCTCAACATGAATACGGCTAGATAGCAGGATGAAGAGTACCGAGATTAAGATGATACTTACATCTTCTTTGAAGGAGAGGATTTTCTTCAGTTCCTGCACCTTCACATTAGCCAGGATAATTCCCATAAAGGTGGTCGACATTAAGCCCGCTTCGTGGGCCAGGAACTCTGCAAAGGTGAAGGCGAAGATTACCATTCCCAGAGCCATCACATTGCGGAGGTAAGAGGGAATACGATTTTTTTGAAGCAACCAGCGTAGGAAAAAAGCAGCCATTCCTCCTACAAACATTCCGGAGGCCACGGTTAAAAAGAATTCTTTAAAAACGCCAGTGGTACTGGGGCTGGCAAAGTCAGAAGTTTGGATAAACTCATAAACTAATACCGCTATTAAGGCGCCCAGCGGATCAATTAAGATACCTTCCCATTTTAGCACATTATTGATGCGAATATTGGGTCGTACGTTGCGTAAAATCGGCGTTACTACCGTTGGTCCGGATACGATGATCAGGGCTCCAAACAGAAAGGAGAGGGAATAGTCCATACCCATCAAATAGTGAGCAGCAAAGCCACCACCAGCTAAGGTGATGATGGGTCCAAAAAATAAGAGGTTACGAACTACTCCTGCCTGATGCCTGATTTCGCGCAGCTTTAAAGTAAGGCCCCCTTCGAAGAGGATTACGCCTACTGAAATGGAAACGAATGCAAAAAGGAGGTCTCCTGAAAAAATATGATCTCCATCGAGAATTTTCTCTCCATTGGAAGTGAAAAAAGTGGAACCAGGTCCCAGGGCCAGACCGATTACAATTAATGGTAAAATGGCTGGAATTTTAATTTTCCAGGCCATCCATTGCGCAAATACGCTAAGAATCAGAATGCTGGCTAATTCGGCCATTCCCTCCATCTACAGGTGCTTTTTGGTTTTTTAATATACGACAAAGATTATTCAGGAAAGGTAGCTGGCAATAAGCTCCTGTGCCTTTTCTTGCAAATCACTTCGTAAACGTCTAATCTGCTCTAAACGTTCGAGGCCACCATAGCCTGAAACTTCGGGGATGGCTAAGTGAATAAGATTACTTTGAGGGAAAAGAGATTGGATATGCTCTTCCTTTTCAATGGGGAAGAAAAAAATATGATCAAACTGAAAACTGTGGAATTCTTCGAGGGCATCGGAAGTGTGACCTGCAATTACGACCTGTTCTTCGGCCATGGCGCGTATCGCTTGTGGATCCACACCACTGGGTTCAAAACCGCAGCTGTATATTCGGGATTTGTGGCCCAGTATCTTTTTTAAAATTCCCTCCAGCATTTGACTTCGAATGGCGTTTTCTTGCCCGACAATCAGTATTTGTGACACCTTGAATTTCTTTGAACAATTTACCTTCCCCCTTGATATGCTAATATTGCTTCGTGAATTTATTAAAATAGACCCTATAGGGAATGAAGATATATACAAAAACTGGCGATAAAGGGCAAACCTCCTTAGTATCAGGAGAAAGGGTTGCTAAAAATCATGCAAGGATTGAGGCTTATGGTACGGTCGATGAGCTGAACTCATGCATGGCGGTGATGAAGGACAGTGCAAAATTCCGTGATTTGACCACAGATATTGAAATAATTCAGAGCACCCTGTTTTCGATTGGCTCGCATTTATCGGCAACCGAAAAGAATAAATACCCTTTGCCGGAGATCAAAGAAGAGCTCATCAAGAAGATGGAAGAGGATATGGATACCATGAATTTGGAGCTGGAGCAATTGCGAAGTTTCATCATTCCGGGCGGTGATTTAAGTGCTTCCTATGCGCATGTAGCTCGCACTATTTGCCGCAGAGCCGAAAGACGGGTGATTGATTTAGAGCTTCAGGAAATAGCCATTCATCCTGTAATATTACCTTTCTTAAACCGATTGAGTGACTACCTTTTTACCCTGGCGCGCTATTTCACGCTTAAGCATAATGGGGTGGAAACCAAATGGAAACCTTAAGGCTCTTAGGACAATCCTTGTGAAATTCCACTTGCGTAGGTCCTTGAAAAAATTATTTTTGCAAAAATTTTGACTCTAACACTTTAGCGAACGCGTATGTACTGGACCTTAGAACTTGCAAGCTATTTGAGCGATGCTCCCTGGCCTGCTACTAAAGATGAACTGATTGACTATTCAATCAGAACCGGTGCGCCATTGGAAGTGGTAGAAAACCTTCAGGCGATGGAAGAAGAGGAGGAAGAAGTATATGAATCCATCGAAGACATTTGGCCTGACTACCCCTCGGAAGAGGATTTCCTGTGGAATGAAGATGAATACTAAAACAAAAGCCTCCATTTTGGAGGCTTTTTTTATGGATTGCTCTGCTCCATGGAGCGGGTAATTTCTTTTAAAAGTTCCTCACTCTTGAATGGTTTGGTGATATAGCCATTAAAACCATTGCGTTTCACGTAATTTTTTGTTTCGGGCATGGCATCCGCCGTAAGCGCTAGTATGGGCGTTTTGAAATTGCGATTGCTTTCATCATGTCGAATATTCTGAACCGCTTCAAATCCATTCATTTCGGGCATTTGAAGGTCCATGAGAATCACATCATATTCTTTCTCCCGGCTTTTTTCCAAAGCAATTTTTCCATTGTCAGCCATCTCGATTTGGGCGTTCCAATTTTTACAAACTTGCATAATCAGCATTTGGTTCACCTTATTGTCTTCGGCTACCAGTATTTCAATGCCATTTAGGCCATTGCTGAGATCCGCCTCCATTTCGGGATCCTTCCTGGCACTTTCATGGCTTTCATGCAGAATCACATTAAAGTAAAAGCAGCTGCCTTCGCCAACCTTACTTTCTACCCAGATTTCTCCACCCTGCAACTCAACTAGTCTTTTCGAAATGGCTAGCCCCAATCCAGTGCCGCCAAAGTTCCGCGTGGTATCCGTATAGGCTTGGGTAAAGCTTTCGAAAATGCTACCCAGTTTTTCGGCCGAAATTCCAATGCCACTGTCTTGGACCTTAAAGAGGATATCCCATTCTTCCCCTGTATTCCTTTTTACTTGCACTGAAGTTTTGACTGCTCCCTCACGGGTAAATTTGAGGGCATTGCTGATCAGGTTTAAGAGGACCTGATTGAGTCGATAAGGGTCGCCCAAGAGCTGATCAGGAATTTGATCATCGATATTCAATTGCAGTTCCACCTTATTATGGCGGGCCTTTAATTGCCAGGTTTCCAGTAGTTTATTGAGGAGGTTTCGCAAATCGAAGGGGATCTGCTCCAGTTCAACCTTATTGGCTTCAATCTTCGAATAATCGAGGATGTCATTTATGATCACCAAGAGGTTGTCTGCGGAGTATTCGATTAACTCCAGATTACGTAAAACCTTGGGGTCCAGATTTTTTTCCTGAAGTAGAATTTCAGTTAAGCCCACAATGGCATTCATTGGGGTGCGAATCTCATGACTCATATTGGACAGGAAATCCGACTTGGCAGCTAGCGCCTTTTCGGCCATTAATTTGGCTACAATCAATTCTTTTTCAAAGCCTTTTCTTTCGGTGATATCCATAAGAGTTCCTGTGATAACTTCGCTGGAACTCAGACGGCCTTTTTGCTTTTCAGCCCGAATCAGCATCCAGGCTTTTTCTCCGTTTACCGAAACCTCCATTCTGAACTCTTGGTTCTCTCGTATTAGCTGATTGAAAGCGATACTCAGTTTTTCCCGCCAGGGTTCATCCACCACTTTCAGCAGATCACTTAATTGCGGAGAGTTAATTCCCGGTTGATTAAGAAGGCGGAACATCTGAGAAGACCAATAAGAAGTCCCACCCGCCGATATCGGATGCTCAAAGGAGCCTAATTTGGTTAAGGCTTGCGCCTGATTAAGATTATAGCTGGCTTGTCGTAGCTTTTCTTCTGCTACATAGCGGGCATTAATGTCGGTAAGAGTCCCAGAGGCTCCCAGTAATCTGCCGTCAAGGTCCAAATCCAGCGTAACTATGGCTTCGGTCCATCGGATTTCACCCGATTTGGTGATATAACGCAAGTTGTAACGACTGGTTGTTTCGGTACCATTTACCAGTTCAGAAAGATGGTACATGCTGGTTTCCTTATCATCAGGATATACCATGGTGGTAAAACTGGTTCCCAAACTTTCTTCAACTGAATAGCCGGTAATTCGCTCCCAGGCTGAATTCAAAAATGTCCAGCAACCATTAATGTCGGTCTGAAAAATAACTTCCTGAACATTATTGACGATCCGCGATAGGCGTGCACTTAAGGCATCAGCTTCGGCCGCTTTGGTTTCGATGGTTTTACGCAGTTCCCGGTTGGCACGGAAAAGCTCCTGAGAGCTGAGTTCCAAAATGTTCTCTGCTTGTTTTATATCCTGATCAAAATCCAGATAGGCCTGGTTTACCGCTGCTAAAAAACCAGCAGGTATTTCCTCACCATCTTTAAGATACTTCCGGATTTGTCTTCGTAATAATCTATGGAGATTAGTGTTTTTCAATTTCAGAGAAGCTGGTTATGGTCATGGTTTGGTTATGCAGCTCGCAGTCTGCACCCTTTTTAAAAGGGGCAATTTCGCCATAGGAGTAGAAGCCACTTATGAGGCAATCGGGCCCTAAAAGCTCGGCTACCGCTTCAATTTCTTCCTCCACAATTTGGCGTAGCACTAATTTACGACCCACGCAGCTAATACAGATGGCAAATTCGGTGAATGGCAGTTTTGCTAGATCAGCGGCTTCTTCCGCTCCGTCAATTAAACGATTTACATTTGCTTTCATGAGTCTTATGGAAGAGCCTTCCGGGATATCGCCGGCGAAGGTCAGGCTTTGATCTTCTTCGCTTACACCCAGTATGGTGCGTACCAGAGGTTGTTTGTCTTCCGAATAGCGCATGCTTAAAGGAAAGAGTAGGCCAGAGGCGGGTAAATTTCGGGCCTCATCACCCAGAAAGCTTTTATAGAGTTGCAGTGCGGGCTGATGATCCAGCTCGTAGAGCACATTATTTCGGCTCTTGGTTACCAGGCGTTCAATTCCAAAAGAATCCCAACCACCCATAGATCCGTAGTTTACCTCCAAGTCGCCATAAAAACCCAGGGCAATTAGTAGCTGATCTTTTAAGTGGCCTTCATTATCAATTAAAAAGGTTTGCTCGAATAGAGGACCATCGCCAGCTAATCCGCCGGTAATGGAAACATTTCCTGGAATTCCTTCACGTAATCCATCTACTAATTGACTTCCATTAACATTGAGTCCGTCTGATAAAACAAAGAGGTGTTTCAAGTTTTTTGCTTCAAAAGCTTGGGCGAGGGTCTTCCCAGCTTCGAAGCTCTCCTTGCTATCCTGGATATCATATTCCTGATAGCGCACTTCACTGCGTTCGAATGCCAGCAGGTTGACCGATAAACTTTCATCATGTACAGTGGTGCCCGAAATTTCACCGGCGGTAGAACAGCCTGCCATTATGGCTTGTGGGAATTTACGGCGTATTTCTTGAACCCAATCGCTTTGTTGGAGAAGCGTTTTTCCTCCGAAAATCAAAATAAGCTGGGGCTGGAAATCAATTTGATTGAGGCCATCCATCGAATTTTGAGGAAGGCTTAATTGATAGCTTTTCATGCAGGGGCTTTAAGGAAGTTAAAATACGAATATTCCTAAGTTTTGAATGAAAAAAGCCTTTTAGCGCCTAATTTCTATGAGGCTTACGCGACACCTTTTAATACCTTTGCGATCCTTCGCTTAAGACAAAATTGAATTTAAATGTTGGGAAACATTCTCGCCAAGATATTCGGCACAAAGAGTGACCGGGATATGAAAGCCCTTCAACCTTTAGTAGACGAGGTTAATGCTGAGTTCGAAAAACTTAAAGGATTATCTGACGATGAACTCCGTGCTCGCACTGCTGAGTTCCAGGCTAAGATTCAGGAAGCTATCCAAAATGAGGAGCAGGAAATTGCTGAATTACGCGAAAAGATTGATCAAGAAGAGGAGGTTGAGCAAAAGGAACAATACTACGAGCAGATTGATGCGCTCAACGAAAAAATAACCGAAAGCATTGAAAGTGCTCTGGATGGAATTAGAGCTCAAGCCTTTGCGGTAGTGAAGGAAACAGCCCGTCGCTGGAAAGAAAACGGTGAGTTGGCGGTAAGTGCCAATGAGCACGATCGCGAAATGGCAGCCATTCTGGATGGGGTTCGCATAGAAGGAGATAAAGCCATTTGGAGTAGCCAGTGGAAAGCTGCTGGTGCCGATATTCATTGGGATATGATGCACTATGATGTGCAGCTTATTGGTGGATCGGTTTTACATAAAGGTTCGATTGCTGAGATGGCAACGGGTGAAGGTAAAACCCTGGTATCTACTTTGCCCGTATATTTAAATGCCCTTTCCAAGCGCGGCGTGCACGTGGTTACGGTAAACGATTACCTGGCTCGTCGTGACTCTGAATGGATGGGACCACTTTATCAATTCCACGGCTTAAGTGTAGATTGTATCGACCGTCACCGCCCTAATTCTGAAGAGCGTCGCAAAGCCTATCAGGCAGATATTACTTACGGTACTAATAATGAGTTCGGTTTCGACTACCTGCGCGACAATATGGCGGGTAGCCCCGAGGATTTGGTACAAAGAGTCCACAATTATGCGATTGTGGATGAGGTGGACTCCGTATTAATTGATGAAGCGCGTACGCCCTTAATTATTTCCGGACCAACCCCTCAAGGCGATCGCCAGGAATTTAACCAATTGAAGCCCCATGTGGTAAAATTGGTAAATGCACAAAAGGCTTTGGCTACCAGCGAATTGCGCGAAGCACGCAGCTTAATTGCATCCGGCAATAAAGAAGAGAAAGAAGAAGGAGCCAAAAAGCTTTTAAGGGTTCACCGCGGGATGCCCAAAAACAAGGCTCTGATAAAATTCTTGAGTGAAGAAGGAATTAAAACCCTCTTGCAGAAGACCGAGAACTTCTATATGCAGGAGCAGAATAAAAATATGCATATCGTAGATGATGAACTCTTCTTCACCATCGATGAAAAAAGCAATCAAATTGACCTTACCGATCGCGGTATTGAGCTGATTTCAGGCGATACCGATAAGGATTTCTTTATCCTGGAAGATATTTCCACTCAGCTTTCCGCATTGGAATCAGAAGGCCTGCCAGCAGATGAGCAAGCCAAGCGTAAGGATGAAATCATGCGTGATTTCTCTATTAAGAGTGAGCGCATCCACACCATGAACCAATTGCTCAAGGCCTATACTCTGTTTGAGAAGGATAATGAGTATGTGGTGATGGATAACAAGGTGAAAATCGTTGATGAGCAAACCGGTCGTATCATGGACGGGCGTCGCTATTCCGACGGATTGCACCAGGCGATCGAAGCCAAGGAAAATGTGAAGATCGAAGCGGCCACGCAAACCTATGCGACCGTTACCTTACAGAATTATTTCCGGATGTATAATAAGCTGAGCGGGATGACCGGTACAGCCGAAACGGAAGCCGAAGAATTATGGGATATCTACAAATTGGAGGTAACCGTAATTCCTACCAATAGGCCAATTATTCGCGACGACCGTGAAGATTTGGTTTACCGTACCCGTCGGGAGAAGTTCAATGCGATTATTGAAGAAATCTCCAAATTGGTAGAGGAAGGCCGCCCAGTATTGGTAGGTACCACCAATGTAGAAATCTCGGAAGTATTAAGCCGTGCCCTTAAAATCCGTAAGATTCCGCATAATGTTCTGAACGCCAAATTGCACCAGAAGGAATCGGAAATCGTAGCCGAAGCCGGTCAGCCCGGAAAGGTGACCATTGCAACTAACATGGCGGGTCGGGGTACCGATATTAAGCTTACGCCTGAAGCAAAAGCGGCCGGAGGTTTAGCGATTATCGGTTCGGAGCGCCACGATTCTCGTCGGGTTGACCGTCAGTTACGCGGACGTTCTGGTCGTCAAGGAGACCCCGGTAGTTCTCAGTTCTTCGTTTCCCTGGAAGATGAATTGATGCGTCTCTTTAATTCGGAGCGTGTGGCCAAGATTATGGACCGCATGGGACTCGAAGAGGGGGAGGTAATCCAGCACAGTATGGTTACCCGCAGTATTGAAAGAGCCCAGAAGAAAGTTGAAGAGAATAACTTCGGTATCCGTAAGCGCTTATTGGAGTATGATGATGTAATGAACTCACAACGTGAGGTAATTTACCGCCGTCGTCGCCATGCCTTATACGGGGAGCGTATGCAGGTAGATATTGCCAATATGTTCTACGAAACAGTAGAGGCCGTGGTAAATGAAACTCAGCCTGCAAAGGACTTCGAAAACTTTAAGCTGGAAATGCTCAGAGTGTTTAGCATGGACACTCCGGTAGATCAGGAAAGCTTTGAGAAAAATACTCCGGATGAATTGGTGAACTCTATTCATGAAGCGGTAATGAAGGCCTATACCACCAAGAATGAGCGCATTGCGCAAATGGCCTTACCGATTATCAATAATGTATTTGAAAATCAAGGCCAGCAATACAAGAATATTGTGATTCCATTTACGGATGGGGCCAAACAAATGCAGATTGTTACCAATCTGGAGAAAGCAGTAAATAGCCAGGGTCGCCAGTTGATTCGCGATTTTGAAAAATCCATAACCCTGGGCTTGATTGATGATAAATGGAAGGAGCACTTACGCGATATGGACGATTTGCGTCAGAGCGTAGTTACCGCCCAGTATGAGCAGAAAGATCCATTATTGATCTATAAGTTCGAGGCCTTTGAACTTTTCCGTTCTATGGTGGATGAGATGAACCGAGAAATTGCTTCATTCCTCTTTAAAGGTCAATTGCCTAATCAAGATGCGCAGCAGGTTCAGCAAGCACGTGCCCCACAACGCAGTGCTTATGATAATATGCAAACTTCGCATCCCTCAGCAGATGGAAACAGGCCTTCTGCTGAACAGCCTAAAGCCGCTCCAAAGCGTCAGCCGGTAGTAGCGGAAAAGAAGTATGGACGTAACGAACAGGTTACTATTCAGAACCTTAGTACGGGCGAAAAGCGCGATTTAAAGTATAAAGTAGCCGAAAATATGGTGGCCAGCGGCCAATGGATCGTAATAGATTCTTAGTCTAAGTTTCGGATAATGAGATGTTAAAGAGGTCTTCTGCAAAGAAGGCCTCTTTTTTTTCACTAAATTGGACAACGCTTCATTTTACTCTGCGTCTATTATCAAAAGAACCCGATTTCCATTGAGCTCTAAACCCGACCATATCATGCGGCTGGAGGACCTGGAGGCTTATCGACCCCCCAAGGAAATTCTGCTAAACAACTCCGAGCAAGAGTTGGTGATCGCCTGTGCGGCGGGGGAAAAGCTTGCGCAGAAAAGGGTTTACGAATTGTTCTCAGGCAAGATGCTGAATATCTGCCGTCGCTATGCAAAAGATCAGGAGCATGCTCGCGATTTAATGCACGACGGATTTATCAAGGTTTTCTTGAATATCGGAAAGTTTAAAGGACAGGCTTCCCTGCAAACCTGGATTACCAGGATTATGATTAACAATAGCATTAGCGCTATTCGCAAGGAAGTTCGCAAAGGAATTAAGGTGAATTTGGAAGATGTACAAATTCCAGAACCCGATCCTCAGTTCTTTGAAATGGAAGAAAGCGAAGAAATGAGTGCAAGGGAGGTTTTTGAAAAGATCAACGAACTACCCTTGGGCTACCGCACCGTATTCAGCATGTATGTTTTAGATGGTTACAGCCATCGCGAAATAGCTGAGGAACTAGACATTAGTGAAGGAACCAGTAAAAGCCAACTAGCCAAAGCCAAGAGACTCTTGGTAAAAAAACTACGAGGTGAAGCATAAGTGAAAAAGCAATTACGACATATCGAGGATTTTGTCCGCAGTAAATTGGGTCTTCTGGATGGAGATTCCCAAACGGACTGGCTGGATTTTGAGCGCAAATTGCGTCGGGCTACGCGCATCCGACAAATGAAGCGCGTGGCAGGGATGGTGAGCGTCTTGCTCCTCCTGGGCTTTAGCCAAACATTTATTAGTGGTGATTGGCCGCTTACGCGAGATCAGGAGCAGGCTTTCGATGCTCCGGTTCAGGAAACCAAAAATAAACCCGCGAATAAAGTGGAGCAGGAGCCCGAAAATGCCAAATCTCTGGAAGTACTTCGAACTCCGGCATCTAATAATCAAGTGGTGGATTTGGAGCAGAATTCCATTCCAGAGCAAAGTCGAAAATTGGAAGCTCCTCCTAAAATACTGAGTCAGAATAATCCTAAAGGTCCGGCGCAAGCTCAGGGCCCTTTGTTGGCTATGGCCGATGCGTCTGAAGTGGCGAGTGCTGAAAATACAGAGGATGAGGTCCTTGAGGAGTGGAGTTTGCAGGAAATCATTTCTCGTCCGGAACATCAGGCGAAAATCAAAGATTTACCTGCGGGCAGCATTCTAAAGGATGGTGAAAAGATTGGTGAAAGCCCTTTTCCTTTCGATTACGAATTACCTAAAATGACCCTTAATGAAGATGATATTAAGGCCCGTAGCCCTGGTTTTAAACCTACCATTCAAGCTAGAACCGGACCTTATATTAGTCCCTTGCAAGAAAAGCGTCCCTGGTCGTACAGCCTGAACCTCTATCCCAATTTTGCCTTCCGCGAGTTTAAGATCGATCCTTTAAAGCGCTCTTTACTGCACAGCGATTTTATTGATGCCATGCAGGCTTCTGAGACTTCCGGTGTTAACATCAATATCGGTTTGGAAATTAGCAAGCGTATCGGACCGATTACCTACCTAAATAGCGGAATCGAGTATATTAATAATAGCTATAATGCGGAATTCGACTTCGTTAATTTCCGTCATGCCAACTTTAATGAAGATGGAGAGATCATTAACTACACCTTGTTGAAGGACCCGCAGCGTATTGCCTTTAGCGATCTCAATAGTTTTCACTTCCTAAACTTCCCCTTGAATATCAGCTACCAGCCCTGGGCTTCAGATCATCTTCGCATTAACCTCGAATTTGGCTTTAGCTTACTCTACTTCCTGGAAGCGCAAGGCTCTACCATCGACTATCGTACTCTGGAGCTTATCGATCTGGCTGATCGCAGCTACCGCAAGTATATGGCTTCCAGTAGCCTTAAATTAGGGGTACAGTATTATTTGAGCCCTAATATGAACATCGGGCTTGAACCTACCTTGATGTACTTTACCAATAGTATTTATACCGAAGACTATCCTTTTGAGGTAATCCCTTATTCTATGGGTCTAAATCTTAATCTGCAAATGAAGTTGCAGTAATTAGAGCTTAGAAAGAGCATCTACCCCTCGCTCCAAAGTTTGATCATCCTTAGCAAAGCACAAGCGTAGTACTTTATTGTCGACAGGATCTCTGTAAAAGGGACTGAGCGGAATACTGGCTACTCCAAATTCAGTGGTAAGCCTTTCGGCGAAAGCCAACTCCGACTCTTGACTAATCTCAGAATAATCAATTAGCATAAAGTAGGTTCCCTCGCTGGCCAATGGTTTAAAGCGAGTGCGCTCCTTTAGATTATGAAAGAGCCAATCATGTTTTTCTTTAAAAAGCTTGCCGAGGCCATTCAAATCCAGATTGGGCAGATACTCAGCCAGGGCCCACTGTAAGGGGTGGTTAATGCTAAAAACAAAGTATTGATGCACCTTTTTAAACTCCCGCATCAGGTTTTCAGGCGCCAGGCAATAGCCAATTTTCCAGCCAGTAACATGCACCGTTTTTCCTAAGGAACCCACTACAAAGGAGCGTTTTCTTAATTCGGGGAACTGGCGGACACTGCGTTTCTCTTTAGGGTCAAAAACTAAATGCTCATATACTTCATCGGCCAAAATGAGAATATTGGAATCGCTTACCAGCTCCTGTAATTTGAGGTAATCATCTTCCTTCCAGGTGCGACCGCTGGGATTATGCGGACTGTTAATGATGATCATCTTGGTGCGATGGCTAATAAGCCTTTTTACCTGATCCCAGTCTACATTATAATCGGGGTGCTGAAGTTTGATAGTGATAGGGCGACCTCCGTACAATTCAATCAT
This sequence comes from Flavobacteriales bacterium UBA7878, assembly GCA_002501205.1. Taxonomy (GTDB): domain Bacteria; phylum Bacteroidota; class Bacteroidia; order Flavobacteriales; family Schleiferiaceae; genus Croceimicrobium. The sequence continues at coordinate 63,263 of DLRW01000043.1, forward strand.
GGGGAAGTAGGAATCGTAAGCGGGGCTAAAAACGATCACTTCATCTCCCTCACGAATGGCGCAGGCCAGTGCTGTTCCCAAGGCTTGGGTAGCACCAGCGGTGATGCAAATTTCATTTTCAGCATGGTAGGGGCTGGCAAATTCCTGATCGCTTAGCTTGCAGAGTTCTTGCCGAAAGGCCAGATGTCCGGCCATAGGCGCGTATTGATGGGGCCCTTTATCAACGTAATAGTGAACTCGCTCGATTAATTCAGGGTCTACCGGTAAATCGGGAAAGCCTTGTGATAAGTTCACTGCCTTATGCTTATTTGCTAAGGCAGTCATTTTACTGAAAATGGTTTCCCCTACATGACTTAAGTTTCCGCTAAAGCTTAGCGGCTTATCGGAATCGGACATTTTGCACAATTTCGGTTCGTTTCTGTAAACCTCTGGTCTTATTTCGGGTTGATTAAAAATATGCCAGCACCATCAACCGTAAAAACCAAAGAGCTAAGGTACGGAGAAGCACAGGTCTGCGAAAGCTTAATGGGTCTGGAAAATCCCCTTTCCAAGCTTATGGAAAAACCTTTATCCAATATAGGTCCATGTTAAGGCATAGCCTCTATAGCCAAAGCTTTCGAGTATTGGAGCCTTTTTTTAAACAAGCGGGTTTTAGCTATGTTCCCCTGGCTTATCATTTTCGAAAGAACGAAGATTGGGGCTGGCAAATCATAAGTTTGAGTTTGGTTCAGCTTGGCGAGCAATCCTATATCGATTGTCATTTTGGATTGCGCCTCAACATTGTAGAGCAAATGGTAGAGCCCTATGCACGAGGCATAGGCGAGAACTTGGCCGAGGAGAATACCTATGAATGTTCGCTTCTGAATTTTAGAAAGGAAGATCAAGGTCATTTTCAGCTTTCACAATCCAGTGATTTGGATCGATTAGCGGCCCATATTAAAGATTTCTTTCGCCGCGAAGGCTTTGGGCTTTTAAGTCAATGGCAAAAGCTACCGGAATTGCATCAATGGATCGGTCAACAGGAAATAGCTCCAAGCCCATCCAAAAGTGTTGGCTATCTGAAATGTTTTAGAGCCTTAGCCATTGCTAGCTTAATGCAGGCCCCGGATTGGGAGCAGCAACAAAGGCAGTATGGACAATTATTGATGGATAGTAAATGTCCGCTTTTGATTCAGGATAAGTATCAGGAATTTAGCCGCCAACTTGCCACTACTGCCCTCAACTAATCCGTATTTTCGCGCCTTGCGAGATGAATTACCTATCAGTTGAAAATATTGCCAAAGCCTATGGAGCCCGTAAGCTTTTTGAAGGGGTTTCTTTTGGTTTGGCCGAAGGCGAAAAAGCAGCTTTGGTTGCCCGAAATGGAAGTGGTAAAACTACCCTCTTACGACTCCTGGCGGGTATAGAAGCTCCGGATACCGGTCGGGTTACTTTTAGAAAAGGAATCCGAGTGGAGTTTCTTAGCCAGGAACCCGATTTGGATCCCGAACGCAGTATTATTGAGAGCGTACTAGCAGCTGAAAACCCCATGAGCAAGGCTTTAATCCAATATGAAGAAGCCCTGGAGAACATGGAGGATACCGAAGCTTATCAAAGGGCTTTCGATGCCATGGACCGTCTTAAAGCCTGGGATTTTGAAGGTCAGGTGCGAACGGTTTTAGGAAAGCTAGGTCTTCATCAGGTAAAGCAAAAAATTAAGTCCCTTTCCGGTGGACAGAAAAAGCGGGTGGCCCTGGCCAAAATCCTTATTTCTTCGCCTGATCTCCTAATCTTAGATGAACCTACCAACCACCTGGATTTGGATATGATCGAATGGCTCGAAACCTATCTGAGCCAAAAGAGTATTACCCTCTTAATGGTGACTCACGATCGCTATTTCCTCGAATCGGTATGTGATACGATCCTGGAATTGGAAGATGCGAAATTGTATCGCCATCCGGGTAATTACAGTAAGTTTTTAGAGCGCAAGTCGGAGCGTCAGGAGGTAGAGGCAACAAATGTGGATAAGGCCCGCAACTTGATGCGCAAGGAACTGGAGTGGATCCGTCGGCAACCTAAAGCGCGCGGCACCAAAAGCAAGGCCCGGATTGATGCCTTTGATGATATAAAGAAGGAGGCCACCAAAGACTTACGCGAAGATCAGCTCCAGCTGAATATTAAAATGACTCGCCTGGGCAGTAAGATTTTGGAAGTGCATAAACTGAAGAAATCCTATGGGGATAAGCAGCTGATTGAGAACTTCAACTACGTATTTAAGAAGGGCGAGAAAATAGGAATTGCCGGTGCCAATGGATCGGGGAAATCAACCCTGCTTAGAATGTTAACCGGCCTGGAAGAACCCAGTGGAGGGAAGATTATAATCGGGGAAACGGTCCAATTTGGTTTCTATACCCAAACAGGTCTTGAGCTTAAAGAAGACAAACGGGTTATTGATGTAGTGAAGGATATTGCCGAGTACATTCCTCGCGAAGGCAAGGGGGGCGATTTAAGTGCTACACAGCTTTTAGACCGCTTTCTCTTTGATGGAGACAAGCAATATACCTATGTATCCAAGTTGAGTGGTGGGGAACGTCGTCGCTTATTCCTGTGCACCGTATTAATGGCCAATCCGAACTTTTTGATTTTGGATGAGCCTACCAATGATCTGGATATTTTAACCCTCAATGTATTGGAGGATTTTCTGATGCAGTTTCCGGGTTGTGTATTGGTGGTTACCCACGATCGTTACTTCATGGATAAGATCTGCGATCACCTTTTTGCATTCGAGGGAGAGGGGCAGATCAAGGATTTTCCAGGGAATTATTCTGAATATCGAGTGGCACAGGCCGAAGAGGTTGCGCAACGCAAATTGCGGAATGAGAGCATGGTGAAAACCAAGTCTAAAGCGGTGGAAAAGCCCAAAGAGAAAACCAAACTGACCTATGCGGAAAGGCTGGAATTTGAGGCTTTGGAAGCGGAAATTGAGGACCTGGAAACCCGTCGGGAAACCCTGGCCTCACAATTGGAAGCGGCGGCTACCGATGCTGATAAAATCATGGAGCTTTCTTCACAACTAGAAGCCTTACAATCCGAATTGGAAGAAAAGGAAATGCGTTGGTTGGAGCTTAGCGAGTTCGCTGAATAAAAAAGCCCGAAAAGCAGAACTCTCCGGGCTTCACCAATTCTATGAATTCCTACTAAAACCGTTTGGTGTAGGTATGGCAATAAGGAGTGCCACCTTTCTTTTGGTAATAGTCGTGATGATATTCTTCTTGCTCCTTATAAAAAGTGGCTCCACCCGTAATTTCGGTAGCTACACTTATGCCCTTGGCTTCTAATTGAGCTTTCAGCTTTTCGGCAATCGCCTTTTGTTCATCATTTAAATAAAAGATGGCGGTGCGATATTGAGTGCCAATATCCGGCCCCTGACGATTTACTTGAGAGGGATCGTGGGTTTCAAAGAAAAGCTTGCAAAGGGTTTCATAGTCGGTTAGCTCCGGATCGTAAATTACTTCTACAGTTTCAGCATGTCCGGTTCTTCCAGTGCACACTTCTCTGTAAGTAGGGTTAGCTACATGTCCGCCGGCATAACCTACATTGGTTTCAATAACACCTTCTGCTTGTTGCATATAGTACTCGGTACCCCAATAGCAACCAGAGGCAAACAGGGCACGGGCATATTCTTTGGATTCACTCATTTTTTGGGCATTTAAACTCAGTCCGATAAAGGAAATTAAAAGGATCAATATTTTTCGCATGGCTCGCATTTTTATACTAGACGAGAGCAATCGCTTTTTGTTTCCGGAATTAAGCTTTTTTTAACGAATCGCCTTGAATCCCAGAAAGCAATAAAATATTATACGATACCTTTTTCCTGCAGCATTTCCGCAATTTGGACGGCATTGGTGGCTGCTCCTTTGCGCAGGTTATCTGCTACAATCCAAAGGTTCAGCGCATTTACCTTACTTAAATCGCGACGAATCCGACCTACGAAGACTTCATCTTTTCCTTCGGCATAGCGAGGCATGGGATACTGATTTACATCGGTATTATCCTGGAGGCTAATTCCGGGGCTATCTGCCAAAAGGCGTTTTAAATCGCTGATTTGATATTCAGATTTAAACTCCAAATTCACACTTTCGCTGTGACCGCCTTTAACTGGAATGCGCACGGCAGTGGCGGTTACGGCAATGGCCGGATCCAGAATTTTATGGGTTTCGTTCACCAATTTCATTTCTTCTTTGGTGTATCCATTATCCATAAATACATCGCAGTGCGGCAAGGCATTTTCATGGATGGGATAAGGATAGGCCATTTCGCCACTTAGGCCTTGTTTTTCGTTTTCCAATTGCTGTACGGCCTTTACACCGGTACCGGTAATGCTTTGGTAGGTGCTAACCACTACGCGATCAATACCATATTTACGATGCAAGGGAGCTAATACCATTAACATCTGAATGGTAGAGCAATTAGGATTGGCAATAATGTATTTGCCTTTTTCGAGAAGATCCCCATTAATTTCGGGCACCACTAAAGGAATACCTTCCTCCATACGCCAAGCTGAGGAATTGTCGATTACATAACAACCTTGCTCAGCAAATTTCGGAGCCCACTCCAATGAAGTACTTCCTCCGGCAGAAAATAGAGCCATACCAGGTTTCGCTTCCAGGGCATCCTTAAGGCCAATAACCTTGAGTTTCTTATCGGCAAAAGCCACTTCCTTACCCTTCGACTTATCCGAAGCCACGGGCAGAATTTCATGATTCTCAAAACCTCTTTCGTGCAGAACCTGCAACATTACCTGACCAACCATGCCGGTTGCGCCTACTACGGCTATTTTCATTCTTTTAAGTTTAAGCCGCAAAACTAAACCTAAAACCTGATTTTATGATGCGATATCTATGGGCTCTATTGCCCCTTAGTCTTTGTGGCCAAAACTTAATCCATCAGGACTTTAGTGCTGGTCAATCATTAGACTCCCTCTGGCTGGGGAATCTTCAAAATTTTGAGTTTCGCGATTCAGCTTTAGCCTTAAATGATTCGGTGGCCGGGCAAAGCACGCTCTATCATTCTTCGGATGTAATGACGGCTGCTCGTTGGGATTTTCATGGTAGGATGGACTTTAATCCCAGCAGCTCAAATTACCTGAAAATCCAAGTAATGCTCAGTCAACTGCCACCGGATAGCAGTCTATTTGGCTATTACCTTAAACTAGGAGGGAATGCGCAGGACCAAATTCAATTCTATCGGCAGGATCCCAATGGCGATCAATTACTGGCAGTTTCAGCCGCAGATTTTTTAGACCTAAACACGGTTCAGTATCACATCAGTCTTAGGCGTAGTGCCGATCTTCTTTGGGAGCTTTATGCGGATACAGGTTCCTTTGAGCAATGGTACTTGCAGGCCAGCTTTAAGGATAGCAATCATCGCTTTAGTGCAGGTTTGGCTTTAACATGCCATTATACCAAAACCCGTAGCACGAAATTCTATTTCGATAGCCTTCATATTGTGGGAGCGGCCTATCCGGATAGTATCGCACCTAAGTTCGTAAGCTGGAGCTTGAAGGGAGACAGTGCTCTGCAATTGAATTTCTCTGAAAAGCTGGCTCCACCTCAGCTTAGCGCTTTTGAAATTCAGCAAGGAAATCAGTTGGCTAGTTTGAATTGGCAGGCTCAAAATCCGCGGGAGCTGAGCCTCAATTTTAAAGATCATTTGCCACCGAACCAGCCTATTTTATTGCGGATGGAAAATCTATCCGATCTATTCGGAAATCAATATTCCGATAGCCTCACCCTGCTTTATCGGCAGGTTTTGGTTGGGGAACTCCGAATTAATGAAATCATGGCTGACCCCAGTCCTAAAGTAGACTTGAACCCCAATAGCTTTCCGGAAGTAGAGTTTATTGAACTGATCAATGTTTCGCAATTAGCCATTCCCATGGATCAGCTAGAGGTACAAATTGGGGAGCGTTTTTATTCCTGCCCTCCCTTTTGGCTTCAGCCCGATTCCCTCTTAGTGCTTAGCGCTGCAAATACGGCTGTTTATTGGCCAGCGCAGATCCCGGTTTTGGGATTAAACTGGTCAAGTTCGGCTCTAACGAATGATGGCAATCGTATCGCAATCTATAATTCTGATGTGGAGGAAATTGAGTCCCTGCATTATAGTTCAGACTGGTATCAGGATGCTCTGAAGGCAGAAGGCGGTTGGAGTTTAGAAAGAAAAGATCCCTCTTCCGATTGTCATAATATCTGGAATTGGCAGGCGAGCAAAGATCCTTCCGGGGCTACTCCCGGCCGAAGGAACTCTATTGCTGATGTTTATCACGATAGCCTCCAAGCAGAAGTCTTAGCCCTAAAAATCCCATCGCCCTTTGAAATTCAAATCGACTTTAACCGCAGCTTATATGGGCTAAGTCCCTGGCAAATAGATCCCCCTGTTTTAATTGATAGCTTGGCTTTGAGTAAGGACGCCAAAAGTCATTTTATCTATCTAGCTCAGGCCTTGGAAGAAGGGCTTTTATATCGGGTTTTTACAGAAGAAGGCTTGGTGGATTGCCGCAATCATATCTATCAGCTGGATAGTTTAAAAGTCGGCTTAGCCTTAAAACCTTTGCCAGGTCAAGTGCGCATTTCCGAAGTTCTCTTTAACCCCTATCCCCAGGGAAAGGACTTTGTTGAAATACGAAATTTGGGTCCCGGATTTTTAGATTTGGCTGACCTGCGCCTGGCAGTCTGGAATTCCGAATTACAAGAAGCGATTGATGCCAAGGTCCTTAGCCAGGAGCATCGGCTTATAGCAGCAGACTCTTGCCTGGTATTGGCCACTGAGGCAGCGGCACTCCAAGCATTTTACCGACTCAGAGAAACAAATTTTCAGGTGGTGGCAGAGCTCCCATCTATGCCTGATGATGGCGTTCAATTGCTTTTGATGCGCTCTGATTTTGAGATTTTGGATCGGATTAACCTGGATGAAGATTCACATGCCCCTTTCTTGAATTCTGGAGAAGGGGTAAGTTTATATCGGCTCGATTTTCAGCAAGATGCTTTGCGACAGGATCAATGGCAAAGCAGCCCTGCCACTTGGGATTATGCGACTCCCGGTTGGTGTCCGGATTTAATACAGAATAGAACCTCAAAAGTGCAATGGCAAGCGCATCCTGATTACCTAAGCCCTAATGGGGATGGCTATCGCGACTATTTGGAGCTCCACTATAAGCTAGCGCAGGATGCTTGGATTCAGGTTCATATTTACGACCGTTTAGGCAATTTGCAGAAAGAGATAATAGCCGGAGATCAAGCGAGTGCTGAGGGCTTCGTGGTTTGGCAAGGTCAGGATGAAAGGGGGCAGCTATGTGCTACTGGAGTATACCTGGCTTTCTTGGAGTACCGTTTTGCCAATGGTGAAATGGGACGAGCGCGTTGCTGCTTCGTATTAAGTCATTAAATTTCCGATCATGATCAGTTTACAGCAGATTCAACAAGTCCTTTTCTTAGACATTGAAACCGTAAGTTCTCATGCCGAATTTGAGCAAATGAGTGAGGACTGGCAAGGGCTTTGGGCCGATAAAACCCGTTTTCAGCGGCAGGAGGAAAGTCCGGCCGAATTCTATCCTAAGCGTGCCGCTATTCTGGCTGAGTTTGGCAAGGTGGTTTGCATATCCTGCGCCTTTTTTAGCTTGCAAAATGGACAGTGGGAATTACGCATGAAGAGCTTTTGCGATTCGGATGAAGTGCAGCTCCTGCAAGACTTTGCCCAGCTTTTGGAGCGCCTGCTCAATTTCAGACTTTGCGCGCATAATGGAAAGGAATTCGATTTCCCCTACCTTAGTAGAAGGATGATTAGCCATGGCATTAAGCTTCCGGGGCAACTCAATAATGCCGGTAAAAAGCCCTGGGAGGTTCCCCATATCGATACCATGGAACTCTGGAAATTTGGGGACTATAAAAGCTTTACCAGCCTTAAACTGTTGGCCGCTCTATTTGGAATTCCCAGCCCTAAGGATGATATCGATGGTTCGCAGGTAGGAGCAGTATACTGGGAGGAACAGGATTTGGACCGCATCCGAGTTTATTGTGAAAAAGATGTTGTAACGCTGGCGAAGGTTTTTTTACAAATCACTCAGGCAGAAGTCCCGATGGATTTTGAAGTTTACAATAATCAGCAGTAGGCTAGGTCTTGAGGCCCTCCTTTTGTAATTTGCTCTTACAAAGGAATATTTATGGCCGATTTCCACCAGTATCCGCATGGACTTATTGGCAACTGCGCGTACTTAGCTCTGATTAATAAGGACACCAATATTGATTGGATGTGCTTACCTCGCTTCGATTCTTCTTTCGTTTTTGGAGCCTTAATTGCCGGTGAAAAGGGTGGTGAGTTCTCCATTAAACCCGCTGAAGGTGAGTACCTGGTTCGGCAGGAGTATCGCAACAATACCAACATTTTAGAGACCGAAGTTAACCAAGGTTCTGATGCCTATAAGGTGATTGATATGGCCCCGCGTTTTATGCAAACGGATCGCTATTATCGGCCCTTAATGCTGGTGCGAAAAATAGAACCAATTCGAGGTTTGCCAAGAGTGAAAGTACGTTGCCGCCCGACCGGGGATTATGGTAAAAAGCAATTGGATAGAGAACGTGGGAGTAATCACCTGCGCTTTTTTGGTTTGGATGAAAGCTTGCGCTTAACCACCGATATTCCTCTCAATTATATTATCGAAGAACGAGAGTTTGTAGTAGATCGCCCTTTCTATTTGTTTCTCACCTATGGTGCGCCTTTAGAAGGTGAAATCGTGAAAACGGCGGAGAACTTTCTTAGTCAAACAACACAGTATTGGCAGCGCTGGGTGAAGTCGACCAGTATTGGTAAGCTCTTTCAGAAGGAAGTAATTCGTTCCGCCTTAACCCTTAAGATTTGCCAGTATGAGGATACCGGTGCCATTGTAGCTGCACCTACCACCTCTTTACCTGAAATTAATGGCGGAGGAAGAAATTGGGATTATCGCTTTTCCTGGATGCGGGACACCTTTTACACCCTTAATGCCTTTAACCATATTGGTCACTTTGAGGAAATGGAAAAATACTTCTCCTTTTTGGCCAATATCCCCATGCACGAAAAGGATAAAATTCAGCCGCTCTACGGCATTGTAGGTCAAAGTAAGTTGACAGAAGAAATACTCGATTTACCTGGTTATATGGGCAACAACCGGCCAGTGCGAATTGGTAATGATGCCTATACCCACATTCAAAATGATGTATATGGGCAAATTCTCTTAGCCATATTACCGCTTTATGTGGATCGCCGCTTTAACAATTTTAGCAGCGCCAGTTCTGAGCAATTGGTTATGTCAGTATTGGAAAAAATTGAGCGCACCATTAATGATCCGGATGCCGGTTTATGGGAGTTCCGAGGGATGGCCTTAAAACATACCTACACCAATTTGTTTCAGTGGGCAGGCAGTGCGGCGGCGGCTCGGATGGCCGAGCAATTTGAACACCCGAATTTAGCGCGAATGGCGCAAGCTCTGCAAAAACGAGCGGCATCGAATATTGAGAAAACCTACTCGGCGGAGCGAAAGGCCTATACTCATGCTATCAATTCTCCCCATTTGGATGCCAGTACCTTGCAACTCATTTTGATGAATTACATTCCGCATGACTCCCAAAAAGCGCGGGATCATTTAAAGGCCCTGGAGTCGGAGCTCAAGGTGGGTAAAGGATTATTCTTCCGCTACATTCACGAAGATGATTTTGGAAAGCCCGAAAACACCTTTATGATTTGTGGCTTTTGGTATGCTGAAGCCCTGGCCTGTGTAGGCCGAATTGACGAAGCCTGTGAAGCCTTTGAAGAGCTTTGTAATTATGCTAACCATTTGGGTCTTTTTGCCGAAGATATTGACCCCGAAACAGGCAGTCAATGGGGGAACTTCCCTCAGGCTTATAGCCATGTGGGCTTGGTAAATGCGGCTTATCGGATTAATAATAAGATTAACGAGCCCAATTTCCTTTAATCCAGATCGGCCAGCTCAGTCAGTAAGAGGCGAATTTCTTGCGAGTCCTTCACATAGAGTCCGGCATGGGTCACTCCATTTCCAACTTTAATGGAATAATCTCCAGGGCTTAATGCTTCAAAAATATATTCATCGGTTTGATCGTCTCCGGCCGCTAAAACAAAATCTGGCTTGAATTGATTTTTTAAGCGCAGGGCGGCCTTCCCTTTATTGGATGCCTTGGGTTTAACTTCAATCACCGCATTACCACTCATCACCTCAATTTCTTTATCGGCCAGTTTATGCCTTAAATGGCTATTGAGTTCGCTGCTGCGAAATGCGGCCAGTCCGCGCTCCACCTTGCGGTAATGCCAAACCAGGGAGTGTTCTTTTTCTTCCAGGAAGGAACCCGGGGTTCGAGCCACATAGAAGTTAATCACTTTTCGAGCTTCATCTTTCCAACTTTCATCATTGGGGATATTTGGGTTTACCCGCCATTCGCCCCCTTTTTTCTTAAACCACATACCGTGCTCAGCCGCCATTGCGATGGGGTAATTGCCTAAATGCTCATCTAAAAAACTGGCCGGGCGGCCACTAATAATGGCTATTTCTGTTTTAGGATTAGCCATGAGTTTTTCAAGTACTCTCCTTAATTCTGCATCTGGAACACTTTTAGAAGGATCCGTATGAAAGTCAACCAAAGTGCCATCATAATCTAAAAGCAGTAATCGTGTGGAGGCACTTTTATAGGCAGTTATGATTTTCTTTCGCTGTTGATCATTAAGGCCTATCGTATGCATTTTAGACTGCTCTGCCTTAACGCGATCCAGGTTTTCAGTAAAGAAGTTTACCCAGTGAAAGATATTGTAGTTCTGTAGGGTTTCTTGCATAATGGCCATGCGGCGGTCCATTTCTTCTTTACTCAGCTCCAAAGCCTGACCGATGCTTTGTGTCAAGGTTTTTTGATCATTGGGATTTACAAGAATGGATTCTGAAAGCTCCTTTGCGGAACCGGCCATTTCACTTAAAATCAATACCCCATCTCTTTGGGTACGGGAGGCGATATATTCTTTACAAACCAGGTTCATTCCATCGCGAATGGGGGTAATCATGGCTACATCACTCATCACATAAAAGGCAGAAAGTTCTGGCAGGCTAAAGCTGCGGTAGAAGTAATGAATAGGCTGCCAGTTCATATCGGAGAAATAGCCATTTATTTTCCCTACCAATTCATCCACATCATCTTTTAGCCGCCCATAAGAGGGTACCCGGTGCCGACTGGGAACTACAATTAAAATGAGCGAAACCTTGCCATGATAAGCCGGATTTTGCTCCAGGAATTTCCGAAAGGCGGTTAGGCGGTCGGGGATTCCTTTAGAATAATCGAGGCGGTCGACACTAAGGATAACCCTTTGATTGCCAATCGCCTTACGGTATTTGTCTACGATAGCCAGGGTCTCAGGGTCGCGAGCCTGCTCAGCATATTTAGCATAGTCAATTCCCATGGGTAGCGCATCTGCTTCCACGTGGCGGCCATTTACAGAAATGGTATTGCTACGATATTCATAGTCTGTAAGTCGATGCACGCAACTTAAAAAGTGCCGCATATCATCATAGGTATGAAAGCCTAGGAAGTCACTACCCAAGACTCCTTCCAAAAGCTCTTTGCGCCAAGGAAGCATGCGGAAAACCTCGTAAGACGGAAAGGGAATATGTTGAAAATAGCCAATGCTGGCCTCCGGCATTTTATCGCGGAGCATTTTGGGTACCAACATTAATTGATAATCATGAATCCAGATGCGGCAATTGGGATCGGTCAGTTCTAGAATAACATCCGCAAACTTTTGATTGACACGCACATAGGCTTCCCACTGCTCTTCATTGTAGGTGATGTATTGAACGAAATAATGAAAAGCCGGCCATAAGGTTTGATTGCTGAAACCCAGGTAATAGCCGTCTAAATCATCTTGATCCAGAAAGACCGGTGCCATATTGGCCTTAGCCAATTCTTTTTGGACCTGCTTTTGTTCTTGATTATCCTTGAATTCCTTTCCGGGCCAACCCAACCATACATTATCTCCTTCACGATAAATGGAGCCCAAGCCGGTAGCCAAACCTCCTTCTGAGGCTTTAAATTGATATCCATTTTCATGTAGTTCGGCACGGAGAGGAAGGCGGTTGGAAACGATAATCGTTCGAGGCATAGTAGATTTCTTGTCGGATTATAAATCAATCTCAGACCCCTGAATTTCGCAATAAATTATGAATCAGGCCTTAAAGCCAGTATTAAATACTTAAATCAGGCCATTAGGATTCTTAATTTAGAGGCATGTTAAACAAGCCCTTACTGCGCGTAGAGCATTTGGAAATTTCGAAAGGAGGCCAAATTTTGGTTCAGGATCTGAGCTTCGAATTGGCTCCGGCTAAAACCTTGGCTATTGTAGGTGAGTCTGGCTCCGGCAAAACGCTGAGTAGCTTGGCGCTGATGGGTTTACTGCCTTCGAGCTTGAGCTTGAAGGGAAAGCTGAAATTGAAGGACTGGGATTTACAGGACCTGGATGAAGAGGCCTGGTCTAAACTTCGTGGTAAGGAGGTGGCGATGGTTTTTCAAGAGCCGATGTCGGCCTTAAACCCTTCCATGAAATGTGGAAAACAAGTAGCCGAAATTCTCTCCGTACACGGCCAAAAGAAGGGTCTCAAGGAAAGGGTTTTAGACCTTTTTCGGGAAGTGGAATTACCTAGAGTAGAGGAGATCTACCAAAGCTATCCCCATCAATTAAGTGGCGGGCAAAAGCAAAGAGTGGTAATTGCCATGGCTATTGCCAATAACCCAGCCTTGCTTATCGCCGATGAGCCTACCACAGCATTGGATGTAAGTGTGCAGTCCAGCATTCTGAAACTGCTTAAAAAGCTTCAGGAAGAATACAATATGGCGATGATTTTCATCTCCCATGATTTGGGCCTGGTGCGTAAAATTGCCGATGAGGTTTTGGTGCTTTATCAAGGTCAGTTGAAGGAACAAGGCAGTGCGGAACAAATTTTTAATCAGCCTCAAGATCCCTATACTAAAGGCTTAATAGCCTGTCGACCTGGACCCGATACCCATTTTAAGCGCTTGCCTCTGGTGCAGGATTTTTTATTGGGCCATGTTCAGGATTTGGAGCAGATCGATCCGGCCAAGAAGGAACAAAGGGCGATGGCTCGCGCTAAGCAAAGTCCGCTTTTAAGCATTAAGGCCATGGACAAGATATACCGCTCCAAAAGTGGATTATTGGGTCGTTGGAAGGAGGTGAAGGCGGTTCAGGAAGTCAATCTCGACATTTTTCCGGGTGAAAGTCTGGGTCTGGTTGGTGAATCGGGTTCTGGTAAGAGTACCATTGGCAGAATATTAGTGGGTTTGGAACATGCAGAGGCGGGTGAGTTTTTCTATGAAGGTCAGGATATTCGCAATCTATCCAAAAAGGCCTGGCGCAAATTGAATCGGGAGATTCAGATCATATTTCAAGATCCTTATGGTAGCCTTAATCCCCGCATTACCGTGGGTGAAAGCATCGCGGAAGTATTACGGGTGAATGCCCACCGCAACAAGGAGGAGGCTAAAGAAGAAGCACTGAATTTATTAGAGAAAGTAGGGTTGTTGAAGGATTATGCCGGTCGTTATCCTCATGAGTTTAGTGGTGGACAAAGACAGCGCTTGGGCATTGCTCGTGCCTTAGCCTTAAGTCCTAAATTTTTGGTTTGTGATGAATCGGTAAGTGCTTTGGATGTAAGTGTGCAAGCGCAAATCCTGAACCTCTTAAATGATTTAAAAGAGGAGTATGGATTTACTTACCTCTTCATTTCGCACGATTTGCAGGTAGTGCGCTATTTCTGCGATCGTGTTTTGGTATTGCGAAACGGGCAATTGGTAGAAGAGGGATTTGCAGAAAGCTTATTTCAAAATCCGCAGGAGGAGTATACCGCTCGTTTAATAGCGGATCAGCATTAAAGTTGGCTAAAGTTTTTTAATGGATTAAAATGAAAAGGGGAATTGCAAGGAAAGCCCGCCGTTAAGAAAGAATATTTGATCAAACTCTGCATTGGAGATGAGGCCGAGATAAGGACCCACTTTATAATTTAGCATTAGGCCTTTTCCAGATCGCCTTTGATTTGATTGATAGTGGCAAGCTATTTCAAAGCTTAGAGGATTTCGGCTTAGTGTAGAAGGTGCGAGGGTATTATTAGTTTCGTAAGTACTTCCATTTATGCCTTCATAAAGTACATGCATTCTATTCACAAAGCCTAATCCCAAAGAAATCTTAGGAACAAGATAGCCTTTCTTAAATCGAAGCCTTTTCTCGTAATTAAGGTTTAAGCTTATGGCCGAATAGCTTGAACTGAGATATCTAAGATCTGATGGGTATATACCCCCAGATGCTCCGAGTGTGTTAAAGCTTGAGTTTGGATAGGAAGCCTTAGAAAAGATATAAGCAATTCCCAGTCCGAAATAATGGTTTCCGAATCGTACTCTAGGCTCTATTGATAATTGGTTAAAGAGGCTCATAGAGGACTGATGAAACCGTTCTAAATCATCTACTCGTAACCTGGTGAATGCTAAAAAGTCAGTATTGATGAGACCAGCCTTGTATCCTGGACTGAGATCAAAGCTGAAATTCTTTCGAGTAGATTGGCCGTGAGCAAGGTTTACGCTTAACCCAATAAACATGGAAGCAATGAATAATCTAAATTTCATTCGTACTTGACAAATTTCAATTTGTGTTTCAAGCCCTTTTATAAAGGCAGAGGACGTAATTCTTTTTCCCGCCCTTGCTCATCATAAATTATCTGATAGATGGGTCTTTGACTGGCTTCCATTTTTTGTAGGAAGGCCGTGGGGGTAGAACGATTTAAAACCAAATAATCGCAATAGAACTGTGCTTCAATATTGCTGAATTCCCTTGCCCCAATTAAAATCGCATCCGGCGAAAGCCACCCCTTTAAACCGCGATAGAATTGAGCTCGGGAGTGATTTTCGGGATAACGATCTGCGAAATTTACAAAGGGGATATAGGCCATTTGGGCAAAGGCTAATAGCAGAAAACCTAAACTGATGTAGCGC
This sequence comes from Flavobacteriales bacterium UBA7878, assembly GCA_002501205.1. Taxonomy (GTDB): domain Bacteria; phylum Bacteroidota; class Bacteroidia; order Flavobacteriales; family Schleiferiaceae; genus Croceimicrobium. The sequence continues at coordinate 78,325 of DLRW01000043.1, forward strand.
CAAAATGGCTTTTTGGGGCTTAAGCTGCTGAGGAGAATCAGCACCAAAGGCAAGGCGATGAAGCTAAAGGCCGGTAATTTGGTTTGAGCCAGACTAAAGAAAATCAGGACGAATCCCACACTAAATACTGCTGCCCAGAATTGTGGTCTTGCTTTCTTCGATGCTTTATTTAGGATTAGGGTCAATAGGATTAAGGCCAGCAATAGAAAGAAGTGACTTCCCCACTGTTGGAAATGAAAATACCAGGGCTGTTGATGGTTTTCGACTACCTGCGCAAAGTGTTCCTGATTAAAGACGAATGCGGCTTTTGCTTCAGATGGGTAAACCCGAAAGGTGTAGATATACCAGGGAGCAATCAGTATTAGGCTCAAGCCCAGGGTCTTTAATTTTGAGGCTAAACCCTGAATGCGGCCCTTCTTTAAATCGGCAAGAAACCAGAATAGAAAGGGTAAGAAGCCTGCTAACCATTTTGTAAGGACCGCGGCGGCTATAAAGAGGGAAATGAGGATGAGGCGGCCAGTGCTTTTCTTCTGCCGATAGGCCAAAATCATCCAAATGGCTAGACTAATGCAAGTGATAAATGCGAGGTCATTATGGTCCATACCCTGCCAGCCCATCATAAGTTTTAAGAGGAAAGGGTTTAAGCAGAGACCAGCTGCAATAAAACTGGCCGTCCATTTTTCGAGATCCATCAGGATTTGGATACGCAGAAAGCTGAAATAAAGCAAGAGCATCGACAAGGCACTGGCTAAGCGAAATTGAAACAAACCGACCCCAAAGACTTTCATGAACAGGGCTTCGATATAGCTGAATAGGGGTGGTTTATGCAGCCAAATATTGCTGTTATACCAGGCACCACTCTCTCCGGCTTTTTCAAAAACTTCCAGAGGGTATAATTGTCCTATCCAGGGATAGTTTACCAGATTTTTAGCGACTAGGGCATGGAAACGCTCATCCCACCAAAAAAGGAAATCGGGCTTTTGGATTAAATAGAGGAATAGAGCTAGTAGTGCAAGCGGAATCGCACCGTAAATAAAGATGAGCTGCGCCTTGTGTTTTTGCGCCATCATTCCTCTTCCCCTTTCAAAGCTGCATCATAATCGGGTGGGTCGAGGTATTTGTCGTGGTCTTTAACGTAATGGTCGATAAAAAACTGCTTCCAAAACAGTTCTTTGCTCATGCTGTCCCAATGAATAATGGTGCTTTTGTACTGCTTATTCATAAAGATGGACCAGATCGCCAAGAAGCTGATTACTAAAAAGGCGGGGAGCTTTAACCAAAGTTTTTGCTTTAAAATCCACTGTAAGCTAAAGCCTAAGGCCAGGGCCATAAAAGGTAAAAATTCAATTAAGGGGCGGGCACCAAAACTACCACCATACCACCAGCACCACCAGCTAAAGGTGACCCAAAAAGCCAGAAGCAGGGTAAGCACTGTAGCCATAGCTTCCTTGCGATGGGCCTTAAAGAGCAGGTAAAAACCGGGTAAGCTTACAAAGAGCAGGGGACTGTATACAAACCAGCCTTTGCGGTAGCTGAAGAGGCCTTTCCAAATTTCTGGACTGAGGAAGAAAAATCCTTCTTCGGTATAGGAGTAAATGATCCAATGGCCGGTCATGTATTTCCAGTAAAAAAGCTGGGGCGATACGGCTATTAAGATTAGTAAAGCGGCCAAGCCACCATGTATCCACCATTGAATGCCTTTGAGGGGTTTGTCCCAAATAAGTAGGAAAATGGGGAAGACTAAGGCAATTACATTGGTGGGGCGAATTAAGATGATAAGCCCCGCAGCCAGGCCCATGATTACCACCTCTTTAATAGAGGCTTTCTTGCGATAGACCTCAAAGCGCCAAAGGACCAGGCTTACCAGGGCGAAGCTGAAAACATGGCTCATAGGCTCCACAAAACTGTAGTGGGGCATATTGGTGCCTGCGAAAATGAGAACTGCCGCCAGGGAGGCAATTCCGGGGCTGAGAAAAAATTGTAAAAAACGTTTCAGGAAATAGAGTCCGGCGAGGGCATAGGCCAAGGCTGCGGCTAAGAGCGCTAAGCGGTAGGGGGCACTAAAGCCATCGGCTTGATAAGTATCGCTAAGGCTGGCATAGAGGTGGCCGGCAAAAAAGAAGGGACTGTATAAAATGGCGGGTCCGGCGGTCATCTTTACGAAGCGATTGCCCTCGGCATCCGTTTTCATATAAAAATGGCGCTTACCCCATTCTTCCACCGGATGCTCAAATTTTAAGTCATCGTAAATAAAGAGCGCCGGGAGATAATGGTAATAAAGGGTAATATCCCAATCGATGGTGGGCTTTTTATTCCAAAAGCGAGAGGAAACAAAAACCAGCAAGCATACCAGTATGAGGAGCTGGTAAATGCGTTCCAGACGAAACCAGCGGGGCTTCATTTTTCCAATTTCATGGTAGGGATATCGCCTTCAACAATTAGGCGTCCTTCGGTAGCATTGCGTACTTCATCCACACTAATGCCGGGTGCTAATTCGCGTAGGTAAAAAGCATTGTCTTTGATATCAAGTACCGCCAAATTGGTCACCACTTTTTTAACGCAGCCCACACCGGTAAGAGGTAAGGTACATTTGGTAAGTAGTTTTGACTCCCCTTTTTTATTGGTGTGCATCATGGCCACGATGATATTATCGGCCGAAGCCACTAAATCCATAGCACCACCCATGCCTTTTACCATTTTACCGGGGATCTTCCAGTTGGCGATATCACCACCTTGAGAAACTTCCATGGCCCCTAAAACGGTCATCTGTACATGCTGTCCGCGGATCATTCCAAAGCTGGTGGCCGAATCGAAAAAGGTAGCACCAGGAAGAGCGGTAATGGTTTGCTTGCCCGCATTAATAAGATCGGCATCCACCTGATCTTCGGTGGGGAATGGCCCCATGCCTAAGATGCCGTTTTCACTTTGAAACTCAACGGAAATACCTTGAGGAATATAATTGGCTACCAAGGTGGGGATACCAATTCCGAGGTTCACATAATATCCGTCTTGCATTTCTTGAGCAATGCGCTGGGCAATACCGTTCTTATCGAGCATAGGTCTTTAATTAGCGTTTCTAAGTGTGCGCCATTGAGCGTCTTTGAGGCTAAAGGTCTCGGAATGAGGATTCCAGATAAAAACCTTCATTCTCTCCGTTTCCGGAGCCACTGTTCCCAAAACTACAAAAAGCCTCCATTCTTGCCAGCCTGCTTTTGGGCTTAAATAATGGCGCGCTTCATAGGCTTCAAAAGCGATGGACTTTCCGTCTTTATCAAAGCTTTGGAAGGCGATGGCCAATTTATGCAGTGCCTCTGTACCTTGAAGGTTAAGCTGGAGCTGAAGGGCTTGGGGAATAGAGTCTTTGGGCCATTCGAAAAGTGGCTCTCCCTTTTGATGATTGCTTAAATCCGGAAAGGAACCTTGGGAAGAAAGGGTCCAGGCTAAGTTCTCTTTTCTTTGGAGGAGGACTAAATTTTCGGAGGGACTGGCAGCGATTAAGTCATATTCCGGCGAAAGCCGCAAAGGCATAAAGCTTAAACGGAATTGACTGGCTATGTTTTCTGCTTTTTGATAAGCGGGAATGGCCGCCCCATTTTTAACTTGTAAATAGTTCCATTGCGGGGCTAAGAGATAGGAGCCACTTAAGCTTTGTACTTCTTGCTCAGCTAAGGATTGATAGAAGGAATCCGGAATTTGTTCTTTCGACCACGATCTTGCCAATGAGTGATTAAGCGATATTCTTGGGATTAAAAACCAGAGGGGAATAAAGCAGGCCAAGATCCAGTAGGCCCGACCTAAATAGGCTTTTTGCCAAATTTGGCTGGCTAAGGGGAGTGCGGAGATCAAAGCCCAAAAAGACCAATACATGAGGCCACGGTCAAAGGGGAAGTTTAAATCTATAAGCCAGTGGCCAAGGATGTAAAAGAGGGGAATAAGCCAATAAGAAAGGGCCCAAAACCAGGCAAAGGGCTGGGAAATTTGATCGCGCTTGATCCAGGCTAAAATGAGAGTGAAAATTTGAAAAAGGAAAATTGGGATTAATCCGAAATCCACTTGAATAAGGCTGCCTATACTGTCTTGTAAAAAGCCATTTTGACCGCCATAATACAATTGCAGATGCGCTTTTAATTCGAAACTCATCCAAAGAGCAAAGGCAATTGGAATTAGATTTAGAGCGATGAGGAGATAGGTTTTGAGGACTTGTTTTTTTCGCCAGAGCACATAAAGGTGCATTAAGCTTAGAAAACCCAAAAGGGGTAGCCAGCTCAGATTACTGAGGATGCCCAGACTGGCAAAAAGTAAAAAGCGCCAAGAGGAGGAGAGCTTTCCTTGGGCTTCCAATTGTTGGAGCTGAAAAGCCGCAGCCATCATAAAGGCGAACATTAAGCCATAGCCTCTACTGTAGGCAAAAAACTCCATGGGATAGCCAGCCGCTAAAAGAGCAATAAGCCCCACTACCACTAATTCGCGGTTTTTATAATGGGCTAAAAAGCGCCAGGCATAAACATAAAAGAGCGGGAAGGCTAAAAGATTGGGAAGTCGCAAAAGCCATTCATCCATGCCGCCCAGGCGATAGACCAGATGACTTAAAAGGGAATTGAGGAAATGGTTGTTTGCAGACCAATAAGCGCTGCCCGGCCAAAAATTTCCACTTTGGATATAGCTAAAGAAGCTGGTGGCCTCATCAAAAACCAGAGGATTTTGAAAAGCTCGAATCCAGAGAAAAGCCCAGTAAAGCAAGCCTAAAAAAAGCAAGCTCAAACTAAAAGGCTTATGCTGGCTTTTAAACATTTAGGCGGAAGGACGTACCGTGCGCTGCTCGATGCGTTTTTCGTAGTTTACCCCTTCAAAAATGCGCTGTACGAAGATGCCAGGGCAATGAATTTCATTGGGGTCCAATTCACCGGCAGGCACTAATTCCTCTACTTCTGCAATGGTGATTTTACCCGCCATCGCCATTAAGGGGTTAAAGTTGCGCGCGGTGCCTTTAAAGATGAGGTTTCCGGCTTCATCCCCTTTCCAGGCTTTTACGAAGGCAAAATCGGCTTCAAAAGCATGTTCCAAGATATGAGGTTTGCCATTAAACCAGCGTACTTCTTTGCCTTCGGCTACTTCGGTCCCATATCCGGCTGGGGTGAAGAATGCTGGAATTCCGGCTCCGGCAGCCCTACAACGTTCCGCCAGGGTACCTTGAGGGATAAGCTCAACCTCTAATTCACCGCTCAGCATTTGCTTTTCAAAGAGATCATTCTCGCCTACGTAGGAGCTGATCATCTTTTTGATCTGACGGGTTTGCAAGAGCAGGCCCAATCCAAAATCATCTACACCGGCATTATTACTAATACAGGTAAGGCCTTTTACCCCGCTTTGGCGGATGGCTGAAATGGAGTTTTCGGGAATACCGCAAAGGCCAAAACCTCCCAGCATTAAGGTCATATTATCTTTAAGTCCAAGGGCCGCTTCTTCGGCGCCACTTACTACTTTACGGATCATATCTTGTTTTTTTAGAGGCTCTAATTAGGGTTAAACTGATCGGCTCCCATGCCATCATCAATGCTTACCGTATCAATGGCCCCAAGGGCCGCTTTGTAACGGTCACAATTCAGTTCAATACTAAGGGGATCAATCGGTTTTTCAAAATCGGCTTTACTTACCTGTAGGGTGGAGTCGGCATAACATTTCTGCATAAATAAGGCCCAAACGGGCAAGGAAATAGTTGCCCCTTGTCCATAATAAGTGGAACCAAAATGAGCGGAACGATCTTCACAACCACCCCAAACGCCGGTAATTAAATTGGGCACCATGCCCATAAACCAGCCATCGGCATTGTTTTGAGTTGTTCCGGTTTTACCGGCAATGGGATTCGTGAATTTCCAGGGGAAACCGGTTACCACATCATTAGAGTAAGATCCCCAGGATGAGCGTAAACGAGCACCAGTTCCGGAGGCAGTCACCCCTTTTAATAGGTCTAGTACCACATAAGCATCTTGCTCGCTCATTACCTCATTGGTACGCGGACTGATTTCTTGCAGCACCACTCCATTGCGATCTTCTATACGGGTAATAAAAATGGGTTCCGTATAAACTCCTTTATTGGCGAAGGTGGTGTAGGCTCCTACAATATCATGTACCGATAAGTCTACCGTTCCTAATGCAATGGAGGGTTGGGCGGGAATTTCATCTTCAATACCCATCTCATGCATCATCCGAATTACCGGAACCGGACCTACTTGCTTCATTAAATAGGTGGTAACGGTATTTACGGAATTGGCGAGGGCATATTTTAGGGTATATATTCCGCCATATTTATCATCGGAATTTTTTGGGCACCAATCCTTCAACAAGTCGTATTTCCCTTTTTCGATACAGGTCCGCACATTGGGCACCTCAAAACATGGGGAGTAGCCCTTTTGGCGAATAGCGGTGGTATAAACGAAAGGCTTAAAGAGTGAACCAACCTGACGTTTTCCTTGGCGAACATGGTCGTATTGGAAATGGCGGAAGTCGATACCGCCTACCCAGGCTTTAATAAAACCAGTTTGAGGCTCCACCGACATTAATCCAGATTGGTAGAAATGCTTGTAATAGCGAATAGAATCCCAAGGGCTCATCAAAGTATCTACATCTCCACCCCAGGCAAAAACGCTCATTTCGATAGGGGTGTGGAATACCTTCATAATACTATCCATGGAGATATCCTGCTTTTTCATGCGGCGGAAACGAGGGGTTTGACGCATGGCTCTGCCCAGCAGATCTTCAACGGCGCCAGGTGTAAGGTTGTGGAAGGGCGCTAATTTGCGGTTTTTCTCCATCTTAAAGAATACTCGCTGCAAATTGCTCATGTGCTCGGTTACCGCTTCTTCGGCATACTTCTGCATACGGGAGTCGAGGGTAGTGTAGATTTTTAAACCGTCGGTATAAAGATTGTATTCGCTGCCGTCAGGCTTGGGATGTTCCTTTATCCATCGCGCCATATACTGTCGCAGGTATTCCCGGAAATAGGTAGCAGTACCACTAATGTGACCTTGGCGGTTGAATTTCAATTCGATCGGCAATGCAGATAGGGAGTCTCTTTCTGCTTCGGTGATCATCTCATTGCGCAGCATTTGCCCGAAAACTACATTCCGTCTTTCCAAGGCGCGGGGCGCAGTTTGTTCGCGTTTGGGATTAATCTGCCAGGGGTTTTGCAGCATACCAATAAAAAGGGCTGCCTCTTGTATATTTAGGCTGTCTGGAGCTTTATTAAAGTAAGTGGAAGCGGCCGATTTAATACCCACGGCATCGTATACAAAGTCGACCTGGTTGAGGTACATCGCCACAATTTCTTCCTTGGTATACTGACGCTCCAATTGCACGGCGATTACCCATTCCTGGAATTTTTGCATGATACGACCAATCAAGGAACCTGGAGGTTCATGGAACAATTGCTTAGCTAATTGTTGGGTTACGGTACTTCCACCGCCATTTTGACCTAATCGCACGATGGCTCTGGCCAAAGCTTCGAAGTCGATACCACTGTGGCTGTAGTAGCGTTCATCTTCGGTGGCCACCAGGGCATTAATTAAGTGTGGGCTTAATTCGCTGTAATCAACGTGGGTGCGATTGTCTTTAAAGAACTTACCCAGGGTTTCGCCATCGGAGCTGTAAATTTCCGTGGCGACATTGCTTTTGGGGTTTTCAATTTCTTCGAAGGTGGGGAGTTTACCAAAAGCTCCCAAAGTGGTGAGGCCAACTATGAATATGATGCTTAAGATCCCTAAAAAATAAAGGACCCACATCCAACGTACCAGCTTGCGGTAATCGTTTTTAGCAGTTCTCTGGGTCTTAGTTTTTCGCTTCGCCATTTTCCTGTTTGTAAATGCTTATGCCAATATCTTCAACGCCGGGAAGAGGATCTTCGCGCATGGCCTGCACAAATTCGAAGCGATAGGTGCCTGCCTTGGTAAAACGCAGAGGTTCTCTTCTGAATACTCTTTGAAAGGTTTTAAGCTCTCCCACGCCTTCGCCTAACCATTTACCAAAGGGATCTGCCAGGGTTAGGTTCGCGGTGTCGCTGTATTCTATACCTCCTTCAGAATATATTTTCCTGAAAAGGTACAGATTTGAAAAGGGATAATCATTATTCCCCCGCATATTGAAATAAATGAGGTAGGAGCTAAGGGTATCTTCAATTTCTACTTCGAAGCTGGCAATGCTATCGGCATACCAGCCATCGCTGGCTACCGGCTGATAGTTTTCGTACCAGGGCTTCTCCGAACAGGCAAAAGCGAAGCTGACCAAAAGGACTAAAAGAAAGAGCTGTTTAAGACTTCGGAGCATCGTTATTTCCGGGATTGCTGTTTTTACGTCGGCGATTGCGGTTATTGCGATTGCGGTTTGTGCCACCACTTTTATTCGGGCTACCGCCTTCTTTCGTGTTTCGAGGCGATTGTGCTTTCGCTTGAGGATTAGCCTTTGCTTCGGGCTTGGGTCCATTGCCCTGAGCATTTGGATTATTACGCCCTTTTGCCGGGCGCTTGCGCCCTTTGCGACGGCGATTGTCTCCCCTTCCTTTCTGATCGAAACGGGTTAATTCATCCTGGCCTACCACATTCTCATAAGCCACACTTTCTTCGGAGGGCTTATTCGCATTAAAGTCGATTAAACTTTCAGGCTTTTCGCCCTTTTCGTTTAAGGCCATAATATGCTTCACATCCTCAAGCTTTACCGCTACCCATTCGTTCCCTTGGTCAGGAAGAGCATACCACAGTAATTCTTTGAAGATGTCCATTTTCTGGAAGTAAGCCTTGCCCGCTTTGGTTTCCAGATTTTTATTGGTGTCTGGGAAATTCTTGAGGGCATCCAGATAAGTATCCAGCTCATAGTTGAGGCAGCATTTTAACTTTCCGCATTGTCCAGCTAATTTGGTCGGATTCAGCGAAAGCTGCTGATACCGGGCCGCGGCAGTGTTTACCGAACGGAAATCCGTAAGCCAGGTGCTGCAACATAATTCGCGGCCACAAGAGCCAATGCCTCCAATTTTACCGGCCTCTTGTCGAGTTCCGATTTGGCGCATTTCTACTCGAATCTTAAACTCGGAAGCTAATATTTTAATAAGCTCGCGGAAATCGACCCGTTCATCAGCGATATAATAAAAAGTAGCCTTGGCATTATCACCTTGGTACTCTACATCGCTGAGCTTCATATTGAGGTTTAGCTCTTTCACAATTTCGCGACTGCGCACCATGGTTTCATGCTCACGATCGCGAGCAGTTTGCCAAATATCAATATCGCGCTGATTGGCTTTGCGATATAATTTGCGCACATCCGGAGACTCCGGCCGCAATTTGCGTTTATTCATTTGCAGGCGTACTAATTCGCCAGTGAGCGAAACAGCGCCAATATCGTGTCCGGGATTTCCTTCTACTGCAACCACATCGCCCATATAGAGGCGGATTTGGCTTGGGTTTTTATAATATTCCTTGCGGCCGTTCTTAAAACGAACTTCGACATATTCAAAAGGAGCGAGGTGCCCCGGTAGTTCCATATCACTTAACCAGTCGAAAACGGTGTGTTTCTCACAACCCTTTACGCCACAAGAGCCATTACTTTTACAGCCTTTGGGAATCCCGTTTGTACTACAACTTCCACATCCCATTGTAAGGTCTCTTTTTTGGGGTCCTTTTTTGCGGACCAGCGCAAAGATACCATTTCACATCTTTGACAATTTGCCGTCCGCAGTATCATTTTTGGCTACTTTTAGCGTTTCATTCCCAAAACGGATTTCCCGCATGAGAATTAGCTTAGGGCTGCTCTTCATTTTTGGCACCATTACCCTCTCTGCTCAGGTATCAAATAACCTTGGGGTTTGGGTCGATCATTTCCCTTATACCAAATCGGTAGACATCGCCGAAAACGACGGTGTGGCCTATGTTGCCACCGAACAAGGTATGTATCGTTATGAGCTTGAAGATCGCAGCATTCACCGTGTTTCCAAGGTTAATGGTTTAAGTGATGTTGGCTTGAGCTGTATGGCCTATAGTGAGCAATTTGATCAATATTTTATTGGCTATGAAAATGGCACTCTCGATATTCTCGATGGGGATGAGATCATTAGTTTTCCCGATATCCGGCTTTCCGGAAATTACAGCGGATTAAAACGGATTAATCATATTCATGTGATGGATTCCGTGGCTTTCATCGCTACCGATTTTGGGATTGTAGCTTACGATATTGCCCAGGGATTGGTTCGAGAAGCGCCCTATATCATTGGCCCCGGAGGAGGTACTTTGGCCGTATATCAGGTGGAGAATGATGATCAATATTTATACGCCGCTACTCCCGAAGGTTTGTACAGTGCCTCCCTTAATTCCGCCAAATTCTTTTTTGGCAATTGGTCGGTTGATCCCGCAATGGCGCGAGAGATTGATCACTTGGCTTATTTCGACGGCAAACTTTTCGTGAATCGCAATATTCCTCCGAATAATGATTCAATCTGGTATAAAGAGAATGGTAGCTGGACCTTTTTTCCAGCCAATGAAATTTCGGATAATCGGGATTTACGCGAATCGCGCGGGAATCTGGTTGTGGTCAATAATTTTAGTGCCCGAGCCTATGATCCGGCTTTTCAAAGAGTAAAAAACTGGAACAGCACCACGGTAGGTGATACGGCCTTTTCGCCGGTAGCGGCTATAATGGGCAGTCGATCTGATAATTTCTGGATCGCCGATGCGGGCAGCGGTATTTACCAGGTATTTCAAATTTTCCCGCTCGAGGTGGTGCCTAATAGTCCGGCTACTCGCAATGCTTTTCGCATTCAGCAAGATGAAGGAAGAATTTGGGTGGCCCCCGGTGGTTATGATGTGGTGGGTACCCCCGTGTTTAATAATGACGGTATTTTTCACCTCGAAGGATTGAATTGGACCAATTATCCCAATGCCCTCTTTGGCTCTTTTAAAGACATTGTTGAGATTTTTCCGCATCCAACGGTAGAGAATCATATCTACGCTTCCAGCTTTGGTAGTGGCTTATTGGAATTGGCGATTGATGGTGAAAGCGTCTCTATAGTACGCGAAATTAATGAGGCCACTACCGATGGCGCTATGCCTTCCATTAGTGGAAGTGGCGAACATCGGGTGGCAGATATGGATTTGGATGCCGATGGAAATATCTGGTTCAGCAATCCTTTAACCGATCGTCCTCTAGGGGTTATTCGTCCGGATGGAACGGTAGAATGTTATGGCCTGGGGGCCGCTGGTGCCGGTGCCAATGTGCTGAAATTGATGGTTACCTCGGGTGGTCAGGTTTGGCAACAGATTCGGAATAATGGAATTTTAGTGACTCGCCTGGAAGATGGAGTGCCTCAAGAAACGGTGCGTTTAGGAGCCAGTGAGGGAAGTGGGGACCTGCCTTCAGAGTCGGTTCTTTGCTTTGCTGAAGATCAGGATGGAGAGATTTGGATTGGTACGAATGAAGGCCTGGCCGTGCTGTTTAGCCCTGAGAATATCTTTGAACCCAATCGCAGTTATGATGCCTCGATCCTGGTAATTGATGAAGATGGCGATGGCAATGGTGAGCGCGTTTTAGGCTCGGAAGCCATTAATGATATTGAAGTAGATGGCGCCAATAAAAAGTGGTTCGGAACCGCCAATAATGGAGTGTTCTACACCAATTCCAATGGCCGAACGCAATTGCAGCGCTTCAGTAAAACCAATAGCCCCTTGGCCAGCGACGTGATTTTGGATATTGAGATCGACGATCAAACTGGAATGGTGTATTTCGGAACGGATCAAGGAATTGTATCCTATCAAGGTCAGGCTACGGCTGGGGAGAAAACCATGAGCGATGTATTTGCCTACCCTAATCCGGTAGAGCCCGGATACAGTGGTCCTATTTTAATTCGAGGTCTGGTAACTAATGCGCAAGTAAAGATTACCGATGTGGAAGGAAATATCGTTTTCGAAACCGTGGCCGAAGGAGGTCAGGCAATTTGGGATGGTAAAAATTTCGATGGACTGAAGGTGGCCTCGGGAATTTATCTGGCTTTTATCAGTGATGATTTAGGTGTTAATACGGAGGTGGCCAAAATCATGATTTTGAATTAATGGCCGAGATTCGGGAAGGCATCGTATTAAGCAGTGTTCCCTACGGCGAAAGCCGCATAATTCTTAATCTTCTTACTCCTGATCTAGGCACGATTGGCCTAATCGCGACCCTCTCAAAAAAGGGAAAAAGCGGTTTGAAAAAGGCCCATTTTCAGAACCTTCAGATTCTCGAAATTCAGCATGCTGAGCGGAATAAAGGCGAATTGAAACGCCTCCAGGATGCGCGCATTCTCTATCCTTATCAGCAATTGTACTTTGATCCAGTTTTGTCCTGTATGGCGCTCTTCTTAGCAGAGTTTCTCTATAAGGTACTACGGGAAGAAGAAGGCCATCCTGAACTCTACCGATTTGTGCGGAAGGCCTTGATTCAATTGGATTCGGCCGAGGCGGGTTTGGCCAATTTCCATTTGGCCTTTTTAATGGATTTAAGTGCGCATTTAGGACTACGACCCCAATTGGAAGAAGGTTCTGCCCGATATTTCGACTTGCTACATTCTCAGTTGAGTACTCAGCCTCCTGATCATCCGCACTTTATTGAAGAGGATGAATTGCAGATTTGGCGTGAACTACAGGCCAAAGGATTGGAAAATTATGAAGAGCTAAGTATCAAAGGATCTGTCATCCGCCGCAAAGCCCTGGCGAGCTTAATTGATTATTACCGCCTGCATTTGCATGATTTTGGCGACTTGAAATCTTTGGCGGTTTTACGCGAGGTGCTGGCCTAGAGGATTTCGAGATTGCGAATAATGCTCTCTAATTCGAAAAGACTCTTGCGTTTCTTTTTCTCCGGAGCCAGGATAAAGCTGTCGATGTAAATCAATCGATTATTCTCCTCATCGTAAATGGTATAGCTCACAAAGGGCCCCCCCATAATATCACCATGCGTTCGCCACAGACCACGCGCTTCGATGCTAAAGCGTCCCTGCACTTCGGTAGGGTTTAGTTGCGGTTTTACCAAGTCCTCTGTAATCATATAGCTGCCGTCTCTTTGTCCGGGAACATAGAGTTTGGTAAGACTATCTCTGAGAGGGATAATATTATTTCCAATAATAGCTTCGTCTTCCGGTAAATCGCCTACATAAATGATAATGCCATTATCGGCCAAAGTGGTGGTTTTCCAGTAAACTACTACATCATCGGTAGAAACCGACAGGGCAAAGTCTCTGGGGACATTCAATTTAAGATTATGCTTGCTGAAAAACTCCGGGTACTCCTTGTGAGTAAGCGGTTCCATCTTGGTATAGAGACGCTTTGACTCCAATGCGCTGATGCGGGCATCAATAGCTTCCGTTTGCTTAAGGGTTAATTTCCGTAAATCGAGTTCAGTAGGAGCGCTCAGATGCGTTACCATTTGGCCACGTGCCCATTTATCCATTTCGAATACCAGACTGCTGCTATCCGCTTTAGCATCTAAAAGCACAATATAGCGGGAGCGTTTAAGAAGGTCGCTGAATTCTTTAGGAGCCACCTGGCGCACAGTATAGCGCGGTTCGGGTTGTGGTAGGCCGTAAACCATGCCAATAAAATGTTCTTCGAAGGCTCTACCCGGACCACCGTTCCAAACCTTATCTTCAGCTACTACCAAGATATCCAGAATACCGCCATTAGCAGGAGGCAGGGTGTCATCGCTGAAGATCTTTTTTAAAACCGACTCTTCACCTTCGGGGCTTGAGCAGGAAATCGTTAAGCTAAGAGCAAGCAGGAAAAAGAGGCCGGTTTTCAGTTTCATAGAATCAGCTTTGAGGGTAGATTTTTAAGGTCATTCCCACTTTCAGGCGTTTCGCATTATTGATGCCATTCCACGACATGATATTCTGGGCACTTACCCCCGGATATTTGCGGGCAATGGAATAAAAGGTTTCGCCACTGCGCACCCGATACATCTCATACTTGCCATCAGTAGAAGTTTTGGTCTGCGTTCTGCTCCTCCTATTGTTGGATGCCACTGTGGAGCTGCTGGGCATGCGGCGCGGGTAAATGGTTAATCTTTGTCCAACGCGAATGGTATTGCCACGTAGGCCATTCCATCTGCGAATGCTACTTACACTTACGCCATATTTTTCAGCGATAGTTCCCAATACTTCACCACGGCGGACCTTATGGCGAATACGATCATTCATCTCTACTACGGCTGGTGCCGCAGTCTTATTTTTGGCAAAATCGTTTTCAGCAATGCTGTAAATCGAATCTTCATTGGCAATAAACAAGCCCACCTTATCTGAAGGTAGAATGATATGATAAGTCTTATTCGAAACCTTGGGGATTACCTTATAACGATAAGCCGGGTTTAAGAAGAGTAATTCTTCTTCGTCCATGGCGATTAATTTCGAAAGTTGCTCAAAGCTTACTTTTTCGCGAATCACCACGGTATCGGTTGAGAAGAAAGAAGGTTTAATGTCGGTTGCGAAAAGCAAGTGTTCCTCATGATAATTCATGATGTAATTCACAGCAATAAAGGCTGGAACATAGCCCGCCGTTTCGCGAGGCAAAAAGGGGCGAATGGCCCAATAGTTAGTTTGCCCTCCGGAACGACGAATTGCTTTATTTACATTACCGGGACCAGAGTTATAGGCCGCCAGGGCCAGGTTCCAATCGCCGAAAATATTGTACAAGGTGGTGAGGTAACGACAAGCGGCTTCTGTTGATTTGATGGGGTCGTGACGCTCATCAACATAGCTGTTCACGCTCAGGCCATTCAATTTGCCGGTCGAATACATAAACTGCCATAAGCCAGCTGCTCCTACTCGCGAACGAGCGGTTGGATTTAAGGCCGACTCTACTACCGCCAGGTATTTGAGCTCCAATGGCATATTATACTTATCCAAAGTTTGCTCAAAAAGCGGGAAATAGTAGCGAGCTAAGCCCAGCATGCGGCTTACTTGCTCGCGGCGTCTTTTACTGTAGAGATCGATAAAGGAGCGGACCACCGGATTGTAATCCAAATCCATCGGGCTTAGTGCGTCCAGTTCTTTAAGGCGCGCTTCATAGACCGAATCATGCCAATCGGGTAATTCACCTTCGGCTAAAAAGTTGGAGTCGAGGGTACTAAATTCTTCGGCGGTAGCTTGAAAGAAATTGAGGTATAGTAAGGAGTCGAGGCGAGCCGCCACGGGATGATCCTTAAGATCAATAGCCTCAAGATCCAAGAACTGAGGCTTAATGATGGTATCGGTATCCTTATGTTCGCCACCGGGCTGAGTGGTACTGGCCGCCAATGGCAGAGTAGCCAATCCAAAACCCAGTGCAAGTAATTTAAGTTTCATGTTCAGCACAGAAATATCTAAGGGAAAAAGGTAAGTGATTAAATGCCTTTCCCTGTAAGCATTTAACGAGGTTTTTAACCGCTAATTGTGAACTAATGTTTCCACAAAACGCAGCAAGTCGGCTTCTTGATATTTAGCGGCCGAAAATTGCATTCCAAGCGGTAATCCATTGCTATGAGTTGCCAAAGGCAAGCTGATGGATGGAATTCCGGCGATGTTGGCGTGTACGGTAAAAATGTCTTCTAAATAAGCCTGAGTAGGATCATTTTGTTCTTGATCCAAGGCAAAAGCGGTATGCGGCGTAGTTGGGGAGAAAATTAAATCGTAGTCCTTAAAAAGAGCATCAGTTTTTTCTACCACCAAACGGCGGGTTTTTTGGGCCTTGCCATAATAGGCATCGTAATATCCGCTGCTTAATACGAAAGTACCCAGCAGAATACGGCGTTTAACCTCGGGACCAAAACCTTCGGTACGCGAAAGCTTATAGGTGCTTTCCAAATCATGGGCATTAGCGCTGCGGTAACCGTAATGGATACCATCGTAGCGAGCCAAATTAGAACTGGCTTCGGCGGTGGTAAGGATATAATAGACCGGTACCATATAGTCGAGCAGCGGGAAATCCACAGCTTCCACCGTATGACCTTCTGCCTTTAGCTTTTCAATAATGGCCTCGGAAGCTTTGCGTACTTCGGGATCGAGATGATCAGATTCCATGACATTGCGGAAATAGGCAATGCGTTTTTTACCGGGCTCTGGGGCCGATTGAACGGACTCTACCTCACGCTTACTTACCGTATTATCATACTTATCGGCACCGGCCATTACTTCGTAAAGCAGGGCGATATCCTCTACCGAGCGGGCAAAGGGACCAATTTGATCGAAGCTGGAGGCAAAGGCAATTAAGCCATGACGAGAAATCCGTCCATAGCTGGGCTTAAAGCCATAAATGCCGGTAAAGCTGGCGGGCTGGCGAATTGATCCACCGGTATCACTACCCAGGGAGGCCAAACATAGGCCTGCTGCTACAGCAGAAGCTGAACCACCGGAACTTCCGCCCGGAACCTTGGTAGTGTCGAGTGGGTTTTTAACCGGTCCATAGGCACTAAAGCGGTTGGAGGAACCCATTGCGAATTCATCGCAATTGAGTCGACCAATAATAATCGCATCCTCAGCCAAAAGTCTTTCGACTACCGTGGCAGAGAACAGGGATTGAAAACCTTCCAAAATTTTGGAAGCGGCCGAAACCTTATGGTCTTTGTAAACAATATTATCCTTGATTCCGATTACCATCCCCGCGAGCTTGCCCGCAGTGCCGTGTTGCAATTTGGCGTCAATTACCGTGGCCCGGGCGCGAGCGTCGTGGGCATAAACTTCCAAAAAGGCGTTCAAATCCTGATGCGCCTCAATTTTCTCCAGGTAATTTTCTACAAGCTGTACGCAGCTGATGGATTTTGATTCCAGGTCGGACTGGATTTCGGTCAGCTTCCGGTAATCTTTCAAGGTATTGACTTTAGGATTTTTTCTCTGGCGATTCTTCTTTATCGTCTTCTTTCACAGCATCTTTAAACTCCTTAATGCCGCCTCCCAGGCCGCGCATTAATTCAGGAATTTTACGTCCGCCAAAAAGGAGCAGTACCAGGGCAACAATCAGAATAATTTGCCAGGGACCTACAAATCCTAAAAACAGGCTTGCCATCGTCATTGTATCATGAATTAAATGAGCCGCAAAGGTATAAATTAAACGGCCCATTGGGGCGGCTTTCCAAGATCAGTATTTCGCCCTCAAAGATTTAGGGGGCCAGAGGCCTTAAACACAATAAAACCTGTGCATACCTCGTCAATATCGTATCTTGCCAAACCAGAATCTAGAACATGGAAGAGATCATCAAGCTTCGCCAGATCAAGCGTGACTTTCCCCTTGGAAGTCAGGTGGTGAAAGTGCTGAAAGGCATTGATCTGGATGTGCGTCGCAATGAATATGTGGCTTTAATGGGCCCATCAGGATCCGGAAAATCGACCCTGATGAATTTATTGGGCTGCCTCGATACACCCACCAGCGGCGAATACTGGCTAAACGGAAAGGATGTAAGTAAAATGACTGATAATGAGCTGGCCGAAGTGCGCAACTCAGAGATCGGTTTTGTTTTTCAAACCTTTAACCTTTTGCCGCGTAGTACTGCGCTCGAGAATGTGGCTTTGCCCTTGGTATATGCCGGAGCTAGTACCACCGATCGTCAGGCTCGGGCCGAAGAAGTTCTAAACTCCGTAGGTCTAAGTGATCGAATGGATCACCGTCCTAATCAGCTCAGTGGAGGGCAGCGTCAAAGGGTTGCTGTGGCCAGAGCCCTGGTTAATCATCCCTCTATTATTTTGGCGGATGAACCTACTGGAAACCTCGATTCCAAAACCTCAGTAGAAATTATGAAGCTCTTTAGCGATATCCACGCTCAAGGGAATACCGTAATTCTGGTAACGCATGAGGAGGACATTGCTCAGCACGCACATCGCATTATTCGTTTGCGCGATGGTATGATCGAATCCGACGAAAAGAACGAACATGGATCTTAATCTTAGTGGTAAAAAAGCCCTGATCTGCGGCAGCAGTGACGGTATTGGTAAAGCGGCAGCCGAAGAAATTGCCCGCATGGGAGCTAGTGTAACCTTATTGGCTCGCAATCCTGAAAAACTTGAAAAAGTAAAATCTCAACTCAGCACTGCGCATGGTCAACAACACCAAATTTTGGTGGCCGACTTTGATGATTTAGTAGGTCTCGAATCTGAGTTAAGCGCACATCTGCGCGCTGGAAACGATTACAATATCCTCGTCAATAATAGTGGTGGACCGCCCGCCGGACCTGCGCATAAAGCCGGTTTGGAAGAATATGTTACCGCTTTTCGCCGCCATTTATTAGCCAATCAGTTAATTAGTCAGGCCCTTTTGGAGGGAATGCGTAAAAGCGGATATGGACGAATCATAAATGTGATTTCCACGTCCGTAAAAGCACCTTTACCGAATTTGGGAGTTAGTAATACTATTCGTGGAGCAGTGGCCAATTGGTCTAAAACTTTGAGCCGCGAATTAGGTCCCGATGGTATTACCGTAAACAATGTTTTACCCGGAGCCACAGAAACCCTGCGCTTAACTTCCATTATCAGCAATAAAGCTCAAAAAACCGGAAAGAGTGAAGCGGAGGTTTCGGCTGAAATGACTTCCGAAATTCCCTTAGCACGTTTCGCCAAGCCCGAGGAAGTGGCCAATGCTATTGCATTTCTAGCCTCTCCTTCTGCTGCCTATATCAGTGGTATTAATGTACCGGTAGACGGTGGTCGTACGCCAAACTTATAAGGATGGAAAAATTACAGAACTACATTGGAGGAGAACTTTGTGCACCAGCACAAGGGGAATACCTCGATAATTATGAGCCTGCTAAAGGTGAAGTTTATTCCTTAATTCCTCGCTCAGGGGCGGAAGATGTGGCCGCTGCCGTGAAAGCTGCCGAAGCGGCATTTCCAGCCTGGTCGGCCTTAAGTAATGCGGAGCGCAGTAAGCACTTAATGGCAGTAAGTAACCGCATTGCCGAGCGTCTCGATGAATTGGCCATGGCCGAAAGTCGGGATAATGGCAAGCCTTTTAAATTGGCTCAGTCGGTAGATATTCCCAGAGCCCGTGACAATTTTGCCTTCTTCGCAACCGCTATTTTGCATCAGGAAGATGAGTTCCACAATATGGGAACCAAGGGTTTTAACTATACCCTGCGGCAGCCCTTAGGCTCTGTGGCCTGTATCTCTCCCTGGAATTTACCACTCTATTTATTCAGTTGGAAAATTGCTCCGGCTTTAGCCAGTGGGAACTGTGTTATTGCCAAGCCATCGGAGGTAACTCCCTATACCGCCTATTTACTTTCGCAGATATGCATTGAAGTAGGATTCCCGGCCGGTGTACTCAATATTGTACATGGCTTAGGCGCTGAGGCCGGACAGGCCATGGTAGAGAATGATACCATAAAGGCGATTTCCTTTACCGGCGGAACCGCAACTGGAGCGCGTATTGCCAGCATTGCGGCACCTAAGTTCAAGAAGATGTCATTAGAGTTGGGCGGTAAAAACCCCAATATCATTTTTGATGATTGTGACTTTGAGCGGGCCGTGAAAATCAGCACTAGAGCGGCCTTTGCCAATCAGGGGCAAATTTGCCTTTGCGGGAGTCGCATCTTCGTACAACGCGGAATATACGATCGATTTAAGGAGGCCTTTGTTGAGCGTGTAAAGGGCTTAAAAGTAGGGGCTCCTCAAGAAGAGAGTTCTCGCATGGGAGCCGTGGTTTCCGAAGCGCATATGGAAAAGATTTTGTCTTATATCCAATTAGCGCAGGAAGAAGGTGGCCAGATTTTGCATGGAGGAAAGCGGGTAGAAATGCCAGCTCCTTATGATAAGGGCTATTTCTTGGAACCTACCGTAATTGAAGGATTGAGCTTTGATTGTCGTACCAATCAGGAAGAAATATTCGGACCCGTAGTAACCCTTACACCTTTTGATACGGAGGAAGAGGTTTTGATGATGGCCAATAGCACTGAATACGGATTAGCCTGTACCATCTTTACTCAAGACTTAAATCGTGCCCACCGCGTGGCTCGCGATATCCATAGCGGAATTGTATGGATTAATGATTGGTTAGTGCGCGATTTACGTACGCCTTTCGGCGGAATGAAAAACAGCGGCGTGGGGCGCGAAGGTGGCTTTGAGGCTTTGAAATTCTTTACTGAGGCTAAGAACGTTTGCTTTAATTATTAATAGGATTTATGAGTACTTACCTAATCGCATTTATTCCCTTTATTCTTTTCTACTTCCTGGCGCGGATAATGATGGATCGAGCCAATCGCAAATTGGAACCCGAGAAGAAAGCCGAAATGGTAGACTTGTTTTCCAATCGATCACCCATGCGTTATGTTTGGTTAGCTCTCCTGATGGGAGGACTTTATGCGGTTTGGCAGGCAGAATTACTCGATCTTAATTATACCCTGGCCTTTTATTTTGCCGGCTTGATTGTGTACTCCGTTTTTTATGGCCGAAAATCGGTGGGTTTATTAAAGGCGAATAATTTTCCACCGGATTACATTCGTGCTTATCTCAGTGCCACCCTATTTCAATGGGCGGGAATCGCCTTTTTGGTATTCGGGATGATATTGGTACGCAATGGCTAAGTCCATTCTTAGGATCGTAAGAACGAATTCCAAGAATCCGGATTTTAGAGCCCTGGTGCAATTGCTGGATGCTGAGCTGGTTCATCGTGATGGACCCATGAATAGCTTTTATCACCAATTTAATGGCATTGAAGATTTAAAGCAGGCTTCGCTTTTATACCAGGGAGATCAGGCCTTAGCCTGTGGTGCATTTAAAATTAAGTCTGCGGATACTGCGGAGGTCAAGCGTATGTATGTAGTCGAAAGCCAGCGCTCCCAAGGATTGGCCAGTCAATTATTAGGGGCCTTGGAAGACTGGGCCCGCGAATTAGCTTTAAAGCGATTGGTTCTGGAAACAGGAATCAATCAACCGGAAGCCATTCGCTTGTACGAGAAGAACGGCTATCAGCGGATTCCGAATTATCCACCTTATGAAGGAGTGGAAACTAGTTATTGTTTTGAGAAAGTACTCTGAAATTTCCGGACACCTTTTCTAGCCAAGCATCATTGCTTAACTTCCTTGGCAAATCAAAGTTTAAAATGAAAGTATTTATCTGTTCGCTATTTCTACTGGCTTTTATGTTGCCCGCTGGGGCGCAAGAGTTTAAAGTACCTAAAGAACCCAAAATGGAAAAGGCCGAAGACTATAAGGCCTATGAAGAGGATGTTTTGGCTTGTATCAATTGGCTTAGCAGTCATGGACCGGAGGAAGAAAGCAGCAAGCGAAAAAAGGCTTCTGCATTTTTACTGCTATGGCTTACCGGAACCCCGGCAGTTAGCATGGAATTGCATGCTGAGATGATTGAGTATTCTGAGAAGAATCCAGAACTATTAATCCTTTTTATGGGAGGATGGGCCAAATATGTTTTAGAAACTGGCGATAAAGATGCCACTGCAGGAAATGTAGCTGGATTGGAAATGGTAATTAACTATTACAATCAGTATAAGGATCAGATGTCTAAGGATCGTAGCCTTAAAAAGCTATCCAAGAAAATGGAAGGGGGCGAGCTCAAGACCTATGTTGAGGAAAGCTTAAACTAAGCTTCCAAACTACAAGCTAAAAAGGCCCCAAATCGAGGCCTTTTTTCTTGAGAGAAGCCGAAAATTATATTCGACTGATTATACCCAGGTTGAAGCCAATCCAGGCTTTTTGCTGGGCTTCGGGCCCCACGGAACTATTCAACTCCAATGCGCTGTTCACACGGGCAAAGTGAGCTTCATCAAATTCGTCCGAGCGATAGTGGTTAAAACTCAAACCGCCGCTTAGGGACCATACCTTAGTTAAGTGGTATTGATAGTTTAAGCGGGCACTGGTCCAAAAGGCATAGTTGTCCAGCCCGTCATAATCATTCCGCAAATGCTGGAAGCCAAATTCTAATGCGGTTCCGTGTTTTTCATTCCAATTGTACAGGCTTCCTAAACCAATACCCAGGCCCAGAGTGTTTTCTTCATCAAAACTTCCATAGCCCAGACTCAAGAATGAGTACAGCTTTTCCACTCCCATCTTAAATTGGAGATTGCCGTACAGCATTTCGGTGCTACTCAATTCAAAGGCATAATAACCTTTATTCACGATGTTGATTAAGCCTAAAGAATAACCTTCAGAAGCGGAGTCTACAATGTTAACCAAGCCTAATTGAAAGCCGGTATTTTCTTTGGAACCAAGGCTTCGACTGCGATTGATCATACCAATTTGGAAGCCTTCCATATGCCTAGCCAGGTTTAAGATTCCAGACATTTGAATGCCTTGGAATTTTTGCAAGTTTAGATTACTTAAACCGGCAATGGCTATTCCCCGGCTTTCGCTGGCCATATTAAAGAGGCCAGCCACATTGATGCCGTCCACTTTACCTAAGTTTAGGTTTCCTAAGCCGGCAATAACGGCGCCGTTAGAGCCCAAATTTAAATTGAAGAGACCTGCACTCTGAAAGCCATTCAAATTGCCCATATTGATATTGCTGAGGCCTGCCACCTGGAAACCTTGCACATCGGCATTGTTGTAATTGAGCAAAGAGCCCAGCTCAAAACCATTGAGGCCACCATTTAATCCTACCAGTATATTAAAGGAGAAATTGTGCACTTCAGAAAGGGAATGAATGCCGCTGCTACCTAAGGGATACACAAAGCTTACTTGGGCCTTGGCATCGCTTTGGGTTTGAGCCATTCCAGAGAAGGAAAGGCCCAGAATAAGAGCTAAAAACTGTTTTTTCATAAAAAGGGATTTTGGGTTATGGGAGTTTTAGTTTGTCTGTTGTTTTCTTGAGTTTTCTATAATTTCCAAAGCGGTCTTCGCGGCATGTTGGTTAGCCGGATGTTCATTATTGAGCAAGCGTTTAAGCAGGGGCTCAAAATCCTCAAGGAGGAGATAGCCAGCGCTAAATGCTGCTGTGCTTAAAACGCTGGAGGAGTAGAGGTCGGGTCGGTTTAAGGCCTGGAAAATGGGCCAGGCCAAAGCTTGAAGATTAAAGTCGTCGGGCCCCGGAGGCAGAATTACAATCTTTTGGCCAATCTCCGGGTCGCGCCTTTTTAAGGCATGATAGGTGATTAGCTCTTCCATAGCAGCATAGGCCGCCCTTTGCAAATCATCATCCTCCGAATGTAAAAAGGAAACCAGCCAAGGCATGATTTCGGGTTCATGACTGTCGGCTAAAAGCTTCATTCCTGCAAGCTGCTTTTCTTTATCCGAGGACAATAGTTTTCGAACTGCTCCGGGATAATCAGCCATTATTTTAAAGGCCTTCAAAGAATCGATAAAGCGCTCGTAATCCGCTTCCATTTTTACGGGATCATATTTGGGTGCCAGCTCCGGAGGTAAATAGCAGTCCACCACTTTTTGAGCCCGAAGACCATGCGCTAAGCTGAGACTAAGCACTACTAAAAGGCGACTGAAGAAGATTTCTGCTTTGCTCATTTTTGGGCCTTTTTACGATAGTATTCGAGGTCAATTTTACAAGCATAAAAATTGAGGGAGCCATTCCGACTGGATTCATTGATCCCCTTGAATGCTTCGTAGTCGGTAATGGCTTCCTGCTTAATTTGGGCTTCTTTCCGGCCGGTGGTAAAGACCAGGTATTGACCGTCCGGACTCAGCCAGGGGCTACCGTCAATTTGATCGCTGTTGATCGTAGGACCTAAATTTTGAGGATCGGTCCAGCTGGTGTCGGATCGGCGAAAGCTGATATAGAGATCGCTATTGCCAAAGCCATCTTCCGCATCTACTCGTACAAATATGATATACGATTCATCGGCCGCCACAAAGGCATCTGCCTCGCGCGCTTCGGTATTGATATTCGCGGGAAGGGCAATCGCTTTTCCATGCACACCATCCTTGAAGTCGGCGTAATAGAGGTCGGAACTGTTTTCGAAATCCGAATTGAAATAGAGTCGACCACTATTTGTAAGCACCGGGTAAAATTCATTGCCAGCGCTAGCCAATTCGCCTTTAAGGGGCTGAGGTTCTTGCCAGGCATTATTCTTCCATCGCACCTGCCAGAGGTCGAAATGAAAACCCGCTGCCTTTCCGGGATAATCTTTAAAGGTGCTGTAAAATAATTGCTTGCCATCAGAACTCATTTGTACATCGGCCATGGGTATTTCCGCTTCGGCAAAGGGCAGCCATTGTGGTGGGTCAAAGGCGGTTCCATTCCAAACCTGATAAGCGGGAGCGGTAAAACCCAGCTTTTGATTGGTGGCACAATAGAAAACGGTATCTCCGCCAGGGCTTAGCGTGAAATTGAATTTGTCGATGGCGGTGGAGAGTTCTCCGGGCCGCAGGATTTGAGGGACCGGACCCAAGTCATCCGGTAGCCATGGATAACCATTAGCCGGTGCTTGCGAACCAGTTTCTTGGGGGGCTTCCGGATGACAGGCCCAGACTGCGGCAGTCAAGCTTATCAATAGGATGGGATAACGGAAAGAAGACCAGGGGATGCTATTCATTTCCGCTTATTGAATGAGAATTTTTTTAGTCTGAGGCTCTCCTTCTTTAGATTCCATGCGCAGGATATAAATGCCCGAAGCCAGGCCAGCGCAATGGACTTGGATCTTCTTTTGGTTTCCTACTAAACTCAGGCACTTTTGCCCATCCAAACGGTACAGCTCCACCCTTTGCAGGGGATAGGGTGCTTCAATTTGCAGATATCCCTGAGCAGGTTGTGGATAAACTTGGATTTGAGGCAAAGTGGCTTTTTCATCTAAGCCAATCTTATAGGTTTGGCAGTCATAGTTTTGTGCCTGATAAAAGGCTCTTAAGGCATCAGATTTGGACTTCAATTTTACCACCGAAGCAAAGGGGTTGAGGTCCGCTGAATCATTAGCATAGCTAATAGCCAAGTTCCAACAAATGGTATCTCCAGGCGGGAAAGAGGGCTTGGTATAGCGCAAAAGACAATCTGTTATTTCCGATTTATTAGGTGAGTTGTACCAGTTGTTTTGGTCATTATAAACCCAATTGGTTTGTGGACTAAAAGGAGGCGAACTTTGGTAACCTTCTCCGTTTAGGGTATCATAAAGTCCGCTTGGATTATCTAATCGCAAGACTTCACCATTTCGCCAACGGCCCTGAATTAGGTTGAAATAATGGTTCTTATTTCTGGGGTAATAGGTGTTAGTGTCTACTGTAGGAATGTAGTTATTGTAATAAAGGGAGCCATTGGCTTTATAGTCTAGATCGTAAACCGCAACGGCACCGGGATAGTTTCCAAAACCTTTGTAACCAAAATCAGTGGAATCGCGATTATAAGCGTAGATCATGGCTCTACTGGAGTCACTTCCGATCAGGTCATTCCAACCAACTCCAACGCTCAACCATTCGTAGAAATTCGTGCTGAATTGCTCATAGCTTCGGTTACTACGATTGATGATCCGATAATTAAGGAAGAGGGAATTATTGAGATGGTAAACCTGGGCTTGGTCAAAGGCATAGACCATTAAATGGATTTCTAAGCCCATGCTATTGGTGTCAGAAAAGGCTATATCCCGGTTTAAATCATGGAAGATCATATACACGGCCTCATCACCTCGAATCATAGGATAATCACCTAGAGAAGGTTCATAGATACCATTGCTGTCAAGATCATGGAAAGGAGCTAAATAAAAGGCCTCTCCGCGGTTGGTGTCTCCATGGGCAGGCCAATCGCGAATGGTGCTATGCATCAAGTAATTGGCTTCCTTAAAATGCGCATTGTGATAATCAATGTCTATGCGACTGATTTGCCAAAGCTTTACAAACTGATTGATATAGTTAGGATCATTAAAATCATTACTAATTGGTCCGGTGTGAAAGTCAGTTTTACTGCCTAGTGGATCGAAGTCGGGGTTGTAGCCTTTTTGCATTGCGATGTATTGCGCATTGTTATAATAGGCACCAATCCAAAGCAGGCCGTTAGTCATAATTCTTTGACCACCAGGGCTTTTAATAGTTAACTTGCCTACTCCCTGATAGTCCTGAAATAGCCCGCCATTATCACAAAGGACGGCCTCAAAATTATTGGTTCGAAGGGTAGTTGTTCGTTGAGCCATGAGGGTCAAGCTGCATATTAGGGTCAAGCTGAAACTGAGAATCTTTGTTTTCATAAGAAAGAATTAAGAGTGCAGAATGAAGTTTTTAATAAGGGCTTGCAGCGCACTGTTTTGGCTAAACATCGGTTCATGACTCGCATCAGGGAGGCTGATGAATTCTTTTTGATGGTCTACCGTGCCTAAGCTGTCGAACATAGCTTTGCCTTCTTGGGGTGGAATGAGATCATCGTATTGACCCCATAGGAAGAGGGCCGGAAGCTTAATTTGCTTTAAGTCACTTTGTAAATTTTGACCTTCCAATTCTGCATTCAGAAGATCATTTATCTTCTCCAAATTGGAGGATAAAAACGCGGGGAATGGATTATAAGAGGAGGCGAAGCCTAGTTTCAGATAGTCCCATAGGGAAAGCGCTAAATATTCATCGGGGATAAGGTATTCACCGGGTTGACCTACATATTGATTCCAGATTTTCTTTTGGGCATTGTCGCTGAGATTTGGCTCAGTATGTAGCCAATCTAGTGCCGCTTGCCAATGGGCTGTATTCTCCCCCAAATTGATTTGAGCTTCAGCCATTTCCTGGAGGAAAATGCGGCGATATTCCCAGGTGAGATCGAAGTCATAATTCAAGGCAGCATCTATTAGAATGAGCTTGTCGGCCAGGGCCTGATCCCCATATTCCAGCAGGTAGGAGCTGGCTAAGAAGCCGCCGAAGCTATGCCCACAGAGACTAAGCTCCGCATCGGGATACTGGGCTTTTAAAACGCCTAAAACGTTATGAAGATCCTTGCGATACTGCTGGAGATTAATACTGGATTCTTCAAAATCACCCTGGGCATTTCCGCAGCCTCTTTGGTCGTAATAAGCAATTGCAACCGATTTTTCGAGATTCGATTTCCATTCAAAAAGATCGGCCTCAGCCAGATCTAAGCTAGTGAGCCCTGGCCCCCCGTTTACAAAGAGCATAATTTTATTCGAGGCGGTATTACCGCGAAGCAAAACCGGAATACTAGCCTTATCCACCGTAAGGTGAAAATAGGTTTCGGCGCTGGTACTGCTTTCAAATTTTTGGCAAGCAAAAAGGCTTCCAATCAAGATTAGTGTGATTAGCTTTTTCATGCTTTGTGCTTCAGATTAAGACCGATTTCCAGGAAAAAATAGCCGGTGTTGGAGGGATAGCCAGTCCAGGCGGCCAGCGTGCTGGGTTTGATATACAGGTTTACTTGATGCTCTTCGTTTTGATAGATTCGTCTTTGGTATTTCACAAAGAGGCCACTGCGCAGTGCTCCATACGAAGGGTAATGCTGCTCAACAATGCCATTGTGCAGAATGCGCCAAGAGTTTGGGATGAAAGACCGTTGGTAGCCTCCGATCAAGCCCCATTCCCAGGCATGTCTTTTCTTACTGCGCTGATAAGCCAATTCTGCATCCACAAAAAAGCTGCTTTGATAATTAGCAT
This sequence comes from Flavobacteriales bacterium UBA7878, assembly GCA_002501205.1. GTDB lineage: Bacteria > Bacteroidota > Bacteroidia > Flavobacteriales > Schleiferiaceae > Croceimicrobium. Next base: position 105,827 of record DLRW01000043.1, read on the forward strand.
GGTAGAAAAAACCGAGGCTTGGACTTAAGCTAATATTTCGCTGGCGCTGCGAATCTTTGCTCGAATTCCATTCTTTAAGCGAATAATGCAAGCTTCCTTTAAGCCCGGGATGACTTACAAATTCGCCATAGTAGGCCAGGGAATAGCCATCGGCATTGAGCCATTGCGACTTAGCACCTAGTGCCAATAGCAATAGAAACAGAGTGGTAGGGATCTTCATTTAGAAACAAAAGAAGTCGGATGGACGAAGGGAAAATTGTAAAAAATCGACAGTTTAGCTTTTGGGCCTACACGAATAATTGGGCTTGCAAATCGCTAAGTTCACTGCGGAAGCGCATCGGGTTTAAACCCGTAAAACTTTGCACCTCGTGAATAAAATGGGCTTGATCGAAATAGCCAAAATCATAAGCAATGGTGGTGAGGGAGCTTTGATGATCGGCCTTGGTGCGAGCCAGAGCCATAAGCACTCGTTGCAACCTGAGGTATTGCTTGGGACTTAAGCCGAAATGCTTTTTAAAATGACGTTCTAAGCTTTTGAGGGAAAGCCCGGACCAATACATTAAACCTTGCACCGTTGCCTGGCCTTGCTGTGCAGAAATATAAGCTGCTATTGGCGATCCAAAAGGTTTTTCGGATGTCTGTTTCTTCAACTTAAAGAGGAAGTATTGGCTTAAGATTTGAACCCGACTCTCGAAATCAACAGCTTCAAACAATTGCTCTTCAATTTCACGAATCTCTGGGCCAAAAACCTCTTCGGGTGCGAAGCTGCCATTTAGAAGTTCCTGACTTGCGCAATTAATGAAGGGCTTTAAGCCATAGGGTTTAAAACGCACCGCTACTAAGGGACTGCGTTCTACCGCTACCATCTGACTTTGGGTTTTTAAGCCACTTAAATGACTGAGATAGCGCTGCCCATTGCGAATAAATGGATTTTCCGAAAAAATGAGCTCTACAGTATTATCCGGGAAAATCATTAATTGTTTGCTCTCACACCGGTCCATATAATTTTCGGACCAGAAACAATCAATGTATTCTGCCAGTAAGCCTTCTGCTTTATATTCCCGGAAATGCCACGTCATACAATAGGGGCTGTGGTAAAGGGAAAATCGGTTATCCTCGAATGAGGGTCTTCAAAAGTACGATTTTCCTTGAGCTTAAACATTCATTTTAAAATCGGGAGAGCCGAACCTCTCTTCGTGTGCATCCGAGGATTAAGAGAGGTCCGGGTCCCATAGCCAAAGTCATGCTCTGCTGAAAACTAAAGCTTTACCAAGGCATGTTGTTCTCCATTGATCCACATATAATAGCGACCAATAGCCCATTCCGACGTGTTGATGTCCAAAGTGTTGTCGAGGCTACCTTGATAAACTTTGCGACCTTGGCTATCCAATATTTGTACTTCCAACGGCTCAGCGTCTGAAGCCCTTAATTGTAATTTGTCATTTACTGGATTATTAAACTCAATTGCTGTTCTGGCTTTTTCTTTTAAACCAATACCGCTGGGTCTATGTACTACTAATTTGGGGTGTAGGGAGCTTTGATTGTGCTCTCGAGAGGCGAAGCTTACACCGGCAAAGGGGGTTTCTGTGCGTAGCTTTACCATAAAGCCAGTGGCCTGCTGTTGGTTGGCAGATTTCAATAATTGAGTTACATCCAAACGATAGCTTTGGGTATCGCTTTGGCTGGTGGCTCCTTCTATAAATACTTGATCATCAATGGCCGGCTGATTGGCCCAAGTAACCTGTGTTTCTTGCCAGGCTTCGGTGATGGGATGAATGCGAAAGGCATTTTGCCCAACCTGCTGCGTGAAATTAGGATTGGCAAAAAACTTCAAATACAGAAAAGCACTATCGATATCCTGGGCCGGAATGGTGTCGGCCGGAAAGTGAATGAGAAAACGGATGGTATCATTTCGAGTGCCTTGCCATTGCCAACTTTCTGCGCGAAGCACATTGTGTAAGCCGCTGTTTTGAGCATTAGGCTTTCCAAAATTGATATTTTGAGCTGCGGGTAAGGACCATATCCAAGCATCGCTGTCGGCACTGAAGTTTTGCGCGCAAAGGCTAAAAGGAATAAGGAGCACGAAGAGGAAAAGTCTTTTCACAGTATTTGAATTTTAAGGGTTTGAACTTGTTGATCGGCGGCGAATTGAATGAGGTATAGGCCTGGTTTGAGAGATCTTAATTCGAGGCTTTTCTGAATGCTACCTTCTTCCAAACAAAGGCCATTGAGCTGGCAAATGCGGTACTGAAACTGACCTTCCGGTAAAAGGATGCGGTCTCGAGTAGGTATAAATTGGAAATCAGCTTTTTGAATTTCGGCCTGTCCAATGCCATTGTTGGGGATTAAGCTGATTAAACTGTTCTCCTCCCAAAGTCCATTTAAATGATAATTGGGAAAGGCATTAAAACTGCGGTTCTCCACCAAAGTGTCTTTCAATTGGCCAAGGGAGCCGTACCAGCAGTGGTATTGCTCAAATTTTAAGGGATTGAGGCTTTCCAGTTTGCTATAGGCTAAAAAGGGGCCCATGCTTAAATTTTGTACGTCTATACTATCATGGGGTCCCATGTGAAAGCTAAGAGAAGCATCTTGCTCATTAATCCAAATTTGAAAATTGATGACCTTAGAGGGATTGTGGTCAAAGCGGGCATTCTCAAATTGAAGGATCACTTTTTGGCTTCCATCCGCAAAGCTTTCGCGGATCAATCGCACTGGCGATGAACTTAAGCCAGGCGCCGCTCTTAGCCAGGCAATGGTGTTGAGGTCGAGCCAATAGTGATGTTGCGCATCAAAAACCAAACGGCCACTCGCCTCTAATTTCACGGAGCTAACAACCGTATCCATAAAAGGAAAATTGAAGCCCAGGTTTATTTGGGCCGTTTGAAAAGGATCCCAATTAGAAGCAGGAAAAAGCAATGTGCCACCGCTTCGACTCTGGTAATTCAAGGTGTCTATTTCCAGTCGATACTGATCCTGTGCGGATAGAGCCCCTCCCCAAAGGATGCAGCAATGCAGAACTAAATAGCTCAGGCTTTTCACAAGGCAAGTTTTACTTCATATTGCTGGCCCTGAACATTGCTGAGCTGCAAAATGTAGATTCCTTTTTGAGGCAAGCTGAAGGACTGCTCATCTTGAAACAGCACATCAAATACCGTTTTACCATCGAGGCTTAAAATTTTAGCCCGAGCCTTTCCCGGGCTATTCGAGTAAACCCAAACTTCCTCCTCTCCCTGGCGACGGTATTGGAAGGGAGCTTCCTGACTGGAATCTTCCTTTAAACCAATGGTAGTAGTGTTGGATAAATACTCGAAGCAATCCAGCATGTATTCATCAAAGCGCGGATGCACGGTGGTATGCCCCACATTGGGCATGAGGATTTCGTGAAATTGCGCTTGGCGAGCTTGTAGGCTATCAATCAGATCATGGTAATAGGGCAGCTGAGTATAGAAGTAATCGCGGGTGCCCATGCACAAACACACCGGGCTTACTTGCGAACGGGCGAAACTAGGAGGGTTGAAATTAGGATGGTTGAAGGCCCCGGAATAGGGTATTACACCTGCAAAAGGAACCGTGGTAAGTTCTTCTAAAACCACTCGCATGGCTTCGCGACCATTGCAAGAAAAGCCGGTGAGATAAACAGCATTGGAATCAATAGAATAATGGGCTTGAACAGAATCGTAGAGATATTCGAGCAATTTTACTTCGCGGCCGCCATACTCATCGGTAATCGCATTGCCCCCAGCGTCAAGGCAAGCCACGATGGCATCGAGGGAATCAGCAATATTGCGAAGGTCATCGCGGAAATCATTCGGGGCCACCCCACAACCGGGTAAGGCTAGAATTAAAGTATGATTTTGACTGGCCTGATAAGTGGCCGGAACGTAAAAGGAAAAACGGCGATTGAGATTGTTAAAGTCGCTGCTATTAAAAGTGTGATCCTGATGAAAAGAACCGGTGCTCTGGGCAAAAGCCATGGAGGAGAGCAGGAGGAAAAGACAAAGTCGCATCATAATTTTCGTTTTACCCTACGAAGTATTGATGCAGCTCGAAAAGGGAAAAACATTTTATGCGATCGACCCGAATTTTAATGGGATCAGCCGATTTCCGATGACTTTCAAGCTTGTGCTATCTTGCTAAAAGTCAATAAGTTAAACAATAGTTAATCTTTATTAAAAATCTCCAGCTCGCTGGAGGAGCCGGCTATTTTTGGTCCTTTAATTTTAGTTTTTTGAAGAATTTTCTGGCCAATAAATGGGTGCATTTGCTGCTTTGGATCTTAATCATTTGCAGTGAAGCTTTCTCTGAAGCGCTTATTCATTCCTATGAAATTGCCCCGGTAATTGCCAAGGCAGTTTTCGGGCAGGGCTTAAATGCGCTCCTATTTTATTGCACCGCCTTATTGATCTTTCCACGGCCTAAACCTTGGTCAGGATTAGGGGCTTTGGCGATGGTTTTAATTGCTCCGGTGCTGAGTTATGCGGTATATATGAGTATATACCACTGGTTTTTGGGCGTGGAGTTTATGACCTATAGTTTAGAGCTCTACCTCTATTACCTTACTAATGGAATCCTTTTCGTTTTGGCAGGCTACCTCTATGGCGGGGCGCGTAATGCCATAGCGCTGGAGAAAAAACAGGCCCAATTAGAACGTGAGCAAGCCCTGGCTGAAGCCCGATTTTTACGCACCAAGCTAAATCCGCATTTTCTGTTTAATGCCCTTAATACCCTTTTATCCTTAAGCCTGCATCAGCAAAAACAATTACCAGAAACCTTACTGAGATTGGCAGGCATACTGCGCTATAATTTGGAGAATAGGGAACGTTTTTTAGTGGCAGTTCAAGAGGAGATTGGTCCATTGGAAGACTATCTCTTTGTTCAGCAACAGCGACTCTTAAAAGACTTTCCGGTAGACACCTGGTTTCGGCCTCTGAACCCAAATTTCGAGATCCCTATTTTCAGTTTAATCAATCTGGTGGAAAATTGCTTTAAGCATGGTGATTTATCTCGCCAAGGTTGGATTAAGCTCCGATTGCGCTCCACAAAGAACTATCTCTATTTTTCTGCCGATAATAAGATTGGTTCACAATCGGCGGAAAGCCCGGGCAGTAATTTGGGCCTGGAAAGTTTAAAGAAACAATTGGAATTGAATTTCCCCGAACACTATCGTTTCGAAAGAAGGGAGGACGGGGAGCGTTTCCAAATACGAATATTGATATGGCATTGAGGTATTTGATTATTGAAGATGAACCACCCGCAATTGCCTTGCTGGAGGAATATGCTCGCAAGACCGATTTTTTGCAGTCGGCAGGAACTTTTAGTGACCCTCAGGAGGCCTTGCATTTTATTAAGGATCGCCGTTCTGACTTTGATTTCCTTTTTCTGGATGTGAAAATGCCGCATATCAATGGGCAAGAATTATTGGCTTTGGCCGATGAGCCCATCCCCACAATTTTTGTGACAGCCTACGATCAGTACGCCGTACAGAGCTATGATTACAATACAATTGCCTATCTCACCAAACCAGTGGCCTATCCTAAATTTTTAGCGGCCACCTATAAAATGCGCGAATACTTGCAGATTAATGCCGCTTCGAAAGCTGAAGAACAAAGTTTTTTTGTGAAGGATGGTAGTCGCTATTTACGATTGGAATATTCGGAGATACTCTTTCTAAAAGGACTTTCCAATTACCTGCAGTTGATCACCGCAGATAAAACCTATACCCTGCATTTGAGTTTAAAAAAGGCGGGCCAGTCCTTGCCAATGCAGTTTGTTAGAGTACATCAATCTTATCTGGTGAATTTAAATCGAATTGATGAAATTTATGGAAATACCATATATATCGGGAAAGAGGAAATTCCGGTAGGACGTCAATTTAAAGATGAACTCTTAAAACGACTAAATGCATTAATGTAGGAACAGAAATGCAAGGAAGAATTTCGGCTTTTAGTAATATTGATTGCCAGCCTTTTGGACTAGAAATTTGAAGAAAAATAAACTAGATTTAATAGTCGAATAAAGGCTGAGCTCAATGCCCGCCTGAAATATTGGCGGAAAATTATTTCGGTATTTTCTTTGATGATCCAGAGATCAATTTTGAGGTTTATGCGTTAAAAGCCCATCCTCAGCGAAGCAATTTCGTAATTTTGCCAATCAAATTTCCATAGCATGCAACTGCAAGCGGTAGACGTTGTAGAAGATATAAGTCCGGAAGAGTTTTATCAGAAATATGTCAAAACTCGCATTCCGGTTAAGCTTAAGAACTATTCTAAAAACTGGCAGGCCCGTGAAAAATGGACCTATCCTTTTTTGAAAGAAATAGCCGGTGACCATAAGGTGAAACTGCATGGTGCCTGGCAAGATAATGGGCCCACGCAAATTGTGATGCCTCACGTAAAGGAGACCACTTTTGGAGAGTATTTAGATATGTTGGAGGGAGATGTAAAATCCGATCTCCGCATTTTCTTGTTTAACCTTTTCAAACTGGAGCCTTCCTTACTTAATGATTTCGATTTTCCACCCATCATGGATGGATACCTAGAAGACTATCCTTACATGTTTTTCGGATGCGCAGGAAGCGATGTTCGCCTGCATTACGATATTGATCTTTCCAATGTCTTTATCACTCAGTTTGGGGGTACCAAGCGTATTACCCTCTTTGATCAAAGTCAAACGAAGTACCTCTATAAACTGCCCTTTACCACCCACAGTGCGGCCGACCTCGGAAATATCGATTACGAGAAATATCCGGCCTTAAAATTGGCTTCGGGTTGGCAAACGGATTTATTGCCGGGCGAAACCTTGTTTATGCCTAGCGGTATTTGGCACTATATCCAATACATCGACGGATCCTTCTCCTTGAGCTTAAGAACCTTAAACCCCAGCAGAATGGGGAAACTGCAAGGAGCCTACAATGTATTTGTGATTCGAAAATTGGATGAGTACTTCAATAAGTTCTACAAGAATAGCTGGAGCGATTACAAGCTTAAAAAAGCGATTGAGCGCACCAATGAAATTATCGACAATCGCTCGGCCGAGTTTAAAGATTAGGCCCTGATGAAAATACATGAAAGGTCGGCAGCTCGCCGGCCTTTCTTATTTTTAGGGAAATTATTCCCTTGTATCGGATTCCATCCATCCAACAGTATTGCAATCGCTGGTGCCAACGCTGCCCCCTAAGCAGTCTTTGTGGTTTGTACCATGCTCGCTATGGGAAGGAAGAATTGGATCCTCAGGAATGGCTAGGGCCTCCTTCGGAAGAGGAAGCTCGCCATGTGTTTGAAGAGATCGATTTAAAGGCGGTGGAGGCCTTACCCGCTAAGATCAAAGCCTTGGAAGATCAAGGGGATTTTAATCCGGATGCCTCCCCGATTTTAGGGATATACGATCAGTGGCAATTGCAATATGGACAACTACTACAGCATTTAACCGAAAGTTGGGAGCAGGCCATGCAAAAGCAGGATTCCTTTGTGCGGGAAGCCCATTTTTTACAGCGTCTTAATGCCCGCGAAGTTTTACTGCACTACCGAAATTTTTTGGGGCCTAAACTCCATCGTGCTTTGGGCGGACGCTTTGATGCCGGTGGTCAAATTCCCTTGCAAAGCGATTGGAATGGAAGCGCTAAGGTTTTAGTTCTAGCGCTCAATCATATTTTATTGGTCCTGGATTCCATGGATCGCCTTTATCCCGAATACCATCGCAGCATATCTGCTTTTCAATTGGCCTGCGAGAATTTTAAAGAACAGTGCCTGGCTTTATTCCCACAGGCTATGGCTTTTAATCGTCCCGGCTTTGATGATTTGAATCCAGATCTGGTTTTGGGTCCGGGTCTATAAATCAAGGAATTAAAAGGGAGGGTGACTGGCGTTCTTTGTAATTTCCCCTTCGGTTTAATGCTAAAACTGCTTCATGCGCAAGCTCGTATTTCTATTTATTCTATTGGCTTTTGGGGCCAGAGCTCAATTGTACTTTCCGTCAAATACCGGTAATTGGGATACTTTGAGTCCGACCCGCCTTAATTGGTGTCCTCCTAAAATTGCGGCTTTAGACAGTTTTGCCCTTGCTGCCCACTCCAAATCCTTATTGATTTTAAAGGATGGAAAAATCGTGCATGAGGCCTACTACGGCAGCTATACGCAAGATTCAGTTTGGTACTGGGCTTCGGCCGGAAAGACCTTGATGGCCTTCTTAATTGGGAAAGCTCAGGAAGAAGGATTATTGGATATTAACGACAGCACCTCGCAATATTTAGGGGCGGGCTGGACCAGTGCTCCGGCCAATAAGGAAGCCTTGATCACCATCAAAGATCAATTGCAAATGACCACCGGTTTGGATTATCAGGTACCGAATCTGGATTGTACCGCCGATTCTTGCTTGCTCTATCGGATGGATGCCGGAACACAATGGTATTATCACAATGCTCCATATCTCCTTTTAAAAGATGTTTTGGAGCAGGCCAGTGGGACCGGGTTAAATCGTTACACTCAAAATACTTTAGCCGGAAGCATTGGTTTTAGGGGCCTATGGTTGGATAATCTCTACATTTCCAATGCGCGCCAAATGGCTCGTTTTGGTTTACTACTCCTGGCTGAAGGAGAATGGAACGGGCAAAAGGTTATGGCCGATACCAGTTATTTGAGGGCCATGCGACAAAGCAGCCAAAGCTTAAACCCAGCCTATGGATACCTAAGCTGGTTAAATGGCAAGAGCAGTTTCATCCAGCCGGGCTTGCCCATTAGTTTTAATGGTCCCATTATTCCAAATGCGCCTTCAGATTTGTATATGGCCGCTGGAAAAAACGATCAACGCATTTATGTAGTCCCTTCGCAGAATATGGTGGTGGTACGCCAGGGACAGGCCGCAGATTCATCGGCTTTAGCCTTATCGGGATTCGATAATCAATTATGGTCCTATATCAATGCGCTTAACTGTCAGGGTATTGGATTAAGTGAAGAAGAATCTGCGATGACAATCTATCCTAATCCCTCTGGTGGGGAGGTCTATCTGTCTGGCAAGCAAAATGTAAAGGCTGTTTATGATCTTAATGGGCGGGAAGTAAACTTTGAGCAAGAAGGTTCTAAAGTGACCTTTTCAAAAGAGATGCGAGGATTAATCGTATTGCTCATGGAGAATGGTAGTAGGATCCGGATTCGACTTCAAAATTGATAGAAATCCAATCTTTGGCCTCAATTTTTACGTTATTCAGCACATGCCAATACCCTCATCCTTTTTTAGAAAAGCCCTAAGTCTTTGGTGCCTCTTGCTCATTTTCAGCATTGGGGCACATGCCCAGGAAGAGATAGACAGCCTTGCTGCCCATTATCGCAAATTGGGGGATAATTACAAGGAAAATAATAAAAGCGATTCGGCGCTATACGCCTATCGAATGGCCTTAGCTAAACTGAAGGGCAGCGACAAAGCGGCAAAAATAGAGCGCATTAAGATCCTTAATCAAATGGGTATTGAGCTCTACAAACTTGGTGATGTAGAAGCTCAGGTGGCTTATACCGATAGCGCTTTAGCCGTCTTAGCCTGGGAAGATATACCCACTGAAATTCGCTTAAGCCTGCTGGTTAATCGTACCACGGGACTATCTCGCATGGATCAGCCGCAAGAACAAAAGCAGCGTTATAAAAAGCTCTTGGCGGAATTTGCAGATAGTAATTTTCATAGTCTGCGCGCTATTGCCAGCATTAATCTCGGTAAGGCTTATGCCAATGAGTACTATATCGATAGTGCGAATATGGATACGGCCGAAATTTATTTTCTGGATGCACTAAAAGCGGCTAAAGAAGACGGCGATGCTGCCCTGCAAAAGCAAGTGGAGATTTTCCTGGCTACACTCTGGACTAAGCACAATCCTGCAAAACATGATGCCTTAGGAATGCTGGAAAGAGCGCGAAACTTTTACGATTCCATTGAAGATACCTACAAGGGCGCTTTTGCTCGAGTGCAATTGGCAACGGCCTACTATTTTTTAGATCGCGATGAGGAAGCCTTAGTTCTAATTGACGAATCAATGCCCTTTTGCTTGAAACATGGCTACCGGGAGCATTATTTATCCTTGGTGGAAATAGGAAGACGAATTCACAAAAGACAGGGCAATTTTGAAGAAGCTCTAGTATTTGCCGAAAACAGGATGTCGATGGAGGATACTCTGCATCGGGAGAAATTGGATGCAGATCTTGCGCAATTGGAAGCCCGTTATCGCTTGAAGGAGAAGGAGCAAAAATTAAAGCTGCTTGAAGCAGAGAATGCCCTTCAGCGCAAATCGCAGTGGCTATTATTGGTTTTGGTTTTGATCTTCTTCATTTTGAGTGTGGCCACAATTTGGATCTGGCGTAATCAGCGAAAGCTGGCCCGGTATCGCGAAGAGACTTTGCAAATGGAACTTAAAACCGAGCAATTGCAGAAAAGTAATTTGCAGATGCAGTTGGATCAGAAAAAACGTCAGCTATTAACCAATACCCTGCAATTATCAGAGCGCAATGAGCTTTTAGAGCAATTGAAAGAAGATTTACGAGAATTAGATGCTCAAAAATCTACCGCGTTTTCGGCCTTGCAAACTAAGATGAGCCAAATGTTGGAAACCAATTTAAATGCAGATCCGCTTTGGGCCGACTTCAAACTGAAATTCGAGGAAATCCATCCTGATTTTTTTGCTCAGCTTAAGGCAGATTATTCTGACTTAAGTGAAAAAGATTTTAGGCTGCTGGCCTTTGCGCGCCTGGGTTTAAGCATTAAGGAGGTTGCCGCTCTATTGCATGTGGAGCCCGCTTCAGTAAAAACCGCTCGATACCGATTAAAAAAGAAACTCAATTTACCTCCAGAACAGGATATCGAAGGCTTTAGCGCCAGTCTCTAAAAAAAGAAAAGCCCCCGAGGGGACTTCTCCGATCTTTTAATCTCTAATAATTAGCTTACTGAGCTCATTATTGTAGTGGATAAGATAAAGGCCTTGCGGCAGATTCAGGGGAATTTCTTGACGACCTGAGTTCAATTCGATTTCCTGCATTAATGTTCCGTCTAAGGAGAACACTTGCAAGTGGCCCTTTTGGGATACTTTAATTCTTAAGCGATCCTCGGCTGGATTTGGATAGAAGCTTATACCCTCTAAGGCTGGACTTTCTTCGATTTCAATGCCTGGATTTCCACCTACAAAGCCCGGGCTGGAAGTATATAAATCATCCGCGTAAGCAATGAAGAGTTTGGGTCCTACATGGAAATAACTTAGAATGGGGGGCACCAAAGTAAATTGATTGCTGGGGTAAATAGGTAAGCCATCTACGCTGCAAAGCGAGAAATTAGGTACCGGATCACTGGAAATTAAAATTCGTGAAACCGTATCGCCTGTGGTGGGGAAGAAGGTGGCAAAGACATAATCGTCTACCGCATATAAATCACGGAGATAAACGCTGGCCAAATTATAGGAAGCTAAACTGGCAGTATTCGTGGCCCCCCAGGAGGCACAGCCATCATTGGAATAGAGGATTACATTGGCATCTGTACCGGATATGGAACCAGAGAGGTAAAACTTAGATTGATGGTTACTCACCAAATTGTAAGGTGCAAAACCTGCAGGTAGGCCGCTGGTATTAGTAGAAGTCCAGGTTTGACCGAAGTCGGTGGATTTGGTAATGCGATCCGCTTCATTGGCCACAAAATTGTTGAGGGCATACCAGGTATTACCGGCATAGGTGATGTCCTGAATATTCTTTTGACTGGTAGTGCTAAAAGTATTGCGATATACCCAGGCATTTTGCCCCATCTGTTTAAAATAGGCCCCATCAAATTCGGAGATGGCGGCCATATAGCCATTATTCATAGCCTTTAATTGGAAACCTAATTTATAGGCAGGATTAAAGGAGGCAGGCAGTCCGGCCGTATCGATCGTCCAATTTGCCCCTAAATCATCGGAATAATAGTAAAGGTTCACATAGGTGGAAGTGCCCAGATTTACGCGAGCATATAGTCGATTATTGATACCGGCCATTTGTGACACGGTGGGGATAATGCCATCAATTAAAGTGTCGAAAATAGGGCTGCCAGGTGACCAGGTCTGACCTTGATCCGTAGAAATGGTGAGAATATTGCGGTGAGAGGAATTGCGAGCTAAGGCAAAAATGGTATCGCCGGTAGTGGCGGTTAATAGACGGGTATCATTGCCTACCGCCGCAATAGAAGCATTGGTTCTTTGCCAGTATTGAGCCTGAGTAAAGAAGCTAAAAAGGATGAATGCAAAGCTGTAGATTAATTTGTGCATAAGGGATGGGGATATTTATTTCCCCAAAATTCCAGCAGGCAGTCAGTTTCGGAAATAGGGCATATGCCGTATTCTTTTCACTCTTGGGGCGAAGATTTTCTTCAGATACCGAAAAAATCAAAGATTTCACACTTCTGTATACCGCTTGTATACCACTGTTTACAAGGCTTTTGAGGGCGTAGCTCTAGTTTTGGACTCAAATCCAAATGCTATGAAGAATTACTACAGCCTATTCCTTTTGATTTTCGCACTGGCCTTAAAAGCGCAGCCAATTCAACTGAATTCAGGTTTGATTGGAGCCTATCCTTTTGAGATCGACTCCAATTTCAACAGCCTTCAGTTTCATGATACTTCAGGGATCAATACCACCATGAATTATCAAGGAACAGCCATGGGGCACCCTGATCGAAAGGGAGGCTTTGGTGCCGTGCGAATTATGGACATTTTAGGAAATGGTAACGGCCCTAATGAGTTTATCAGTCATAATGCCTCACCTAAATACCCATCCGGAGATTCGGCGCGTAGCTTTAGTTTCTGGTTTATGAAGGAGTCCCTCGATTTAAACTTCGAAGCTCAAATTCAATTTGTGATGTTCTACGGAAGCCAACAAGCCAGTCAGGGTTGCGGTGTGGCGGTTGACTATGCCCAGGGCCAGGTTTATTTTCTGGGGGTACAAAATGACCTGATCGTAAATTATAATCTGCAGTTTAATCAGTGGTATCATATTGTAGCTACTTATGATGGAGATACGGCCAAGATGTATTTAAACGATAGCCTGGTAGGGCAAAAAGCGCTGGTTTGGAATACCTTTTCTACTTCCTTTAGTTCCAATCCTCGCTATGGCTATTTTTTTCAATCTACGCCAAGCGGAGGCTCACAAATTCATTATAACAATTCCTATAAAGGATTTTTGGACGATGTGCTGATTTACAATCGCGTGCTAAACAGTCGAGAGGTTACCGCCCTTTATGGAGGAGATACAAGTTCTACCGGTTCCTCTGGGGTATCGGTTCCAAAATTTAGCGTGAACAGAGAAACTTTCTGGTACCCTAATCCTACTCAAGGTCGGATTCAGATCCCCGATTATCAGCAAATTGAGGTGTTACGGGTTTTAGATCAACAAGGGCGAGAGATGCTTCAACTCAGCAAACCTGATCTAGGGGTAGACCTGAGTGCCTTACCAGCGGGCCTCTATTGGTTGCAGGTAGAAGGACCGCAGGGTTTAAGGCAAGGGCAATTGGTTAAACACTAGAAAGGAAGGCTCCCATCGGGGGCCTTTTTTATTGAATAGTTCTTTCTACTTGTTCCTGACTTTTAAGACTGTAATAGAGGTAGTCCTTTTGGATGGTATCCAGAAACTTAATGGGATGCATGTCGGAGCTAATTTCTAAACGTTGCTCCACCATGGCCTTGGCTTTTTCCATGGGTTTGCGATCCATAGTTTCTCGAAAGATCTCAATGCTCTTGGAAAGCAGATCTATTTCCTGATCATTTAAGCGTAAAACCCCATTAAATGTAGGAATATAGCTTTCCGAAATTTTTGGCTTTTTGGAAAGGTTTTGTTGGAGCACGCCCAGACTATCTTTGGTTTTGATTACAGTAGTTCCGGCAGCTAAATCACCAAGACGTTGACCTTTGGAGCTTAATGCAACAACAGCTGTGGCCAGACCACCCATGGTCATAAAAATTTCAATTAGCGAAAATAGCCAGCGAATAATCGCATCTGAAGTACGGAAGGCGCTACCATCAAGGCGAATTACTTTTAAGTTCATTGCTCTTTTACCCAAAGAGGCACCTCCCAGAAAGATTTCACAGAGGGGATGGTAGCAAAGAAGAATGAAGTTAAATGCTATCATCAGATACATTTCCGTGTTTCCATCTGCTCCCAGGGAGCTTAGGGTAAATGAACCGATCAAACCGATCATTATCAAAAGAGCAATGTCAATGAGGCCGGCAATTAATCGATCGCCCACACCGGCCAGTTCTTGTTCGATAGCTACATTTTGTGAAGTTTGAATGCGAATGCTTTCCATTTTTGGTATTTTTCCCAACCTTAATTTAACTGATGACGGAGTCTGCGTTTATTAGCGCTAATATAAACCGCTGGCAAGAATTTGAAAGAAGCCTAAAATCGCCTCAGGGCGAAAGTCCGGATCATTTAAAAAGTCTCTTTCTGCAAACCACGGATGATTTGGCCTATGCTCAAACCTTTTTCAAGGGAGGGGAGGCCGAAAATTACTTGCAACAACTCAGTCATAAATTACAATCTACGGTTAACAAGAGACGGGCTTTTCATTGGGCTAAGTTCAGCCGTTTTTGGTCTCAGGAATTACCCTTGATCTCTTATAAATACCGCCGAACCCTTTTGTATTCTGTACTCATATTCCTCTTGAGTGTGAGCATCGGTGTTTTTAGCGCCGCCAAGGATCCTACCTATACCCGCTTAATAATGGGCGATCGCTATGTGGATATGACGGAGGGCTTTATTGAAGAGGAAGATCCTATGGCCGTGTACAAACAGGCCGGGCAAACCGAAATGTTCTTAGGCATTACTTTCAATAATATCATGGTCTCCTTTTATGCTTTTGCCCTGGGCCTTTTTACTGCCCTGGGCACAGTTTATATTATGGTGAGTAATGGTATTATGCTGGGCGCCTTTCAGTTCTTCTTTTTTCAGAAAGGTCTCTTTTGGACTTCCTTCCTCACTATTTGGATTCATGGAACATTGGAAATATCAGCGATTGTAATTGCAGGAGCTGCAGGGATGATTATGGGTAATAGCTTTATGTTTCCCAAGTCCTATTCTCGGGTAGAGAGCTTTAAGCGGGGGGCTCGCGATGGAATGAAGCTGGTAATTGGCCTGGTTCCTATTTTTATCACAGCCGGTTTTTTAGAAGGCTTTGTGACCCGTCTAACCGAGATGCCAACCGCATTAAAAGTCCTTATTATAGTGGCCTCTATAGGCTTTATACTATTCTACTTTTCCTATTATCCCCGACTTATTTACCAATCTTACAAACACCAACAGAAGTATGTATCTTAAATACGATCCTTTTCGCAAGCGCTCTGTAGGCGAATCCGTTAACTTAACCTTTGCTTTGCTCCGGGGCCATGCCAAGGATATTTTTAATGTGATATTACCGATTGCGGGTCCTGCGGCCTTGCTGTATTTCATTTCTATCTTCTTTTTACAAGATGAAGCCCAAAGAATGTTTACCGCAAATACTGTCTTTGCCGATCAAACGGCCAGTTCCTTTGCGATAATGGGGCAAGTATTTATAACCTTATTCTTTTACGGTGCTTTTACCTTATTATGCCAGCTTGGTGTTTATGCCTGGCTTCGCAAAGCTTATGAAGGAGATAGTGCTCCAAACCTTGGAGAGGTGTGGCGACTGGTTCGTAAGAGTATTTTGCCAATGATAGGAACCGTGATTATTTTTTGCTTACTAGGTGGACTGGCTGTCATTGGTTTTAGTTTGTTTGGAATCCTGGCGCCATTTATGTTTTTCCTGATTTTTATTCCCATTGTCTATGTGTTAGTGCGATTTAGCTTATTTGTTGTGGCTATTGTGATGGAAGATCGTTCGGTTGATTCCTTAGGCAGATCCTGGCGCCTGGTTGGGGATAACTGGTGGGCCACCTTTGGTTTTTTCATACTTATTGGTATTATCACCTATGTTTTGGGGCTCACAATTCAGTTACCATTAAGCCTCATAAATGGCGCTAATTCCTACCTCGACTACGAAGTGGTGGATCCGGCCAATTTGGAGTTTATAACTGAGCCATGGTTTATCGCTTTATCCAGCCTTATATCGATTATTGTGGTATTAATTACCACCTTAATTAGCGGTATGGCCTCCGCTTCCTGGTTTGCCAATTTGGTTGATCGAAAGGAGAATGTGGGTATCCAAAGAGATATCGAAGCGTCTATGCAACAAGAGCAAAGTAGCGATCAAGAAGGTGAGTATTAGATTAAGCTTCATCTTATTGAGTTTAGTCCTGGGGCCTTGGCTTAAGGCCAGCGATAGCCTGCCTGTTTATCGCCAACCTTCTTCGGAATTGATTGTTGAACTCGAGAAGGATCGCGATTTACAGTACCAAGAATATTCAACTAATCAACCCGAAACGCTGGGACAAAAGATCCTCGCTTTTCTGAGAGAGTACTTCGGCGACTTGGTTGAAAAGGCTGGGAGAAGTCCAATAAGTAAAGTGATTTTAATTTTTCTCGGGGTACTATTGGGCCTTTATATTCTATATAGAATCATTGGTCCAGACCGACTGGGTATAGGTTTTAATGAACGTTATTCAGGTCCTGGTCACCTCAGCGATTTTGAACGCAGTACTGAGAGCCTGGAAGGTTTAATGCTAAAGGCCGAACAGGCTGGTGATTGGCGCGAGTTCATCCGGCTTCAGTTTTTAATTGGTTTGAAGAACATGCAGTTGAAAGGGCATTTAAAGGTGAGTCCGCAAAAAACGGCTTTGGATTATCAGTTTGAAATCCGGCAGCAGGACTTAGCACTTCGCTTCAAGCATTTTAGTCGCACTTTTGAATACGTTTGGTTTGGAGGCTTTGACGCCGATGAAGATCGGGCACGGGCCTATCAAATGGAAAGCAGGGAATTGGAAAGGCATTTATGACAAAGGGTTTTAAATATGGTCTTGCTTTTGCCTTGCTCATCGTGCTTGGACTATCCTGGTTATTGCAGCCAGAGGAATTAGCGCCCGAAACCTGGCATCGCGCGGATAAGCAGGCTTTTGGTGCTTATGTCTTACATCGCTATTTAAAAGACTATACCGGCCAGGAGGCCCAGTCCATGTTTATTCCCTTTAAAGAGGATGAAGATGCGATCTATGGCCCCAAGGCTAATTTGATATTTATTAGTCATGGCCTGGGTATTACCGAGCAAGACTGGGAAGCCATAGAGGCTAAAATTGAAGAGGGGAGCACTGCCATTATGATGGCCTATCAGTGGCCTCAGTTTTTGGCAGACTATTTAAATCTTGAAACAGACGGAAACTTGGTTAATCAGGCTGTGAACTCCTTGAAAGAGCTTAATCAGACCGATGACTCCATTCATTTCATAAATTCTCAATCCTTTCCACCAAAGCCTATTCCATATCCCATTAAAGCCATGCCCATGAGTTTTAAAGGAGAGGCAATGGGAGATAGCAGTTTAGAAGCAGAGATTTTAGCCCTGAATAAATCCGGCAGGCCTGTTTTACAGTTGTATGAGATTGGGGAAGGGCGCTTACTTTGTGCAACCAATCCTCTGGCCTTTAGCAATTACTTTATGATGAAAGAAGATGCCCGGGCCTATCCCAGCGGTGTGCTTTCCTATTTGCTTAAAGATGCTCCCAGCTATCACTATGAGTTTTACCATTTGGGGCGTATGGAGGCTAGAACCCCGATGCGAGCCCTGTTAAAGCATATTTCCTTGCGCGGGGCCTTATATATTTTGATCGCCCTGGGCTTAATCTATCTACTCTTTGGCGGAAAACGCAAGCAGCGAATTATTCCTGAAAAGTCCGGTTTCGAAAATGACAATCTCGAATTCCTCAATAGCCTGAGTGAGCTTTATCATCGCAATGCGCATCACCGCAATCTGCTGGAAAAGCGAATGATCTACTTTCAGGACTTTTTGCTGCGTAATTATCGTATCCGCCTTAAAGGCGAGGCCCAACAAAACTTCGATGAAGTGGTGCGAAAACTGGAGCCCGACCCTCAATTACTGGGACGTATTCGCAAGGCCTGGATGATTGCCTACTCCGAAACAGAAATATCGGCCACCAGCCTGTTAGAGGCCGAAAAAGCATTACAAGAATTTTATCAAGCACATCAATATGGAAGAAAACACTAATCCCGAATCAGATGCTTTTGAAAAGCGCGTAGACCTGAGTCGATTTAAAGCATCGCTGGAAAGGGTGAATGAGCAAATCGGATCCTATATCGTTGGGCAAGGCAAGGCAGTAGAGCTTTTGCAGGTTGCGCTTATCGCAGATGGTCATGTCTTGATTGAAGGAGTGCCTGGAATTGCTAAAACTCAATTGGCCAAGCTTATGGCCCGTGCCCTGGATTTAGATTTTTCGCGGGTGCAGTTTACACCGGACCTTATGCCTTCCGATATTTTAGGGACATCCGTATACAACCAAAAACAAGGGGAGTTTGAGTTTAAGTCCGGACCGGTTTTCTCCAATGTGGTATTGGTCGATGAGATCAATCGGGCCCCAGCCAAAACTCAGGCTGCCTTATTTGAGGTGATGGAAGAAAGGCAGGTAACCATTGATGGGCATCAGCATAAAATGGATGAACCCTACTTGATTTTAGCTACCCAAAACCCCATCGAGCAAGAGGGAACCTATCGTTTGCCGGAAGCGCAGTTAGACCGATTCCTTTTTAAAATTTCTATGGACTACCCTAGTCTGGATGAGGAGTTTGAGATATTAAAATTGCATCAATCCCTGCAAAGCAAGCCAGAGGATATGATTCAGAAGGCCCTCTCCAAGGAAGACATTCAGGAATTGCGCGCCACGGCCAAACAGATTCATATTGAAGAAGATATTTTACGCTATATCGCCGCGATTGTAGATGCTACACGCAATCAAGGTTCCTTATACCTTGGGGCTTCACCACGGGCTTCCCTGGCCTTATTAAATAGTGCCCGTGCGCTGGCCGCTATTCAGGATCGGGATTTTGTGAGTCCGGATGATATTCGTTTCCTCGCCGCACCCGTTTTAGCGCATCGGGTAATTCTTAGTCCCGAACGTGAGATGGAAGGCTTAAGCAGTGTAGAGGTGCTTGATCAAATTGTAAGAAGCATCAAAGTACCCGGTTCTTGAAGCTGATTAGGAATCTATATTTCGGACCTAATTTTTATCGAATTACAGGTCTTTTAATCGGGCTTTGGATATTAGCTTACCCCTTGCCTTTCCTGCTATTTCCGGTGCAAATCATTACCGTCCTATACGCAGTTGTATTGCTCTGGGAAATAGTTTATCTCTTTCGGCGCGAAGCTAATATTGAAGCGCATAGGGAAGTGTCGGATCGATTATCAAATGGCGATGCCAATCTGGTGCAAATCAAAATCTTGAGCCTTTATAACAGTCCCGTAAAAATTGAGGTCTTGGATGAAATTCCCGCCCAATTTCAATTGAGGAATCATTCCTTTAAAGCTACAATTCAACCTTTGGAAGAATTAACTTGGGACTATCATTTACGCCCGGTTAAACGCGGGCCCTACGAATTTGGGAAACTGCGGATTTACGTTTCCTTTTTAAGTCATTCCATTCAACGTGCTTTGGTTCATGATCTTAGTCGCACGGTAAAAACCTATCCTTCCTATCTGGATTTACGACGCTATGAATTAATGGCCTTTAGCGATCAATTGCGTTTGCAAGGTCAAAAAAGAGTGCGCCAAATTGCAGTGAGCAAGGAGTTTGAGAAGATTGACAAATACGTAGAAGGCGATGATTACCGCCGTATTAACTGGAAGGCCACTGCGCGTACCGGCGATTTAATGGTGAACCACTATCGAGATGAGCGCAGCCAAAACATTTTGATGGCCATCGATAAAGGTAGGGCTATGAAAATGCCTTTCGGCGGAATGAGCTTGTTGGATTATGCCATTAATGCCAGTCTCATGATTAGCAATGTGGCTTTAAAGAAAGGCGATCGAGCGGGAATGGTAAGCGTTCAAGATAAAGTGCAGGGCCAGGTGCTGCCCGAATCGCGTGCCAGTCAGATGATGCGCATTATGGAAGCCTTGTACGCGGAGAAAACGGCCTATAAGGAAACGGATATGAGGGCCTTATACCGCTGGTGCAGTTACCGCCTTAAGGAGCGCAGCTTAATTATGCTCTACAGCAATTTTGAATCCTTGCATGCCCTAAAACGACAATTGCCCTATCTAAAATTGATTAATCGCAGCCATCGTTTATTGCTGATCTTTTTCCTGAATGAAGAAGTGGAAGACATTAGTATGAAGGAGGCCAATAACCTTCAGGAAGTATATCGAAAAGCACTGGCCGAAGATTTCGTTTTGGAGAAACGCCGTATTGCCCATGCCTTGCAAAGGGAGGGGATTCAAACTTTATTGACCCGCCCTGAAGACCTCAATATTAAAGCCCTCAACAAGTATCTGGAGATTAAGCAGCGGGGTTTGATTTAAAGCACATTGTAGAGATCGGGCAAGAGCCATTCACTGCTATTACCTGCAGCGTCCTTCACCTCCAATTTCACTTTAAAACTGGTTCCTGCTTGATAACTACTACTACCGGGAATAGCATGGAAGGAAGAAGCATTGCTCTGTCCTGCTAAGTCGATACTATGACTGTAGATATCAGAGCCCAGACTTCCATTCCATTCAATTAAACGGATTTTGAGTTCATCCAGGGCTTTATTGTCTTGCAGCACATAGCTTATTTCAAAGAGAACACTAGGGTTTTGACTAAGCACCCCATTGGTTTGAGCATCCAATATTTGGGGTTTTTCGGTATCGGGATCCTGAACCACAAAGCTTTGTTCTAATATGCTCTCCTGACCATCTTCATCGCCGGCCTTAACCAGAATATAATTACGACCGGTGATATTCAGCGTGCTGGGCACCAATGCTTGGAAACGCAGCTCATCATTCATTCCTGAAATCCCTCTTTGGGAAAAGTGATATACGGTATTGCCTCCCGTTTCCGTACCCAGGGTAACTTCGGTAAAGGTCAGTCCGCTGTCGTCGGAGTAGACAATATGCACATCAATGCTATCGGATAAATTTAGAGTGTCGCTGGGGCTGATAATGCTGATGATTGGACTGGGGTTTTCTTCGGTGCCACCAACCCCACAACTGCTAAGGCCTAGGCTCAATCCAGCCAGGCTAGCTAAAAGGAATCTAGTCTTCATCATGACTGTCGATTAAGCGATTATCCAATTTTTTCTGTGAGTTTACGGCCCCTAATTCTTGGAGCTTTTGAGCGCGGGTAACCAGACTGCCACGACCTTCACTAAGCTTATTCATAGCCGCATCGTAGGTCTTTTGGGAGGTAGCCATTTGATTTCCCAGTTTCATTAGGTCATCGGAGAAGTTCACAAACTTGTCGAACATGGCTCCTGCCTGACGGGCAATTTCCTCCGCATTTTTATTCTGAGCATCCTGGCGCCAGATATAGCTAATAGTCCGTAGGGTAGCAAGCAGGGTTGAGGTGCTCACCAGCACAATATTCTTTTGCAGGGCCTTATCAAAGAGTTGAGGGTCTTCGGCTAAAGCCAAATGCAAGGCCGGTTCATTAGCCACAAAGAGCATCACATAATCCGGTTGATTAACCCCAGGGAGATCCTGGTAATTTCGTTTGCTCAGGCTGTCGATATGCCCATGGATGCTCAGCAGATGCTCCTTCAGAAAGCGCGTTTTCTCGGCTTCTTCTTCGCTTTCTGTATAGCGCAGGTAGGCGGTTAGTGAAACTTTGGAATCCAGAATTAAATGCTTTCCATCGGGGAGATCGAGCAGGAAGTCGGGTCTTTGATTTTGGTTTTCACTGTTCTTAAAGTTCACCTCCTTACGATAGTGGATGTCCTTTTGCAGACCGGCCGATTCGAGGATGCGTTCTAATTGGTATTCACCCCAATTCCCCTGAGTTTTACTCTCCCCTTTAAGGGCCTGGGTGAGGGAATGCGCTTCGGCCTTTAGGCTGTGATTGAGTTCTTGTAAGCTTTTAATTTGCTGAATGAGCGCAGAGTTACGCTCGGCGCCCTCCAAATTGGTGCGACTTACTTTTTCTTGAAATTCCTTAATCTTTTCATTCAAGGGTTTTAAAATACCCTCAATGTTCTCCTTATTGGTTTGGGTAAAGCGCTCGCTTTTTTCTTCCAGGATCTTTTGAGCCAGATTTTGGAATTGCTCACTAAACTGTTTTTGGAGATCGCTTAATTCGGATTTCTGCTTCCTTAAACGCTCTTGGGCATGATCTACTTCGGCCCTGAGCCTGGCCTTATCTTCACTGTAAGATTGGATTTGTTGACGCAGATTTTGCAGCTCTGCTTCCAGGCTTTGGATGCGTTCTTCGGCGCTCTGTGCCTTAGATTGCCAAAGGGCCAAATCATTCTTCAATTGGTTTTTTTCGGCCTCCAGGGCCGGATGGGGTCTTTTTTGGTTAATCCACCAGGCCAGGGCAAAACCCAGAACAAAAGCCAGGGGGATAAAGAGATACACTAAACTCATACACTAAAATTATAGTAGAGGGTAAAGACACCTTTTAAGAACATTTGGGCGGCCAGCGAACCTACTACCAGACCCATAATACGGTTAAATACTTTGAGACCATTATCGCCCAAGGCCTTTTTTATAAAGGGCATGCGCTGTAAGATAATCAAGGCAGCTATGCTAACGATAATAATGGCCACAATTCCACTTACATAGTCCATCCAGGTAGTAGCCGCAATACTCATATTGATAATGGTGGTAAGCATACCAGCGCCTACCATTACCGGGATAGCCAAAGGCACCACGCTAATGTCGTCTCTTTTCTCCGCTGCTTTTTGATCCTTCTCATTATGATTCACTTTTTTGCCATGGCCTTGCACCATGTTTAAACCCATTATAAAGAGGATGGAACCCCCGAAGATGCGCAGACCGGCAGGTGAAATACCGAAGAATTGAAAGATATAGGTTCCCAGCAAGAATGAGATAATCATGGTGAGGAAAGCCGCTTTCATGGTCTTCCCGGCTACATGACGAATCTCTTCCCTAGGGGCGTTCTCATCTAAAAGTCCCAACATGATTACCCCTACCGATAAGGGATTCATAATGGTGAAGAGCGAAATACTGTCTGAAAGAATACTGCGTAAAAGGTCCAGAATCATTTGAGGGTTTTGAAGCATCAAAATAAGTAAATGCTAAGCAAACCTCTTCTTTATTGCGAGCCGGATTGCAGAATCTGTTTTTGGGACGCTTTCAATTCTTATTTTTGGGAGATGGACATCCAGTTCCCCAATCTAATCCACCATGCCATCCCCTTTTTTGTGGCATTTGTTCTGCTGGAAATCGTACTAACGGCTTGGCGTCGTATACCGACCTATCAAGCGAAGGACGCCTTGAGCAGTATTGCCATGGGCCTCGGCAATGTTGGCGTGGGCTTTATAAGCAAAGCTTTAATATTTGGGGCCTATACTCTGGTGTACCAGTTTCGGATTTTCACTTTGGACTTTAGCTGGTGGATGTGGATCTTGCTCTTTTTGGGAGATGATTTATCCTATTACTGGTTTCATCGTATTTCTCATAATGTGCGCTATTTCTGGGCCAGTCATATTGTACATCACAGTTCGCAGAATTACAATTTAGCCACGGCACTGCGTCAAACCTGGACCGGTGGCCTTACCGGAAGCTTTATCTTTTACCTCTGGTTGCCTTTCCTAGGCTTTCATCCGCTGGCCATTCTCTTCATGCACAGCATTAGCCTTTTGTATCAGTTTTGGATTCACACCGAGCTTATTGACCGCATGCCTCGCTGGTTCGAGTATATCTTTAATACCCCCTCCCATCATCGCGTGCATCATAGTAGCGATACTAAGTATTTAGACCGGAATCATGCCGGAATTTTAATTATCTGGGATCGGATGTTTGGCACTTTTATCGAAGAGGAAGAGCATCCCCATTACGGGCTTACCAAGAATATTCATAGCTTTAACCCACTGTATATCGCTACCCATGAATGGATTGCGATTTTTCAGGATATCCGAAAACACCCTAAATATTTCTGGTCCTACTTATTCGGTCCACCGGGCTGGAGTCATGATGGTTCACGAAAAACCAGTGCTCAGCTCCGTGCGGAAATGCAAGATTCTGAATGAGAACCTGGATAGGCATATTCCTAATGCTTTGCAGCATCTCCCTTTGGGGGGGAAAGCCGCCTGAACCATCTTTTAGTTTGGGAGCTTATAATCAGCGCCTAATTATGCAGCGGCCAGTGCCTAAAGGTGACTTCCAGCATATGGTGATCCCTTTTAAGCGAGTGGGGAATTTGATAATAGTGGAAGCTACGGTAGATGGTATTCGAGGAAACTTCATTTTCGACACTGGCGCACCTTATCTGGTGCTAAACGCTACCTATTTCCGTAATTATAAGGAGGAGGAAGGACATATCGCTACCGATGTCACCGGTAAGCTCAATACCCAGCGAACCACCGAGGTGGAGCGACTCAAGGTAATGGGTATGTACTATGAAAATTTGGAGGCTGATGTAAGCGATTTATCCACTATTGAAAACAAGAGAGGCATTCAGGTTTTGGGACTGCTGGGGGTCAATCTCTTTATGCGGATGGAGATCGAGATCAATCTGCAAGATGAACAATTAATCGTGTATCGCATCGATCGTGAAGGTCGACGTTTAGAGCAGCCTAGCTACCGAATGGAAGGCGATTATCATAAATCTTTCGAACTGCGGAATAATGCCATTATCGCCAGTGGTACCATTGCTGGTCAAAGCCTGAATTTTTGTTTCGATACCGGTGCTGAGGCTTTATTACTGGACAATGATTTGGATGAAGAGGTGTATACCGAAATGCGCATCGTGCGGCGATCAACCTTAAACGGTGCCGGGGGTTCCAGTACTGAGGTGCTGTTTGGTGCCTTACGGGAAATGGAATTTGGACCTAAGTTAAAAAGCTGTCAGGTGATGATTGCCGACCTGGAAGAAATTGGTCGGGCTTACGGTTTTCCGGTGGATGGATTTGTGGGCTATGATCTCTTGCGAATGGGCTCAGTCTGTATTAATTTTAAGACTATGGAACTTATTGTCAATGTTTTTAAAAAGGAGCATGAATAGGATAATTGGAATAGTACTCCTTTTGATTGGTACCACCTTTAGCGCTTTAGGGCAGGATAAAGGTATCGCCTATAAAATCGTGGGTAAGGACCTGTATTGCTCCATCGATCGCTCTTTGCCTCAAAGTCAAATCGACAGCCTATTGGGCACCTGTGATATCGACTTTAATAATTTGGAAGCCATGCTGCGCAGTGGAGAAAGCAGTGCCGACCATTGGCAGGTTGAGGCCATTGAGCCCCATCGTATTGTCCTTAAAAAACCCTTGAAAAGCCTCACGGGTAAAGCGGGAAACCAGAAGGACCTTATTGTGCTCCTTAATGAGGAAATTGAGTCCACGGTAGAGGATTACCGTTTTGGCTATAATATGTTCCACAAGCCGGCGGTGATTGAGCTGGATAACGGCTTAACGCGATTTTTTCTCAAGGTAGAAGGAGGCAAGCCCCATGGGATTTTTATTAGTGGCACCTTTAATGAATGGAGCACCAGTGCCAACCCCATGGAACCTTGTGATAGTGGCTATTATGTCGATTTAAAATTAGGCGTGGGCCCACATTATTATAAGTACATCGTAAATGGCTATTGGCTACTCGACCCTCGAAACCAATTGAAGGAATCGGACTGGGAAGGCAATGAAAATTCAGTGTATTTCAAATGCAATTATACCTTCCGCTTAAAGGGCTATACGAATGCCAACAGAGTGAATTTGGCGGGTTCCTTTAATGATTGGAATGATAATCGGTTTACCCTGCGCAGGGTGCCGGGCGGTTGGCAGCGTAAATGCTATGTAAAGGAAGGCACCCATGCCTATAAGTATATAGTGGATGGTGAATGGATACTTGATCCGGATAATCCGGTAAAGCGCGATGACGGCGCTGGTAACCAGAACTCATTTATGTCGGTAGGCGATAGTATAGTATTCTATTATCCCCGCGATTTGGATGCTCGCTTTGTGGTTCTCAGCGGCAGCTTTAATGGCTGGAATGCCGAGGAGTTGCGTATGCAGAAAACCGACAGTGGCTGGGTATTACCTTATGTACTGGCAGCGGGTAATTATGAGTATCGCTTTAGAGTAGCAGATAAAATGGAATGGCAAATGGACCCTTTAAATCCGATTAGTTCCGGACCCTATGAAACCAAGAATTCCGTCGTAAGTGTAAAGGCCAATCATCATTTTTTCTTCCCTCGTACACGTGGGGTGGATGAAGTAATCTTAACGGGTGATTTTAATGGCTGGAATGAGCATGGCTATTATATGGAGCGTCGTGCGGATGGCTGGCATGCAGATCTGTATCTGCCGAAAGGCAAAACCCGCTATAAGTTTATTGTAGACGGGAAATGGATAAAGGACCCTTCCAATCCGCTCTTTGAACCCAATGAATACGATGGCTATAATTCCGTGATCTGGATGAAATAAGTCTCTAACAAAAAAGGAGCACCCCTGCAGGTGCTCCTCTCGTCGTAAACCATGTCAGTCATCTAAAGCGAGATAACTGATTGAAGAAAAACAGAATTAATCAGGCCATACCGGTTTGAAGCGTCTCTTCGATTTCGGTGTTCAGCTCCTCTCGAGGGGTTTCTACTAATTCGATCTTTTGCTCTTTATCCCATCCAAAACGAGCCATCACCCGGTCGAAGATGTAATACACCAAGGGCACTACAATCAGGGTTAAGAACATAGAACTGGTGAGGCCACCAATCAGCACCCAGGCCAATCCGTTTTTCCATTCGGCCCCGGCACCACTGGCCAAAGCAATAGGCAGCATACCAATTACCATCGCCAGGGTAGTCATCAAGATGGGGCGAATCCGCACCTGAGTAGCGCGAATCAGCGCATCGCGTACTTCCAGTCCACTTTCCTTCAATTGATTGGTAAAGTCAACCACCAGAATAGCATTCTTAGCCACCAAACCAATCAACATAATCATCCCCAAAATGGAGAATATACTTAAGGCATTGCCGCTTAAAGCCAAGGCTAAGAGGGCTCCAATCACCGCCAAGGGTAAGGAGAACATCACCACCAGTGGATAAGCGTAACTATTGTAAAGGGCTACCATAATCAGGTACACCAATACCAATGAGGTTAAAAGGGCCAGCAATAGGCTACCGAAGGCTTCCGCCTGATTTTCGAGATCACCTCCCATGCTGTAAGTCAATCCGGCGGGGAAGTCAATATTCGCTAATTGGTTCTGGATTTCCACCCCCACGGTACCGACAGGTCGACCAATAACCTGAGCCGAAACCGTAATGGTAGGCACCTTATCACGACGATTAAGCTGAGCAGGCCCAGAGGCTTCAATAACACTGGCAAATTGATCCAAGCGAATTTGATCGCCCTTAGTGTTCATCAGCACCAGGCTTTGGATATCTTCAATCCTTTGACGGTCAAATTCATCCAGAAGGATATTGATATCATATTCATTGTCACCATCGCGGTATTTGGATTCTTGCACCCCATTAAAGGCGGTACGCATGGTTCCTCCCACCAATTCGAGACTTAAACCTAAACTTGCCATTTTATCACGGTCGATCTGCACTTGAATCTCAGGGTTCCCGTCTTTTAAGCTGCTTTCCACCTCGGCGGTACCTTGCACAGATTGCACGATCTCCATCACCTTATCGGCATAGCTCTTCATTTGCTCCGCTTCGGATCCACTCAATACAATTTGGATGGGAGCCTGGGTTCCAGAACCTACCAAAGAGGCAGGGACGGCCTTAAACTTGGCTCCAGGGATATTCTCTTGCAAGGCAATTTGCAACTGGCGAGAGAAAATGGGTGCGGTAACCGTACGTTGATCAGCATCGATCATCTTTACACTGAGTTCCGCTACATAAGGGGTATTGGTATTCCCGGATCGGCTGCCAGACTGTTGTCCAACTACAGTAGAGATTTCCTTTACTTCCGGGAATTGACTTACGAAGTATTCGGCCTTTTGACTGAGGAGGTTGGTTTGGTGCAAACTGGCCTTTTTGGGCAATTCAATTTGCATTAAGAACTCCCCACGGTCGCCGGCCGAAACGAATTCCGAACCAATAAAGCCTTTAGTTACCAGGGTAAAGGAGCCAATAAAGAGAGCAAAGGTGATGGCCAAAACCACCAGCTTATGTTGGAAAGACCATTTTAAGGCCTGAGTCATTCCCTCCTCAAAGCTCTTGAGCACTCCCTCGAACCAGCGAATAAAGTTCCCGATAAGGCCCTTGCTTTTTAAATTGGACAAACGCGAGAAACGTGAGGCCAATAATGGGATCAAGGTAAAGGCCACTAATAAACTCAGCAGGGTACTAATGGCAACGGTTAAGGAGAACTGACGGAGTAAGTTTCCGATGATACCGCCGGTTAAAGAGATCGGCACGAATACCGCCACAATTACCAGGGTAATGGAAATTACGGTTACTCCAATTTCACGAATACCATCATAGGCCGCTTGGAAGGGGCTTTTACCCATTTCCATGTGGCGGTAAATATTTTCAATTACTACAATCGCATCATCTACCAGGATACCAACTACCAAGGAGAGGGCTAAAAGGCTCATCAAATTGAGGGTAAAGCCCAAAAGCATCATCGCCGTGAAGGTGGCTATAATGGAAGCGGGTACTGATACCATAACAATTACAGCATTCCGCAAGCTGTGCAGGAATAAAAGCATAACCAGGGCCACCAGAATTACAGCAAAGAAAAGGTCGTGAATAACCGCATCGGCCGCTTCGAGGGTAAAGTCGGAGCTGTCTTTGGCTATGGATATTTTAAGATTCTTATCGGCATAAGCCTCTTCCAAATCGGCAATAATTTCCTTGGTGGCGGCACTAACCTCTACGGTATTGGCATCCCCCTGTTTACGGATGTTAAGACCAATGGCATTTTCGCCGTTTACACGGGATAAAATTTCCGCTTCCTTCTCGGTGTCTTGCACTTCGGCAACATCTCCCAGTCGGATCACGGAGCCATTGGGCATGCTTCGTAATACCAGAGCCCGAATTTGATCCAGCGAATGGTATTTCCCGCTCAAGCGGATTAGGGTTTGCGTTTCGTCATCACTAATCTTACCGGTAGGGAAGTCCATATTGGCATTTTGCACAATCTGACTCAATTGCAGCAGGCTAATGCCGTAGGTTTCCAGTTTATCGGCGTTGATATTGATGCGGATTTCACGCGCCTGACCACCAATTACATCTACCTGCGCTACTCCTTCAATTTTGGAGAGCTGAGGTTTTAGCTTTTGATCAATAAGGTCATAAAGCTCTGTTCCGGAGAGGTCGGCGGAAACGCCCAGGTTCATAATGGGTAAATCACCCAAATCGAATTTACCTACCGATGGTTGTTGGGCATCATCGGGTAAGTCGTTAACCATGGCATTAATGTTCCTTTGGGCCTCTTGCATGGCTTGGTCTACATCTACATCTTGCTTTAGCTCGATGGTTACAATGGACACACTTTCCATGGAGGTAGAACTCAGCCTGTCCAAACCCTCGAGGGTCGAAACGGCATCTTCAATTTCTTTGGTTACCGAGTTCTCCACCTCAGTAGGCGAAGCCCCGGGATAGATGGTAGAAACGGTAAGAATAGGGGTGCTCATATCGGGCAGCAGCTCGTAGTTGAGCGCCTTATAACTAAAGGACCCGGCACCGATGAGTAGGGTAAATAGCACCACCACCAAAGTGGGGCGGAGTATGGAAGTTTTGGTAATCTTCATGAGAAATTAGGCCTTTAGTGTAGCACTTTAACTTTAGTGCCGTCTGTCAAATTGATTTGACCGCTGGATACCACTTGATCCTGGCTGCTTAAACCACTGATGATCTCCACCCAGGGACCATGACTGGCACCTACTTCAATATTTTTAAGCTCAGCTGTTTCGCCTTTCACCACAAAAACCTGAGGATTTTGCAGAGAACCGGCCAAAGCATTACGGTCTAAGTATAAGGCCTCTTCTTTTTGCTTAAAGTGGAAGTGGGCCGTGGTGTACATACCAGGCTTTAATTTTTGGGCAGCTGAGTTCAGAAGTTCGATTTCCACATTATATTTCAAGGAAGCATCGGCTTTCACTGCGATGGCCGAAACAATGCCTTTAAAACTTTCACCTGCATAAAGGTTGCTGCTAATCTCAACGGTATCTCCTTTTTGGATGCGTAGGATATCGCGAGCGGTAAGTTTTACATTGAGTCGTAATTGTTGATCGTCAACAATCTCATAAAGCTTTGCGCCTCCCCCAATATAGGAGCCTTCCTGGATGAAATCATCATTGATGAAGCCACTAGCAGTTGCACGGATATAGGTATTGCTTAAGCGCTTTTGAGCCGATTTGTACTGGGCCTCAGCGTTTTTAAGACCAATGCCAATATCTTCTAACTGACGTTGGGTAACTGCATTTTGCTCAGCCAATTTGGAGAAACGCTCTTGATCCGCTTTAAGCTTAAGATAGTTTGCTTCGGTGGCGGCAACTTCCGCTTCGAGCAGGTCATTTTCTACTTCGGCTAAAAGATCGCCTTTGCTTACGGTGCTTCCTTTTTTACGTAGCACGCGAGTTACCCGACCTTGAGTTTCGGAAATCACCATAAGGTCTGTTACCGGCTCCAATTGGCCATCGGCAGTGGTTTCTTCTTCCAAAACTTTGCGACTAGCCTTGGTGGTTTCTACCGGAATAGCATCGCTGCTGATTTCAGAGAGTTTAGCGTTTTCGGCCATTTCCACCTTATTGTTGTAGAGTTGGAAAGCCATCAGGGCCAGGATGGCCACTCCGCTTAAGATTAAAAGAGCTTTTTTCATGATCGAATTATTTAGGTGTTTTGAAGTATTTGTTGAATGCGTCCCAGGGATTTAAGCAGATCGAGTTCCGAACGCTTGAATTTGAGAACCTCGTTGTAGTAATTGGTTTGGGCAGAGCGGAAGGCCTGCTCGGCATCCAGTAATTCGGTAAGGCCGATTACTTCCTCCTGATACATTTGCTGGGATTGCTCGTATACCTTGCGGGCCAATTCTTTATTGTCGGCTTGGGCAGATACCGAAGCAAAGCTGTATTGCAATTGCTTGCGGGCATTTTCAGTTTGCAGGTCCAGCTGACTGCTGGCATAATCTTTTTGCAGTTGGAGCTTGTCGATCTGTAATTTATTCTGTTGAATTTTATGGTGTTTGGTACCGCCATCGAAAATGGGAACTTGCAGCTGTACACCAATGACCGTTTGTTGGAACCAGGGTTGGTTGCCATCAAAGAAATTGAACTCATTGCGTTGGGCTTGCCAGCTTTGCTGACCAAAAAGGGCCAGAGTAGGATAATAGCCAGCGCGGGTAACTTCGAGATTTCGGAGATTAAGCTTTTTCTGTTTTTCCAGTATTTTAAGCTCAATAGGGCTTTGGCTTTCGTAACTGGCCAGGCTTAAGCTGAGATCCTCCAAGTCTAAGGGTTCCTCCAGACTGAGCTCAGCGGTGATAGGTAAACCCATTAAGAGCTTGAGGTAGTTCACTTGCTGATCGCGTACCGCTCGCAGTGATTGCAATTGGGTAGCCAGATTGGTTTTTTGCACGGTGATCCGATCCAATTCATTAGCGGTGATCATCTCATTTTGATAGCGGGCCAACATCACCTTGCTCATCTTATCGAGGGTAAGAAGGTTACTGTCTAAAGAGCGAATCTGGGCTTCAATTTCCAAAGATTGATAATAGGCGCTGGCTACTTGATAAATTAGATCTTCTTCGGATTTAATTTTGAGCAAGGCATAGAGTTCACGGCTGTCTTTAGCTGCTTTTAAACCACTAAACAGCTCTTGACTGTAAAGTAATTGCGAGGCTTTAATAGTTCCGCTGGTATTGTAGGTGGTACCAAATTGAACCGGAATTTGGGTGCCGGGCATGCCTACAATTTCACCTGGCAAGAGCTGGGTGGGTAGATTCGGAAAACCTTGAAACTGACCTTCGGCCTCAATTTGAGGTAGGCCGGAACTGCGAATTTCTTTGATTTGATATTCGGAGATTTCCTGGTCATAGGTGGCTTGTTGCACCTCGGCATTATGCTCCAGCGCAAATTGCAAAGCTTGCTGCAGGCTTAGGCTTTCCTTGGCTGCCTGGGCTGAAGTGGCAGCGGGCATTAGCATGAGCCCGAATCCAAGAATAAAGAGCCGGACTGGCTTGATTTTCATAACACTTAGTTTTAGTTTATTCAGTAAAAACCAATTAGTTCAGGAAAAAAAGAACTAAAAGGAGAAAATTTTTTAGTCCTTAGATTTTTCCCATTCTAAATAGAGTTCGGGTAGGTGTTGATTCATAAAGCGCATAAAGCTGATCGCTTCGCGAAGATTTTCATTAAACTCGGGTGTTTCTTTTGTGCGATTTTCCAAAACTTCTTCCAAAATGGCCGAAACCTGGGTAATTCTTTCAAAGGCGGTTTTGGCTTCTTCACGCCAGGAAACCAGGCGGTTTTTAAAATAGCGTTTGCGATCACCAGGCTGAGTGATATACTCAATCCTATTCATGGTGAGCAGCATATTGAGCGCATTACTGGTAGCACTTTTACTGAGGTTTAAGGTCTCCCGGATGCTATCAAAACTCAAAGCCAGTTCGGGAGAAACCATCAGTAAACCTAAGATCCGAGAAGGTGCAGGGGGAATCCCGCTTTTCTCATGACTTACACCCAGTCGCTCAATTAATTCGCGTTGCTTACTGCTTAATTCTACTTTATTCATCATCTTCAATGATGGGACAAAGGTAATTGGTTTTTTTGGTTCTCAAAGAAAAGAACCAATAAATTTTGTTGAAAGGGGCAAAGCTTTAAAGCCGCCCCTTTCAAAATGCAGTGTTTAATACAAATTAGCTTTCACCTCATAACCATTGATCAAGATGTGGTAAGCTTCCTCTTTTTTATAAATCGGACTTTTTTGGCTTAGATTGATCAAAGTGTTGTTGCCGTTTTTCATCACCTTACTATCTACGGCTTCAGTAGGAAAGTCAACTTTTCCATACTGCAAAGAGGCGGTAAGATCAAATATGGCGGCTTCCGTATTGATGGCCACTTTTAGGTATTTACCATTGATGCTAATTTCTCCACCCGGACCTTGAAGCTTGGCAATATTTAAGTCGCATTCATAACCTTCCAAATGGTAGTTTTTCTCCAGCTTGCCAATATTGTGTTGACTGTACTTACTATTGCCGGCATTAAAATCTACTACCGAACCAACATTCACTTTATCCTCGTAAGATTCTCCAACCGTAATGATATCTGCTTTTTCAAATTCATAGCGACTGTATTTCGAATTGCTTAAGGTTACGGTCTTAACCTCTCGAATGGCAAAACGACTTTCGTAGGTGTTAACTTTCAAATCTTGCATGCGGTCAGTTTTTACGTGACTGTACTTCAAGTTTCCTTCCAGGCGATCAATTTTAAGGGCTTCAATTTCACTTTCGTAGCACTCTATTTTTAGTTTCCCAATTTCGGTGGCTTGCAGGTTACTGTACTTAATGTTTAGAATGAGTTTACCGATGCGCTTAGCCTGTATATCATTTTCATAAAGGTTAATCGATCCTTTATCCAGATTTTGAATGCTGGCTTTTCCATAACGCAGGGTGAGTTCTCCCTTATGGATATTATTCACCGCAAAACGACCGCTGTACTGTTCCAGCGTAAACAGGTTTACATCCCCATTAATGCGGAGGTCGCGGTAGGAGTGTTTAATTTTAAGCTTACCCTGAGCTGGCATTTTGATATGATACTGAAACTGTACTTCCTCTCGAGAGAAGGTAGTATTGACAATGATAAAGTCTTCCCAACCGATTTTCACTTTACTGGGCATACAGTGATAGGTATTGATATACACAGAATTCCCAGATTTGCTTACACCGTCACTTACCTTTTGCTGAAAGGTTTTTAGAAATTCCTGGATTTTATCCTCATGCTCCTTCCCGCGAAAGCGAAATACCGCTTCTACTTCAATACGGGGCTCATCCCAAACATCAATAATGACGTCGGTATTACTGGCGTCAATTTCAATGTCGGAATCTACGGCCACGTCAATTTTAACGTGGGCCGTTTTTTCAATTTTAATGGCCTCCTTGGCCAAAAGCGGACCCAGGCAAAGGCTAAGGGCCAGACTATAAATTAATGTTTTCATTTTGTACTTGTTTTTGGTTTCGTTCCAGTTCCATTTGAATGCGTTGTAAGAGACGCAGTCTTTTTTCATAATTGTCGATGAGAACCGTAATCAGTTCTTCTCGAGGCACTAACTCATCGATATCGTCTCGATAGCGTTGATTGATTTTTTCCAGTTCGGCTAATTCCTCAAAAACCCATTCGTACTCTGGCTTTTGCCGAAGTTGATCCAGATCTAAATGCGACTCAATCATTTTCAAATCGGCCTGATAGCCCTCTTCTTGCTTCAAGAAGCTTTGGGGCAAGAGGCTTTCGGGTTCGGGCGGCAATTGTTTTTCTGGATAGAACCACCAAATGCTGGCACCTAAGATGAAGGCAGCGGCAATAGTCCAGGGTCTAAAGTTTCGGGCTTTCGATTTTTCGGGAATGGACTTTTTCAATTCAGTCCATATTCCTTCCGGGGCTTCCGCCTGATCGAATTCAGTGCGGTGCTCCTTCATCCAATCATCGAGTTTCATAAGCCGATTTTAAATGATTTTGAAGCAAATTTTTTGCGTAACGCAGCTGGGTCTTGGAGTTGGATAAACTCGTATTCAGCTCTTTGGCAATCTCTGCATGACTGTATTCCTCGAGGTAATACAATTGAAAGATTAAGCGGCATCCGGCTGGCAATTGCATGATGGCGGCATTGATTCGACTAAAAGGCAAATCGGGCATTTCCAATTCTTCATGGCTGGATTCGAAGTCGGGAACTTCTTCCAAGGAGATGAAGGGTTTTAAGTCCTGCCGCAAATGGGCCAAGGCCTTATTAATGGCGATGCGCTTTAACCAGCCACCAAAGGCTAGCTCGTTTTCGAGCGAATCAATCTTTTCGAAGGCCTGGATAAAGCTGTCCTGCAAAAGGTCTCTTGCAATATCCTCCCGCGGAATAATGCGCAGTATACTGTTGTAGGTGGCCCGGGAAAAGTTTTGGTACAGCTGAAAGCCGGCCAGTTGATTTCCCTTGCGCATTTGGCGGATAGTCTTCTTGAGGTCGATGCTCATTAGGGGCATTTACACCCTTAGGATGCGGATGATTTCCAAAGGTTGTAAAAAGGAGGGAATTTTTTTAGCCTATGAGCTGGCCAAAGCCTTTTAGGTGGGAAATAAAAAACCCCGTCTCGGAAAAACCAAGACGGGGCTACCAAATGTAACCTACTAATGAACTATTTGGTGATGATCAGTTTCCGGCTCTCAGCGAATTGATCGTTGGAGACGGTAATAAGGTAAATGCCATTTTTCAGCATGCTGAGGTCGAGCTCGGCATGATTCAAATTGCTGGTATTCGTATGTAAAATAGTACGACCATTAAGATCAGTAACTTGAAGGTTATGGGTTTCGCCATTAAGGCCTTCTAAGCGTACCAAGCCCTTGCTGGGGTTAGGAGCGAGGCTGAAATTGCTCATGCTGTTTTCGCTTAAACCTACATTAGGATCGAATTCAATATCGTCTACATAATAGGTTTTAGCGCCTACGGCAATACCTGGTGTTCCGAAGTTCGGGAATACCACCACCACATCATAAGTTTGACTCAAATCCAGAGCAGGAGTACCGGCGCTGTTATTGGCAAAATTGAAGTATAAGGTTTCCCAGGCTCCGGCCACAGTAGTAGTAGCCACAGTTTCGCAAGTGATAGTTCCATTGGCGGAATTTTCAACTTTTAAGAGGAAATCGGTACCGGCATCAGGCGACCAAACGCGCATTTTCATGCCAGTTTGATTGGCAACGAAAGGAATGGGGTTTTTCATACCACCGGTAGTTACGGTAATACCACCCCATACTTCTGCGCCGCCAGATTTGTCGATCTTCAATACCATATTGCTGGCATTAGTTGGATCAGCGGTTAAGCTATCCGAACAACCACCAAACTCGGTGGTAACATCGTAATCCACATTGGGGTCATCGAAGGTGATGGGTAAGTCGATGGTATCCAAGTTGGAAGGGGGCATAATCACGCCAAAGCTGATATCATCAATATAATAGGTCTTAGCACCAGCGGTAGCGCCATCTACACCAAAGTTGGGGAACACTACTACTTTATCGTAGGTATTGGCGTAATTGATGGCTGCCGTTCCAGCGGCTTGATTGCTGAAATCGAATACCAAGGTATCCCAGCCCGCAGCGATAGTGGTGGTATCTACAGTTTCAACTGAAATGGTAGGATCATTGGAATCCTCAATTTTCATGCGTACTTCAATACCTGCATCGGGAGACCAAATGCGCAGACTCATTAAATTGTCATTGGCAGTGAATGGTACGGGAGCAGATAAACCATTCTTGGTAACAACAATACCCGCCCAGGTTTGAGCAGCACCGTCCTTGGTAAACTCGGATACCATATTAGAAGGATCGGTTGGATCCACTACGATGGTGTCGGTACAACCACCAAATTCGTCACTGCTGTAATCAATGGCAGGGTTGTCGAAAGTGATCGGTAAAGAAGGTAGAACCGGGCCGGTAGAGGCAAATTGAATGTCGTCTACATAATAGGTTTTAGCACCAGCGGTAGCGCCATCCACACCGAAGTTGGGGAATACTACCACCTTATCATAGGTATTCGCAAAATTGATAGCCGCTGTTCCAGAAGCATGATTGGCAAAATCGAAGGTGAGGGTTTCCCAGCCATTAGCAAGGGTTGTGGTGTCTACCGTTTCTACGGAAATAGTAGGATCATTAGCATCCTCAATTTTCATACGTACCTCGATGCCAGCATCAGGGGAATACACACGCATGGTCATAGTGGTATTGCCTGAAGCAAAAGGTATGGGGTTAGCCAGGCCATTGGCAGAAAGGATGATGCCCGCCCAGGTTTGAGCAGATCCGTCCTTATCGATTTGGGTAACCATATTGGTAGGATCAGTAGGATCCGCAACAATGGTATCGGTACATCCGCCAAATTCCGAAGACACATAATTTACATTAGGGTCATCGAAAGTAATGGGGAGGTCCATTTGGCTGGCCGCGCCACAAGGTCCACAAGCTTCCCAACATACTACATCTAAAATGGTGTCGCCGCTAAAAGTTAAAGCGCGGTTAGTAAATCCACCGGTGGTGATGGTACAAGGTAAGCCTTGAGTGAGGTTTTCTTGATCATTCCAGCCATCAATGGTGAATTTATATTCGATCGTTCCGGCAGTTAAAGGAAGCGCAACTTCCCAAACGCCATCACCATCAGCATCCGACATGGGGTTACATGCGCCACACCAGTTGTTGAAGGTTCCATTTACGTGAGCCGAGGTAAAACCAGTTCCGGAATAGCCGGCCAGGTCTACCTTAAAGGTCACGGTGTCCGTTTGCGCCGATAGGCTAAAGGCCGCAAACAGAGCCATTAATAAGGTAATCTTTTTCATTAGTACTGAATTTGAGCTCTAATGTATAACTTTTGGTAAAAATGACATTAAGTATCCCAAAAAACTTTATTATTGCCTGAAAATGAGCACTAAGTCTTAAATGTGTGTTTTACACTTTTGGTAGCTTGTACTAAATGAAAATTTGGTATTTTTGAAAACGACATCAATCAGAATCATGGCTGAAAAGACTATAAGCGCGGTTCCCAAGGGTCAGAAATCCCAGTTTGCAGTTCCGTATTACGAGATATCCTACGACAAATTTTTTCAATTCGGTGTTTCCGTCGATTGTGTAGTCTTTGGCTACCATGAGAACCGCCTTAAAATTCTCCTTATTAAAAGGGGGGCCGCTCCATTTATGGGGATGTGGGCCTTGCCGGGAGACCTGGTTTATCCCAATGAAAATATTGATGTGGCGGCGCAGCGGATTTTACGCGACCTCACTGGGATTGATAATCTCTTCATGGAGCAAACCAAGGTTTATGGTCAGGTGGATCGTCACCCGGCCGGACGGGTAATCACCACTGGTTATTACTCCTTAATTGATATTGCCAAGCACGATCCACATGCTTCAGCTTGGGCTGATGGGGTGTATTGGATGGATTTGGATGAGGTGCCTAAATTGGCATTCGACCATAGTGATATCCTCAAAGATGCCCTGCAAATCTTGCAACAGCGGGTGCGTCATCAACCAGTGGGTTTTGAATTATTGCCCGAAAAATTCGCTTTGGCCGATCTGCAAGCTTTGTACGAGGCCATTCTGAATGAGAGTTACGATAAGGCCAATTTCCGTAAGCGTATCTTAAGTATGAATCTCTTGATCTCCCTAAAGGAGAACCAGAAAGATGTGCCGCACCGTCCGGCACGTCTCTATAAATTCGATAAGCAGCGCTACGATGAGCTGATTGCCAAAGGCTTTTCCTTCGAACTATAATCCTTCGCTAATCTGAGTAAATCTAACAGCCTATGAAAAAGGGTAATTCCGAATACGTATTTCTAATTGCCTTAATTGTAGCCCTGGGTGGATTGCTCATGGGTTTTGACGCTTCTGTAATTTCTGGAGTGGTAGGCTTTATAAAAGTCGAATTTGACTTGAGCACCCTGCAATTGGGTTGGTCGGTGGCTTCACTTACCGTTGCCTCAACTATGGCCATGTTTGTGGCAGGACCATTATCAGATCGATTCGGTCGTAGAGCGGTTTTGCGAATTGCTGCGATTTTATACGCCATTTCTGCCCTAGCTTCGGCCTTGGCTCCAGATTATAATACCCTGGTTATCGCCCGTATGATTGGTGGCTTTGGCGTAGGTGCTTCTTTGATCTTAGCGCCGCTCTATATTGCCGAAATCGCCCCCAAGGATAAGCGTGGACGCCTGGTTTCTTTTAATCAGTTGAATATCGTGATCGGTATTTCACTGGCCTTCTTTAGTAATTACTGGATTCTTCAACTGGGGAAAAGTGATGCTGCTTGGGTGCAAGATCTTGGCATTGATCAAAATAATTGGCGTTGGATGTTGGGTCTTGAGGCTTTACCCGCCATATTGTATTTCTTCGGCCTTTTTATGGTACCGCGCAGTCCACGTTGGCTGATGATGAAGGGCAATAATGATGAAGCCCAAAAAGTAATGAGTCGGGTGGCTGGCCAGGAGAAAGCCCTGGAAGAGTTGGATCGGATTCGTAAGAATATTGAGGAAGATAGTAAGGTTGAAAAAGCCAGTTTGGGAGAGCTTTTCAAACCTGGTCTGCGTCTGGTTATTACCATCGGAGTAGTAGTAGGCATATTACAACAGATTACCGGTATAAATGCGGTGTTCTTCTATGCACCAATGATTTTTGAGCAAAGCGGTTTAGGTACCGATGCCGCTTTTATGCAGGCCATTTTAGTGGGATTGGTAAACTTGGTTTTTACTATTCTGGCCATTCTTTTTATCGATCGCTTGGGTCGAAAGCCGCTCCTAACCTTTGGGGTGGCGGGCATCACTATCTCCATGCTGGTTTTAAGTTATGGCTTTAATAAAGCAACCTACAGTTTGGATGAACAGGCCATTGCTTCTTTGGAACACAAAATACAAGCAGCGGCTGCCGAAGAAGGGCAGGAGTTAAAAGACTTTGACGATTGGACTGAAGCCGAAAAGGCGGCTCTGGTTCAAGATAGTAAGATTAAGCCCATGCTAGCCAAGGACTTTAATAATGGTGACTTGTATTTAGCAGAGGTGGCGGCATTAATGCCTAATCTGGATATGGAAAGCCATCGTCAGGAATTCCTTAATTCGGCGATTCACCTCAATACCTATTTGATTTTAGTAGCCTTACTGGCTTTTGTGGCCTCCTTTGCGATTTCCATCGGGCCGGTAATGTGGGTGCTCTTTTCCGAATTGTTCCCCAATCGCATTCGCGGCATCGCCATTTCCTTTGTGGGGGTAATTAATTCTTTGGTAAGCACCATTGTACAGTTTGTATTCCCCTGGGAACTTGAAACGATTGGGAGTTCGCTCACCTTCCTCTTATTTGGATTATTCGCCTTTGCAGGCCTGATCTTTATCATTCGCAGCATTCCTGAAACCAAGGGACGTTCGCTGGAAGAATTGGAGAAAATCCTGATCAAAGAAGATTGATATGAAAGCTATTTATTTGGGAATTTTCAGCCTGGCCCTTTGGTCCTGCCAAGGACCTGAAAGTCCGGTCGAAAAGAATCCCCTGCATTTAAACGCTCAAGATTTAGGGGCGCCTCAAGACAGTCTTTTAATCGTTAAGGGCGGAGCCCAAATCGATTTCACACTCCCCATTACGGAGGCGGGTCGATATGAGGTGACATTAAAGGCCAGCAGCAGCGATAGTGCCCGAATTTGGATTGAAGATTATATCCATAATCCCGATGGACGCACTTATAATATCACGGGAAATATGCTGGCTCAAGTCGATGGCAGTTCAGTGAGTATTATGGGTAGTCCCCTCGATACCGGTAAGCATGCCATGCGCTTGCATGTTTCCGGCGGAAAAGCTCAAATTAAAAGCCTGTCTTTTAAGTTGATTAAGAGGCTCCAAAAAACAGCTGCGATTCATGAGCAGTCTATGGAAGGCGAGGAATGGGATTTGGTTTGGAGCGATGAGTTTGAGGGCTCGGGTTTGCCGGATAGCACGAAATGGTCTTACAATATTGGTAATTGGGGCTGGGGAAATAATGAGCCGCAATTCTATACCGAAGGACGGGTGGAAAATGCCCGTCAGGAAGATGGTAACTTAATTATTGAAGCGCGTAAAAATGATCAGGGACAAGCCTGGACTTCGGCACGTCTTACTACCCAGGGCAAGCATGCCTTTACCTATGGTCGAATTGAATTTAGAGCGAAAGTTCCTGTGGGCCGTGGAACCTGGGCTGCTGGTTGGCTATTGGGTGATGCCTATCGCGATGAGCTTTCCTGGCCTTATTGTGGCGAAATTGATGTGCTCGAATGTGTAGGCTTTGAGATTAATGACAGCAGCGGTTTGGGGAAGAATCATGCCACCTGCCATACTCGTGCCTATTACTTTAAACAGGGTAATCAGATTGGATCTGAGATTGCAGTCGACAGCATGAACTCTAAGTTCCATACCTACGCTGTAGAATGGTACCCCGATCGTATTGAAGGTTTTTTGGATGGCGAGCACTATTATACCTACGATAAGAATGCCAATGAATTGGAATGGCCTTTTGATAAGCCTCAAAACATTATCCTCAACCTCGCAGTGGGCGGAGGCTGGGGTGGTGCCCAAGGCATTGATCCCCAATGGGAAAAGCATCAGTATATTCTCGACTATGTAAGAGTCTATCAAAGGAAAGCGGCGGACTAATGAGGATCTTTAAAACATCCCTGATTTTAAGTTTTGCCCTGGTGGCCTGTCAACCACAGGAAACCGCTCCTGAATTGGAGGTTTACCAAAGTTCGGCTAGCGGAGATCGTTTAAAGAAGCTTAATGCGGCGGCTGGTCAGGCTGACTTTCAAATTAATTTGGATAGTACTCAGCATTTTCAGCGCATCGAAGGTTTTGGCGGGGCTATCACCGAATCAAGTGCGCATCTTATTCAAGCCCTTCCGGCAGATCAGCGCCAAGCGCTATTGGCGGCCTATTTTAGTGATACTGCCTCGGCCTATAATTTGGCCCGTCTGCATATCAATTCCTGCGATTTTTCTCTTTCCTCCTATGCCTATGTGGCTGAGGGCGATACCACCTTGAGCAGTTTTGATCTGGCTCCGGATCGCGATGATATCATTCCCACCGCCCTGCAAGCCCTGGCTTTGGCCGATGGGGATTTGCGCTTTTTTGCCTCTCCCTGGACTGCTCCACCCTGGATGAAGGATAATAAGCATTGGTACGGCGGCAAACTATTGCCAGAATATTATGATCTCTGGGCTCAATATTTTGTGAAATATGCCCAGGCTTACGCCGATGAAGGTCTGCCCATTTGGGGCTTTACCATCGAAAATGAACCCCTGGGCAATGATGCCAATTGGGAGAGCATGCATTTTAGTCCGGAAGAAATGGCTCAATTCATTAAAGGGCATTTGGCTCCGACTTTAAAGGCCGCAGGATTGGAGTCTCAGCTTTTTATCTACGATCAAAATCGAGGTAAAGAACTGGAAGAATGGGCCGATCATCTCCTAAGTGATACCAGCCTGCTTCCTGAAATTTATGGCACCGCGGTGCATTGGTATACCAGCACGTATAAGTGGTTCCCCGAATCTTTACAGCATACCCATAAACTAGCGCCTGGCAAGCAAATTTGGAATACCGAGGCCTGTGTAGATGCTGAAGTTCCACACTGGCAGGATGATGCCTGGTATTGGGAAAAAGAGGCGACCGATTGGGGTTATACCTGGGCTCCTGAAGCAGATAAGCCCGATCATCCCAAATATGTTCCCGTGTATCGCTATGCCCGCGATATTATTGGCTGCCTTAATAATGAGGTAAGCGCCTGGGTAGATTGGAATATAGTTCTGGATCGGCAGGGTGGACCGAATCATGCCTCCAATTGGTGTGTAGCGCCGGTGATTGTAGATACGGCCAGCGCGGAGATTTACTACACTCCGCTTTACGATGCGCTACGTCATTTTAGCCATTTCATTAAAGCGGGAGCCTATAAGATCCAAGCCGAATCGAATTTGCCGGAAGGCCTGCATTTTACCGCAGTTCGCAATCCGGATGGTAGTCTGGCAATAGTTGTTTTAAACACTACTAATCAAGAATTAAATATTGAACTGAAACTGGAAGATCAGCATTTGGGTTTAACGGCAATTGCGCCGGCAGCCCTACAGTCTCTGGTGATTCCGGTTAAAGGAAAAGCATAAATGAGGAAAGTAAAGCTGGGATCGCAAGTATTGCAAGCGCAGGCCATGGAAGCCAAAGGTGACTTTGTAAGTTTTGAAGGGCAAGCCTTTTACCGTATCCAAAAGGTAAATGCCATGCCTCCCTTTTTTATGACTTTGGTGAGTCCCTACGATCATTGGTTATTTGTGGCTAGTAATGGCGGTTTAACAGCCGGTCGGACTGAAGCCGAAAAAGCACTCTTCCCCTATTATACCGATGATAAGCTAATTGATAATGCTGCCTTTACCGGTCCGCGTACTTTTATTCGAGTAGAGAATAAGGACGATCAGAGCCTTTCCCTTTGGGAGCCTTTCGACCCTAATGAAAGGGGCTGGTATCAAATCGAGCGCAACCTCTACAAGAGCTTGCAAGCCGATCAATTGGTATTTGAAGAAATTAACCAAGATCTTCAACTGCGTTTCGCCTATCGTTGGGCCTTCTCACAAAAGCATGGTTTTGTGCGCGATTGTTGGTTGGAGAACCTATCCGATCAAAATCAAAAAATTGAATGTCTCGATGGTCTGGAAAACCTCTTGCCTTATGGGGTGGAAACCCTCATGCAAGATCGACGCAGTACCCTGGTAGACGCCTATAAAAAGAATGAGCTGGAACCCGAAACTGCTTTGGGCATATTCAGCCTTAGTTCCAATATTGTAGATAAGGCTGAGCCAAGCGAATCTTTAATCGCCAATGTAGTTTGGTCGCCGCAAAAGCCGGAACTCTGTCTCTTAAACAGTGCGCAGATTAAGCGCTTCCAGCAAGGTGCAGATTTAGAAGCAGAGACCTTTAGCAAGGCCCAAAAAGCGGCCTGGTTGGCTTTACGCCGATGGGATTTAAAGGCCGGGCAAAAAGTGCATTGGAGCCTGGTGGCAGAAGTAGGCCTATCCACCGCCAAGGTGCATAATTTAAAAGTGGAGCTGCAAGCTCCTGGAATAGCCGCCAGCCTGGAGAAAGAAATAGCCCAAAGTCGCCTGGAGCTCGAAAGTCTGGTGGCTAAGGCCGATGGATTGCAATGCAGCGCCAATGCCCTGGTGCAAAGCCGGCATTACAGCAATGTGCTCTACAATATTATGCGTGGTGGGCTTTTCGAATCGGGCTATCAAATCGATAGTCAGGATTTTAAGCAATACCTCAAACTTAGCAATCGGCCCCTGGCCCTAAAGGAGCAAAACTTGCTAGGCTCTTTGCCCGCTAAACTGACTTATTCGGAGCTTTTAAGCTTTGTTCAGAAAAGTGCTAATCTCGATTTGCGTCGTTTGGCCAGTGAATATTTACCCCTGAGTTTTAGTCGTCGCCATGGCGATCCCTC
Source organism: Flavobacteriales bacterium UBA7878 (assembly GCA_002501205.1). Taxonomy (GTDB): domain Bacteria; phylum Bacteroidota; class Bacteroidia; order Flavobacteriales; family Schleiferiaceae; genus Croceimicrobium. Next base: position 150,000 of record DLRW01000043.1, read on the forward strand.
GCGTCCCTGGAATCGTTTTAGCATTCAACATTTGGATGAACAGGGGCAGAAAATTCTCAATTATGAAGGCAATTGGCGGGATATCTTCCAAAATTGGGAGGCCCTGGCATATTCCTTTCCTGCCTTTATCGAGGGCATGATTTTCAAATTTGTGAATGCCAGTACGGTGGATGGTTACAATCCTTATCACATCGCCAAAAATGGCATCGATTGGGAAGTGATTGAGCCCGATGATCCCTGGTCTTTTATTGGCTATTGGGGCGATCATCAATTGATCTACCTCCTGCGTTTATTGGAGCATTGCGAAAAACATTATCCGCGAAAGCTGGCCGGCCTTTGCAATGAAAATTGCTTTGTGTACGCCGATGTACCCTACCGACTGAAAAGCTATGCGGAGATTCTTCAAGATCCACAGGATACCATTCTGTTTGACCAGGCGCTCCATTCGCAGGCCGAATCCCGATTTAAGGAAATGGGTGCCGATGGTAAATTGATCTGGAATGCCGATAAACCTTTAAGAGCAAATCTGGGCGAGAAAATTATGCTTAGCCTGCTCACTAAGCTCTACAATTTGGTGCCCGGCGGTGGAATTTGGATGAATACCCAAAGACCAGAATGGAATGATGCCAATAATGCACTGGTGGGTCAGGGCTTGAGTATGGTAAGCCTTTATTACCTGCGTCGTTTTATGGCCTTTATGCTCGACTGGCTAGTCAATGATGAGGGCGAATGGCATTTGAATTCGGCTTTAATGACCCTTTACAAAGACCTGAATTTGATTGTAAAGGAGCATAGCGATAAAGAGCGCTTCAGCAATAGCGATCGAAAAGACTTTATGGATCGTATGGGCTTAGCGGGTGAGGCCTATCGACAAATAGCCTACAGCGGCGAATTAGGGGTTAAAGAGCCTTTAAGGCTGAAAGACCTCCGTAAGTTTTGTGAGCGTACCCTGGAATTATTAGACCGCAGTATTGCTGAAAATCGCAAGGATAATGCCCTGTACCATGCCTATAATTTACTGGCCTTAGAAGAGAAAGAAGCGCAGATAGAACATCTGTATGAAATGCTCGAAGGTCAGGTAGCGGTATTGAGTGCCGAGAAGCTCAATCCGGCGGAAGCCCTGGAAGTGCTGGATGCCTTAAAAGCTTCGGCTATGTACCGCGAAGATCAGTATTCGTATTTGCTCTATCCCGATCGGCAATTGGGGGGCTTTTTAGAGAAGAACCGCATTCGCCCCGAGCAAATTGAAGGCAAGCAATTAAGCAGTGCTTTGCTCGAAAAAGATGTGCAAGGGGATTATCATTTTAAAGGTCAGTTTCGCAATGCCAAGGACCTCAAGGCGGCCCTGGAAAAGCTGGCCTTAGAAGATCAGGCCGAAGCAGTAGATGCCGAGGCTCAATTTTGGTTTGAGCTTTATGAGCAATCTTTTGTGCATCGCGAGTTTACCGGGCGCTCCGGAACTTTTTACGGATACGAAGGGCTGGGCAGTATTTACTGGCATATGGTTTCCAAATTGCTTTTAGCAGTGCAGGAGAATTTGCGGGCTGCGAAGCAGAATGGCGCTTCGGCTGATATTTTGGGTCGCTTGATCGATCATTATTACGAAATACGCGCAGGAATTGGTGCCAATAAGAGTCCGCAACTTTATGGCGCCTTTCCCTTTGATGCCTATTCCCATACCCCTTCCACCGCTGGAGCCCAGCAACCGGGAATGACCGGCCAGGTGAAGGAAGATGTGCTAAACCGCTGGGCCGAATTAGGCCTTGAAGTGCGTGCCGGACAATTGCATCTGGATCCTTTTTTTATGGCGGAAGATGAGTTTTTAAAAGAGGGCAGAAGCTTTAAATATGTAGATGCAGCCGGCCAATGGCAAAGCCTGGATTTAGAAGCCGGGGAGATGGCCTTCAGCTATTGCTCCGTGCCTTTTATTTACCGCAAAGCCCAAGAATCTAAGCTGCGAATTGAATTCTTTGGAACGGCCGTGGAAGAAAGCTCAGAGCTGCAAATCAATGAAAAATGGAGTCGATCGCTGTTTGATCGACATCACGAAATACAAGTAATAAGGGTGGATCTGCCCTTGCACTAAGCAATTTAGGTCGGAATAAATACGCTGATTATGACTAAGACTTCTACGCTCGCCCGTAGAGTGCTTGGCTCTTTGATGCTGCTCGGAAGTCTGCTTCAGGCTCAGGTGGTGCAGAAAGGTCAAGGCTCTTATACCACCAACTTTCCGGGTACAGATGCGGCCGGCCGAAATGGCTATCCCTCCGGAACGCCCTTTGTAACGGGCAATGCGGCCAATAAACCGGTGCCAACCAATGAGTGGTGGTCGCATAAAGTGAAAAATGCGCATTCTTCCAATCTCTTTAATTATCCCTTTACCCTAAAAACCATCAATCAAGGTTTGGTGGCTACCTATATTCCCTGGGGGCCTATCGACAATATTGAACCGGTGCAAATTGGATTGACGGGCTTAAATGCCAGCGCTGCTAATGTGGCCGATCACGATGATTGGATGATTAGCCTCGACTGGCAAAGTGGGACCCATCATTTACAAGTCCGCACCGGTATTGGCATGCCATTTTTATATTTCAATAAGGATGCAAACAGTACTGTAGAAATCAATATTAATCAGGGAGCAGTTACCGATTCGGGATCCTTCCTTATTGTGAAAGGCGTGCGCAATGGCGCCGATTTTGTAATCTATGGACCTTCTGGTTCCAGCTGGCAACAAAATGGATCTACTTATACCTCCAGCTTAAATGGCAATGATTATTGGTCTTTGCTCTTCATTCCTCCAGGGGGCAATCCGGACCAAAAAGCCAGCAATTTCAAGAAGTACGCCTTTGTATTCCCTAAGCACTGCCAGGCCGATTGGCAATACAATGAACAGACCTCCATCGTGCATACTGATTTTACGGTGCAAACGGAAGTAATGGAAGGCAATGACAGTCTAATGCTCCAAGGCCTTTTACCGCATCATTGGGCCAATTTAGCCGGATCCAGCCAGATCAATACCAATCATGTGTACAGCACGGTTCGCGGCGACTTGAAATTGATGGAGGGCAATCATTTTGCGGTAGAAAATACTTTTTACGGCATCTTGCCCACCTTGCCTAATGTGCATTGCCACAGCAATTCCTTCGATCCGGGAAAATTGCAAGAGAAGGTAGACCTGCTTAAAAATGAAGGCTTGGCCACCTGGACCGACTCCTATAATGAAGGTCAGGCGATGAATCGCTTAATCCAAACGGCGCGAATTGCAGAGCAGGTGGGAGATACCTCCGCCTTGAACAGCATTTTGAAAACCGTGAAAGAGCGTCTGGAAGATTGGCTTTCTTACCAATCTGGCGAGGTGGCTTTTCTCTTTTATTACAATCAAAGCTGGGATGCATTAATTGGTTATCCGGCCGGCCATGGTCAGGATGCAAACATTAATGACCATCATTTCCACTGGGGTTATTTTATCCATGCAGCTTCCTTTGTGGAGCAATTTGAGCCGGGATGGGCCGCAAATTGGGGGCCAATGATTGACATGCTGGTGCGTGATGCAGCCAGCAGTAATCGCAGTGATAATCTCTTTCCATATTTGCGAAACTTCAGCCCTTATGCCGGGCATTGCTGGGCCAATGGATTTGCCAGCTTCCCACAGGGGAATGATCAGGAATCGACTTCGGAGAGTATGCAGTTTAATTCCTCTCTTATTCATTGGGGAGCGGTTACTGGTAATGATTCCATTCGCGATTTGGGCATTTACCTCTATACAACCGAGCAATCGGCGGTAGAAGAATATTGGTTTGATATGTATCAGCGGAATTTTGGTGCTAATCAGCAATATTCCTTGGTATCGCGGGTTTGGGGCAATAGCTATGATAATGGCACTTTTTGGACGGCAGATATTGCAGCCTCCTATGGCATTGAGCTTTATCCTATTCACGGCGGTTCGCTCTACTTGGGTCATAATCTGAATTATCATAATACCCTGTGGTCAGAAATTGAACAGAATACTGGAATTCTAAGTAATGCTCCCAATGTGAATCTCTGGCATGATGTAATGTGGCAGTATCTCGCTTTTAGCGATCCCGATAAGGCCTTGAATCTCTATGATTCCTATCCAAATCGATCTTTGAAATTCGGGGTTTCGGATGCCCAAACTTATTATTGGTTGCATAGCCTCAAGGTATTGGGTGCCCCCGATGCGACGGTAACGGCAGATCATCCTCTGGCAGCGGCTTTCCAGGGTGATGGCAATCGTATTTACGTAGCCCAGAATTACGGGAGCTCCAGCTTAAATGTTCAATTCTCGGACGGCTATCAATTAACGGTTGCTCCGGGTGAATTGGCCACTTCTATGGATGTAAATATGGAGGGTGAATTAAGCACCCTATTTGACCGAGCTTATACCTGGGGCACGGCTCAATTGAGCTTTAATCTGCAACAGGGCAGTCCCGATTATATGGTGCTCTATCAAAATGAAGATAGCATCACCAGCCTGCAGCAGGCACCCTATCAGTTTACGGTAGATAGCTTGGAAGCCGGTATCCACAGCTTTTATGTACAGATGTACCAAGGTGGCAATTGTGCCATTTCTAATTTGCTAAAGATTGTCGTGGGAGAGCAAGTGCCATTTAGCGGCAGTGCGGCTTTAATTCCCGGCAGTATTTGGCCGGGCGAATACGATCTTTTTGAAGGGGGCTTTGCGAATGAAATAAGCTACCTTGACTTAAGTCCGGATAATCAAGGTGATTTCCGACTCAGTGAGTGGGTAGACGCTACGAATCACCCTAGCGAAGGTCCGGTGGTAGGTTGGCTAAATGCCGGTGAGTGGCTGGAATTTACGGTGGATGTACAAACGGCTGGTCTTTATGATGTGGATATTCGCTATGCCTCAGATAATTCTGCCGGTGGTGGCCCGATGCGTTTGGAGTCGGATGGGCAAATTGTGGCTTCGGGCATAAGCTTTAATCAAACCGGTGGCTGGGATACTTGGGCCACTAAGAGCATTAGCAATGTGCCTCTGAAATCGGGAGAGCAGATTTTGCGTATTTATATCGAGAACGGAGAGTTTAATCTGGGAGAACTCGATTTTCAGTTTAAGGGTCCATTGGGCTATGATCAACCGGTGGCCGATGCGGGTCCGGTGCAAATGATAGTATGGCCTCAAAATCAAGCGAGCTTAGATGGTAGCGCAAGCTTTAGTCCGGCCTCCAATCCCTTGACCTATCAATGGACGCAGCTTTACGGCCCATCGGCGGCCAGCCCTGGCAATGCAACAATGGCCATAAGTTCCC
>DLRW01000001.1 GCA_002501205.1 Flavobacteriales bacterium UBA7878
GATCGTCGTTTGGTAGACGCCATTCACGATGCATTGGATCAGAGTATGGAGGCCCATCCCAATTTGGTGATTATGGGTCAGGATATAGCTAAATATGGTGGAGTATTCAAAGTAACCGAAGGTCTGGCCGACAAATACGGCTACGATCGAGTGCGAAATACACCTTTATGCGAATCGGCCATTGTAGGTACCGGATTAGGCCTAAGTATCTCAGGCATGAAAGCAGTGGTAGAAATGCAATTTGCCGACTTCGTTACTGAAGGTTTTAATCAGATTGTAAATAACCTGGCCAAGATTCACTATCGCTGGGGTCAGAATGCAGATGTAGTAGTGCGGATGCCTACCGGAGCGGGAGTAGCTGCCGGCCCATTCCACAGCCAGAGTAATGAGGCCTGGTTTACCCATGTGCCCGGATTAAAAGTGGTATATCCTGCTTTTCCATCCGATGCCAAAGGTTTGCTGATCAGCGCTATTGATGATCCGAACCCGGTGCTCTTTTTTGAACATAAAGCCTTATATCGTTCCATTTCGGAGCCGGTGGCCGACAACTACTATAATTTACCCATCGGCAAAGCTGCAGTGGTGCGCGAAGGAAATGCTGCCACCATAGTTACTTATGGTGCTGCGGTACACTGGGCTTTGGATTTAGCAGAAGAACAAGGTGTGGATATTGAGGTAATTGACCTCCGAACTTTAATGCCTTTGGATGAGGAAGCGATTCTTAATTCAGTGCGTAAAACCCATCGCGCCTTAGTACTGACCGAGGACACGGCTTTTGGAAGTATTGCTAATGACATCTCCGCACTTATTACTGAAAAGGCATTCGAAGCTTTAGATGCTCCAGTACGTCGTTGTGCAAGTATGGATATGCCGGTTCCTTTTGCAGCGCAATTGGAGCAGGGATTCTTGGCGAAAAGCCGATTGGCCGATACTTTGAAGGAGCTTTTGGAGTATTAGGATTGAATTGCAAATTCAATCCAGTAATGCAAATTCAATCCAGCGTTGTCTTGAATGCGACTCGCTCGAATTTGCAATTCGAGCGAGAGTTTCTGAATTGAATTACAAATTCAATCCAGAATTACAAATTCAATCCAGTATTGCAAATTCAATCCAGAATTACAAATTCAATCCAGTATTGCAAATTCAATCCAGTATTGCAAATTCAATCCAGTATTCAAGCGATATTTAAGCATCCTTAGACCGAGGATGAAACTTCAAAATAGTTTCCCTTAACTGCTGTTGACTGAGATGGGTATAAATTTCGGTAGTAGTAATGCTTTCATGCCCCAGCATTTCTTGTACGGCGCGTAAATCGGCACCATGTTTTACGAGGTGGGTAGCGAAGCTATGGCGAAAGGTATGGGGCGAAATGGTCTTACGTATGCCCGCTGCGGAGGCGGCATCTTTCACCAAATTAAAAATCATGGCTCGACTTAAGGCACTGCCTCTGCGATTGAGAAAGAGAATGTCTTCCGAACCTTTTTTTACGGGTAGATGTACCCGCACTTCTTGTCGGTACAATTCAATCATCTTTTGAGCCAGGCTATTGATTGGAACCAATCTTTCCTTATTGCCTTTGCCCACTACCCGAATAAGATCTTCCTTAAAAAAGAGATCAGAAATGCGCAGCCCTACTAATTCGGAAACTCGCAATCCACAGGCATAAAGGGTTTCGAAAATGGCCACATTGCGCATGCCTTCAGGCTTGGAGCGGTCAATACTATCGATCATGGCCGATACTTCTTCTTCCTCTAAATACTCTGGAAGTTTTTGATCCAATTTAGGTCCTTCCAGTAATTCGGCTGGATTTTGATCAATGTAGTCTTCTAAGATTAAATACTTGTAGAAAGCACGTAGGGAGGAGATTAAGCGAGCCTGACTGCGAGTACTCAATCCATGGTTTTGCAAATCCCGCAGGCATTTCTCCAAACGGAAAAGGTTCAATTGCAAGGGACCCAGCTCTTCATTCTCGAAATAATTGGCAATTTTATTCAAGTCCCGGAGATAGGCTTTCACCGAATTATCGGCCAGACCCTTCTCCAGTTGCAGATAGTTTTTGAATTCTCGAATGGCGCCTTTCCACTGCATTTTTAAGTAATTTGGCTCGGCTAAAGGTAGCTAATGAAAGTGGGTATTCTCAACGGTCCGAATCTCAATTTATTGGGAAAGCGTGAACCGGAAATTTACGGACATCAAGGCTTTGAATCCTATTTGGAAAAGCTGAAAGCGGATTTTCCCGAACATGAAATCCTGTATCGTCAATCCAATGTGGAAGGCGAATTGGTAAACGCCATACATGACTTGGCGGAGGAATGTGAGGGAATCATTTTTAATCCTGCTGCTTTTACTCATACTTCGATCGCTTTGGCGGATGCGGCAAAATCCATTGACTGCCCCATCATCGAGGTCCATCTTTCCAATGTATATCAGCGTGAGAGCTTCCGACATAAAAGCTATTTATCGCCCGCTGCAAAGGGAGTAATCACGGGTCTGGGTCTAAAGGGCTATGAGCTGGCTTTGAGAGCTATGTTGGGCTAAAGTTTGATGAATTTCACTGTTTCGCTAAAACCATATTTGTCGCTACTGGCCTTACATATATAAAAACCAAAAGGCAAATCAATTAATTCCATTTTTTGTTCTTGTCCATCTTCAAAATGAATGGTTTTGAGCAAGTTTCCACTTACATTATAGATATCCACGCGATTGTAGCATTCGCCTTCTGCAAGAGCGGCTGTTTCATGTACGGGATTGGGGTAAAGACTTAAGGGTTTAAACTCGGGAAAATCTTCAGAGTCAAAAATATACTTAGGATAATATTTTGGCGTTCGAGTTACAAATTCCACCTCTTCGGATTCTTTTAAGCGAGGATACCAATTATTAAATCCTTCTTTTAGTACTACATTTTGGATTCTTTGATAGCCAACAGTAAGAAAGTTAAAGCAATAAAGATTGTATGTTCCGGTTGGCAAGCCTTCAAGTCTATAACCAATTGCGCTATCATTTTTCCAGGAGTAATACAAAAAACGTTTACCAGATTCTTGATGCTTGGCTTCAATGATGAAATCTTTAAGAGTGTCGGGAGAATTAATACTCCTTACAATACCGGTGAGTACAGCCTCTCCATGTTGGGCAAATATTCTGGGCATGCAGAGCAGAAGGGCGAGTAAAAGCGAAGCAGATTTCATAGCAGATTTAGGTTTAAGGGTTCACTATTTTGGATGCTCAATTTTTAATTCGGTTGCCTAATTCCTGTGAAAATGCATTTCGTACATTAGGGCTCTTACCTAAACAGAGCTAAAAATGATACTAAGTACCACCGACTTTATTCCGAACCGAGAAGTAATCGAGATACTAGGCGTAGCCCGCGGTAGCACGGTTAGAGCCCGAAATATTGGCCGCGACATTTTTGCCGGTTTGAAAAATATCGTTGGAGGAGAAATTGAGGAATACACCAAGCTACAGGCACATGCGCGCGAGCAGGCCATGCAAAGATTGGAGCAGGATGCCCAACGTTTAGGCGCCGATGCGGTGATCAATATCCGCTTAACCACAGCGATGGTTATGCAAGGAGCGGCAGAAATTCTGGCCTATGGAACCGCGGTAAAATTGAGCTAATGGAATTTAGTTGGCCAATTTTTATCAATGGCGGAGTTTGGATAATCCTCCTAATACTAATCATTTATTTAGCCTTTCGTCGCCTGCGGATAAAGGAGACCGAAGACTTTGAAAAGCGAGATAATTAAGAAGGGGAAATACACTTTGGGGAATTGAAATTTGAATATCGCATAAGCTTAATCTATCTGATTATTGGGGCGCTTTGGATTCTGTTTTCAGATCTGGCTGTCAATGAATTGGTGGATTCCCCTGCCATGCAAAATGAACTCCAAACCTATAAAGGCTGGTTCTACGTCGTGGCCACTGGTGCCTTGTTATTTGTCTTTTTGCGTCGACATTTAGGGCGACTTAGAACCGTAGAGCAAAGTTTGGAGTCCCATCAAAAAAGCTTGGAGAAAACGGTTCAAGAAAAAACACGAGATCTGGATCAAACCTTGCAAGAGCTTCATGAAAAGCATGAAAAGCTGCAAGAGAAGAATGAGATTATTCACAATCAAAATCTGCAGTTGCAAAAAGCGCTTGAGGATTTGAAATCTGCGCAAAGCAAATTGATGCAAGCCGAAAAAATGGCTTCCATTGGTCTTTTAACCCGAGGTCTGGCCCATGAAGTAAATAATCCCCTGAATTATATCTCTGGTGGTTTAGTGGGCCTGGAAGACCAAAACCTGGCGGAGCATAATGAGGAAACTCAAATTTACATTCGTGGTATTCGCGAAGGGCTCCAAAGAGTGCATCGGATCATTCGTTCCCTAAATCAAATGAGTAATCAAGGTGGGGAGAAAAAAGAGCGCTGCGATATTGGCCGTATTCTCGACAATGTTCTAGTTTTACTACTTCCTGAATATTCGACTGAAATTCAGATTCAAAACTCCATTAAAGCCAAAGAAGTACAGGTTATTGGCAATCGGGCTGAGCTCTACCAGGTCTTTTTTAATATTATTCAAAATGCCTTTCAGGCCATGCCTGATGGTGGAGTCTTGAAGTTAAATGCTGAGAATCTGGAAGCTGGCATTCGAGTGCAAATCCAGGATAGTGGCAACGGTATTGTAACGGAGAATCTGCTGAAAGTAACCGATCCTTTTTTCACCACCCGATCTCCAGGTGAAGGAGTGGGGCTGGGATTGTCGATAGCGTATAATATTATTGATCAGCATAATGGTAAATTGAGTATCCAATCCCAAGAAGGGCAGGGAACCACCGTCACTGTTGAAATTCCTAATTCATGAGTTTACCCCAAATTCTCTATGTTGATGATGAGGAGATGAATTTGCTCCTTTTCAGTCTAAATTTTAAAAAGCACTTTGAAGTGCTTACTGCTAATGATCCAAAAGAGGCTCATCAGAAGGTAGCCGAAGGCTTAAAGCCTGATGTGGTAGTGAGCGATATGAAGATGCCGGGACAAAATGGAGTTGAGTTTTTACAGAGCATTCGCGAACATCTTCAGGAAGCACCATTTTATATCTTAACTGGCTTTGAGATTAATGAAGAAATTCAGCAGGCTCTTAATTCGGGCTTGATTCGTAATTACTTGCGAAAGCCTTTTAACCGTGACTCCCTGCTGGCAGAATTTCAGCGGGTGCTTGGTCAAAATTGATCTTTGGACCATGGATACGGCTTTACTAAAGAAGATGTCATACAAAGGGGAAAGCCCTTTACTTTTAGCTAATGTACCAGAAACATTGCTTGAAACATTTAAGGATTGGATTAAGGCGTCTGTTGCCCAGGATCATGATTCAGCCTTGAGCTATGCCTTTGTTTTTGTACAGAAGCAAGAGGATTTGAATCAATGGATCGATAAGCTATGCCCATTAATGGAGGGGGATGCACCGCTGTGGTTTGCCTATCCTAAGAAAAGTAGTAAGCATTTTAAAAGCGAGATCACCCGCGATTCCGGATGGAACCACATTGGACAGTACAATATGGAGCCGGTACGTCAAATCGCCATTGATGAAGACTGGAGTGCTTTGCGTTTCCGGAAATTAGAATACATCAAGAAATTGACGCGTCGAGACAGTATGCGTCTCAGTCCAAAGAAATAAGACTAAAACTTATACTTGTAACCAATCCGTATTACCTGTGTTTCATAGTAATTGGCACTGCTGTATTTGAATCCATCGGCATTTATTTCTTGACGAATCACCATGCTATTGAGTAAGTCCGTGGCATTGATAAAGAACTCTCCTTTACCATTTTGAAGCCTGCGGCTTAATCCAAAATTCAAGGAATAGCGCGCATCAATTTTACCTTGTGGAATAATATCCGGAGCCAGGTAAATGCTGCTGATCTGCATATGGGTAGATTGACCCAGTTTGAAATTGAAGTTCAGCTTAAAATTTCCTGAAAGTAAATCTTGGGCCGGTGCACTGTAATAGCTCAATTTAGGGTAGCGATTAAGCACTGTAAAGGCCGAAATTTGATTGTAATACACATTAAGGTTGGCATTCAGCCTCAGCCATTTACTTAGTTTTTGATTCAAATCAAGCTCAATTCCACTGTTAAAAGCAGCACCGGTATTTTGGGAGATATTGTAAATCAAATTTGAGGTATCAGAT
>DLRW01000030.1 GCA_002501205.1 Flavobacteriales bacterium UBA7878
GAAAGGCTTCTCCGCCAAAGAATAAAATATGCCTCTTCGCTGCAATCTTCAATTTGCATGCGTCTTTATCTTTTGAAACTAAAAGATTACCCGCCTCTACCTCCTGGTCACAAGCCCATACTTTACCTTCTACCACGCAAATTCCAATTTCACCCTTCAACTGACCCTGCAGGTCGATTTCGGAGTCTTCCTCACAGATTAATTCTAGCATGAAGAGTGGGGAGTGTACCGGTACCGGTGATTTGTGACTAAAAGCCTCTCCAGCGACTAGTTTCCACTGATTGGGGCCTTCTTGCCATTGCGGTAAATCATTACTGTCGAAATGATGAAAGGAGGGTTCAGTTTGTTCCTGATCCTTGGGTAAAGCCACCCATATTTGGTAACCATGCACTGTAAATATATTTCCTTCTCGTAAATGGGCTGGCGTTCTTTCAGTATAGCTTACGCCTGATCCGGCAACCATCCAGTTTACGGAACCGGGACGAATTATTTGGCGAGTCCCCAAGCTGTCACAATGTTCAACTTCGCCTTCTAATAGAAAGGTTAAGGTAGCCAGGCCAATATGCGGATGTTGGTCTACATCCATATAGCGGTCAGGACCTAATTCAGTAGGACCCATATGATCAATGAAGATAAATGGGCCTACCATGCGTTTCTTGCGAAAAGGTAAAAGTCTGCCAACCAGGAAGTCGCCAATGTCACGGCTTCTTTCTGGAATTATAAGATCAGTATTGGACATTTGATATTTGGGTATATTAACTAGTGCTCCTGTGTAGATTTGCTACTTTGGCCTTCAATTTACTAAGATGCCTCAGTTAATTTTAGTTCTAATTAGTCTTTGTCTGCCCCGCCATGATTTTCATGTGAGTATAGCACAGGTAGACTATAAGGATCAGGAAATGCAATGCACCTTAAGGCTGTTCCGGGAAGATCTTGAAAATCAACTCGAAAAAGATCTTTCGTATTCTTTGAAATTAGGGGAGCCAGATGAACACCCTAGTGCAGATAGCTTAGTGGCCGATTATATTTCACGAGAATTTAATTTGAAAATTGGTCCTAAGTCCTTAAAACAGAACTACCTTGGAAAAGAAGTTGAGGTGGAAATGATCTATTTGTACTTTTTCTATCCTTGCCCTGAAAAGCCAGCAGAATTGGTGGTTCGCAATAGCGTCTTTTTTGATAGCTTTGATGATCAGAGCAATATTGTGAATGTTCGAATTGGAGATGAACTCCGATCGGCTTACCTCACTTCTGCAGAATCTGAAAAGAAATTAGTTTTTTAGTATGCAAACATTTTCGACTTATCTGCGCCTGGGTTATGAGCATATCATGAGTGTTCAGGCTATGGACCACATCTTGTTCGTAGTGGTGCTAATGGCAGTGTATCAAAGTCGAAATTGGTTGCGAGTTGTGACCGCGGTAACCTTCTTTACCATCGGGCATTCCTTAACCCTAAGCTTGGGGGCTCTGGACGTAATTAAAATTGATAAAGGAATCATCGAATTTCTGATTCCTCTGACCATTCTGCTTACAGCACTCTATAATTTAACCAAGTCGGGGCAAAATCAGAATAATAAGTCTAAGGTTTGGATTGCCGGAGTCTTCGGCTTAATTCACGGATTGGGTTTTTCCAATTATTACGATATGCTGGTAATGGGCGATAGCAATTACTGGCAGGCTTTATTACCCTTCAATTTGGGTATTGAGTTGGCACAACTCTTATTAGTGGCTATTACCCTTTTAGTTATGGGGATATACAGCTTTATGCTCAATCGAAAAATCCGCGATTGGAACCTTTTTGTGTCGGGTGCGGGTTTTGGTTTAGCCTTAATTATGTGCTTGGAAAACTGGCCTTTTTAATCTTCATTAATCGGGTAAATTACCAGTCCGCTTCTTAGTTTTGGTTCGATATAAGTGCTTTTGGGAGGCATAATTTTACCTTCATCACTTACCAGTTTAATTTGCTCAATGCTTACCGGAAATAAACTGAATGCGAGGTGGTAAGCTCCTTTGTCTACCGCTTTTTCTAAATAATCCAGGCCATAGGTTCCAGGGACAAAATCTACCCGATCATCCGATTTCAAGTCTTTGATATTGAATATCGGATCCAGAATGTTGCGGCTCAAAATTTCGGCATCCAAATGACCTACTGAATCATTGGGGTCGAAGCTGCCAATTTTAGGATTCAGTTTGAACCATTCACCGTCCATGTACATTCCTATTTCATGGATTTTCTGAGGGTGGAAGGTTTCTAGATGCTTAGGTTCTATATTAAAACTATGTTCTAATTCGGCTAGCACCTTAGCTTTCGTCTTGCCACTGTCATTAATAACCAAACGGTTGAAGTCGTAAATTTTCATCTGCTCTTCACCGATAAGGAAAGCCATGAAGTATTGATGCGCCCCTTCAGTTTTACCTTTTTCCTGCATCCTTTCTGCCAACCGAGCAGAACTGGCACTGCGATGATGACCATCGGCGATATAAAGACAGTTTTGACCTTCAAAGGCCGTTGTGATCAGTTCCAAATCTTTCGCCTCGGTGATAGGCCATAGTCGATGAAAAACGCGATCGGTTGAAGTAAATTCATATTCGGCTCTCGTTTCGATATAGCGTGCGAACAAGCGGTTTAATTCAAAGTCATCGTGATAGATAAGCAATACTGGTTCCGCATTAAAGCCAGTCTCTTCCAGGTAATCGCTAAACATTTCCTCACGTGCACTGAGGGTGTTTTCATGTTTTTTGATACGACCCTCTAAATAATCTTCAACGCTTACAGCTGCAATTAGGCCAATGTATTCATTGCCATCTTTAACCTGACTGTATAAGTAATAAGAAGCTTGCTCATCCTTGGTGAAAATCTCTTCTTCACACCAAAGTTCAAAGCCTTCGCGAACCATATCGTATTTAGCTTTGCCAGGAGCCAAGGCACGTCCCGCTTTCGGATTTATGACGTGCATAAAGCTGAATGGGTTATTATTCAGTTTATCGTCCAATTCCTCTTCTGTATAACTAAGGTAGGAACGGGTGGCAACTAAATAAGCCTTATCCCGCGGTGGGCGATAAGCGCGAAAAGGTTTGAGGGTGATCATGAAGGCGAAATTAAAGAATCGCCGCACTTAATAGTTACTTTTGATGCAATTCTGATTTATGCATTTTCTCGACCCCAAACTAGAAGACTACCTCAGTGCGCATCACGATGCTGAGCCTGAGCTCTTAGCCCAATTAAATCGCGAAACTCATTTGAAAATCTTGCAACCACGCATGCTTAGCGGAGCTTTGCAAGGGCGGTATTTAGCGATGATATCGAAATTGGCCAAACCAAAATACATTCTGGAGATTGGTACCTACACGGGCTATTCGGCTTTATGCCTGGCTGAAGGTTTA
>DLRW01000004.1 GCA_002501205.1 Flavobacteriales bacterium UBA7878
GCAATTCCCGATCCACCGAAGGCATTAAGAAAAAACCACTCACTAATATCAAGATGATCTCCAGGGGACGAAAGGGTCGGAGCAAACGTGGAAAAACCCAGAGGTAAATAAAGCTGAAGAGCAGTAATAAAAGGAGGCTATACATCAATACGGAGGGCAGGCCAAGCTTTTGCATGCTGAGGAGTACTTCCCCAATTAAACCACGACGTATCTGACCACCACTGAAGCTGAAAAAATTATCGGAACGAAAAGCGAAGGCCAAATCTGCTCCCAACCAGGGTGCCAGTAAGGTTCGCATCAGGCGAAAGCCTAAAAGCACAAAAAGCAGATAATAAATGCCTTGTAAATAGGGCGGATGTTCGGCCTGTTTAAACATAAATAAGGAAGGCAAAGGCTCCAATCCAGAGCAAAAAGATGACTTGTAAAAAACGATCCTGCAAAAGGATTTTCACGGGATTGTAGGAGCGCTTGTGCACATAGAGTAATTGCAAATAGCGCAGCACTCCCAACAAAACGGGGAAGAGGGTATAATAGGATTGATCGCCCAACCGACTAACCGACCAGGGGTTGGTAATGTAAATGATATAGCAAACCAATAATACGGCGCTGAAAATGGAGAGGGCAATTTTAAGAAAATCAGCATTATAGCCATCAATGCTTTTACGGGAAACCAGGCCTTTATCTTCGGCAATGCTGATATCATCGAGACGCTTGGCCATAGCTTGAAACATGGAGAGTAAGAAAACCATCATGATAAGCCATTTGGAGAGTTCGATGCCCGTTACTGCATGACCCGCTTCCAAGCGAAGGATAAAACCCAAACTCACAATGCTGATATCTAAAATGGCGATATGCTTTAAGCGAATGGAATAGGCAATATTAAGACCCAGGTAAATCAATAAAACATAGAAGAGATTAAGGCTAAACCAGGCGGAGATTCCCAAACTGAGCAGGGCCAAAATAGTGGCCAAAGTGTAGGCCATAGGTAAGGAAACGGCACCCGAGGCGATGGGTCGGTTTTTCTTTTCCGGATGTTGCCGATCCTCCTTTACATCCATGCTATCATTAAAGATATAGATGGCACTGGCCATAGCCGAAAAAAGGAGAAAGGCCCCCAGGCTATTGAGAGCGATGCTAGCTTCGAGAATGCGGCCCGAGAAAAAGGCCGGCATAAAAAGATAAAAGTTCTTAAGGTAGTTGTTTACCCGTAAGAGCTTGAGGTAGGTCATGGTTGGCTTCTTTCCTGCCGAAAGGTACAACGAATGTTTGGGCCTCTCCCACTATGCGCGACACAAAACAAAAAAAGAGCCGGAAAAAATCCGGCTCTTTTTACTTAAGCCTCAATGGCTTTTCGATAGGAACTCACAAAATAGACGGGTAAGAATCCAGCGATAAAAATTAGCGCTCCCAGTATTAGTGTTACACCCGCACCCATCAAATGCAAGGCCTTCATCATGGTGCCAAGACCCACTAAAACTCCTGAGGCAACACCCAAATTGAGCTTCCATTTTTCCAGTGGCTTTTGCACCATTTTGTACTTGTTACGATCGATAGCCCAAAGCGGTAAATACAAGAGCAGTCCAACGATAACCCCACTACCCAACAGCACATTGGCACCAGGCCAGTGGAAAATTTTAAATATTACACCGCTACTAAAAAGCATGGCTCCGATCAGGCCGATGCCGTAAATGAATCGTTTCATAAGAATCATCTTTTTAAAGTTTAACAAATAGAAAGTCTCGTCTTCAATGGTTTCTAATCCCTCAGGGGCCAATAAATGAATGGCCTCATCCAGCTGACAGCTAAAATCCCTTTTCTCCGTTCCGTGCTCATAGAGGTAGCAGTAGATATGATCAATCAAATCATCGGCTAAGCCTTCAAGCTGAAAGGCGTGCTGCATCACTCTTTCCTTGATTTGCTCTTCCTGAGCCTCACTTATTTTCATGACATAATCAATTTTAAGTTGAGTAAATCATCGAGGGTCTGCATAAATTCCTTGATCTCTTGCAAGGCATCTTTTTGGCGCACCTTTCCAGTGGAGGTAAGCTGATAGTATTTACGTACGCGCTTACCAATCATTTCTTCGCGATAGTTGACCAAGCCATCACTCAGCATTTTTTGCAAAGCCGGATACAATGAGCCGTCTTTTAGTAAAATTTTTTCGCTAGATAGCTCCTTCACCTTTTGGGAAATCTCATATCCATACATACTGCCATGCTCAGCTAATAGCTTTAGAATAATAGCTTGCAGGGTTCCTTTTAAAAGTTCTTTCGAATACATAGGGCAATAATACATAAAATATCTATACATCATAATTCTATGTATTGGAAAATTTAAAAGGCGACTCGATGTAAACCATGCGAGTCGCCTTTTATCAACCAAACAACAAGATACTTAGGGCATCAGAACCGAATCGATTACCTGAATAACCCCATTCTTTTGATACACATCGTATACAGTGATATTCGCCACATTACCCTGGGCGTCTTTCACCAAAATATTATGCTCGCCATTCATCATAAAGGTAAGCTTGGCGCCTTGAACGGTAGTTAAAACTGCCTTGCCCTTGCCTTCCACGATTTTCGCCTTTAGAGCTTTAAAATCCAAAACTCCGGGAATAACATGATAAGTTAAAACCGCCTGTAATTTTGCTTTGGCTTCTGGCTTTAATAAGGCTTCAACAGTTCCTTCGGGTAAGTTTTCGAAGGCATCATTTACCGGTGCAAAAACCGTAAATGGCCCCTCCCCCTGCAGGGTTTCCACCAAACCGGCAGCTTTAACGGCGGCAACCAAAGTGGTATGATCGGCGGAGTTCACAGCGTTGCTAACGATATCCTTTTTAGGATACATAGCTTCTCCGCCAACCATTACCGTTTGCGCCTGTAGAGTCGCGCAAAAACCAAGCAAAAGTGTGAGTAGAGTAAATCGTTTCATGAGTGAGTGTGTTTTGTTTCTATTAGATACGGTCTATTGAAGCAAGTGGATTTCTAAATCCAGAAAAACTTAAATTAGAAGCTGCTTCTAAACCCAAGTCTATGTCGGGAAAAACCTTATGGTTCGTGCTTTTTAGCCTATTCACCTGGAGTGGATTTGCCCAAACCATTGTCCTGATTCACCCGAAAGGAGACCATCCTCTTTCTCAGGATTTCTATTTAGCGGGAAGCTTCAATAATTGGAATCCTGCCGATTCGAATTTTCGTTTTGAAGATGGCCAATTGACCATAAAGCTGCTAGCTGATCCAGTCGAAGCAAAAATCACTGGTGGTAGCTGGGAATTAGCCGAAGCTTTCACGGATGGAAGTCCACGTCCTAATCGGGTCTTGGACCTCAGTGCCGACACTATTCATCTATCTTGGGAAGCCTGGGAGGATCATGCAGAGCATCCCCCACGAGGCCTGCATTTACTCCCCAAAAACGACAGCCTCCTATATAACAATGCCTATCGCCAAATTTGGATCTATCTACCAGAAGGCTATGAAACAGCCAGACGGGATTTTCCAGTAATGTATTTTCAGGATGCCCAAAATCTCTTTCGAGGACTGAGAGGTAGTTCCAGTAAATGGAATTTGGCGCAGTGCTTGGATAGCCTGGAGCTTCCGCTGATTGTGGTGGCGATAAACCATGGAGGAGAAAATCGCATCCGGGAACTTTCTCCCTTTGAAAATGAGGAATACGGCGGGGGTGAAGGCTATGAATACCTCGATTTTATTGTGAATCAAGTTAAGCCCTACATCGATGCGCATTATCCGGTAAAAACCCAAAGAGAATACACCTATATAGGAGGTAGTTCTTTAGGTGGCTTGATTTCCCTAACCGCCTTAGAAGCCTGGCCCGATGTATTTGGAGGGGCCTTGGTTTTTTCTCCGGCCTATTGGTTTAATCCCGAAGTCCCGGAAATGGTGGCGGAGAATGGTAGCCTAGAAACGACCTTGATCTATCAGATGATAGGAACTAAAGAAGGCAATAAGAGTGGAGAAGCCGTTCAAAGAACTTTAAAATGTCGTGCTATTTTGGATGAAATGCATCCAAACTGGCAGATACATACCAAGGTGGTTGCAGATGGTGAGCATAATGAAGACCTTTGGCGAGAGCAATTACCAGAGGCCTTACTTTGGTTTTTCAAACAGGCTCCATTAAAGAAATACCGGCATGCGGGAAAAAAACCCTAAACAATATAAATACGATATAGCTTATTTACGCATGGCCCGCGAGTGGGCGCAGCTTTCGTATTGCGAACGTCGTAAGGTAGGAGCCTTAATTATTAAGGATCGGATGATTGTTTCCGATGGCTATAATGGGACCCCCAGTGGTTTTGAAAATCACTGTGAGGACGATGAAAATTACACCAAATGGTATGTGCTTCACGCGGAAGCGAATGCCATTTTAAAGATGGCCAGCTCAACCAATTCCAGTGATGGCGGCACCTTATACCTTACCCTCTCGCCTTGCAAAGAATGCAGTAAATTAGTACACCAATCCGGCATTAAACGATTGGTATACATTGAGCGTTATAAAGACGACTCGGGTTTAAAATTTTTGGAAAAAGCCGGCGTAGAGCTGGTACAGATTAGCGCACAGGAACTTGAACAATAGCAAAACTCTCTTCCCCATTTTACTGGGCTTGGCCGTAATCTTCGGGATTTTCCTCGGCCTCTTTTTCAATTTCCCTCATCAGGCTGTAGCCCTGAATGAGAAAAGTGAGCGCGAACAAAAGCTGCGGCAGATTATCGATTATATCGACTACGAATATGTAGATCAGGTAAATACCGATAGCCTCCTCGACCAAACCATTTCCGAACTTCTCCATCATCTCGACCCCCACTCCACCTATATCCCCGAAGATCAGGTTAGCGCCAATGAAGAATCCATCCGTGGCAGCTTTGTAGGTATTGGTATCGAATTCAAAATTTATAAAGACAGCCTGGCGGTGGTTCAGGTTATGGAAGGTGGTCCTTCCGATAAAGCAGGCATTATGCCCGGCGACCGTATTTTAAGTGCCGATAGTATTTCCCTTTCGGGAGAAAAGCTCAATAGTGAATTGGTGGTTAAAACCCTGAAGGGGCAAGAAGGAAGTACGGTTAAACTACATGTATTCCGACCTTCGGAAGAAGCCGAAAAGGACATTACCATCCGCAGGGCCCAGGTAGATCTGAACTCCGTAAGCTCTGCCTTTTTGTTGAATGATAGTGTAGGCCTCATCAAGCTCAATAAATTTACCGCGCGCAGTACCCAGGAAGTGAAGCTCGCCTTGCGAAACCTCCAAAACAAAGGCGCCACCTCCATCATTTTCGATTTAAGAGATAATCCCGGTGGACTGCTCAGTGCCGCTGAGGATATTAGCGATGAATTCCTTCCGAAAGGCAAAATGATTGTCTTTACTAAAAGTCGGGATGGCAGCATTGAAGAAAGCTATGCCAATCATCGCGGGCTTTTCGAAAAAGGAAAATTGGTAATCTTGATAAATCGCGGATCAGCATCGGCCAGTGAGATTGTAGCCGGTGCCTTGCAAGATCATAAACGAGCAAGCATTGTGGGGCGTCGTTCCTTTGGCAAAGGATTAGTGCAGGAGGAAATCACCCTTAAGGATGGCTCTAAAATGCGCCTTACCACCCAACGTTATTACACGCCATTGGGCCGATCCATACAAAGGGATTATGACAGTTATGATGAGAGCTACTATTTCCATGGCAACACCGGCTCCTTGCAAGCGGATTCTACTGTTCTCTTACCGGATAGCGCTGAATTTAGTGGGCATCGCCATCAGGGAGGTATTTTACCCGATCGGGAAGTAGGCTACGATACCAGCGGCACTACGCGCTTACTCTATCATTTAGCCATGACTGTAGATTTGGATGAAAGTGCCTTCCGCTATGTGGATGAGCATCGAAAGGGATTTGCGCAATGGGAAGAAGATAGCTTTGTAAAGAATTGGGAGGTAGACAGCACCGTTTACCAGGCCTTTTTTGGTCTACCTATCGCGGAACGTATCAATGAAGCCGACTCCGCCCAGGTGCTGGCCTTAAAGAACAGACTTAAGGCATTTATTGCCTACAATCGCTATGGCACCAAGGGTTACCAGCGGGTTTACGCTATTGACGATCCCTATGTAATGGAAGCCTTAAAGGCCTTAAATGAAATGAAAAAATGGAATACCGCAGATTAGGAAAATCAGGATTACAAGTATCGGAAATGAGCTTCGGCTCCTGGATCACTTTTGGCACCCAAATCGGCAAGGATATGGCCAAAGAATTAATGGTGGCTGCTTATGATGCCGGCGTTAACTTTTTTGATAATGCCGAGGTTTATGCGGATGGTAAGAGTGAATTACTGATGGGCGAAGTTCTCCATGATTTGCAGTGGAGCCGTGATTCCTACCTGGTATCCAGCAAAGCCTATTTTGGCATTCGCGGATTAAAGCATTCCAAACCCACCCAAAAAGGCAATACTCGTAAGCACTTAACCGAAGCTTGCCACCAAGCCCTAAAACGTTTGCAAGTAGATTATTTAGATCTCTTTTATTGCCACCGTCCGGATAAAAACACCCCTATTGAGGAGACGGTTTGGACCATGCATAATCTCATTCAGCAGGGCAAGATATTATACTGGGGCACCAGCGAATGGAGCGCCCAAGAAATTATGGAAGCCCATATGGTGGCCCGACAATACAACTTGATTCCTCCCACTATGGAGCAGCCCCAATACAATATGTTGGTGCGCGATAAGGTGGAAGTGGAATACAGCCAGATTTACAAAACCGTAGGTTTAGGCACTACCATTTGGAGTCCTCTGGCCAGTGGAATCCTTACGGGAAAATACAATAATGGAGTTCCGGCTGACGCCCGCCTTAATTTGGAAGAGCTAAGCTGGTTAGCCGAGAAAAACCTCCAAGAAGAATACTTCGCCAAGGTGCGTAAGCTCACTGCATTGGCTCAAGATTTAGGTTTAAGCATGCCTGTACTGGCCATTGCTTGGGTCTTGAAAAATCCCGACGTGAGCACTGCCATTTTGGGCGCTTCCAAAATGTATCAATTGGAAGAAAACCTAAAAGCGGGCGAGGCCAAGGCCAAATTAAGCGCAGAAGTAATGGAGGCCATTGATGCTATCCTCGAGAATCGGCCGGAACATCCACCCTTCTAAGCCCTCTTAGTTGGGACTTATGTGCCTCTAAAAGCAATCGCGCCTTATGAAGCTCGACTTAAAAGCCGCTGAAAAATGGTTCGCCTCCCAAAAATGGGAAGCAGCAGCCTTTCAGGAAGCGGCCTGGCAAGCTTATGCAGAAGGAAAAAACGGGATTGTAAACGCACCCACCGGAAGTGGTAAAACCTATTCCCTACTCCTACCGATATTAGTAAGAGAATCGAAAGGCAAGGGCTTACGTGCGATTTGGATCACCCCTATTCGGGCTTTGGCTAAAGAAATACGCCAATCCGCCGAAAGAGCTATTGAAGGAATGGGGCTCGAATTTAGTGTTGGCATACGCACTGGCGACACCAGCACCGCGGAACGGAATCGCCAAAAAAAGCAAATGCCCAATTTGCTAATCACTACCCCCGAAAGTTTGCACCTCCTGCTGGCAGGAAAGCAAAACCAGCAAACCTTTCGGCATTTGCATACAGTAGTGGTGGATGAATGGCATGAACTGATGGGCTCCAAACGAGCGGTGCAAATGGAGTTAGCCCTATCGCGCTTAAGAGGCATCAATCCTCAATTACAGAGCTGGGGCATCTCGGCCACTATTGGCAATATGGAAGAGGCCCTGGATGTATTGCTAGGCCCAGAATTCCCCGAAGACCTAAAAACAATGATCCGCTCCGGTACCCGGAAAAAGATTAAGGTAGAATCTGTATTACCCGATACCATTGAAGTCTTACCCTGGGCAGGACACCTGGGGATAAAAATGCTGGAGAAGGTAATTCCCATATTGGAAGCATCGGAGTCGACCCTCATCTTTACCAATACCCGTTCTCAATCTGAAATTTGGTACCAACGCATTTTAGATGTCGCCCCCCAAATGGCAGGATTAATGGCCATGCATCATGGTAGCATTAGTAAGGAACTGCGGAATTGGGTGGAAGATGCTTTGTATACTGGTCAACTAAAAGCCGTGGTTTGCACCAGTAGCTTGGATTTGGGAGTTGATTTTCGACCAGTGGAAACCATTATTCAAGTGGGTTCCCCCAAAGGGGTAGCGCGCTTTATGCAGCGCGCAGGCCGCAGTGGTCATCAACCGGGAGCAACCAGCAAAATTTACTTTGTACCTACGCATAGTTTGGAGCTGGTGGAGGCTGCAGCTTTGCGCTCCGCCATTGAAGAAGAGCTAATTGAAGAACGCTTTCCCTACCTCCGATCCTTCGATGTATTGGTACAGTACCTGGTAAGCTTAGCGGTGGGCGATGGTTTTTATCCCGAGGAGATTTTCCCTGAGATTCGCTCCACCTTTTCCTATCAAAGTTTAAGAGAAGAGGAATGGGTCTGGTGCCTAAAATTCGTTTGCGATGGTGGTGCCTCGCTGGAAAGCTATGATGAATACCATAAGGTAGAAATTGAAGAGGACGGTAAATATGTTGTGAATCGTCGCCGTACCGCCATGCGACACCGCATGAGCATTGGCACTATTGTAGGTGATGGGGTGGTTAAAATCAAATTCGAAGGTGGCGGTTATTTAGGCACCATTGAAGAGTACTTCATTTCCCGACTTAAGCCTGGTGATGCCTTTTGGTTTGCCGGCCGAAATTTGGAATTAGTGCGCTTCAAAGGCATGGAAGCCCAGGTAAAGCTTAGTCGCAGCGGCAAAGGACAAGTTCCCAGTTGGCAAGGTGGCCGGATGCCGCTATCCGCTCAGATGGGGATGATGCTCCGCAAAAAATTAGAGGAAAGTCACAGCCATAGCAGTAAAGACCCTGAACTCCAATTAATCAAACCCCTTTGGGAAGTCCAGGAAGAACGCTCCATCATCCCTAAAAGAGAGCAATTGTTAATTGAGCGCTTCCAAAGCCAGGAGGGTCATCATCTCTTTATTTATCCTTTTGAGGGTCGTGCCGTTCATGAGGGGATGTCGGCATTATTAGCCTACCGCATCTCCTTATTAGAATCGATCAGCGCCAGTATCGCTATGAATGATTATGGCTTTGAGCTTCTTAGTGACAAGCCCTTACCAATTGAGGAAGCCTTGGATACAGACATTTTCAGCTTACAAGATCTAAGGGAAGACATTATGCACTCGGTTAATGCCATTGAATTGGCGGGAAGGCGTTTCAGGGACATTGCCGTTATTTCAGGATTAGTATACCGCGGCTATCCCGGTGAACCGGTGAAGGAAAAACATCTCCAAAGCAATAGCTCCCTCATTTTTAAGGTCCTCAATGATTATGAGCCCGACAATCTACTCTTGCAACAATCCTATGAAGAGGCCCTGGAATTTCAATTAGAGGAAGGACGATTACGCCAAGCTCTGGAAAGAATCAATAGTCAGGAAATAGTAATTAAGGACCTAGAGAAACCCAGTCCCTTTTGCTTCCCCATTATGGTCGACCGATTAAGAGAACGACTCACCAATGAGAGCTTAGAAGAAAGAGTAAAAAAGATGCAAATTGATCTTTCTTAAAAACATTAATTATAGGTATTAAATTTATTTTTCTATCACTTATTTATTTCGACCCGAAAATAAGCAGACTATTACTGGTTGTTTTTCAGGTTTTAAATTGAAATATATCTAAAAATAGTAGTGGTAAAAAATATATCCAAAATTAGATAAAAAACGTTTAATCCTAAATTTATTTGTATAATTTATTAAAAATCATAACCTTTCATCTATCATTAAAATAACAATTTGTTTCTCGTAGTCTTTATCGGAATGATTTGAAATCCTAAAATGATTAGAGCTCCCGATTCAAATTTTGCCCCCTTTTATTAAGCCGAATAAAAGCACTCTTTACCCGGATATTAATTAAAACCAAAGCATGAACTTATCCAAAAAGAAGGGCAAAAACCATCAAAGCCCGGCAATTCAAAAGAAGAATTTCCGGTTACAGCATTTAGCCTTAATCGTATTCCTGTTAAGCATGGGCTTTGTACAAGCCCGCGTATATCTCTGCGAAGACCATGGTCACACCTTGGTTAACTACCCCTGCGAAAGAATTGATCGCGTATTTATCAATGGGCAATGGATGGAAGCCGATTGCGACAATGTGAATGTCCCGCGAGGCTGGACCATCGATTGCTGCTGCGAATAAGTACCAATTTAAATCAGAGATATGAAAGCGAAATTTTTAAGTCTGCTTTGCACTTTGTGCATAGCCATACCAAGCTGGGCCACAGCCATAGTTTGCAGTCCGGACGGAGATTATTGCAAACAAGTGAAATTTGTGAGCATGGGTCTTTACTCCGACTGGGAAACGGCCTGCTGCCATAATGTAAACATCCCCAATGGACATAATTGTATTGACGATTGCAATGTGGCCAAAAAGGAAAGCTCTTTAAACCCCTCACCCGAACTTAATATCAGCAATGCCTTTGTACTGTTCAAACAGGGCTATAGAGCCTGGGCCATAGAGAAGGGCGAAGCTAAAGCCTTCCCCGCCCCGAAAGGCATTACCGTAGAGGTACTACGAGAGTATCTACCTCTGGCCCGGGAGATCTTTATTCAGAATCCTGAAATCCATAAAGCTCTTTTCGCTTTTAATGACGACATCGAAGTGGTGATTGCGCGGCCAGAGGATGATCGTCAGTTAGAGGAAGAAATTGTCTTTCAAAATTGGGAACAACTCTTTCGAGAGAAAAAAGGTCTGGAGCCCGATTCAGAAGTACTGGAAGCCGCCATTCGAGTTTACCCCAATCCTGTGAAAATTGGCGGAATGCTCCAAGTTGAAATCCGTGTCCCCATTTCCTTAGATCAAGCACGAATATTAAACAGCCGTGGCGAAGAAGTTCAAGTCATAAAGGACTGTAAAATGAATGAAAACACGCTCAACTTAGCTACCCGCAGCGATTTAAAAGCAGGCTATTACTATCTGGAAATACAAGATTTTGCGGGTCGAAAATATCAACGACAAGTCTTGCTCGAAAACTAATTGCGTTCAATCAATTTGTGTTTCTTTTCTTGAGGAGCCTCCTTCGGGAGGCTTTTTTCATTAATCAAGGCTTTTTTCGGAATTTGGCTGTCCTGAAAATTCCCGCTTCGAATAATGAGTTTTTATAGTGTATTGCCAATAATTGGATTCCTAGCTTCGTGGATTGCTCCAATCATTTTGGGCTCTTTCTTGGCTAAGAAGAAAAGTTTGAGCAAACATTGGTTATGGTTTGGTTTCCACCCAATGTTAGCCTTCTTAGCTTACCTAATCATAGCATTGCGAAAAGAGCGAAAAACTTGCCCTCAGTGCTTTTCCCATGTTGATATTAGAGCACACAAATGTCCAAAGTGTACTTCGGATTTAGAGGAAAAATCGAAAACGGTCTATAAGCAAAAGGCTCATGTTGTTGCCGCAATTTTACTCGCACCAGCACCGTTGCTTTCCTTATTTTCCATGGTTCCACTTAGTGACACCGAAATCAAGCATACTATTTTTTCTGATTTTCAACATGTTTGGTTCAGAGTAAAAGCGCAAGAAGAAAGCTTCTACCAATTGGATAGTGATATAGATTTGGATCTGGAAGGAAATATGATTGGGCACTCTAAGGCCAATGGCTACAAAATGAAGGTGGATATAAGAGGAAAAGAAGGACCAGCCTTATTAATCTGGACGGCCAGACAAAAGGAGGAAGGTTGGACCATTGACACCATTCTACTTATAAATAAGACCAATGGCGACAGTGTTTACCTGGAGCCTCGTGAAAACCTTTCTAATTTTTATACTCCGCCTTTAATATCGCATAATCCTTAATTAAGCGATCCACATCTTCTGCGCTGGTGCCATCGTAATAGCCGCGAATACGCTTTTGTTTATCTACCAAAATGAAGTTCTCGGTGTGGATGAAATCTGCCTCATCGCCATTACCTCCCGAGTCGAAAATGGCAAAATAAGAGCGGCGGGCCAGATTGTATATCTGCGGTTTATCACCGGTTAAAATATGCCATTTCCCAGGGATAGCTCCTTGTAAATCAGCATAGGCCTTAATAACCGGCACAGAATCCATTTCCGGGGTAACCGAATGTGAAAGAATCGCAAAATCGGGCTCATCTTTTAAAGCCTCTTGCAAACGTCGTTTTTGCACTGCCATATCCTTGCAGATATCGGGGCAAACCGTAAAAAAGAAGTCGGCTACATAAATCTTGCCCTCCATATCGGCATCAGAAATACTATCGCCATACTGATTGATTAGCTTAAAGGGCAAAACCTTATGATTGATACCCTGCTGCTGTAAATCTTTCGCTACCAATCGCTCATCCAATTCGGAGGGATTATAAATGGGTAAGCGCTCCTTCGGCTTAAGAATGATATAGCTACCGATGATTCCGGCTACAAAAACCAGAATCAATACTCCGATCCGCATATAGTCGGTTCGACTGAGATTAACTTTCATAGTGCAAAAATAAAGTCTGGAGCTCGGAGGAAGGCTTATATATGTTCTAACTTAGCCTAAAATTTAGCAAGCTTCATGAAAAAGATCGCTTTGGCCTTAGTTGGCCTTTCCATGCTTTGGGCCTGCAACAACAGCCCAGCCCAAAACGAAAATTCCAGTGCCAGTACTTCCGAAAGCTCCGAGAGTCTCAAGAAGGAAGTAATGGAACTTCACGATAAGGTAATGCCTCAAATGACCCACATGAGTAAACTGCAAGGTCAATTGATGCAAGCTTCTGTGGGCCGTGCCGACAGTATTGATATTATGACCGCTGCTACCGAGCTGAAATATGCCAAAGATGCCATGATGGTTTGGATGCGTGAGTTCACTAGCAATTTTGAAGAAAGCTGGGCGGAAGAAGAAAAAGTAGCCTTCTTCAAATCTGAAAAAATGAAAATGGAGCGTATTGACTCCAAAACGACCGATGCCTTAGCAGCTGGTAAAGAAATGTTGGCTAAGCTAGAAGCGCAGGCTCCCATTCAGGATTCTGCTTCTGCTGCCGAATAGCAGCGTGAATCGCATCCCAAAATTGTAAACGGGCGTCCAGAGCTTTCTGCGACGCCTGTTTTGCTTCTTCCCACTTTTGTTGATCGTTCCCACAAAGCTCCCGAATCATCTGTTCCGCCATTGGTCCATGCTCATCCGCATCCAGCTCAATATGGCGCTCCAGGTAATACACAAAAGCACTGAGCTCTCCCGGGAAACGATCGTTAAGATCGCGCACGATTTCCGTAAATAAATCCGGAATTAGATCTTCCCGACCGAAGGTAAATGCAGCCACAATTGCATGCAATTTGCCTTCTCGGATGATTTCATAGCTCACCCGCACGAAATTCAAACGACTGCTTTCAATCTCCGCTACATTGTACTTCATTAAGGACTTCAAACTATGTCCTTCCGAAGCCTTTTGCACCAGGTGATTTACCGACCTCACATCCGCGCCAATCTGTTTCATGGCATCCAGATACATCTCGTAATGACTGGAAGGCTTGCCATTTAAATCCAAATCGCTCTCCTCTCCCCACACAATTTCATTGATGAGGCGACGGGCTACTCGATTTTCAGTAGGTACCCACACTTCATCTACGGAAGTGAGCTTTCGCTGAAGGGCCTTTAAAAGCAACATAAAATCCCACACGGCAAATACATGGTGCTCCATGAAAATCCGCATCGAGGGAAGATCGTTTAAATCCTCATAAATGGGATGTTGCAATAATTTCTTTCGGGTATCATTAATGGCGGCTTTTACCGACAGAATATCAAAATCAATCATGCTGAACTAAGCCTTTTTCTTGTAAACAGGAACAGTGGAGCAAGCTTCACCAAAAAGGAGGCTCTTCACCACGGGCTTCAAATGCAAAGTCATTTTTAGATAGGCCTGCGGCGGAATGCTAATATTGCCGCATCCTTTTAAAATAACCCGCTTATCGCGATAGGCCTCAACATCAATTTGACCCAAGGCTTCTTCCATTACCAGGGTTTCCAGAAGTTCTAAATCGCCAAAAACCACCTTCTGTGCATAGCCCTCCAAAGCCGCGCCTAAAAGCATATAGGCCCATTGAGGAATGATGGCGTCTTCTGAACAATAGACGGCCACAAAAGCCCCTTGGTATTGCGACCAATCATGGTCTTTGATAGAAGCTCGAAAATCCTTTTCACGCAACATTACCCCCTCATAAAGCCAAGGAGCAATATCCAATTCCATGCGGGGAGCCTGAGGATAGAAGTCTTCCATACTCAGGTTAATTAATCCGCTTTCGGCAATTTTATTTCGAATCTCTTCCAATCTTCAATACTATTTTGAAGCCTGAGCGTAATAGCGGTAACCCTCGCGGTTAGGCTCTTGAGCCAAGGCTTGGAACACACTTCCCTTACGGCTCAGCACTGCTTCTTTTAATTCGCCTTTATGCAAGGCTTCGTAGGTTTTAAAATCTATGGTTTGGCGCTGGGCCAAGCGACTAAATAAGGCACCCTTTGGTAATGCCTCCTGCCATTGGGCTTCAAGGCTACCGAAGAAAACCTTGGACTTGGATCCACTGCCATAAGCCATGAATCCCATTTGCTTGCCTGCTAAATCCTCTTTCACTTCACGGGCGCTTTCTAAAATGGAAAGGAAGCTCATGAATAGAGAGGCAGTATACATATTACCAATTTGCGATGAGGCTCTTTCGCCCGGAGCAATTTTAGCCGCCACAAACTGGCGATAGGCATCTGATTTAGAAACTGCCTTCACAAAAGCGGGATCCCAGTTAGGGCTTTCGCCTGAAGCTTGTCCCAACTCATCAACCAAAGAAGCCAGCTCACTGGAAGACAATCGATCCAACCACATTTCAGTAAACATCCTACGCGCCTGATAGGCATAAGGCAAATGGAAAACGGTATAATCCCAATCTTTTAAAATGGAGAGCTCAGGTCTCTGTTTTTCTAAATGCGCGAGGGCTTCTGAGGTGCGAGCTTTATAGCAATCATTCGAATAAGGCCCGTCAAAAACCGGCTCCTCTTTAAAGAGCTCAATTTCCTTTTTATCGCTACCCCAAAAGGCATCTTCTGCACTGGCTAATAAAGCCGAAATATCTTCTTCCTTAATAGGGCTTCCCAATAATTGAGCAGCGGCTTGTAGTAATTCCGATTTCGCGAAAAGCCGACGAGGCTTAAAGAAATCGTATTCGCTTTTAGTAGCCACTCCAAATACGGGTTCGAGGCTTAATAATCGTGGATTGGCGCTAATTAACATGGCCACAGCACCGGCTCCCTGGGTATATTCACCGGTTGAAGCCAAATCATATTGAGCCTTATCGGCGGCAATTACAATGGCTTTGCTTTGGGGGTGTAATCGAATATAGTCAGCCGAATTAAGCAAGGCATCTACCCCACCAATGCAGGCAAAGGTCATATCGATTACATCACAATTCTGGAGACAACGCTCACCGTATTCGCTTTGCAAGCGATCCTCGATAATACCAAGAATATAAGCTGCGGTAGGTTTCGCTGCATCCAGAGCTGATTCCGTACCCAGATAGATACGATCAATTTCCTGAGGTTCGAGACCTTGTTCTTCAATCAAATTTATTGCAGCTTCTGCAGCCATGGTAGCCACATCTTCATCCGCATCACAAAGGGCCATTCCCTCGAGGCCCAATCCCTTGTTCAGCTTTGCGTACTCTATTCCCCGTGCTTCAGCTAAAGCTGATATGGGAAGTACCAATGAAGGCACATAATAGTGTATCGCATCAATCCCTGTTTTTGTCATTTTATAAAAATCCCAGTTCCAACATTGCTTCCTCACTCATCATCTCCTTAGTCCAAGGAGGATCAAAAGTGATTTCTACCTCAACGTCTTTTACCTCGGCTATAGTACCTACCTTCTGTTTAACTTCTTCAGGTAAGCTTTCGGCCACCGGACAATTGGGCGAGGTTAAGGTCATTAGGATTTTCACATCTCCCTCCGAACTTACCTGAACATCGTAGATCAGACCCAGTTCATAAATGTCTACCGGAATTTCCGGGTCAAAAATGGAGCGTAGTACATCTACTATATCGTCGCCCGTTTTTTGCATTTCCGCATCGTTCATCCTTCTCTTTTTTTGGTCCTATCTGGCTTGGAGGGCCAGGGCATAAAACTTCATTTGTTTTACCATACTAAGCAAGCCATTAGCCCGGGTTGGGCTAAGATGCTCTTTCAATCCGATTTGATCCAAGAAGTACAAATCAGCACCTGAAATATCTTCGGCCGGCTGGCCATCAAACACACGCACCAATAAAGCTATTAAGCCCTTGGTAAGGATGGCATCTGAGTCGGCCGTAAAATTCACCTGGCTTTTATCGCCTTCGGCATGAAGCCAAACCTGACTCTGGCATCCTTTAATAATATTGTCTTCCACCTTATATTGTTCATCAATCAAGGGTAAAGATTTCCCTAAATCAATGAGGTATTCATAACGCTGCATCCAGTCGTCGAACATCTGGAACTCAGCGATAATATCTTCCTGTACTTCTTTAATACTTTGCATTAAAGGCTGTTTATTAAATGAGCGTGGCTAATCGCTAAATCTTCGGTTGAGCGTCCTTTATAGGGAGCTGCCAATTTCATCCCTTCCAACTTATCAGGCTCTCCCGGACGCACTTTCTTATCTAAAATGGGCAAATTCAAATCGGCGTACATTGCTTCGTAATCACTTAATCGCAAGCGGTTTTGAGGCTGCACGCTATTGTCGATAGTCTGCCAGGTCGATTCACTAAAGCGGAGGAAATTGTAAATGTTTATACTGGAGTCGAGATGCGCGAAGTGATCCGACATATCAATGAAATGACTCATCAGCCCCTGAGGCTTCAAAACCCGCTTAAACTCCACCAATATCTCCTTTAGGATTTGAGGATAAATGTGCTCAAACACATTATTGGAATGAATCAGATCGAAGCTTGCATCGGCATCGGTTAAATGACGGGCATCACCCACACGGTAATCCAGATTAAAGGCCAAGAGTAAACTTTCGAAGTCTAGTTTATCCGCCTCCAGAATCATTAATTGTTGTAGGCGATCTTCGCGCCAAAACTCTTTAAATGGTTTGAGTTTATCCGCTTTTATCCAGGCCTGAAACTTCTGAACCGTTGCCACCAGCGCTTCTTGATTCATTAAGCGACTCAGGTCGATGGTACTTACCGATTCGGCGCCTGCTAAATAAAGGCTGATGGGCACAACCGGATACCAACCGGTACCCAGTTCCAAAGTTCGGATGCCTGTTAAAGAGTGATTCTTACTGTAAAAACGGAGATGATCTTCCGCATGCATCAGCTTATCCGAAAAATAGGAATCACTTAAATGCACCCCCTTGGTGATGTATTTCTGAAACCAAAAATTAATACGATGGCTACCCGGTAAAAAGGAAATAAACTTCTGGATTAGCGCTTTAAGGACCCACTTCTTCATAGGCTAAGAAAGCATTGCTTGGGCTTTTTCGAGAGCATCTGCAAGGCGATCGATCTCGGCTTTAGTATTGTAAAAAGCAAAACTGGCGCGGATAGTTCCGGGAATGCCAAAATGCTGCATAATCGGTTGAGTACAATGGTGACCGGTACGCACGGCTACTCCTAATTTATCGAGGATCACTCCAGTATCGTAGGGGTGAATGGATCCCAATAAAAAGGAAATTACGGAAGTCTTTTCCTCTGCCTCCCCAAAAATGCGGAGATCGGGAAAGCGCTCCTTCAATAGCTGAGTACCATATTGCAAAAGCTCTTGTTCATAGGCTGCAATGGCCTCCAAACCAATCTCATTCACATAATCGATGGCGTTACCCAATACGATTCCCCCTTCGATATGCGGCGTTCCCGCTTCAAATTTATGAGGTAAACCAGCATAGGTGGTTTTTGCAAAGGTTACTTCGGCAATCATCTCGCCTCCCCCTTGATAGGGTGGCATTACTTCCAAAATAGCTTCCTTGCCATAGAGCACGCCAATTCCGGTAGGACCAAATAATTTATGGCCACTGAAGCAATAGAAATCAACATCCAAACTTTGAACATCTACCTTCATATGCGGTACGGCCTGAGCGCCATCTACCAAAATCCAGGCACCTGCCTCATGAGCCAGGCGAGTCATTTCAGCAATGGGGTTAATGGTTCCCAGAGCATTGGAAATATGATTCACCGCCACTAACCGAGTGCGTTCATTCAAAAGTTGACGGTAGTCTTCCATCACCAACTCTCCCCTCTCATTCATGGGGATCACCTTCAATTGAGCACCCGTGCGCTCACAAAGCATTTGCCAGGGAACGATATTACTATGATGCTCCAGATGAGAAACCAGAATTTCATCTCCGGCTTTAATTAAGCCCTGGGATAAGGAAGAGGCCACCAAATTGATGCTATCAGTAGTACCCTTTGTAAAGAGCACCTCATAGCTATGGGCGACATTTAAGTGAGCGCGTACTGTTTCACGAGAGGCCTCAAATGCATCGGTGGCCTTTTGACTCAAATGATGGACCCCGCGATGCACATTGCTATTGATGGTCGAATAATACTGATCAATAGCCTCAATAACCTGACGAGGCTTTTGAGCGCTTGCCGCATTATCAAAATACACCAGAGGCTGGCCATTTACCTCCTGATCAAGAATCGGAAAGTCCGCCCTGATCTTTTCAATTGGAAAATGAGCCACTGGATTGCTGATCATATCGGGGTGCTTATAGTTCGAAATCGAGGTTTACGTTCAATTTCTTGGCAATCTGACGGTTTAACTTCTTCCGCAGTGCCGGGATTTTCACATTACGCAGGCCATCATTTGCAAAGGCATAAAGCAACAAAGCTTTGGCCTCTTTTTCTGGAATACCACGTGAACGCAAGTAGAACATGGCTTCTTCATCTAACTGACCAATGGTACAGCCGTGTGAACATTGCACATCATCGGCAAAGATTTCCAGCTGAGGCTTGGTATCGATAGAAGCTTTATCGGTAAGCAGGATATTGTTATTCTGCTGAAATGCATTGGTTTTTTGGGCATGTGGATGCACCATCACCTTACCATTAAATACCCCATGGGCATTCGCATCATAAATACCTTTGTACAATTCGTCAGAATAGCAATTGGGCACTTTATGATCGGCCAGGGTATGATGATCTACCGTTTGACCTTCATCAATTACGGTAATGCCATCCATATGGCTTTCGGTATGCTCTTCTTCGAGGAAGAAGTTCAAATTATTACGGATAAACTTATTCCCGAAAGAATAGGTTCCCATGGTAACATTACTGCCACGGTATTGACGCACCGCAGTGCTATCAATCAATGATGCAGTTTTAGCATCATTTTGAATCTTATAATAGTTGAGGCGAGAATCGCGTAAAGCGAAAATTTCGGTCGCCGTATTGGTTAATACCGGCTGCTCGCTCAAGCTTTGATGACGCTCTAGAATGGTGATTTCAGCATTCTCTTCTACCACCACCAAATTTCGAGGCTGGGCCAAAGTAGCTACCCCATGATCGGTAGTAATGAAGATAATTTCAACTGGTTTATCTACCGTTACATTGCGCTTAATGCGGATGAAGGCACCTTCGCGAGCAAAGGCAGTATTCACCGAGGCCATTGCCTCATTCTCTGGTAGGGCTTTACCAAAGTATTGCTCCGCCACATCTTTGTACTTCGTAAGCATATTGCTGAAAGTACAGATATCGAAACCCTGATGGGTAGTTTCACTTAGCCAGGAGCTGTAATATCCATCAATGAACACCAGTTTATAGGTATCTACATCATTGAGGAAAAAGCGCTTGATGCTGCTGAAGTCAACCGTATTTTCATCGTTCACGAAAACGCGAAAATCTGGTTTCAGCACCGGCTTTAAATTGGTGTATTTCCACTCCTCATCGCGCTTGGTAGGAAAGCCGGATTTCACAAAGCGTTCGAAGGCTTCGCGCCGACGCGTATGAATGGGTCCTTCGCCCTCGCCGTTGAGTTCGTTCTCAAAGACCAGGAAGGAGGACTCGAGTTTGTCTTTTAATGCTTCCACGTCTTTTCCTTTTTAAGCTTCAACCGCTCCTTCTTTCAACCAATCGTAACCCTTGGCCTCCAATTCGTGGGCTAGGCTCTTATCGCCGCTTTTCACAATTTTACCCTTGTGTAATACATGCACATAATCGGGCACAATGTAATCGAGCAAACGCTGGTAGTGGGTAATTACGATCACCGCATTATCCTTGCTCTTCAGCTTGTTCACTCCATTGGCCACAATGCGCAGGGCATCGATATCCAAACCGGAATCGGTCTCATCCAAAATCGCCAATTTGGGTTCCAACATGGCCATCTGGAAAATCTCATTACGCTTCTTTTCACCACCGGAGAAACCTTCGTTTAGGCTACGACTTAAAAAGGCATTGTCAATTTCGAGCAAAGCCATTTTCTCGCGCATTTTCTTCAACATCACATTGGCTGGCATGGGCTCTTCACCTCGGGCCTTGCGACTTTCGTTGATAGCGGTTTTAATAAAGTTCGTTACGGTAACCCCAGGGATTTCCACCGGATACTGGAAAGAAAGGAAAATACCTTTGTGGGCTCTTTCATCGGCACCTAAATCGAGAAGGTCTTCGCCTTCGAAATCGATACTTCCGCCGCTCACTTCATAGTCCTCACGTCCGGCGATTACCGAAGAGAGGGTACTTTTCCCTGAACCATTAGGTCCCATGATGGCGTGTACCTCTCCGGCTTTCACCTCAAGGTCGATGCCTTTTAATATTTCCTTGCCTTCAATTCCGGCCTGAAGGTTATTGATCTTTAACATGCTGATTTATTCAAAAATATTATCCTACCGATCCTTCTAAGCTAATGGCCAGCAACTTCTGTGCTTCCACCGCAAACTCCATCGGCAACTGATTTAAGACGTCTTTACAGTAGCCATTTACAATCAGGGCAATGGCTTCTTCCTCGCCAATACCACGTTGGTTACAATAAAAGATTTGATCTTCCCCAATCTTCGAAGTGGTGGCCTCGTGCTCTACTTTGGCCGTTTTATTTTGGGTTTCGATATAAGGAAAGGTGTGAGATCCGCAGCCATTACCCATTAAGAGGGAATCACACTGCGAAAAGTTCCGAGCATTTTCGGCCCGCGAGCCGATACGCACCAAACCACGGTAACTACCATTGGAATGTCCGGCGCAAATACCTTTGGATATAATGGTACTCTTGGTGTTTTTACCCAAGTGAATCATCTTGGTTCCGGTATCGGCTTGCTGGTAGTTATTGGTAACAGCTACTGAATAGAATTCACCCACCGAATTTTCCCCTTTCAAAATGCAAGAAGGGTATTTCCAGGTTACCGCTGATCCTGTTTCTACCTGAGTCCAGGAGATTTTGGCATTGCGCTCGCACATGCCTCTTTTGGTCACGAAATTGTAAATCCCGCCTTTACCTTCTTTATTTCCGGGGTACCAGTTTTGAACGGTAGAGTATTTAATCTCTGCATTATCCAGAGCCACCAATTCCACTACTGCGGCATGCAATTGATTTTCATCACGCATAGGAGCGGTACATCCTTCGAGGTAGCTCACATAACTGCTTTCATCGGCAATAACCAGGGTACGTTCAAACTGCCCGGTACCCGCTTCGTTAATACGGAAATAGGTACTCAACTCCATCGGGCAACGTACCCCTTTTGGAATGTAGCAGAAAGAACCATCGGTAAACACTGCCGAGTTTAAAGCGGCATAATAGTTATCGGACTTAGGCACCACAGTACCCAAATATTTTTGCACCAATTCCGGGTGTTCCTGAATGGCATCCGACATGGAGCAAAAGATGATGCCCAGTTCGGCTAATTTCTCTTTGAAGGTAGTTTTCACCGAAACGGAATCTACTACCACATCCATGGCTACCCCGCTTAAGCGCTTTTGCTCCTCGAGAGAAATACCCAGCTTTTCGAAGGTCTTCAATAATTCGGGATCCACCTCATCGAGGCTATCCAATTCCTTCTTTTTCTTGGGGGCCGAATAATAAGAAATCGCTTGCAAGTCGGGTTCCGGGTAGGTAACATTGGGCCATTTAGGCTCGGTCATTTTCAAAAACTTCCGATAGGCATCCAAGCGCCATTCCGTCATCCATTCGGGCTCCTGCTTCTTTGCGGAAATAATACGAATTACTTCCTCGCTTAAGCCTGGAGGCACCTTATCAGCTTCAATATTGGTATAAAAACCGTATTTGTATTCCGAGGCCGTAACCTCTTCCAAATAACTTTCTTCTGTCTTCATCTTCTGGTTTTCAGCCTGTTTTTAAACCGCAAAACTTTCACCGCATCCACAAGTACGAGATGCATTGGGATTGTTAAACGAAAACCCTTTTCCATTAAGCCCTCCACTATACTCGAGGGTGGTTCCCACCAAGTAGAGAAAACTCTTCTTATCTACCAAAATCTTTACGCCTTGATCCTCGAAAAGTTTATCACTTTCCTTCATTTCTTGATCGAAATCCAGCTTATACGACAAGCCACTGCAACCTCCGCTGCTCACCCCTACACGAACGTAGGTATCTTCCAGGCTCTTTCCGCTCTCCCCCATTAAGCCGCTAATACGCTGCTTTGCTGTATCTGACACTTTGATCATGAGCTATTTAGAATTAGTCAAAATTAATGCAAAGGTAAGGATTAGTCGCGGCTTGAGGAAAAGCCTAAGCAATGATTCATCGAAAATATCGAAGACATTTAGGGCCGAAAACAATTGTACTTTTGCCGCATGGAACAAGAAGAACAATTTTCAAGTCTCAGCAATTTGGGTGAATTCGGATTAATTGAACATTTAACCCGTGATTTCCCGATCAAGCAAAGCTCCACTATCAAAGGGATTGGCGACGATGCAGCTATCCTCGAATTTTTAAGTGGGAGAACAGTTGTTTCTACCGATATGCTGGTTGAAGGTGTTCACTTCGACCTCAGCTATATTCCACCCCAGCATTTAGGCTATAAAGCGGTGGCGGTAAATCTTTCGGATATCTACGCCATGAACGCGCGTCCTACTCAAATTACCGTAAACATTGCGGTGAGCAATCGCTTCGGAATTGAATATTTGGACAAAATCTATGAGGGCATTCGTCATGCCTGCGAAATTTTCGAGGTGGACTTAATTGGGGGCGATACCACCTCTTCTTATTCCGGATTAATTCTAAGTATCACCGCCATTGGTGAAGTAGATGAAAATAAAGTAACCGAACGCAGTGGCGCCAAAGAAAATGATCTACTGGTAGTAAGTGGTGATCTGGGCGGTGCTTATATGGGTCTGCAGGTTTTGGAAAGAGAAAAAACGGTTTTCAAATCCAATCCTGATGCGCAACCCGATCTTAGCGAGTACAGCTACCCAATTGAAAGGCAATTAAAACCCGAAGCGCGCAAAGACATTCCTGAATTATTGGAGAAATTAGGAGTCCTGCCTACTTCTATGATCGACATCAGCGACGGACTAAGTTCTGAAGCCCTACACCTTTGCAAGGCATCTGATTTGGGTGTGCGCATATATGAAGAGAAAATTCCGGTAGACCCGGTAATCTTGAAACTTTGT
Source organism: Flavobacteriales bacterium UBA7878 (assembly GCA_002501205.1). Lineage (GTDB taxonomy): Bacteria > Bacteroidota > Bacteroidia > Flavobacteriales > Schleiferiaceae > Croceimicrobium. The sequence continues at coordinate 23,590 of DLRW01000004.1, forward strand.
GAGGAATTTAAAATTAGCTCTACTACCATTGCTCTTAATGGCGGTGAGGATTATGAATTGCTCTTCACCATTCCAATAGAAGATCACGATAAAATTAAAGGCAATCCGCACCTTACGGTAATTGGTCACATGTGCGAAAAGGCCGCTGGCACCAGCTTAGTAGCTCGCGATGGCGCTGAGGTTCCCTTACAAGCGCAGGGTTGGAATGCTTTGCAAGAGGATCAGGATTAATTAGTCTCCCCTTCGCTCGCGGAGATAGTCCAACATTCCATTAAAAATCCGCTCCCTTTCCAGCTCATTACAGCAGGTTACGGAAGTGGCATAGGATTGATGTAATTCGAATTCATCATTAAAGTGGGCGCATAAACCAGCGTCCCGAAAGGTGACGAAATTGGCATTGCTCAAAGCTGTCATCAAAACCCGAAGGTTAGGCGATTCCAGCATTCCGCCATTATTCATGGTGAGGAAATCCGTGAAAAGTAAATCAATCTTACCTCCATTGGATTTTTGCCCTTTGATGCTCCAATCTTTGTAGTCGAGCAGCTTGGCTTCCATGATTTCATAAATATCGCGCCGGTAATACTGATCGATACTATTGAGGCTGCAATACCATTCAATCATTTGAAATTGATTTTCCAGCACATTGCGATTCCAAATCTCCACGCTGCTTAAATGCTGATACAAGCGAAAGACCTCCCAACACAAAGTATAGGTCTCAATATTAAGCCTCTGCACCCCTCCACCTTTAAGTTGGTTGGTCCAAAGGGAGATTTTAAATTCCGCTAAGCGTCGATCGGCCAAAAAGAAAAATAAGGGTAAATCCCTAGCCACATATTTCAAAACACTATTGTGCTTCAAAGCCGTTTCGAATCGTTTGATAATCCCTTTCAGATAGGCTTCCAATTCCTGACGGCTACGGAAACTACTATACTGTGTAATAAAGGTATTGGGACGTAATATGCTCTTAAAAGCAAGCTCCAATATGTGGGGATAATTGTAAATGATTTTACCAAATTGCTCTAAGCTTAATTTGGTTTCGCCGATCATCTTTCGACGGGCCGTACTGTAATCGACATCTAAAATGTCTTGGATCCATTTAATCACGGTATCATCCTGACCGATACCCTTGCGCAAGGCGTCCATTACCTCGCTTTGAAATTTCATTCTCCCCATACGGTTTCTGCTTTTTAATTTTCCCTTCACAGGCAGAAGCTGCCAGAAAGCGATCCGATTATGGGGGTACCTTGGACAAATATAAAAGCTTAGACCAAAGAATCAAGGCCGAAAGCCCTTATTCCAAGCCTCTTAGAAAAGATTCAAAAATTGAAAATTGAAAATTCAAGAGTCTTAGGAATTGAACTATAAGTACAATTTTGCTTAATCAGAGGGATATTTACCAATGAAAAAAGCAATCTGGTGATCGCTTCGCCAAAGGCTTAAAAGCCCTTACTATTGCAGTAAGGGCTTTTTTAGGGGTTCTTTTAAGAAATGCTTGAAGGCTGGAATAAGCTTTTCCGGCTCTTCGAAATGCGACATATGACCTTCTTCCAAAATCAAGCCTTGTACCGCTTGATGCTCCAATTGCTCTTGCAGCATTTCAAAATCCAAAGCAGGATCTTTGCGGGAGGCCACAAATAAAATCGGATAGGGCGCAAAGGCCAGGATTGCTTCTCGGTCGGCGCGGATTTTCATCCCTTCCAGGGCGGCCACAACGCCTTGTGCCGAAGTACGCAAGGCATCCTTCTTAGCCGCATTGACCTCCTTGCGCAGACTTTTGCGATTGTCTTCACTAAAAAGCAAAGGCACAGCGGTGCGGATATAAGCCTGAGGATCTTGCTTCACCAAAGCGACAGCTCGATCGCGATTCCGCCTTTTCTCATCCGAATCTGCACGACTATTCGAGTTCATCAGAACCATGCCTCGGATATTATCGGGATATCTTTCGGCGAAAGCCAAAGCCACATAGCCGCCCATGGAATGCCCCACCAAAAAAACCTTGCGCAGCGAAAGGCGATGCACCAGGGCCATCACCACTTCGGCCATCTCCTCCATGCTATGGATATAGCCCAGATTCTCAGAGTCGCCATGTCCGGGTAAGTCCAAGCTAATCTTGCGGATAGTTTTGGGGAGTTGCGGCCACAAAGTCTTCCACATATTGCGACTTTCGAGAAAGCCATGCAAGAATATCACTGCCGGCCCTCTACCCTCTTCTTCAGCAACAAAGCGAGCTCCTTTATAGTGGAACTCAAAGGTGTGCATTAGCTATTCATGATTTCTTCAATCTCCTCTACCTCCTTAGGAATACCGGCAGTAAGATTGATGTTTTCCTTTTCTCCGATCACAATATCATCTTCGATACGAATACCAATTCCTTCTTCAGGGATATAGATACCAGGTTCACAAGTAAAGACATTGCCCGCTTCCATTTTCTCGGTCCACAGACCTACATCGTGCACGTCTAAACCGATATAATGTGAAGTACCATGCATAAAGTACTTTTTATAGGCAGGCCAGTTTGGATCTTGGTTTTTCACATCGATGGCATCAATTAACTTAAGGTCTAAGAGTTCCTTAGTCATTAATTCGCCTACCTCCTTGTGGTATTCATGCAATTGATTTCCGGGACGAAGTAATTCCATGGAAGCTTTCATCACACGTAGAACGGCATTGTACACCTGCTTTTGGCGATCGCTAAAACGACCGTTTACCGGAAAACAACGGGTAACATCGCTAGCATAATTAGCATACCAGTTTCCACAATCGAATAATACTAAGTCGCCATCCTTACACTCCTTATCATTCTCGATATAGTGCAAAACGCAGGCACTGGCACCAGAGGCAATGATGGGGGTATAACTAAAGTCGGGAGAACCATTGCGCTTATACTCATGGATAAACTCCGCCTCCAGTTCGTATTCCATAACTCCAGGCTTTAAGAACTTTAATACGCGATTAAAGGCCTTGGTGTTAATGGCCGAAGCTTTTCGCATAATCTCTACCTCAATGGGTGACTTAATGGCCCGCAGACGATGCATTATGGGAGCGCTACGATCGTAGTGATGCATAGGATACTGCTCCATAATCCATTTACGGAAGCGCTGGTCGCGAGTTTCCACCGGACTACTGGCACGCAAATGCTCATTGCTATTCAAGAATACGGTTTTGGCTTGCGACATTAAGTCTTTAAAGATCTTTTCGAAATCGTTTAACCAGAATACCGTTTGAATGCCGGTTTGCTCAGTAGCCTGATCCTGAGTAAGCTTGGCGCCTTCCCAGCGGGCCAGATGTTCATTTGTTTCTACTACAAATAGAATTTCTCGATGAGCAGGATTATAGGCATCGGGAAATAATACCAGGATCGTTTCCTCTTGGTCTACCCCGCTGAGATAGAAGAGATCACGGTTTTGAACCAAGGGTAAGGTACCGTCAGCATTGGTAGGCATAATATCGTTGGCATTAAAAACCGCGAGTGCTCCCGCCGGTAAATGCTCAATAAAGCGTTTTCGATTGCTGATAAACAGTTGCGGGTCAATGGGATCGTAACGCATGTATATTTTTTTGAGATTTCCGCAAAGTTAGAAATTAAGCAACGGCTTAAAGAGCCTCGTGCGGAGGGCTTTTGTTTAATCATTCTAAATAAAGCCCTGTATTGGTGGATCGCCCATGCTTCTTAAATTTGCCTAAACACAATCGGCTAATACTAACTATGGCAAAATCAGGGATTTTAGGTTCATCCATCGCAAAGAAATACTGGATGTCGCTCACCGGGCTGTTCTTAATCAGCTTCTTGATCGTCCACCTCCTGGGTAACCTGCAACTACTGGACCTCAGCGTTGAAGGTCAGGAAAAGTTCAACGCGTATGCAAAATTCATGACGACTTTCCCTTTGATTAAGATCGTGAGTTACTTGCTATACTTCAGCATTTTGTTTCACGCGGTAGATGGTATTTACCTGGCGATGCAAAATCGTAAAGCTCGCCCCGAGCGCTATCGCAGTTGGAAACCCAACCGCAATTCGATTTGGGCTTCTCGAAATATGGGTCTTTTAGGCACCATTATTTTAGTGTTCATCGTATTGCACATGAGCCAGTTCTGGTACGTGATGCACTGGGGTGAAATTGGCACCGACTCTCAAGGCAACAAAAACCTGGCAGCAGTGGTAATTAAAACCTATCAGGACGGCAGCGCCGGAATGATTATGGTTCTTTTATATGTTCTCTCCATGGCGGCCATAGCCTTCCACCTATGGCACGGTTTCGCGAGCGCCTTCCAAACCTTTGGCCTCAACCACAAACGCTATACCCCAGCCATTAAAAAACTGGGCTACGCTTTCTCAGTGATCGTTCCACTATTGTACGCGATCATTCCGGTATTCATTTTAATGGCTAAAAACTAAACGCAATCTCCATGATCTTAGATTCGAAAATTCCAGAGGGGCCACTCGAAAAGAAGTGGCAAAACCACAAAGCCAATATTCGATTGGTAAACCCTGCCAACAAAAGGAATATCGATGTTATTGTTGTTGGAACGGGATTGGCTGGTAGCTCTGCTGCTGCTTCTTTAGCAGAGATGGGCTACAATGTAAAAGCATTTTGTTTTCAAGATTCTCCTCGTCGTGCACACTCTATTGCCGCTCAAGGGGGTATCAATGCTGCCAAAAACTACCAGAATGATGGTGACTCTGTTTACCGTCTTTTCTACGATACCATTAAAGGGGGCGACTACCGCTCTCGTGAGGCCAATGTATACCGCTTAGCGGAAGTATCAGCCAATATCATTGACCAGGCTGTTGCTCAGGGTGTTCCTTTCGCCCGCGATTACGGTGGTAACCTCGATAACCGTTCTTTCGGTGGGGTGCAGGTAAGCCGTACCTTCTATGCAAAAGGTCAAACTGGTCAGCAATTACTCTTAGGAGCTTATTCGGCCCTGAGCCGCCAAATCTCCAAGGGTAAGGTAAAAATGTACAACCGCCACGAAATGCTGGAGATCGTAATGGTCGATGGCAAGGCGCGCGGTATCATTGCCCGTAACCTGGTAACCGGCGAAATTCAACGCCATGGTGCCCATGCGGTAGTATTAGCCTCCGGAGGTTACGGAAACGTATTCTTCCTTTCTACCAATGCCATGGGTTCTAATGGATCTGCGGCCTGGAAGGCACATCGCAAAGGCGCACATTTCGCCAACCCATGTTTTACGCAAATTCACCCTACCTGTATTCCAGTTTCGGGCGAGCATCAGTCTAAGCTTACGCTGATGAGTGAGTCGCTTCGTAATGATGGTCGTATTTGGGTACCTAAAGATATCAAGGACGCCGAAGCAATTCGCGCGGGTAAATTGAAGCCTACCGACCTTCCTGAAGAAAAACGCGACTACTATTTAGAGCGTCGTTATCCTTCCTTCGGTAACCTGGTACCTCGTGATGTGGCCTCTCGTGCTGCTAAAGAGCGTTGCGACGAAGGTTATGGTGTAAACGCTACCGGTGAAGCGGTATACCTCGACTTTGCTGCGGCGATTGAGCGTTACGGTAAAACCGAAGCTAATATTAAAGGCATCGAAAACCCAAGTGCCGAAGAAATCCGAAAATTGGGTAAAGCAGTAGTGGAAGCCAAATATGGTAACCTCTTCGCGATGTACGAAAAGATTGTGGACGACAATCCTTACGAAACCCCAATGATGATTTACCCAGCAGTACACTATACCATGGGTGGCATTTGGGTAGATTATAACTTAATGACTTCCGTACCCGGTCTCTTTGCTTTGGGTGAAGCCAACTTCTCAGACCACGGTGCTAACCGCTTAGGAGCTTCCGCTCTGATGCAAGGTTTAGCTGATGGTTATTTCGTAATTCCTTACACTATTGGTGACTACCTCGCCGACGAAATTCGTACCGGTGCTATTGACACCAATCACGAAGCCTTCGCTCAGGCGGAAGCCGAAGTAAAAGGAACCATCGATAAATTGATGAACACCGTTGGCGAGCATAGCGTAGACCATTACCACAAGAAATTGGGTCACATTATGTGGAACAAGTGCGGTATGGCCCGTAATGCTGAAAGTTTGAAAGAAGCAATCAGCGAAATTCAAGCTTTACGTGCTGAGTTCTGGCAAAAGGTTCGCGTTCCCGGTGGAGCGATGGAAATGAACCCTGAACTAGACAAAGCCATGCGAGTAGCCGACTTTATGGAATTAGGAGAGCTAATGTGTATGGATGCCTTAACTCGTGAAGAATCTTGTGGCGGTCACTTCCGCGAAGAATTCCAAACCGAGGAAGGTGAGGCCTTACGTCGCGATGATGATTTCGCCTTCGTATCCGCCTGGAAATACAATGGCGAACCTAAGGACGCCGAACTGGTTAAAGAAGATCTGATCTTCGATAATGTGGAATTGAAAACCCGTAGTTACAAGTAATCATTAAAACATTGCTCATGGATCTGAAATTAAAAATCTGGCGTCAAGCCAACCAAAATAGCAAAGGAGAACTTAAGGACTACGCGATTAAAAACGTGAGTGCCGACAGCTCCTTCCTCGAAATGATGGATCAACTGAATGAAGAGTTGATCGATAAGGGTGATGATCCCGTAGTATTCGACCACGACTGTCGTGAGGGAATTTGCGGAATGTGCTCCCTTCATATTAATGGTGAGCCTCATGGCCCGGAAAATGCCACTACTACTTGCCAATTACATATGCGTAAGTTTAAAGATGGTGACACCATTTTCATTGAGCCTTGGAGAGCCCGCGCTTTCCCGGTAATCAAAGACCTTTCGGTAGATCGTGGTGCTTTTGACCGCATCATCGAGGCCGGTGGTTATGTAAATGTGAATACCTCTGGAAACACATTGGATGCCAACGCCATTCCAGTGCCTAAGGCAGATGCCGATGAAGCCTTCAATGCAGCTACCTGTATTGGATGTGGTGCCTGTGTGGCTGCTTGCCCTAATGCCTCAGCCATGCTTTTCGTATCGGCCAAGGTTTCGCAATTAGCCCTTTTACCACAAGGTAAGGTGGAAGCGAAGGATCGCGTATTACACATGGTAAATCAAATGGATTTGGAAGGCTTTGGTAACTGTTCCAATGTTGGGGCTTGCGCCGAAGAATGTCCAAAAGAAATCTCTCTGGAAAACATTGCCCGCATGAACCGCGAGTATCTGGGAGCAAGCTTAACGAGCACGAAGTAGGAATTAGATTCTAGACGATAGAATTTAGACTTTAGATTTGAGAAGCCCGGCCTTTTGGTCGGGTTTTCTTTTTGGCATCCATTAAATTATGACCTTAAAAAAAGCCTTGAAAATAATTTTCTGCAATAGCATTTTAGACCCCAAGCAGGTCGACCCTGATTTTGTAGCAGAGTGGTCAGCCGCTCAAGAAGCCGGCTTTGAATGCTTGCTTATCAGCTTTGAGGATCTACAAGAGGGCAATCTTCTTAAAGCCCTAAAAAGGATCATGTCTGCTTCAAATGAAGTTATTGCACTTTATCGTGGTTGGATGCTTAAGCCTTCCGAATACCAAGACTTATATGAAGGCTTATTGGATAAGCACATTCGCTTATTAAATAGCCCCCAACAGTACAAGCATTGCCATTATTTACCTGAATCCTATAAACATATCCAAGACCATAGCCCGGAAAGCTATTGGACCAGCGATCTTGATATGGAAAGCATCCGGGAAACGGTAAAGCCCTTTGGCTCGAAATCCATTATTCTCAAAGACTTTGTAAAATCAGAAAAGCACCATTGGCTGGAAGCCTGCTTTATCCCAGATGCCAGCGATTTTGAAAAACTCCAAGAAGTAGTTTCAATTTTTCTTGAATTAAGAGGCCACAGTTTGAATGAGGGCTTAGTTTTTCGGGAATTTATTGACTTGGAAGCCCTGGCGAAACACTCTAAGAGTGGAATGCCCCTTAGCCGTGAGTATCGAATATTCTTTTTGAAAAACGAAGCCATTCAAAGCTATAATTATTGGGAGGAAGGGGATTATGAAGACAGGTTAGTCAATTTAGATTTTGCACAGGAATTGGCCCAATCTATTGAGAGCAATTTCTTCAGCATGGATATCGCTAAAAGTCAGGCTGGTCAGTGGATTATCATGGAACTAGGTGATGGTCAGGTATCCGAACTTCCGGAAGACGCCGATCCTGCTGCCTTCTATAAGACACTTATTAAAATACTAGAATATTAAAACTACCATATGAAATTTAAACTCTTAACCGCCCTAGTTCCGATTTGGCTTTTATTCTCCTGTGATTGTGTTTATCAATCCGAAGGAATCTTGGTTGACAAAGAAAGTGGTGTTTCGCTCTCAGATATTCAAATCATGGTTGGAGAGGGCCAAATGATGGACACTCTAAGTTCGGATTCTGAAGGGCATTTCAAATATGAAGTTATCTCCGGTTTTTGCGAATTCAAAGAATTTGCCTTTTCTGGAGATCACATTAAGGCTAAAAAACTGCAGATCTATAATGGGCATTCAGACACCCTATATTTAGAGCTTTTACCTGAACCCATATTACAAGAAATCATATCAAGTATCTAGGCTTCAAATTAATATGTAATTAGATCTAATTTCGACTAAAATTAGGGGCTTTAATCATCAATAAAAGAATGTCTAATGCTTGTCATGAATAACCCGGTCTACTGTTAATGAGGCGACCGCTAATTCCTGATACTTCGATCCGTTTGCATTTTGTATCTTAATAGAAGCTTATCAATGGTTCTTTGCCCCCCTAATTAGATCAAAAGAATAGAGGAACAATTTACCAAGGAGGCTTTAGCTAGAATAAAAACCTGGCGACTTATCAGAGGCCAAAGTCTAGCGGATGTCGCTTTTCACCTCAATATTTCCCCTAGCGCCTATCGCAAAATAGAAATAGGAAAATGTCCCTTAAGCTTAGACCGACTTATTCGAATATCTCTATTCCTCGAATTTGACATTTCTTCACTTTTAAAGAATCTGGATACTCCTTATGAATTCATTCAGGGAACTCATCCGAAGCCCTCAAACTTCTAAGAAAAAGAAACCTTGGTTGTAAACTGACTTCGTAAAGAAGGGCTTGTTTCATTTTACCAACTAGTACTTCTTTCTTTTAAATGGTATTAAGCCTTTACTCCGAGAGTTTGGCCAAAGCGAATCTACCTATGCTTGCCAAAATAAATGGAACGTAAGGCACTATCCTATTTTGAAAACACATAGTACGAACCCGGTCCTCTTGACTTATGTCTTATCCTTGAACCAACAATTAAGCTATTACCTTTAAAATACACTCTATAACGAAAAATGACCTTCCCGTCAATATCCCTTAATGTTAAGACATCTTTCTCCGAGGTCCAATTACCACGATACTCTTCCCCTGCATGGAAATAGGAGAATGAAAAATCTTGATTTAAAATAAGCCAGTCTTTATCCGATGCTATTTTGGGTATTGAAGGCTCCCTTTCCCCTCCTTCAAATACTGAATCTAAATACCATTTACCAGTTAAGCTATCAATTAATGGCTCGGATTGATTAACGATCACATCCTCATTTGGGGAATTCTGTTTTTTAAGCAAGTGCTCTTGGGCATTTGAGAATAAACAAGCAAATAGGTTGAAGCCAATAAACAAGAAAAACTTTCTCATAATAATTATAGCTAAGGTTTAAAAAGATTTGATCGAGCACCAATAAGAACTTTAGTAGTTAGAAGTCTGCTATACTCAATCCTCTAAGGTAAAGCAAAACTGAACAAAACTAAATTCCAGCGCATGAACCCTACACAACAATAAAGTACTGCATTCCAGACATTTCACCTTAATATTTAGCCACGCAATTATCGCAAAATAGAAATAGGAAAATGTCCCTTAAGTCTGGACCGACTTATTCGAATATCTCTATTCCTCGAATTTGACATTTCATCTCTTTTAAAGAATCTAGATACACCTTACGAATTCATTCAAGGAATTCATCCGAAGCCCTCAAACTTCTAAGAAAATGAGTGCTTGTTACCAATTGATAGAATCCCATAGAATCCCTATAATATATAGCGGGTGACCGCGTGACCACCGAATCAATTAGGCCTAGGGAGATGTTTTTCATCCGGTCCATTTCATGGTTCCCCAAGCTTCGACCATCAGCAATCCATTGACTGAAAGGCTTCACATTAGCCTGATTCCTTGTTACCCTTTGAATTGCTTCCAAATCATAACTGGTTGAAAGCAAGATAAAATTATCCTTTTCATTCGCCCATAACAACTGGTTCATTTGTCTAATAAGGCTAATGCTATGTGGACACCATGGTGCCCAGGTAACTACATAGGATTGTCTAGGAAGAAAGTTTTCAATTTCGGCCAGGTTAATTTCCTTGTAAAAGGTCTCCTCAACACTTTGAATTCTATGATGATTTTCAAAATACTTCTCTTTACGAGCAGGAGCAATTATTATTAAGCCACAGGCTGCTACCGTTAGCATTAAAAAAACAAGCTTTACCACAAATCGCATATCAACAGGTGAAAGTCCTTAAAACATTAATTAGCTCCTAGGCTTTCATTTAATTTCACTTTGACTTCAAGACTACTTCACCCAAAGGATTCCTGGAATAATCTATCGGATAAACCCCTTGCTTAATAGTGTAACCCCCAGCAATTATGGCCTCTGGAATGGGCATGTCAGACTGAACTGTAAACAATGTATCTAGCAATGGATTTATAACACTCTGATCTTCCAAAATAGAAAGTCGTATATCCTTTCCTGGATCCGTAAAGGTGAATGAACCTAATCCAATATTCTCACCAAGAGGGCGATTACCTCCATCAATTCCAAAGTGAATTATTATACAAATACCTCTAGTACCGTCACAACCGTCATTACCATCATTATTGCCATCGCAATCGCATGGTTTTGATTTTGTCCCGAAAATAAAAGTTCTTTCACGGGGACTCGGCACTTCTCCCGGAGCTTTAAAAAGTGATTCATCGATTGAGACCTCTTGATTCATTGAGATTTCAGACTTCTCACAAGCAACAATTACAATGGCACCAAGGCCTACAATTGCTAGGAAAAGCTTAAAGGTAGTTTTCATTGAAGTAACATTATTGATTTAATCTAATGTCACCGTTTCAAGCTTTAAGTAAAAAGCACGTGAAGACAATAAGAAGAATAATAGTCGTCCTCAAAAAATCAGAACCTTTGAAAATTAACGAAATAGAAAAGCCACTAAAAACTTCATTTTCAAATAACTTCACTTAGAAAGGTGCTAAATCCTTATTTAAAATTTCTAGATTTTAAGAACTACTCCTATGTACTCAACCGGTCTAGCATAAGCATCTTTATCGCTATATTGAAAAACTTAAGCAATGAATTTATGTCACGGCTTCGTATCCTAATTTGTTTGCTCTACCTCCTGGCCTTTAACCCCATTCAAGCGCAATATTTTTTGGCCAAGCCGCAAGTATTGGCCGCTGCGAAAGTTAAATCCATCTCGGTGCAAAAGATTGCTTTGCGGCAGGAAAAAATGGGCAAGCCCGAGGCCTTAGATCCCGATTTTCACCGCTCGGAAGCCATTTTAATCACTTACTTTATTAATGATCGTGGATTAATCGATTCGGTATATCATGGTCCTAAAGAGGATGGTTCTTACTATAAAAAAGAGGTACTGCTTTATGATTCGCTGGGCAGAGTAATGGAAGTTTCAAGCATCGGGATGAGTGGGGAAATCATCAGTAAGACTAGCGTCATCAAAACGGATGTTGGCAACTGGTATATCCCTTCCTGGGATCGAGGAGTTTTGAATTCGGAACTGTATAGCCGCCCGGATTCCATGGTATACAAAAGCATTATGTACCGTGGCCATGGGAAGTATAAATCTAAAATGATCTACCTCTATGATACAGTTTTGGATCTGCGCAGTGAAACCTGGTATCAGAATGATGAAATTCAATCCCAGCGCACCTATCAGTGGATATCTGATCAAGGGAACCCTCAGCGCTTTATCTATTCTGAATATGTAAAGGGCGAAACGGAAGAAGCCAAGATCGAAACCTATGATGTCGACAGCTCCGGCATGGTGATTAATGAGCTTAATGGCCTAATTTGGGACCCCTTCCGCAGCGAAAATTTCTTCGAACGCTTCAAGATATACAAAGGCTTAAAACACTACCATCAGAATATGTTTAGAGAGGAGGAAATTGTCTATGAACTGGAAAAATCCGAGCTCCTCACCTTTGATGGCACTGAGATCGTTTATCGCTACGTTTTTAGTTACAGCTATTATTGATAATGCAATTGAAGCGAATTTTTATTCTCCTGGGCCTTCTTACGCTCCTACTAATCTTTGCAGTATTACTCTGGCCTCGCAGCTATGATGTAGCGACCATCCAAAAGCGACCTGGCACACAATACTGGCCGCTCAAAACCGGCTCCCATATTGCCTATTATAGCATTCCTGCCCAGGGTGAAATCCAAAATTCACCCATCATTTATTTACATGGTGGCCCGGGAGGCCTAATTAAAGATGAAGCTATTGCCGCCCTAAAACCATTGACTGAGCTAGGCCATTCAATTTATTTCTACGATCAAATTGGCTCCGGGCATTCAGCCCGATTAGAGGACATTAGTGAGTACAGAGTACAAAGACATCAGGCGGACCTCCTCGCTATTATTGATGAGATAGGAGCCGAAAAAGTAATCCTGGCCGCTCATTCCTGGGGCTGTTTATTAGCGGTGAACTTTTTACAAGATTATCCAGAGCGAGTGGAAAGTATGATTCTGGATGGCCCCGGTCCTATTCTACCTATTCGTCAAGAATTGGCAAAGCAAAGTCCTCCGGATAGCCTCCAATTAATCCCACCCGAATTCAGCAATCGTCAAGCCATCGACAAATGCTACAATTGGCGCGCTCGCCTCATTTTAAAATACGCGCATCGCTTTCAATCGAAACTGGCTTCAGATGAGGAGGTCGATGCTTTTTTCACTTATCTCAATCAGGAACTCAGTAAAGCCACTTTTTGCAATGGCTCCGAAGCAGAAAGCTTTCCTGGAGGTAGTGGCTACTATTGCCATCTGATGACAATCCAAAGCTTCGATACCGTAGAAGATCAACGAAAACGGCTCCAAGAATTAAATCTGCCGGTCCTTATCCTAAGGGGACAATGCGATAATCAGGCCTGGGGCTATACCAATGAATACCTGAAACTCTTTAAAAATTCACGATTAGAGATTATTAATGATGCCGGGCATGCACTATTAATTAGTCAAGCTGAAAAGTACCGGCAGCATGCGCGCAGCTTCCTTTTGCAGAATAATTGATAATCGATCCAAATTAACCTGCAATGCCTATTCCCTTAGTAATAGGGCACATTCCTTGCCATCGCCCTCACAGCAGTCTTTGAGCCTGAGTCCTTTTTCTTTCACAAAGACTAAGGCCCCTAATAATGCGTTAAAGGCTCAGTTGATAGAACATTAATACTTATTTTTGCCCTCCTTAAATCATTCAGGCTTGTCTGAGGCATTAGTCATTATACCAACCTATAACGAGAAGGAAAACATCGAGCGAATTATCCGCACGGTATTCGGTTTGCGCACCGATTTCCATGTCTTGATTGTAGATGACAACAGCCCGGATGGAACCCAAGATATTGTTAAGCACCTTCAAGGTGAATATGAGCATAAGCTTTTCCTCCTTCCAAGGGCGGGAAAACAAGGCTTAGGCACCGCTTATATCGCTGGCTTTAAATGGGCTTTGGAGCATCCTTATCAATTTGTTTTTGAGATGGATGCCGATTTTTCACATGATCCTCACGATCTCGAAAAACTCTATGCAGCTTGCAAAGAAGAAGGCTATCATATGTCGGTAGGCTCTCGCTATGTAAGAGGGGTAAATGTGGTAAACTGGCCCATGAGTCGAGTTTTACTCAGTTACTTCGCTTCTCGCTATGTGCGCATTATCTTGGGTATTCCCGTTGAAGACACCACCGCCGGTTTTGTCTGTTACCGCCGGGAAGTACTCGAAAAGATAAATTTCGCTAAAATTCGATTTGTGGGCTATGCCTTCCAAATTGAAATGAAATTCATCACCTACAAGCTGGGCTTCAAAATCAAAGAAGTACCGGTGATTTTTACCGACCGAACCTTAGGTAACTCCAAGATGAGCACCGGCATCATCAATGAAGCTATCTTTGGGGTCTTGAAACTTAAACTCCGTAGTCTACTCAGACGCCATCAATAGCATTTTTTCAATGAAAAAATTTCTGATTAAAAATGCACGCCTCGTGAACGAAGGCGAAGTTCAGGAACGCGACCTCTACATTGCTGAGGGGCGTATCGTGAAGATTGATCAGAACTTAAGTCAGCGCGACAGCGACACCACCATAATCGACGCCGCCGGATCTTTTGTATTACCCGGTATTATTGATGATCAGGTACATTTTCGCGAGCCTGGCTTAACCCACAAAGGCGATATTTACAGTGAATCCCGCGCCGCTGTAGCCGGTGGAATTACTTCCTATATCGAGCAACCCAATACCAAACCTACGGCCACCACCCTCGAGAAGTTGGAGGAAAAATACGCTCTGGCAGCTGAAAAGTCCTGGGCAAACTATGGCTTTAACCTTGGAGGTGCCAATGATAATATTGATGAGATCCGCAAATTGGATCCCACCAAAGTACCAGGTGTAAAAGTATTTATGGGCAGCAGCACTGGCAATATGCTGGTAGACGATCGCAAGGCCCTAGAGTTGATTTTTTCCGAATCGCCAGTTCCGGTAATTACCCATTGCGAAGACGAAGAAACCATCCGCACCAATTTAGCCAAAGCCATGGAAGAATATGGCGACGATATCCCGATGGAAATGCATCCCGATATTCGCAGTCGTGAGGCTTGTCTGCTCTCTTCCAGCATGGCCGTGGAATTGGCCAAAAAACACAAAACCCGTTTGCACGTATTCCACATTAGTACCGCAGACGAATGTGATTTATTCGAGAAGGATGTTCCCCTCGAAGATAAATTGATTACCGCCGAAGCTTGCGTGCATCACCTTTGGTTTAGCCGTGAAGACTACAAGCAAAAAGGCAGTCATATAAAATGGAATCCTGCGGTAAAAGAAGCTTCCGATCGCGATGCGATTTTAGAAGCAGTTATCGACGGTCGCATTGACGTTTTAGCTACTGATCACGCCCCTCATACCCTCGAGGAAAAGAACAATCCTTATACCTCTGCTCCCAGCGGTGGTCCCTTGGTTCAGCACTTCCTTCCAGCGATGATGGAATTTGTGCGTGATGAAAAGCTACCCATCGAACTGCTGGTGGAAAAAGCCTGTCATAATCCCGCCAAGATTTTCAACATCAAGGAGAGAGGCTTCTTACGCGAAGGCTATTGGGCAGATATTACCATTGTGGATCCCAGTCGTCCCTGGCGCGTAGCCAAAGAGAACATTCTCTATAAATGTGGCTGGTCTCCATTCGAAGGCACTACATTTAGAGCACGGGTTTCTCACACTTTCGTGAATGGTGCCCTGGTCTATGAAAATGGCAAGGTACTTGAAACCAAAGCTGCACAACGCCTCGAATTTGATCGTTAAACGCATTATCCTCATCCTGATAGGCTTGAGCTTTTTACAAGCCTGTGGACCCGATGCCCCGCCAAAATCGGAAGCAATTCCTGATTGGGTAATCCCGGAGGATAAAATGGTGAAAATTCTCACCGATGTACATATCATTGAAGGAGCGCGAATTGGCACCAAAGTTTTAGGTGATAGTCTCAGCGCCAAAGATCACTATGAAATGCTTTGGCACAAGTATCAAATTAGCCCTGAGGTCTACGATAGCTCCTTCCGTTTTTACAGCCGCAATGCCGAGCGCATGGATTTGATGTACGAAGAAGTTCTGACCAATCTTACCAAGTTAAGCTCCGAAGTTCAGGCAAATGGATCAGACGAAGAGAACGAAGAGGCTGAGGAAGATTCCTAAACCGGGAAATCCTTTCGATAACATTCTGCAATAAAGGCTACACTGGTGTTTATATCCCGAAATTCCAAGCCCAGGTCACGACGTGCCTTATCATTCTTATAATAGTATCTCCCTTGAGCGGTTCGAGCTGTTTCCTTTGTCACTAAGGGCTTAGAGCCGGTTATTTTACTTTTCAAAGCTTCCCAACGCCAGGCAATTCCCGCCAACCAGGGCTTTACTTCCAAACTGGGCGGCGAAACCTTCAAGGCTTTGGCTATTTCAGTAAATAAAGACTGATAACTTCGGTTTTCTGCCGCAATGATATAACGCTCCTTTTGCTCCCCTGCCGCTAAAATGCAAAGGGCCTCAACCACATCTCGCACATCCACATAAGCATTGATACCCTGGGTATAGAACTTAAATCCCTTAGCGATATTCCTAAAAATAGCAGCAGAGCCATCATTCCAGGTACCGGGACCCAATATGATGCATGGATTCACCATGGCAGCCGATAAGCCCTCCTCAATACCACGCCAAACTTCCATTTCGGCGGCATACTTACCCTTGGCATAGTTAGAGTTCTCATCACTCTCCACCCAATAGCTCTCCTCATCAAATTCATGCTGATCGGGCTTTCGGCCCAAAGCCGCCACACTACTAACATGTACAAAGCGCGTAACCTGATGTTGTAAGGCGGCATTCACCACATGGGCGGTGATTTTTCGATTTCCTTCAATTAGGGCCTTTTGGTCGCGTGGATCAAAGGAGACAACCGCTGCGGTGTGATAAAACACAGCACTACCGGCCACAGCCTGATCTACATCAATGATGTCTAAGAGATCCGCTTCCTTCCACTCTAGATTAGATTGATAATCAGAAAGATTATCGCCATAATAGGCAAAGATGCGCTCCACTAAGCCACGGTCTGAAGAAGCCCTGTGCAAGGCCCTTACCTGCTTGCCTTCTTTGAGCAGTCGGTGCACTAAATGTGAACCTACTAATCCGGTAGCGCCACTTACGGTATGCAACATCTTTTTTTTTGCGAAGTTAATTATCCCGCTTTAATGCCCGCCCTCTAAGGGCAATGCTATAATTTTGCGCGGTAAATATTTTTTGGATGAGCAATTTCGTTGAAGAGTTACGCTGGCGCGGGATGTTGCATGATGCCATGCCCGGTACTGAAGAGCAATTAGCAAAGGAAATGACCTCGGCTTATGTGGGTATTGACCCTACTGCTGACTCCCTGCATATTGGCCACCTGGTAAGCATTATGATGCTACGTCATTTCCAGAATGCTGGTCACCGCCCGCTTGCTTTAGTTGGTGGAGCTACTGGTATGATTGGTGATCCTTCGGGCAAAAGCAAAGAACGTAATCTGCTCGACGAAGCCGCTCTTCGCCATAACCAAGATTCTATAAAGGCTCAATTAGCCCTTTTCCTCGATTTCGATAGTGATGCCCCCAATGCCGCTCAATTGGTGAACAATTACGATTGGATGAAGGAATTCAGCTTTCTGGACTTCATTCGCGATGTAGGTAAGCACATTACGGTGAACTACATGATGGCGAAGGATTCAGTTAAGAAACGCTTGAGTGGCGAAGGTGAAGGCATGTCCTTTACCGAATTTACCTATCAATTAGTTCAGGGATACGACTTCCTGCACCTTTACCGTGAGTTCAATTGCAAATTGCAAATGGGCGGTTCTGATCAGTGGGGAAACATCACCACCGGAACGGAACTCATTCGCCGTAAGGAAAGTGGTGAGGCCTTTGCCTTAACCTGTCCATTGATAACCAAAGCAGATGGTGGAAAATTCGGGAAAACCGAAGAAGGCAATGTTTGGTTAAGCGCCAAATACACCAGCCCTTACAAGTTTTACCAGTTTTGGCTCAATACTTCGGATGCTGATGCCGAGCGCTATATCAAGATTTTCACCATGCTAAGCAAGGAGGAAATTGATAGCCTGGTTGAATCACATCAAGCTGAAGCGCATCTCCGTCAATTGCAAAATCGCCTGGCGGAAGAGCTAACCACCATGGTGCATGGAAAAGATGCCTTGGAAAATGCCATTAAGGCTTCCCAAATCCTTTTTGGTAAGAGTACCGAGGAAGATTTACGCGACCTGGATGAGGAAACCTTATTGGATATTTTCAGCGGAGTACCCCAATTCGAAATCAGTGCAGCCCAGCTAGCTGCCGAACCCGAAATTGTAAACTTCCTGGCTGAAGAAACTAGCATATTTCCTTCTAAAGGTGAGGCCCGCAAAATGGTTCAGGCCAATGGAGTAAGCATCAATAAGAGCAAGGTAGGAATGGACAAAAAGATCGGTGAAACGGATCTGATTGGTGGTAAATTTATCTTAGCTCAAAAGGGCAAGAAAAATTACTTTCTGGTACGCGTAGCTTAAAGAGCGAGGAAGGTATAGATGATATCTTCCATCACCTCTTTTTGGGAGTTACTTACTTTGTAGAAGTAGTAGGTTTTAAAGTCTCCGTCTTCGACGAATTCTTTGATCTTTTCTACTTCTATCGTATGTCCATTAGTGATAATAGTATAAGGGCTGGAACCCCGGAAAACCACAATTAAGCGAAAATCCTTTTGCTCGGAGCTCACCTTATCGGTTTCAAATATCACCTGGGCTTCAAAGCCCTCAAACTCGCGTGACTCCGATTCGTTGGCTTCCCAAAGTTCTGCGAATCGCTCTTGCTGCTCACTGCGGTTCTTAAGGGCCAATATTTTGGATATCTCTTCCTCAGGGATGCTACCATCTTCAATCTTAGTTTCGAAAACATAGCCTTGCACCACGGCACAAAGGCGGGTATCGCTACGAAAACCTTCCAGAGTATCGATATCATATAGTCGAACAGCCTCCAGAGCCTGACCAATTTTAGCACCCTCCTCATCGTAAAAGGCCGCTCCAGCCGACAGACGATTATCTGCTACGTCCGATGGTTTTAAAAACACCTTTTTGCGGGCCTTATACCAACCATCTTCTGGCTCATAAGTATAGATATGTTCACCGGAGTTCAGCTCAAAAATGGCTGTGCCACGGGCCTTTTCGGAGAACTGAGCCTTTTCTTCCAAAATTTGAGCATCCATAGAATAGCCTGTAAACAAGGCTAAAAAACTAAGAAGGAGAATGGTTCTTTTCATATCAATCAATTCGCTCATAAAACGTTAAAAGCAGTTTTTTAGTTGGTTAGCCAATCATAAGATTACAACCACGCACCTCAGCACGATCAAAGCGTCCTAAAACTTCGAAGCTAGCATCTTCATAACAACGACCCAAATCCTGGCTTTCAATAAATGCGCAGCTATCTAAATTTGCCAGGTCAATAATATTAAGACCACCGGTTTTACCATAGGCCGCGCGACTAAAAGGATCTTCCATTTCCCGACAGTAAACACGCATGGAATCTGGCGGATAAAAACGTCCGGCCCCAGGACTGTAAGCCTGCGAAAAAAGCTCGGTCATTCCATATTCCGAGTGAATGGCCTCAACCTGAAAGGCATCCTTAAAAATCTGATGCAAATCCGAGCGTATCAATTCTTTGCGACGCCCTTTCATCCCCCCGGTTTCCATGATAATTTGACCGGATAAATCCTGCGGAAATTGCTCAGCCAAATCCCAAAGGGCAAAGCTCACCCCTAGTAACAATACCTTTTTACCCTCCGCTTGCTTGCTGCTAAGCTTTTCTGCCAAAGCCTTTAAATCATGAAGATAAAATCCACTGTCGAGATCGCTACTCAGATTAATAAAATGCTGAGCCATGCGCACCAATGAAGAACCTTCTCGCTCCAAATAAGCGGGCAACAACGCCAAAACACATAAGCCCTGAATAGGGCCATAACTGGCCTCAAAAATTCTTTGGGTACGGAGGTCGTAAAAATCCGGATCATAGGCAGCATGTTTACTTTGGCCATAACCTCCGGTGCCGGAACTACGGAAATACAGTGGGGCTTTGCTTTTAAAAATGCTGAGCTGCTCTTGCTTAAAAAAATCGATGGGTAAAAATGGAATATCCTCGAGAGCTTTCACCTGATCAGGCGACCCCTTCACATATTTGCACCATTGCTGATAAACGGGATTATGAGCATACTGAATTTGATATAAGTCCATTGCGGCCTTTTCAAATTCCAACTTTTCACCCGAGCGTAGCGTCTCTTTTATACCTTGGTAAGCGGAAATTTTATTCGCTTCTTGTACGTTTGTAAACATATGCTAATGCGCTTCACAAAGATACTTATCCTCGCGAGCCTCAGTTTATTTCTGATCATTGCCTGCGAACAAAATCAAAAATTTGGTGATGTCCCCAGCCTAAGCTGGCGTAAGGCAAGTTTTCGCTACCTGGGCGATACTGCCGACAATCGCCGGGTGATTGATCTTACCGTTTACTTTACCGATGGTGATGGGGATATTGGTCGCGAAGACGAAAATAGCTCCGACACTTGTGACCTTGCTAATTACAGCCGCTTTCTGGAACGCTACGACCTCTTTATTTACTACTACGAACAGGTAAATGGGGAATTCTGCGAAATAAACCCTCAAGACAGCTGCCTGCCTTTCCACAATATTTTACCCAACCTTACCCCTACCGGGCAGAATAAAACCCTGGAAGGCGAAATAACCACTCCTTTTGACTACGCGAATTTTCCGGTAAACAATACCGATTCCATTCGATTTGAGTTTTTGCTGGTGGATCGAGCCGGGCATGAGAGTTCCCGTATTATCGGGAAGTCCATCTCTATAAAAAATTAGTACTTATAGCTCTGGTGAATAGCGCTGCTCACATTGGTAGCGTGGTCTACAATGCGCTCCATTTCTGCTAAGAGATCCGAATAGTACATCCCGCTTTGAATGCGGTATCTACCCTTCTCCACTTTATCGATATAATCGCTTTTTAAACGACTAAAAAGCTCGTTCACATTGCGCTCTACCTTACGAGCTTCCTCGTAGAAACTTTGATTTTCTTCCGCATCCACATTTTTCACCATCAGGTCTAAACTGCGTGATACCAATTCGGATAATTGCATTACGCTATTACGCATTTCCGGGGTGAAATAAGCCTTTTGCTGCTTTCGATTGGTAAGATTCCTACTCACCTCCAAATAGATGTCACCGATGCGCTCCAAATAATTCGCTACATGCAACATGCTCCGCACACGACCCGATCCTTCGGCACTTAAATCCGACTGACTCACCTTACTGAGGTAATTGGAAATTTCCATTTCCATCCGATCCGAAATATCTTCATACTTCTGAAGCTTGGCCACGTAAGACTCCAGCTTCTTTTCGTCCATTTCGGTAATTAGAAGCGGTATGAACTTATAGGCCTTGCGAATCAGATCAGCGAACTTCACTAATTCTTTACGGGCTTCAATCATGGAAAGCTCCGGCGTGGCCAATAAGCTGCTGCCGATATAATCCAAACTGAAAAGCTCATCTTCACTGCTACGTGAGGGCACCATCCTGGTGGCCACCTTAACCAGAAACTGCACCAGGTTATAGAAGATGAGGAGATTTAGCAGGTTAAAAGTGGTGTGGAATAAACTTAAGGCCAAAGGAATAACCTGATCATTTTCCATAGGGTTTGCCCCAAAGAGCAAATCACTGAGATAGGCAATTACATTGAGAAATGGTCCAATCAATAATACCGCCCAGATCACTCCAAAGAAGTTAAAGAGGAAATGCGTCCGCGCTGAACGTTTAGCATGCACATTCCCAACTACTGCCGCAATATTTGCGGTGAAGGTAGTTCCGATATTCTCCCCCAAAATTATAGCTGCAGCCAGAGGGAAAGAGATTAAACCATTGGCCGTAAACACCAGGGTTAAGGCCATGGCAGCACTGGAAGACTGTAATAAAAATGTAGCCAGCATTCCCAGGCCAACAAATAGGAAGCTTACACCCACATTCTGTAACCAATCACCTTGATGGAATTCGTATTGCTGTAAGAAGTTTAGCAAGAAGCTATTCTCTTGCCAGGCGGGCATAGACTCCCGCATAAAGGATAAGCCAATAAACAGAATGGCGAAGCCGAAAATAGCCTCTCCATATAAGCGCAATTTAGCCTTAGCCAAAAAGAGCATGGGAAAGCCAAAAGCCAATATTGGCAATGAAAGCTGACTAATAGACAATTTCCCCATCCCTAAAACCGACACTAACCAAGCGGTAACCGTAGTACCCACATTAGCCCCCATGATTAAGCCCACCGAATGCTCCACGGTTATTAAACCCGCATTCACAAAGCTGATAATCATGACGGTGGTAGCCGATGAAGATTGTAAAATTCCGGTAACCCCAAAACCCGTTAATACCCCCCAACTTTTATGAGAGGTCATGGCACGCAAGGTTCTGCGCAATCGAGCCCCGGCGAATTTTTGAATAGCCTCACTCATCACCTTCATTCCGAAGATGAATAAGCCTAAGGCTCCAATCAGGGAAAGAATATTATAGAGTAAGTCAGCCAAATTCATAAGCTTAAAAAAGGACCCCCGCTTGGCGAGGGTCCTTCAGCTAATTCTATTTTAATCTAATACTAGCGTAGAACCATTTTGCGGATCACTTCTTGATCTTCGGTTTTCACCTTCACCAGGTAAA
>DLRW01000058.1 GCA_002501205.1 Flavobacteriales bacterium UBA7878
AAGTGAAATTGAAGGTGAAATGGGCGACAGTAAAATGGGACTTCAAGCCCGCTTGATGTCTCAGGCCCTGCGTAAATTAACCGGTACTATTAGCAAGACCAATTGCTGCTGTATCTTCATTAACCAATTACGCGAAAAGATCGGTGTGATGTTTGGCAACCCCGAAACTACTACCGGTGGTAATGCCCTTAAATTCTACTCTTCAGTACGCTTGGATATCCGCCGTATCTCTCAAATCAAAGATTCGGAAGGCGTAACCGGAAACCGCGCTCGTGTGAAAGTAGTAAAGAACAAAGTGGCTCCTCCTTTCCGTCAGGCGGAATTCGACATCCTCTATGGAAAAGGTATTTCCAAGGTGGGTGAAATCATAGACCTCGGAGTAGATCATGAAATCGTGAAGAAATCCGGAAGTTGGTTTAGCTATGGCGACACCAAATTAGGTCAGGGTCGCGATGCCGTTCGTCAATTATTGGAAGACAATCCCGAATTGGCAGATGAAATTGAAAACAAAATTAAAGAGAGCCTGGCCGCTAAATAAGCCAGCCCTCTGACCTCTTTTGCCGTCTTGATTTTATCAGGGCGGCATTTTTATTTTAGCCACAGGCAGCCCTTTAGACTTTCTGCATCTAATCATTGCCAAAGCCGATATAATAATTCAGTCGACCTCCTTACTTTCGTATTATGAGATTTTCGAGAAGCATTCTCCTTTTGGCCAGCCTAAGTTTGCTTGCCTGTAATAATGAGAACCCCAGCCCTACTAACACCTCCGGCACTAGCACAGACAGTACCGAGGCTGCGATCCAAAGCCCAAAACCAAAATCAAGCCTGGATAGCCTGGATGCCCTAATTGCCGCAGAACCCAATAATCTGGAAGCCCTATCGGAAAGAGGTTTTGAAAAATTACAGCGCAATGATCAGCAAGGTGCCTGGCTCGACTTTCAAAGAGCTTTTAATGTAGACTCTACCTACCCTCCCTTATTACTTCACCTGGGTGAATTAAATATGCTTCGCAATCAAAGCAGACAAGCCCGAAACCGTTGGACCCAATGTGCGAATGTGGACCCGGAGAATATCGATTGCCGCTTAAATTTAGTGAAGCTGCATGCCAGTATTCAAAACTTTGAACCGGCTTTGAAATACGCCAATGAGCTTATTGAGATTGACGAGTATTTCGCTCCCGCCTATCTCTACAAAGGGATTATTGCTCGCGACTCTCGCCATGATACTGACCTGGCCCTGCAGTATTTCCAAAAAGCCACTGATTTAGACCAAGAAAATGTTGAAGCCCTCGACCTATTAGGCGTAACCTTAGCCTCTCGAGGCGACACATTAGCTCAGTATTACTATAAGCGCATCTTAGAATTAGAACCCAACAATGCTGAGATCTATTACAAATTAGGTGTTCATTATATGAATATTGATGAACTCAACCGCGCTATTGAAGCTTATACAAAGGCTACCCAACTAAACCCCAATGATGCCAATAGCTTTTACAATTTGGGTTACATCTTCACGGTAAAGGTTAAGGACTATCATGAAGCCCTGGATTATTACAGCAAAAGCATCAAGGCCAATCCCAATCAAAATTACAAAGCCCATTATGGTAAGGGCTATGCCTACGAAATGCTGGGCGATGTAATCAATGCTCGAAAGGAATACCTTAAAACCTTGGAATTACTCCCCGTACATCAACCTGCCAAGGAAGGACTTCAAAGGATAAATAATTAAGATGAGCGACTGGTACCAGCACCTTAATTGGGACGATGAGGCCCATCAGAACTTCTACCAACACTACCGCAAGGCAGATCACCAGGAACAGGAATTAGCACTCTTACAGCAAGCAGAATTACTCAGCAAACATTTGGACAACACTACTCTAAAAGCAGCTGAGTCTTTGTTAATCCTATGGATGTCCCAACACTTCAATCAGGGTAATGCCGCCCAGGTTTATGAGTTAATGCAAGCTATTTGCACCCGAATTGGCGATCATGATCGAGCTAAGGATTTTAAAGAAAAGCTAGATACGATTAATGCGTCCCTAAAGCGCTGATCATACGAGCAGGATAATCGGTTATTATCCCATCCACAGCCCAAGCCTTTAATCTCTCAGCATCCGCAATTTCGTTGACCGTCCAGGGAATTACTTTCATCCCTGATGCCTGCAATTGCTTCACGGTAGCTTCAGTTAAAAGCGAATACTCACAACTGTAAATGGCGGGCACAAAACCCAATTCCTTGATTTGCTCCGCCGGGCTACGTTCGCCATCTTCACTCAGATAAGCCAAAGAAACTTGAGGGTATTTTTCATGCATATAGCGTAAGGCCCGAGGATCAAAACTTTGGATAACCAGGCGGTCTCCTAAATTGGCTTTGGCCAGAGTTTCCATTACCCGATCGCAGTAATACTCTAAACTGGGATAATGCACTGCATCCCATTCGGGTTTCGATTTTATCTCAATATTGTAAAAGGGCTCCTCTCGGTTTACCATCAAGGCCGCTTCTTCCGCTTCGAGGATCACATCCAACAATCGAGGCTTAGCCGTTTTAAGATGCTCCTGAGCCGGAAAGCGATCATAAAGCTTAGTCCCACAATCACAAGCCTCAATTTCTGAATAGTCATAGTGGAATAAATTCCGATCAGCAGAATCCGCCCATTCCTGACCCTTTGCATCCAGGCAGATATCGGTATTAAACCAGGGCTCATGCGAAAGTAAGACTACCGAGTCCTTGCTAAGAACCACATCCATTTCCAGGGTTTTCACCCCTTCTTGCAAAGCTCGAAGCATGGCGGGAATACTGTTTTCCGGTGCTTCACCTCGCGCTCCGCGATGCCCTTGCCAATCAAAGGTTTCCGGTTCGCGCACTCCCGTTTTACAGGCAGCTAATAGTCCGCATAGTAAAATGATGAAAAGCTTATTTCCCTTTACGGGTTGCTTCACCAATCCAATCCCACATTTCATCTGGAACAGCTTCTAAAAAGTTTAACTCCCCGGCACCTAATAGCCATTCACCGCCATCGATAGTCACAATCTCACCATTCATATAGCCGGCAAAATCGCTTACTAAATAGGCCGCCAAATTGGCCAATTCCTGAAGGTTACCCGCACGCTTCAGAGGCACTTGATTCTCTAATTTCAGCATATCCGGAATATCACCCGGCAATAATCGACTCCAAGCTCCCTCGGTTGGAAAAGGCCCAGGAGCTATGGCATTAAATCGAATTCCATGACGAGCCCACTCTACCGCCAAAGAACGAGTCATGGCAGACACACCCGCTTTGGCCATGGCCGAAGGCACCACAAAGGCTGATCCTGTAGCCGCGTAGG